>NZ_FOKG01000051.1 GCF_900111885.1 Amycolatopsis marina
GTTTCCAGCAGGCCAAGAACGAAGCCGGACTGGATCACTACCAGGTCCGGTCCTGGCGGGCGTGGTACGCCCACATCACCCTGTCGATGCTCGCCCACGCCTGGCTCGCCGTCGCCAAATCCCTTGCCATAAAAGGGGAATCGGTATCGCCGAACCAGACATGATCAGCTTTACACTACCGGAGATCCGGCGCCTGCTCACCAAGCTGGTCCTGCGTGTCGCCGACGCCGCCGAACACATCTGGTCCTGGTCACGCTTCCGCCGCCGACGACAACACCAAGCCCGCCTCAGCCACTACAAACGCCGCGGCTACCCACTTCCTTAACTGCCGTTGCAGTACTAGCACAAGGACGATCACCGCTGTAGGCCACGCCAGAGATCCAACAAGTGACCCGATGAACTCCAAAGCACCCATACTTCTCCTGTCAGGCCAAGAGCGAGGAACGCCATCATACGGGGCTTCCTGACTCATTCGCCAAGCAATCACGAGTCACGTGCGGCAGGAGCTAAGTCGGCGAGCGACGGCTTAAAGTTCTGCCGCTAAGCGGTGCACGTGTGCGCGAATCCCCTCGCGTTCCTGGGGAAGCGCGCTGTGCCATTCCTTGTTCAGGTCGAACCATCTTGGCGGCCGGCCTCGTTTCCGACCGAGCTGCGCGTGGTGACCACTCGACGTAGTACAGGCCAAGCGACTGCGATCAGCCGGGCGCGAGTGGAGAGCATCGGGACAGCCGCCGGATCTGACAGCAGCTCGCTGGACAGGCTGGTTTCTTCAGGAGTTCGGGGTGGCGGCGGTCCGCAGCGTCTCGCCTGGCTCTACTCGTGCCGCCGAGTGGTACCCACGGTACCCACCTACGCACACGATAGTGCACGAGGAGGGACCTTCCGCTAGAACGATTGGTCACCCAGACCTCCACTGCGAACGGCGCCATGGGAGCCTGGCGGACACATTCGAGCCATGCCTGGGGTGTCACCAATTTCACCACGGCCAGGCGGGCATCAGCGACCGTCACTTCCAACGGTCCCGCGATGTTTGAGGGGCTGTCCTGGGAAGGTGTCGCCGGCAAGGAGGTCGCGTTCCAGGTTGTGAATCAGGTGTGCCCCCAGGCGGCGGATCTCGATGCCGGTCCCCGGTTCCTACTGAGAGTAACCACGTGCCAGAACGTGGGCGCGTCACCTGGACCGCGCGGTTCGCGGGGCCTATGCGTGGCGATACCGAAGCTCGGGCTACGAACGCGAGCCGGGTTCGTAGCGGCGGCACAACCAGCTGGTGCGGCGATCGTGCGCGGGGTGACGGCGCAGGTATCTCCGAGTCGGACAGGATCGTACGGCTCGTACTGTACTGAAATGCGCAGCGAGGACGAACAAGCAAGAGGCATCGGCCTGGGTGAGCCTGAGGTGGTTCGGGTGGCGCGGTTGGTGCGTGCGGGTCGGCGTCATCCTGCGATGTTCCGGCGAGTGTTCGGGGAGGCCGCGGTGTATTGCCAGCGGCCAGAGCGCCCCGGGGTTTTGATCGCGGAGGTTGCGGGTGGTCGGTGGGTTGGTGTGTTCTCGACTTTGGAGCGGCTGGGCTGCTTCGCGGGGGAGTGTGATTGGCAGGCGATGACTGGTGCTGATCTGTTGTCCCAGTTGCCCGAGGGTGTGGGGGTTCTGCTGGACCCGCAGGATGAGCATGTGATTCCGGTTTTGGCCGCTACTCCAGACGAGTGAGATTCTCCAGTCGGCTATACCCGAAGCTGGGACTAAGGGCCGTCGGACCGGCCGCTACGTCGCTACGCTGATTGCGTCTCGTGATGTGGCCGTGACAGCAGGCGAGGGAGGGGTGACGTGGGTGGGGACGGCTTTGATGTCGATGTGGATGCGCTGCGGGGTGCCGCGTCGGGGATCGGCAAGACGCTTCACGACAGGGAGGTCTGTGAGATCCGCGGGGTGTGTGGGGACGCCGAGCAGTACGGCAGCGACGCGGTACACGGCGCGTTCGCCGATTTTTGTGGGCGCTGGCAGTACGGGGTAGAGGTGTTGCTGGACGATGCCGAAGGCATCCGCGACGCCTTGGGCCGCGCGGCAAGCGCCTACCAGGCCACTGACGAGGGGATGCGCGACCCGCTTCAGGGGGCGGCGCGGGCGATGGGCGAGGCATAAGGGTGGCCGAACTAGGGCGGACCACTGACCCTCGAGCGCTCGTTCCCGGACGGCCCGAGGCGATCGAGGAGAACGTGGTCGTGCTGCGCGACCGTCACCGCACCATGGACGACGTGGCCGAGGGGCTGGCCGCGATCGACTCCGGGGGCTGGACAGGTCCTGCGGGAGAGGCGTTCCGGGAGAAGTTCACCTACGAACCTGTCCGCTGGCGTACCGCCGCTGACGCGTTTACGGCCGCCGCCGATGCGTTGGCTACGCATGCCGACACATTGCGCTGGGCGCAGGCCCAGGCCGGTGAGGCTATTCACCGCTGGCAGCAGGGTGAGGTAGCCACCCGCGAAGCCCGGGCCAGTCACGACGTGGCGGTCGCCCAGGCGAACGCGCAGAATCAAGCCAATACGGCAGCCGGCAATCCCACCTGTGTCACCGTGGCGCCGTTCACCGATCCTGGTGAAGCGCACCGCACTGCTGCCCGCGACATCCTGAACCGAGCGCGGAACCAGCTCACTGAGTCCGGTGAGCGGGCTGCTGCCGCGATCCGCGTCCAGGGCGATGTGGCGCCGGACGAGCCGGGATGGCTTGCCGAGGTGGCCGGGTTCGCCGGTGAGATCGGTATCGGCGCCTGGGAAGGTGTCACCGGCCTGGCCGACATGGTCGTTACCTACAGCCCCAACCGTCTCCTCGTCGATCCACAAGGTTGGGCCGAGGACATGGGCACGCTCGCGCAAGGCTTTGTCGGTGCCGTTCAGAACCCTGCCGAGTTCGGCAAAGCCCTGATCGACTACGACACCTGGAAACAAAGCCCCGGACGCGCCATCGGCCATCTCATCCCTGACGCCATCGCAGCTGCGGCCACCGCCGGTACCGGGGCTGCCGCCATCCGCGCCGGGCGGGGTGCGGTCAAAGGTGCGGAACGCGCCGCGGATGTTGTGGACGAGGCCGGGGATGCCGCGAAGGTCGGAGAACGGGGTGCGTGGGCTGGTGGCCTGACGGTGTCGGAACAGCGCGCCGTCCGTTCCCTGGAGAAACAAGTCAGTGAGCACCAGGACAAACTCGCCGCATACCGCGCCAACCCGGACGCCTTCGACAACAAAGGCATACTGAAGAACGCTCCGACGCCGGAAATCAGACAACGCATCATCGATGGTAGAATCCGACATCTGGAAGCGGAAATAAAGACCTTCCAGCGGCAGATCGACGACATTCAAGGAGGCGGCTGATGAGCGACTCGGTGCGAATCCCTGTCGAACGCCTGCGACAAGCCTGCGCACTGCTGCTGGACCACCTGGCGCAGAACGAAAATGGTGTCGTCGAACTGGAACGTGACTACTTCTGGACCATCGACGACGACACCTTGTACAACGTGTACGCCGAACCCGCAGAACTGGGTGTAGGCCAGGTATCCGAATCATGGGCGCACCTAGAAGCGCTGCTCGATGGAACGGACGAAACTCCCACTCGGCATTTGGTCTGGCTAGCCGAGGTACTCCGTGCGGTAGGAACACCGAAGACCCGAAAGCCCATGCCCTAACAACCGACGTCGCCCCTAGTTCCGATCACTGCACTCGACACGGGCCTTCAAGCGATGTGACTGTTTCGCGTTTCGTCCGCTATTTTCCTTGCGGCTTCGTTGCCAGTATTTCTGCTCGGTGTTTCCAGGTGAGGTGGAGTGCGGCGGCTGCGCCGGGGGAGAGTTGGCCGTGTTCTCGGAGTTCGCGCAGTGTGTGCCCTTCGAACGGTAGTGCGCGGGTGGGGACTGCGCCTTCGGAGTTTGATGTGACTGCGTGGGCGAAGAGTGTGTCGTAGAGGTCGGGTTCGAACACGGCGACGGTGAGGATGTCGCCGCAGAGGGTGAGTGCGTCGAGGGTGATGCCGAGGAACCACACCGTGAGGTCGCCGGTGGCGAGGGCGCGGTCGAGCGTGACGAACGGTTCCTGGGTGTCGTAGGCGATGGGCTGTCCGCTTCCGTCGTACTCTTCGTGTCCTAGTACTGCAACGGCAGTTAAGGAAGTGGGTAGCCGCGGCGTTTGTAGTGGCTGAGGCGGGCTTGGTGTTGTCGTCGGCGGCGGAAGCGTGACC
>NZ_FOKG01000010.1 GCF_900111885.1 Amycolatopsis marina
GCGCTGGCGGATCGAAGAGTGTTTCCAGCAGGCCAAGAACGAAGCCGGACTGGATCACTACCAGGTCCGGTCCTGGCGGGCGTGGTACGCCCACATCACCCTGTCGATGCTCGCCCACGCCTGGCTCGCCGTCGCCAAATCCCTTGCCATAAAAGGGGAATCGGTATCGCCGAACCAGACATGATCAGCTTTACACTACCGGAGATCCGGCGCCTGCTCACCAAGCTGGTCCTGCGTGTCGCCGACGCCGCCGAACACATCTGGTCCTGGTCACGCTTCCGCCGCCGACGACAACACCAAGCCCGCCTCAGCCACTACAAACGCCGCGGCTACCCACTTCCTTAACTGCCGTTGCAGTACTAGACAACCGGAAGGACACCAGCTTCATGCGGATCACGGTCATCGGCGGCGGCATCATCGGGCTGAGCTGTGCCCTGCGACTGGCCGAACGGGGAGCGCGGGTGACCGTGCGCACCGCGGCCGCACCACAGGACACGACCTCCATGGTCGCGGGCGGGCTTGTCTACCCCCGCCACTGTGAACCGGAGAACCGGACCGGCCGGTGGACCGCCGTGAGCGTCGCCGAGTTCCGGCGGCTGGCCGCCGAGCCGGGAACCGGCGTGCGATCGGTGCCCGGCAGGCTGCTGCGCCGCGAGCATCGCCCGGTGCCGGACTGGGCGGACGCCGTGGGCGGGATGATCCGGCGCACCGACGTGGGTGAGCCATGGGTGGACGCGCTGGAGTTCAGCCCGCCGCTGATCGACACCGCCGTGTACCTACCCTGGCTGGCCGCGCGGGCAGAGGCGGCCGGGGTGCGCACGGAGTACGGCCACGTCGAGAGCCTGGACACCGATGGCGTCGATCTGGTGGTCAACGCCGCCGGTCTCGGCGCGCGGGAACTGGTGCCCGACGAGACGGTGGTCCCCGCGCGGGGGCAGGTGGTGCACGTGGCCGACCCCGGCCTCGGCGAGTGGATCGTGGACGAGGACGACTTCACCTACGTGCTCCCACACGGCGAATAGGAGTGTTGCCTTAGGGAGGTACGCAGATAACGCGGCCCCCGGAGGTGCTGGCACACCAACCGAGGGCCTTGATCGGAAATCGAGGTTCCGACCCATGAGTAACGATACGACCACACCCAGCGTGACTGAGTTGGCCGCCGAACTGCACGCGATCCGGCGCCGCCTCGAGCAGATCGAGGCCATGATCGCCGCCATCGAGAACGAGGAGGCGGCCCGATGATCGCCCTCTACGTCCTCATCGGCCTGCTGGTCGCCGCCGTTCTCGTCTCCACCATCACCCTCCACAAGCGCATGTCCCGGATGGAAGACGAGGTCCTCAGCTGTGTGCACGAGGCAGTGAGGCGGCGCAACAACCTGTCTCGCCGCTACTTCTCGGCGCTCGTCGCCACGGAAGCACTCGGCGTCGACCTCGGCGAACTGTTGTCCGAGGCCCAGAAGATCCGGGGCGAGCAGGACACCTGACAGATAGTGCCCGGTACGTCACTCCGACGTACCGGGCACTGCCTGGTGGTTCAGGTAAGGATTTGTACTTCAACCACCTGCACCGCGTACACCTGGGGGCGCAGGGCTGAGTTTTCAGTCCGATCGGACGAGAAACTACTTCCGCATCTCCCGGAGCTGCTTCAGCAGGTCGTCCAGGTCCCAGCGTGCGTGACCACCAGGCGTCACCAACGCTGGCGTGACCAGCCCGTCTCGGTGCCAGCGCACGAGCGTGCCGCGATCAACGCCGATGGCCTTCGCAGCCTCGCCGGTCGGGATCAGTTTCGCGGACACGCCCGCAACGATCACACGCACTCGTGACTAATTCACCTGCTATGTCACGTTCCCCACGAACACCTACGAACACATCACCTTGCGTCGTTATGCAACGAATGCCACGATTGCCACGTTCTACGAGAGGTGGGCGGCATGGCTGAGGGACCGGAGTGGGTCACATTCACGCAGGTCAGCGGACATACCGCAGCCGGTAAACGGGTGCAGGTCAAGACCGGTGTCGTCATGCACGACGGCGGCCCACGCTTCGCGATCGCAATCGGCTCCACCCCGCCGGTCATCGTCGACGACGAGAACGGCAAGCAGCTCGGAGTGAACACGTTCGTCGCCCTGCACGAGAAGACGAAGCGGGCGCGCCGACCATGAGCCCCCGGACGAAACCACGGTGGGAGACGGCCAGCCAGCGGCGCCACATCATCCGCGAACACCGCGTGGTCGACGGAGTCGGATGGGTGCTCACCGGCTGTGGATCGCTGGCCGAGCAGAGCCGCTACGACCTGCGGATGGTCGACCCACCGACGTGCCCTGTCTGCCGCATGCTGCACCCCTCGACTTAGTCCCCCACGACTAAATTCCCGCGAATAAGAACTTTTCTCGGGGAGAGAAAAGGAGGCTCTGGGCGGGGTCACGTCGTTGCTGGTCAGCCCGTGCTACCCCTGCCCCCTCCCTGCCCCCGCCACTGGACCCCCAGGCACCCGAGCCAGTTGTAGGCCAGACACCAACGGCTAAGTTCCATCGCCTCGATGGACTCGCGTTGGTCATCGAGGTGACCTGCACCAGGCGAGCACCTGGTGCAGGGGTGGGACCTGGGGGCAGGCGGGGGGCACCCACCACGCGCTGATGACCAGCACGTTCGTGACCCATTCCGAAGGCTTCCCGCTGTGTGTACGGGTCTGGGGATTCTGGCGCCAAGTTCAAAGATGGATTCGGGCTGCATCTATCTCGACGGGAGACGGCCCCCGGCGCGCTGGAAGGGGGACGCGCCGGGGCCGATTGGGTGGCGCTGCCCGGGTTCGCAGTTCGGATGAAGCGCCACCGGTCTTAGAAGAACAGGCCTCCGGTGCCTGCTGTGTATGCGACCTGCCCGTACCAGGAGACGGGGAGGTCACTGCGCGCCGGGGAGGCAGTGGGGGCCGCCCTGTACTCGGACCGCTCGGCGTCGGCAACGACCTGCCGTATGACGGCGAGCAGCTCGTGCTCAACGCGGCCTCGGTGCAGGTGCCGCTCCACCAGTTCGACTTGCCGGTCGATGTGATGGGGGATGTCACCGGCAATTCGCCAGATGCTGCCGTCTCCCATGTGGACGGTGCAGGCGCGTTCACCGGCTTGTAGCGGCTCCTGCTCGCCGCTGCCGCGGTTGATGCGGATGCTCATGACAGGGTCTCCTTGCTGTTGAGCAGCTCGTCACGCCATGCGTTATCGCGAGCGTGTTCGTCCTCGGCGATCTGGCGTGCTTGTTCCTGACGGCGTTCGATGAGCGCCTGCCGGTTTTCCTCGCCCACGGCCTGGTTGGCCATACCGCGGAGTCGGTGGAGCACGTTGACGCGCTGGACGAGTCCGGCGCGGGCATCGGGGCTGACTGTGCCTGTGGGTGTTGTGGGGCCGTCTCCCGTCCAGTGCGCCAACAACTGCTCGGCGTCGGCGAGTTCGGTGTCGATGCGGTCGAGCCACTCGGTAGCTCCACCGAAGCCCACGGGGCGGTCGGGGACGGTGCCGCGGGCCAGCGCCCTAACGGCGCGGTCAAGGTCGCGCTCACGTTGACGTCGGCACTTGTCGCCACAGAACGAGGGGGGCCGACCGGTGGGGTCGGTACGTTCGATGACCTGACGGCATACGGGGCAGTGGCGCTGCTGGAGCCGCTTGACGCGCAGCACGATCGCGCACTGCTCTCCGCAGCACCACGAGATGACCCGGCCGCGTCGGATTGCGTACCGGTACGCGCCGTCGCTGTTGACGTTGACGGGCACGTCGCAGTTCATGCACTTCGGCTGCCCATCTGCTTCTACTTTCGCCATGCGGAAATTATATCCCGTCTGGCGAAAATCGCGAACGCGACGCGCGCTTCATCGTTCGATGTCCTCCGGGTTCTGTCGCATCCAGGTCTGGAACTCGGCGAGGAGGTCGTCGTCGAGGTCGATTCCGCAGATCTCGGCGAGGTGGACGCCGAAGCTGTTGGCGACGGCAGCGAGTTCGATCACGAGAGATTCGAGGTCGGTGGTGGCGAGGAGTGCCTGTTGCGCGACCGTGTCGCCATGGAGCCCTGCGCGCATCATGGCGATTGCCGTGGAGACTTCGGCGGCCTGGGTGCTCATGGTCGCCTCCCGAGCACCGTTTGGACGTTGCCGCCGCGCACTCGGATCATCTTGCGCAAGGCACGCGCGAACTCCTCGTCCGCGCCGGTGGTGTTGATCGTGACCTCCACCTTCGACGCTGGCTGCGGGAAGCGGATGTTGCTGCGCTGGAATGCGACGGCAGCGGCCCGCGCACTGGCGCTGGCAGTGGGCCGGTGATGGAGTCGTGAGGGCCACCAGTTGGCGGCCTCGCCGTCGCCACCGATCACGCCGCCGAGCGCATCGCCTACGGCTGCCTGTCGGCCAGAGGTGAGGGAATTGCGCCACCGCTCGACCGCTCCATGCCCGCCAGCGGCCTGCACTTCTCGGGCGGTGAGAACGTGCTCGCCGTTGGACACGCGGGCAAGGACGGAATCCGATGTGCCCGAACCGGGGCCGCGGATCTCGCCACCCGTGGCGAAGCCGCCGGCCAGTGCCCTCTGGCCGAACATCGCCAGCCCGAACGGTCCGGGCATGACGGTCTCAACCACGGTGCGGATGTGGCGGGGAATCCGGTCGTAGGCGTTGATCAAGTCGCGTGCTGCCGCGATCGCCGTCAACATCCCAGGGTTCGTGATCGCCGTGGTTACGTCATTAGGGATGCCGAGATACCGGTTCGCGAGTGTCCGCGCCTGGTCGGCGTTGAATCCCATCTGGCGCATCTCTCGGATGAACTGGTCCCGCCGCTCGGTCGTGGCGGCTACGGCGGCCGCGGTCGCTTCCTCCTGCGACTTCCCCTGTGACCTGGCGGTGTCGAATGCGGTCTGCGCCAGCGTCTTGTAATCCTCGCCCTGCTGGATCAACTGCTCCGACAGTGCCCGCCCAGCCTCGGTGGTGATGTTCGCGTGGCCTGCGGCGTTGAGTAGCTCCCCGCGCCAGTTCTCGGACTCTTCCTTCACGCCCTTGATGGACTCGCCGATCTCGTCGAGGCCACCCTCGAACGCGGCCTGCGCTTCCTCCATCGTGAGCGCGACACCGAACAGTCGGCGCCACGCATCGTTGAGCGCGTCGGCCTTGTCAGAGGTGTCCGCGGTCTGATCGGCCAGAACTCCCAGGGACTCCTCGAGTGCGTCGACGCCCGGCTTCGACTGGAACGACGCGGTGCCGAGTTTCGCCGTCGCAGCGGCGGCCTGCTCGAGCTCGGCCCGGTAGCCCGGCAAGGACGCCATGACTTCGTCGAGTGATTTGCCGGTCTCCTTGGCGATGCGGTTGACGATCTCCGCAGCGCCTTCGAGGTTGCCCGATGCCGCCATGTTGGCCAGAGACTGATCGAGTGCGTCGATCCGCTCGGTACCGCGGGCGAAACTGGAGTCCAGCCCCTGCAGGAAGTTGCCCAGAACGGGGATGCCCTCCACGAGGTTCCCGATGAACTTCTCGATCCCCCCGGCGTTGACCTGGTCGATGCCGAGACCGAGGTGTTCCATGTCGGCGCCCAGGACCCGCGCCGCCTCACCGCTGGCCTTGCCCGTCTTGACCCAGTCCTTCAGACCCTCGTCAAGTGCCTCGACCTCCGGGTTCAGCGCGGACACCTTCGACAGCGCCATGCCCATCCCGAGAGCGATTCCGACACCGGCCAGCTTCAGCGCGCGGCCCCGCTTCTCAGCGTCCCTGGTGGCGGAACCGAACGCGACTACCGACGAGGTCACGCCGCCGATCACACTTTGCACGGCGGCAAGGCCCTTCATGGCCACAGCCAGGGACACCCACGCGCCGATCGCCGGGCCGAGGATCCCGGTCATGGGCTCGATGATGCTCAGAACGGCGTCCAGCATGCCCAGCGCGTGCCCGAGGCTGGAGGACACCAGGGGTAGCGCATTGCCCGACAGGTCGCCGATGACACCGATCAGCCGGGTGACGACGTCGGCTACTTCGTCGCCGTGTTCGGCCCATAGTCCGGTGAGGTCGCCGAGGATCCCGCCGACTTCGGGAAGTACGCCACGGACGAGATCCCCGAAGTGCTCGATCCCCTGCCCTGCCTCGTCCGAGCGCTGCGACACGATGTCGAAGAACTCCCCTAGCCCGGTGCCGGCGTCCTTCAGGAGCGACTCGAACCCATCCATCACCGGCCCGGCGCGCTCGACAGAGCGCACCATGCCGGGCATGGCGTTCTCTGCGAACCCGATCACGCCGGCAGTGAGGGTCTCGACGTGCGGTGCGCTCGCCGCGAACGCCCGCGACAGCTCCGGCCGGAGCCGTTGGTAGGCCGCGCCGATATCCTGCGCCGCACCGACGAACTCGTCGGCGAGTGGTGCGGCGTCCTGCGCGATACCAGTCTTGACTGCGCCGGACAGGTCCTCGAACGACTGCTTGATCTTGGTGTTCTCTTTGAGCGCCACCGCACCCAAACCCACGAACGCCAGGGGCAGTGCACCGACCGCCGCACCAACCGCCGCCGCGGAAGCGGCGGACGCCACGGTGAAGCCGCCTAGGGCCTTGACGCCCCGGCTGGTCATGCGGTCGATCGCATCCCCAACCCGATCGAACTTGTCGCTGGCCTTGTCGATGCCGAGGATCGTGAAGACGAGATCTTGTGCAGCCATCACGCCGCTCCCGTCTCGATACGCCGCATCCGTGCCCTCGTGAGTTCAGGCAGCGTCGGACAGGTGGAGGAGTGACCCACAACGACGTTCCACTCCTCTGGAGGGGTGGCGGTCACTCCGAGCCCCCCGGTGCATTTCGAACAGGGCTCGGTGCGGGCGATCTCGGGTAGCAGGTCGCCGACCGGGATGAACATCGGTTCCGTCATGACACGTCCTCCGGTTGATAGTCGTTTTCCACACTTGCGGGGCCGTGTGGAAACTGCAGAAGCTCTCCACCAGGCGTTTCCACGGTTTCCACGGTTTCCACAGATCTGTGAGCAGGTCGGTAGATCCCACGCCCGCCCTTGGTGATGCGGCCGGACTGCTCGAGGCGCCGCAGGTACTCCCCCGCGTGCTTGGGCTCGATACCGAGCTCGACCGCGAGACGAGTCGGGCCGATCCCGTCCGGGTGCTGCCCGACGATGCGAACGATCTGAGTGGAGCGGTCCCCGAGTCCGGCGGACTCCTCGCGGTCCCTCGCAGTGACGGCTGCCTCGGCCAGGTCTCCCCCGTCGAGCGTCCACCTGCCGTCGGCCACGCTCAGCGCGTACTCGGCCTCGGGCACGTCCCGGCCGGTCACCTTCAGCACGCCCTCAGTGGACTGTCGCTTTCGGACCAGAACACAGATCGTGTCCATCGCCCCGGCCAGACCGTTGGTGCCAGACACCGACTCCACGAAGTCCTCGGTGGCCGCCTTGCGGTCGTGGTGGACCACGACCAGCGCCAGCCCAGGGTGATCGTCGGCGATGGCTTTCAGGGCACCGGCAATGCGGTAGTCCCGCTGATACGCGGACTCCCCCGGGCGCGCCTCGGGCATGACCTTGCCGAGGGTGTCGAGCACGACCAGCACGGTGTCCGGGTGCCGCTGCAGGAACGCCTGGATCGTCGCGATGACCTGCCGCGGCTGCACCTTGGTGACGTAGTTGAACCGTCCGGGGATCGGTCCGTCGTCGAGCAGCTCCCGGCACCGCTTCTGCATCCGCCGATCCCCGTCCTCAAGGGCCAGGTACAGCACCGGTTTCCTCGGTCCGGTGGGGATCTTCCCCAGCGCGTACCCGCCTTCGGCGACGGCCAGCAGGATCCCGCCGAGGAAGTAGCTCTTCCCGACCTTCGGGGGGCCGATCAGGACCATCGCGCCCTCGGGGATGAGTCCGGGCACCGCGTAGTTGAGCGGCGGGAACACCTGACGGTCGAGCCACTCGCCGTTGCGGATCCCCGCCAGCAGGTCGAGATCTGTGGAAACCGTGGAATCTGTGGAAACGGGAGTGTTTCCGCTGGTCAGGTCCTCGCACTCGTTTCCACACTCGGCGCGCTGTGTGGAAACGAGTGCGGGTGGGTCGTCGGGAAGGAACACGTGCCTCCCGGTGGGGCAGGTCATGCCACCCCCTGCGATCCCAGGAACCGCTCGAGGTGGCCCTCGGCGTCGAGCAGACCAGCAGCCCGCAGGTGGTACCAGGTCGACCGGGATGCCAACAGATTCGGCAGCGTCGGCGGCAACGGCAGGTCTACGCCGCACTCGTGATGGTCGAGGGGACATCCGCAGGGAGGTCCGACACGGCCAACGGTCTCTCGACTAAACTCGAGGTATCCGGCTTCATGGTGGACGCTGGGTGTTTCGAGAGCCGCCTGGGCGACTGCCCCGCCCAGGCGGTTTTCTTCTGCCCGCATACGCTACGCCACCTCCCGAAAGTCGGAGGTGAGGTCGGCCAACGTAAGACGCTGACGTGCCAGAGCAGCTCGGACGATACGAGCAGCGCGGGCGAGTTGGGCGGGGTCATCTATCGCGCGAAGGGCTGCACGGCGCTGATGTTCAGCGCGGGCCTTAGCGGCGCGATCAATCGGGGGGAATGCGGACACACCTGTCTCCTGGAATGAATTCCAGGAGAAGTGGTGCGCGCGTTTGCCGTCGGCATCCCGCCGAGGGGTACTCCGCGCCGCGGTGGCCCGGCTACTCCATCTCTGGCCGATGCACGGTGTCGGTTACCCGCGTGACTACCGCTTACGGGGATCACCAATGCAGCAGCATTGAGTTGACGAGTGCCAGACTACACGATTGTGATTTGTTCTAGCGCAGGCGGCGCCAATCGATCTCGACACGCTCGCCGATCGGTGTCCAGCGTCCGCGAGCGCCCCGGTTGACCGTGACGCGCTCGATGAACAGGAGTAGGAACTCACGCTGCTCATCGAGCAGCATGTCGGGCCATGCCTGCCGGGCAGTGTTGATGTCGATCCCGGCCATTGGTGGTGGGATGGCGGCCAGTTCACTACGTAGCCGCTGCTCGGTCTCGGCCATGGACCGACGCGCCGACGCCCACTCCGAGTCCATGAGATCGCCAGCACCCCACTCTGTGGCCAGCTTGTTACGGCGCCCGTCGAGCGCGGTCAGATCCGCTGTGATCTTGTCGCGCAACTGGCCGTGGTCGTCGGCGCCGATAGCGTCGAGGAACTCGGGCCGGTCGAGCTCGGCGAACAGGGTGTCGACCACGTGCTTCTCCACGGCGTCCATCTTGATACCCACGCAGCCGCTGCCGCCGCGGGATTCCGGCCGGCACAGCAAGTACGGGAGCTTGGTACCGCCGTACTTTCGAGTGGTGCCGTATAGGGGAGCTCCGCACGCCCCGCAGGCGGTGAGCCCGCCAGTCAGCAGGTATTTGCGGCCGGTCGAGGTGCCGAAGTACTTCTCGTTCACGTCGATGGTGCCACCGTCAGCAAGTTTGACCCGGCGTGGCTGCGCAAGCCGAGCCTTGACGGCCTGCCAGATGTCCTCGGTGACGATCGGTTCCCAAGTGCCGCGGGCCACGATCCGGCCCTGGTGGACGCGGTGCCCGGCGATCGTGGGCGAGTTGATCCATGACTTGATAGCGCCCGGGCTGATGGCGCCGCCCCGCGGACCCCGTACTCCGCGGTCCTTTAGATCCTTGACGATGCTGTTGAGCCCCCAGCCGGAGAGGATCCTATCCACCGTGTCGCGGATGATCTCGGCCTCTTCCGGCACGATCTCCAGCGTCCTGGCGCCGTCGTCGCGCACCGCTGGACGGTAGCCGAAGCGGCGACCCCCACCCGGCGGCGCTCCCGATGCGGCGATCTCGGTCAACCGGTCGTTGAGCCTGCGCTTCAGCCTGCGAACCTCCCCGGCGCCGAGCACCGCCTTAATCCCGGCGATCTCGTCTTGCACGCGCACGGTCCCGTCCCTGTTCGTGTGCAGTTCGGTGATCCCGGCGCTGTCCAGCTCAGCGGCGACCTTGAACCACTCGACCTCCTGCCGTACGAACCGGTACTGCTCCACGCTCCAGATATGCGCGATCCGGCCATCGTTGATCCACTCACGCAGCCGGTTGAACTCGGGGCGCTCGACCCCTGGGTCAGCAGCGGTGATGTCGTTGTCGGTAAACACCTCGATCGGCATGTCTGGCCAGGTTGCCGCGGCGTACTCTCGGCCCCACTTCTCCTGCGCCTCGACGCCCTCACGGCGCCCTCGCTTGTCCTGGCTAATCCGGCAGTACAGCGCGACGTAATGGGTCATGCCGGGAAGTATCATCTAGGTGCCGCTTGACAGCAAGTCACGTACGCGGTCTGCGGTGGCACGGAGGAACCGGGCATGGAGGAGACCGAGCCCGACCAGGCGGTCACCGAGAGCATCCTGCGCCGCTGCCGGGCCCTGGTGCCGGAGCTCGCCGACGCATCCGTGCTGCGCACGAAGGTCGGCCTGCGCCCCGCCCGCCCCGAGGTCCGGCTGGACCGCGTGGACGACGTCATCCACTGCTACGGCCACGGCGGTGCGGGCGTGACCCTCTCCTGGGGGTGCGCCGACGAGGTGGCCGATGTTGCGGGGTTGGCAACCTCGCCTCCGTTGTGATGATTTTCCCGCGCCACGCGGGAAATCCGTGAGCGGTTCGCTCTAGCGTGCTCGCATGAACACGCAGGGGTCCTCGGTACGGGCGCGGGAACTGGGAAGTGAACTGAAGCGGTGGCGGGAGAAGTCGGGGCTGACGGCCCAGCGCCTGGCGCTTTCGCTGGGCTGGTCGCCCAGCAAGGTGTGCAGGATGGAGGGCGGGTCCCGGAGCTCGCCCGACATCGATGTAGCGGTCTACCTGGCGCGATGTGATGCGCCGAGGCGCGAGCGGGACCGGCTGCTGCGGTTGGCGCGGCAGTCCGATGCGGAGTACCGGCTGCAGGACCACGGCGAGAAGCTGCCGGACGAGCTGTATTCGCTGATCGAGCTGGAGACGACGGCGGACGTGATCGCCTCGTACGAACCGCTTGTGGTCCCGGGACTGCTGCAGACCGAGGCATACGTGCGGGAACTGCTGCGCTGGGGCAAGCATCCGACCGGCGACGAGTTCGAGATACGGGTGCGCGCCCGGCTCGCCCGCCAGCGGATACTGCACCGGCAGCGCCCGCCACGGCTGGGGTTCTTCGTGCACGAATGCGCGTTGCGTTCCATGGTCGGCAGTGCCCGGCTGATGAACGAGCAGCTGCTGCACCTCGCGCTGGCCAGTTCGTGGCCGCGCTGTGAGGTCAGGGTGATCGAGTCGGCCACGATGCCGGTCGGCGTGTTCGGTGGCTCATTCCGGCTGATGCGGTTCAGCGAACACCGTCCCGTCGCGTACGCGAAGACGTTGACGGCCAGCCTGTTCCTGGAGGAGGCCGAAAAGATCCGCCGGTACGCCGAGGTGCTCAACGAACTCGCCGTGCACGCCCTGAATGGGGGACAATCTCGGGAGTGGCTTGCCAGCCTGGCAAGTGAGTACGACCGAGTGGAGACCGACCGCGATGACCCAGCAGCACCGTTCCGGCCCGGACTGGCGTAAGAGCAGCTACAGCGATGCCGACGGCGACGGCGACTGTGTCGAGGTCGACTTCCGGCGTGACTTGGTGGGTCTGCGGGATTCCAAGTCGCCGGAGGCGGGCGCGTTGCGGGTGACTGCTCGGACGTGGCGCGCGTTCCTTGCCGGTACGCGTGTCCGATAGTTCGCCGGGCCCGCCGATGGTCCGCATTCCCAGCGGGACCGTGGATCTTCGCGACGACCGGCGCGGCACGCGCTGGCAGGTGGAGATCGATCCCTTCCTGCTCGGCCGGTACCCCGTCACGAACGCGGACGACTCCCTGCCGCTGACGAACGTCAGCTGGTTCGACGCGATCGAGCTGTGCAACCAGTTCTCGGCGCGATCGGGCCTGCGGCAGGCCTACCTCCGGGACGCGAGTGGGGAGGTGACCTGTGACTGGTCGGCCGAGGGGTATCGCCTGCCGACCGAGGCGGAGTGGCAGTACGCCTGCAAGGCGGGCACCAGCGGGTATCGGTACGGCGAGATCGACGACATCGCCTGGTACGCGGACAACTCCGGGGGCCGGGTGCACGACGTCGGCGGCAAGGCGCCCAACCCGTGGGGGCTGCACGACATGCTCGGCAACGTCTGGGAGTGGTGCTGGGACCTCTACGACGAGGAGGTCTACGGCGAGTACCGCATCTTCCGTGGCGGGGGCTGGGCCGAGTCGGCGCGGGGATGCGGGGCGTCGGTGCGCCGCCGCAGCCACCCCACGTTCGCCATCGACGACCTCGGCTTCCGGCTGGCCCGGACCGTGGCGTGAGGGCTCAGAGTTCCTCGATGGGGAACCGGCCGTTCTTCACCGCCGTGAGCAGTTCGGCGTGGTCGGCCTCGGTCTGGTCGGCGTAGCGCACCGCGTACCGGCCGATCGCCTCGTCCAGGTCGGTGTCCTCGGCGAGGTAGCCCGCGAGCAGCCTCGGGTCGATCGAGCGGGCGTGCGCCCGTGCCAGCAGCGCACCCGCGAGCCTGCCGTAGTCGTCGAGGTGGTCACTGTCCAGGCTGGTGGGGTCGATGTCGCCCTTCAGGTTCCGGAACTGCCGGACGATGAACGGCCTGCCCTCGATGGTGGTCCAGCCGAGCAGGATGTCCGTCTCGGCCTGCACCAGCCGGGCGCCGTGCACGATGCGCCTGCCCTCGTGCTCGGTGGACCCGATGTCGAGGAACGGTTCCAGCGCCGATTGGCATGCCTCTTTCAGTTGCAGCACAAGGACTTCGTCGCCGTTTCCGTGCAGCAGCGCGATGTAGCTGCGGCGCCCGACACTGCCCGTGCCCACGACACGGAAGGCCACATCGGACACCGAGTAACGGGTGATCAGGTTCCGTCGTGACTCCCGCAGGGTGTCTACGTAGGACTCCAGGCCGTCGATGATGTGTTGCGCTGTCGACTCGTCCACATGGGTACGTATCGGTGGGTCCTCGATGAACTTGAGCCTGCGCAGCCCGGTCGCCTCGTCGTCGTACTCCTGTGCGCGCTTCCTGGCGATCTTCGCGCTGGTGTTCTTGCGCGCCTTGGCCGCCGCCTTCTCGAAGTCGTCGATCAGCTCGTCCGCCTTGGCCCGGTTCAGCGCGGAGGCGTTCGGCAGCGCGTTCCACGACCGCATGAACGGCATCTCGGCCAGCTCCCGGACGATCCGGCGGTAGGACTTCACCGCGTCCTCGGCGGCGTCGAGGCAGTCCTTCTCACCGACGCCGCCTTCGCGTCCCGCCAGCACCAGGCTCGCGCAGAGGCGTTTGAGGTCCCATTCCCACGGCCCCGGGAGGGTTTCGTCGAAATCGTTGATGTCCATGACGATCTCGCCCTCGGGCGTGCCGTACAGCCCGAAGTTCGCGGCGTGGGCGTCCCCGCATAGCTGTGCGGTGAGTCCGCTGGCGGGGGTGCCGGCGAGGTCGGCGGCCATGAGCCCGGCCGCGCCACGGAAGAACGCGAACGGCGACGCGGTCATCTTCGCGATGCGCAGGGGCAGCAACTCGGCGAGCCTGCCCTCGTTGCTCGCCTCGACGAAGTCCACGACGCCCGGCCGCCGCGGGCCGGCGGCAGGGTGGTCGTGCGCGGTGGGCGGTGTGGCTTCGCGCAGCGCTTTCCCGCGTGCGTACACGTCCTCGGGGGACACGGCACTACGTAGATCGACCACATCGTTCGTCGTCATCTCGCCTCTTTTCATGATCTGGTCTTCACTGCCACCCTACGTACGGACGTACCGTGCCATGCTGGTGCTTTCCATACTTCCTCCCCGCCCGAGATCACCCGCACACCTGGATGGACAGGAACCCTGATGTCGCAAGCCGTTGGCTGGGCCGAGTTCGTCGACACCGAGGCATTGGAGGAGTACGAGCGGCTGACGCTGCTCGAGCGGATCTTCGACCCGTTCACCGTCCGAAACCTCGACCGGCTCGGCGTTCGTGATGGCTGGCGGTGCCTCGAGATCGGCGCGGGTGCCGGGTCGGTGGCGCGCAAGCTGGCCGAACTGGCTGGGCCGTCGAACGTGCTGGCCACCGACGTCAGCACCGCGTTCCTCGGCCCGCTGACCGAGCTGGGCATCGAGGTGCGTCACCACGACGTCACGACGGACGAGCAGCCTGGGGAGTTCGACCTCGTGCACGCCAGGTTCGTGCTCGACCATCTCCGGGACCGCGAGGCGGTGCTGGCCAGGTTGGCGTCCTGGCTGCGTCCCGGCGGGTGGTTGCTCATCGAGTCGGCGAGCACGCTGCCCGAGTTGTCCTCCACCCCCGCGACCCGCAGGTCGATGGAGACGCTGAGCCGGGTGATGACCGAACAGGTCGGCACGCACACCACGTGGGCGCGCACACTGCCGCTGCCACTGGAACGGGCCGGCCTGCGTGGGTGCGGTACCGAGGGCCAAATGCTGCCGGCCAGGGGCGGCTCGCCGCTCGCGGGCTGGTTGAAGGCCACGATCAAACTGGTCGAGACGCATGCGGTGAACACGGGCCTGATCACCCAGCCCGAACTGGATGAAGCCTATGCGCTGTACGACGCGCCGGAGTTCCTCGACTACTGCTGGCTGACCGTCGCCGCATGGGGTCAGCGACCCGGCTGAGCACGGACCGTCGGTCCCCCTATCGGGATGGTGTGGGTGTTCGGCGCGCTTGGCGTTGACGCGGTATGTCCGGACCGCGTCGGCTGGGTGGGCGGTGTGCGGTGTTGCGCAGGTCCCGGTGGTGGCGAGCGCAGACGAGGATCATGTTGTTCAGTCGGACAGTCCATCGTCGATCCACCCCAACCGCACTTTCCCGGAAAAGTGCAGACCTGAAGATCGCACTTTCCCGGGAAAGTGCGATACCTGGCGCGCGCAAGTACCGCACTTTCCCGGGAAAGTGGCGTGCCTAGCGGATCACCTCGGCGATGGCGTCGAGGCCGCTGTCGAGCTCCTCCTCGGAGATGACCAGCGGCGGTGCGAGGCGCAGCGTGTTGTCGTGGGTCTCCTTGCAGAGCACACCCTTGGCGGCCAGCGCCTGCGACGCCTCCCTCCCGGTGGGCCCACCGGGAGCGATGTCGATGCCTGCCCACAGGCCGCGGCCACGCACCTCGGCGAGACCGTTGCCGACGAGCTCGCCGAGCCGGTTGTGCAGGTGCGCGCCGAGCGCGGCCGAACGCTGCTGGAATTCGCCGGTCTCCAGTAGCGCGATCACGGCGCGGCCGACCGCGCACGCGAGCGGGTTTCCGCCGAAGGTCGAGCCGTGCTCCCCCGGACGCAGCACGCCGAGCACGTCGCGGCGTCCGGCGACGGCTGACAGCGGCATGATGCCGCCACCAAGAGCCTTGCCGAGGGTGTAGAGGTCCGCGCGGATCCGTTCGTGGTCGAGCGCGAACACCGTGCCCGTGCGGGCCAGGCCGGACTGGATCTCGTCGGCGATCAGCAGGGCGCCTGCCTCGTCGCAGAGCCTGCGTGCCTCGGCGAGGTAGCCGTCCGGTGGCACGACGACGCCTGCCTCACCCTGGATCGGCTCGAGCAGTACGGCGGCGGTTCGCTCGGTGATCGCCGAGGTGAGGGCGTCGGCGTCGCCATATTTGACGACCTTGAATCCGGGGGTGAACGGACCGAAGTCCGCGCGAGCGGTGTCGTCGGTGGAGAAGGACACGATCGTGGTGGTGCGGCCGTGGAAGTTGGACCCGGCCACCACGATCTCGGCCTCGCCCTGCGGGACACCCTTCACCTGGTACGCCCACTTGCGGGCCACCTTGATGGCGGATTCGACGGCCTCGGCGCCGGAGTTCATCGGCAGCACGAGTTCGGTGCCGGTCAGCTGCGCCAGCTCGCGGCAGAACAGTCCGAGCTGGTCGTGATGGAAGGCGCGCGAAGTCAGGGTGACCCGGCCGAGCTGGGCGACCGCGGCCTCGACCAGCGCGGGGTGGCGGTGACCGAAGTTCAGCGCGGAGTAGCCGGACAGGAAGTCGAGGTAGCGCTCGCCGTGGACGTCGGTGACCCACGCGCCCTCCGCTTCGGCGATGACCACGGGCAGTGGGTGGTAGTTGTGCGTGCTCCACTGCTCGTCGAGGGCGATGAAGTCGGAAGCGGTACGGGTGGTGCTGTCGGCGAACGTCGTCATGCGTTCAGGCTAAGGGCAGTCCACGTGTGGTTCATCCGCGACACGTTGCTTGTTGCCTGTGTTCGTTGCGTAGTTCTCGCCGGTGTCCGGCGAATCGTTGCGTACCCATTGACTTTCGGAGTTGTCAGCCGCCCCGCGGTGTCCCAGCACCTCAAGGTGCTCAAGGACTGCGGTCTCGTAACCGATCACGTGCGCGGAACGCGGCGGATGTACCGCCTGCGACTCGAAGGAGTCGCCGGGCTGCGGGCATATCGCGACGAGATGTGGACCGAGGCGCTGACCGCGTTCGCGGCGGCGGAACAGGATGGCGATGACGACGAATGACGCAGCAGACAGGCACCAACCTGCGCCAGGGGGTCGACGGAGGCTGGCCTCGCTGCCTGGACAGGTTCGCTGAACTCGCGGTGAAGTGAGCCGGTGGGGCACGAGCGGGTGACGTGCCCCACTTCGAGTGTTGGCACACCCGGGCGTCCTTCTGACAGAGTGTCAACCCGTGACCGACGACCTCTCCTTCCTTCGTAAGCAGGCTCGTACGCAGCGCTTCACCCTTGGTGCGCCGAAGGAGTTCCGGGTGTCCCCGGACGGCGACCGGGTGCTGTTCCTGCGGGCGGAATCAGGTGTGGACCGCAGGCACAGCCTGTGGTCCCAGGATCTGGCGTCCGGCGTGGAGTCCAAGATCGTGGACGCTGTCGCGCTGTTGCCGGGGGAGGAGGAGTTGCCGCCGGAGGAGCGGGCCAGGCGCGAGCGCACGCGCAACGCCTCCGGCGGCGTGGTCGGCTACGCGACCGATTCCGGGCTCACGATGGCGGCGTTCTCCCTGTCCGGCAAGCTCTACACGGCGGACCTGCGTTCCGGTGACGTCACGCTGCGCGTCGACGACTCCGTGGTGGACCCGCGGCCCAACGCGGCGGGGACGCACGTGGCCTATGTCCGGGACCGCAGGCTTCGCGTGCTCGACCTGGCCGCGGGCACCGACCGGATGCTCGTCGACGAACCGGGAGAGGACATCGCCTGGGGGCTGGCGGAGTTCATCGCGGCCGAGGAGATGGGGCGCGCCCGTGGTTACTGGTGGGCGCCGGACGGGCAGAGTCTCCTGGTCGAGCGCACCGACCGTGCGGCGGTGCCGCGCTGGACGATCGCCGATCCGGCGAATCCCGGCCTGCCCCCGAACACGGTGTCGTATCCGGCAGCCGGAACGGTCAATGTCGATGTGTCGCTGGCGTTCCTGGGGCTCGACGGAACGCGTGTGGACGTCCAGCGCGGGGACTGGGAGTACCTGGCGGCGGTGCACTGGAGTGCGGGTGGGGCACCGCTGCTGGCCGTGCAGCCGCGCGATCAGCGCCGCCTCGAGGTGCACGAGGTGAACCCCGCCGACGGTTCGACGAAGCTGCTGCACACCGAGACGGACCCGCACTGGGTGGAGATCGTGCAGGGCGTGCCCGCCTGGACCAGTGACGGCAGGCTGGTTCGGGTGAGCGCGGCGGACGGGAACTACCGGCTGCTGATCGACGGCGAGCCGGTCACCGAACCCGGCATGCAGCTTCGCTCGGTCCTCGATGTGGGCGAGGAGGTCCTGTTCAGTGCGTCGGAGGACGATCCCACCCAGATCCACGTTTATCGCACTGACGGTGGAAAGGTGCAACGTCTATCCACTGAGGACGGAGTGCACATCGGCGGTGGGAACGCCGCGCTGACGGTGCTGTCGTCCTGGAGCATGTCCCGCAGTGGGCCCAAGGTGTCGGTACTGCGGGACGGAAAACCGGTCGCCGGAATTGCTTCGTACACTGTGGACCCCGGCACGGCCCCCAAGGTGGCGATGCTGACCGTCGGCGAGCGGGGCCTGCGTGCGGCGCTGCTGCTGCCGACCGGTCACCGCGCGGGTTCGGCGAAACTGCCGGTGCTGCTCGATCCCTACGGCGGGCCGCACGCGCAGCGGGTGTTGCAGAGCCGCAACGCCTTCCTCACCGCACAGTGGCTGGCGGATCAGGGTTTCGCGGTGCTGATCACCGACGGCAGAGGCAGCCCGGGACGCGGACCGGAGTGGGAACGGGAGATCGCGGGCAAGCTCGCGGAAGTGCCGCTGGCCGACCAGGTCGACGCGCTGCACGCGGTGGCGGCCGAATACCCCGATCTGGATCTGGACAGGGTGGCGATTCGCGGCTGGTCCTACGGCGGTTACCTCTCGGCGCTGGCAGTCCTGCGCAGGCCGGACGTGTTTCACGCGGCAGTTGCCGGCGCGCCGGTGACCGACTGGTCGTTGTACGACACCCACTACACCGAGCGCTACCTCGGCACACCACAGGACGAACCGGATTCCTACCGCCGGAACTCGCTGATCGCCGACGCCCCGGAGTTGCGCGGCGCGCTGCTGCTCGTGCACGGGCTGGCCGACGACAACGTGTTCGTCGCGCACGCGTTGCGACTGTCGTCGGCGCTGCTGGCGGCGGGCAGGCCGCACACTTTCCTCCCGCTCGCCGGGGGCACGCACATGACACCGCAGGCCGAGGAGGTCGCGGAGAACATGATGCGGCTGCAGATCGACTGGATCAAGCGCGAGCTGGACGCCCGCGTCGGGCACTGATCCGGGCCAGGACGTCACCGATCGACCGAGGATGGAGCGTATGAAGCGTTGGGGAATCACGATCCCGCTCACCGGGGTCCCGCTGGCCGAACACCGTGAGCTGATCGAGCAGCTGCCCGACCTCGGGTACACCGACGCGTGGTCGGCGGAGACCGCGGGCACCGACGCGTTCTCCCCACTGCTGCTGGCATCGCAGTGGGCGCCGCAGCTACGCCTCGGCACGGCCATCGTTCCGGTGTACACACGCGGGCCGGGCCTGCTCGCGATGAGCGCGGCGACCCTGGCCGAGTGCGCCCCTGGCCGGTTCGTCCTCGGGATCGGTACGTCATCGCCGGTGATCGTGGAGAACTGGAACGCGGCGGAGTTCGCCGAGCCGTTCGGCCGGAGCAGGGACACGTTGCGGTTCCTGCGGGCGGCGCTGGCGGGGGAGAAGGTCACCGAGCAGTACCCGACGTTCTCGGTGAGCAAGTTCCGTCTGGAGCGGGCGCCCGAGCCCGCGCCGCCGATCATGCTGGCGGCGTTGCGTCCCGGCATGCTGCGACTGGCGGCGCGGGAGGCCGACGGCGCGATCACGAACTGGCTCGCGCCGGGTGACGTGCCGACGGTGCGGGCAGAGGTCGGCCCGGACGTGGAACTGGTGGCGCGGGTGTTCGTGTGCCCGACGGAGGACGCCGACGCCGCACGTGGCCTGGGCCGTATGTTGATCAGTAGCTACCTCACCGTGCCGGTGTACAAGGCATTCCACGAATGGCTGGGCCGAGGGGACGCGCTGGCGCCGATGCACGAGGCGTGGCAGGCGGGGGACCGCAAGCGAGCCGGTGAACTCATCCCGGACGATGTTGTGGACGACCTGATCGTGCACGGCAGTGTCGACGAGTGCAGAGACAAGGTTCAGTCCTACGTGGACAACGGACTGAACACTCCGGTGATGGCGTTGCTGCCGACCGGGGACAACCCGTTCGAGCACATCAAGGGGCTGGCTCCCAGGTCCTGATCCGTTCGCCGCGAGCGCGCGTCAACCCCAGATCGCGTTCGCGGCGACCAGGCCTGTCGCGGCGGCGCCGAAGCCGGCGAGGACGGTGACGACGACGTTGGCGACGGCGTGGAGGCGGGCGCGTTCGGACACGAGCCGGACGGTTTCGTAGCCGAACGTGGAGAACGTCGTCAGGGAGCCGCACAGGCCGACGCCGACCAGTGCCCGGACGGTGTCCGGCTGGCCACCGGCGAGTGCCCAGCCCGCCAGGACCCCGAGCAGGGCGGAACCGGTCATGTTGGCCACGAGGGTGCCCCACGGGAACAGGGTGCGGTGGCTGCGCCGGACGCGCTGGTCGACGAGATAGCGCAGGATGGCGCCGAGGGCTCCGCCGACGGCGACCAGCAGCGCGGTCACGGTGTCGCCCCTCGGCGTACGTGGGTCACGGCGACGCGGGTGGCGCGCATGCCGAGCGCGACGGCGAGCAGGGAGGCGAGCACCGAGACCGCGGCGTAGAGCAGGGCGAGCCCCGGGCGGCCGGTCAGCGCGGAGTCCATGGCCTCGACCACGAAAGTGGAGAACGTGGTGAAGCCGCCGAGCACGCCGATCCCCGCGAACGGGCGGAGCAGCGGGTGCGGGTCCCGGATGGTGATGATCAGCATCATCAGCACGCCGATCAACAGGCAGCCTCCGATGTTGGCGAGCAGCGTGGCGGTGCCGAACTGGCCGCGCTCGTGCGGGAGGGCGAGGCCGAGCCCGTACCGGGCGAGGCTGCCGAGCGCGCCGCCGACGGCGACCGCGAGCAGCACCGTCCACCGGTGTGGCTCACCCACTCTCCGGCCCATCCGTCTCCTCACCCCTCGCACTTTCCCGGAAAAGTGCGGTAGTTGCGCGCGCGGGGTATCGCACTTTCCCGGGAAAGTGCGAGTCCGAAAGCTCTCGTCCCAGGTCCCGGGCTTGCCCCCGCGCACTTTCCCGGGAAAGTGCGCGGGGTAGTTCCCGGGGAATCTATCCGCGGGATTGGCTTCGCGCCCCTTCGGGTAGTCGTGGCCGGGAGGTCAGCATGGGACACGGCGTCGCAGAACAACTCATCAGCGAACACCTGGTCAGCGGGGAGATGACGCCGGGGGCGGAAATCGCCCTGCGGGTCGACCAGACCCTGACCCAGGACGCCACCGGCACCCTGGTAATGCAGGAGCTGGAGGCGATGAATCTCGATCGGGCGCGCACCGAGGTCAGCGTGCAGTACGTGGACCACAACCTGCTGCAGGCCGACGAGAAGAACGCGGAGGACCACGCGTACCTACGCTCGGCGTGCCGCAGGTACGGGCTGTGGTTCTCGAAGGCGGGCAACGGTGTTTCGCACCCCACACACATGCAGCGGTTCGGCATCCCGGGCAAGTTGATGGTCGGGTCGGATTCGCATACGTGCGCCGGTGGGTCGCTGGGAATGCTGGCGATCGGTGTCGGCGGGCTCGAGGTGGCGATGGCGATCGCCGGTACGCCGTTGTACCTGCAGATGCCGCGGATCTGGGGCGTGCGGCTGACGGGTGAGTTGCCGCCGTGGGTGTCCGCGAAGGACGTGGTGCTGGAGATGCTGCGTCGCCACGGAGTCAAGGGCGGGCTGAACCGGATCATCGAGTACCACGGGCCGGGGCTGGCGCAGCTGTCGGCGATGGACCGGCACGTGATCGCGAACATGGGGGCGGAGCTGGGGGCCACGACGACGGTGTTCCCGGCGGACGAGGCGGTGCGGGAGTTCCTGCGCGCGGAGGACCGCGAGGAGGACTTCCGGGAGGTGCTGCCCGCGGAGGATGCACGGTTCGACGACACCGACGAGATCGACCTGTCGACGCTGGAGCCGCTGATCGCCAAGCCGTCGTCACCGGGCAACGTGGTGCCGGTACGCGAGGTGGCTGGCGCCGACGTGGGCCAGGTGGTGATCGGCTCTTCGGCGAACCCGGGGCTGCGGGACTACGCGATCGCGGCGCACATGGTGCGCGGCAGGCAGACGGAGGACTCGGTGAGTTTCGACGTCAACCCGTCGTCACGGGAGATCTTCGCGGACCTGACGAAGATGGGGGCGACGTTCGAGCTGATCTCGGCGGGGGCGCGGATCCACCAGGCCGGGTGCATGGGGTGCATCGGGATGGGACAGGCGCCCGCGGTGGGCCACAACTCGCTCCGCACCTTCCCGAGGAACTTTCCCGGCAGGTCGGGCACGAAGGAGGACGCCGTCTGGCTGTGCTCGCCGGAGACCGCGACGGCGGCGGCCCTGACCGGGGTGATCGCCGACCCGAGAGAGGTCGCCGAGCGGCTGGGGATCGAATACGTGCGCCCGGAAATGCCGTCGCGAGCATCGGTGAACACGGACATGCTGGTGCCGCCGCTGGAGCCAGGGGAAGCCGAGAGGGAGGAGTTGGTGAAGGGGCCGAACATCTCGGCGCTGCCGGACTTCCCGCCGCTGCCGGACCGGATCGAGGCGCCGGTGCTGCTCAAGGTCCCGGACGACATCTCGACCGACGAGATCTCCCCGGCCGGAGCGCGGGCGCTGCCGTTCCGTTCGAACATCCCGATGCTGTCGGAGTTCACCTTCAGTCAGGTGGACGAGACCTACCCGCAGCGGGCGCGCGAGGTGGCCGACGGCCCCGGCCACCTGATCGTCGGCGGCGACAACTACGGGCAGGGGTCCTCGCGCGAACACGCGGCGATCACCCCGCGGCATCTGGGACTGCGCGCGGTGATCGCGAAGTCCTTCGCGCGGATCCACTGGCAGAACCTGGCGAACTTCGGCATCCTCGCGCTGGAGTTCGTCGACCCGGCCGACTACGAACGGATCGATCAGGGGGACACGCTGGAGCTGGAGAGCCTGCGGGAAGGGCTGTCGGAGAGCCCGGAGCTGACGGCGCGGAACGTGACCAAGGACGAGCAGTACCGGCTGCACCACCGGTTGTCGGAGCGTCAGGTCGAAGCCGTCATGGCAGGCGGCCGGATCCCGCTGCTGGCGTCGATGGTCTGAGCCGTTGTTCCAGGTCAGCGTCGGCGCGCGCCCGACGTTCGCCCCTGCCTCACGGGCGCTGAAGCGGACACGCTAAGCTAGCGCCCATCGTCAGCACGCAGGGCGATGGCCGGGCTGTGGCGCAGTTTGGTAGCGCACTTGACTGGGGGTCAAGGGGTCGCAGGTTCAAATCCTGTCAGCCCGACCGGCAAGCGGGTTCTTGCAGTTCAGAGCTGTGGGAACCCGCTTTTTTTGTGCTGTAGGTGCGGATCTGGTCTACGGTCCAGCGCGACCCGGCGCGGCACTGTGACACTCGCATCTGTCATCGGTGTGGGCACGTGCAGATCGGTGCTGGCGGCGTTCATCGCCGCCCGATAGCCGGGCCTGCTCGTCTGCCGAATGTCCTCGATCACTCGACAAAGACGAACTTGCCTTGGCCGTCAACCTTCATTATGGTCAGGTTAGTGAGTACCTACTAACCATGTGGAGGATTCGAGATGCACGCTCCGTTCCAGACCACCAGCGCGGATGCACGTGCCCTGTGGCACATGGGGGCGCTGTTACGGCTCAAGGCAACCGGGGAGGACACCGCGGGACAGTTCTCCCTCACCGAACACACGTGCCGACAGGGCACAGCGTCACCGCTGCATCGGCACACTCGGGAGGACGAGGCCTTCCTCGTTCTGGAAGGGGAGTTGAGGATCTACATCGACGGGCGGCACTACCACGCCCAGGCCGGCTCACTCACCTTCGCGCCACGCGGACTCCCACACGCCTACCGGGCAACATCGCCGACCTGCCGCTTCCTCGCGCTCATCACGCCTGGTGGCTTCGAGCAGTGGTTCGCCGAAACGGGAGAACCGGCCCTCTCGCCGAACCTGCCACCAGCACCGTCCGGCCCCGTCGACACAACGAGGTTGATCAGCGCAGCCGCCCGATACGGCGTCGAGGTGCTGGGGCCATCACCGATCGTCGACGACGCCACAACGCATGCGGACCCGCGGTGAGGAAGGGAAATATGCACACAACTCGAGGCGCCGTGACCGCGTTGGTCACCGGTGCGTCCGCCGGGATCGGCCGGGCGACCGCGGTGGCGTATGGCGCTACCGGCGCTCAAGTCGGTATCACATACCGAAAGGATCGCGCGGCTGCCGAGGAGACCGCCAGACAGGTTCGGTCGGTGGGCGGACAGGCGCTACCGGTCGCGCTGGACCTCGGTGACCCGTCCGGCATCGCGGCGGCGGTCGCTACCGTGCAAGGCTGGGCCGGCGACATAGACGTGCTGGTCAACAATGCCTACGACGCCGGAGAGTGGACCCCAGGCACGGACACAGCATTCGAAGACATTCCGGTAGGGCAATGGCAACACATCCTCCGGCAAAACCTCGAGGGCGCCTTCCACGTGGTTCGCGCGGTACTGCCAGGGATGCGCCGACGCGAAGCAGGCCGGATGGTGCTGATCTCTTCCGGAGCGGTCGAACATGGCTCGACCGGCACCGGACCCTACGCGGCGGCCAAGGCCGGGTTGCACGGACTGTGCCGCAGCCTTGCCGCCGAACTCGGGCCTGCCGGAATTCTGGTCAACGTGGTGATGCCGGGCATCACCACGACGGAGCGGGCGCTTCGGTCGCTGCCGCCCAGCCTTGTCGACGCCGTCACCGACGCCACACCGACGCGACGTCTGTCCACACCCGACGATGTCGCTCAGTCGATCCTGTTCCTGGGCTCGACTGCCAATGGCAACATCACCGGCCAGGTTGTGCGGGTCACCGGTGGGCAGTGAGGGCAGGACGTGTCATCGTAAGCCCGGACCTGGAGTGCGGATCGCTCCCTTTCAGACCTTCAACGGCTCGTCCCGCATCGCTACGAACGCTCGGGCGGCGATGAAGTACGGCCGTGCTTGTTCGCGGAACTCCTCGAGGGACCGGAAACCGCGGTCGAGCACGTGGGTCGGCAGTTCGTCCGTGCGCCACAGCTCGGCGAACTTCGCATCGATCAGGTCGGTGGGGATGTCGCCCGGGTGGAACTTCGGGTTGCGCCGCATCGCCTGACTGTTCAAGCGGAGCAGCCTGGCGCTCTGCTGTGTCAATTCCGTCATGTCGGGATCCAGTTCGGGCGGGACCTCGTCGTAGACCAGCCGCCCCGAGCGTCTCCGAAATGTGCGCACGAGTACCCGAATCGCACGGTCGTGTTCGTCGAGGGTCTCCAGTTCGCCACGAGCCAGGATGCCGCGGCGAACGAGTTCATCGGCTGACAGGGCATCCAGCCAGGGCGGTAGGAAGACGTCGTACCCGGTCGCCGGTGAACTGCCGTACGCGGCGAGCCCGACCTCCGGGTACTCAGGGCGCAGATTGGCCAGCACGTGCGCGGTGTGGCGGTCCGGGAAGTCCGGGAGGAACAATTGCGCGTAGGCGAGCAACTGGCGTCGGGTCGGGCCATCGATATCGGCTGTGGCCGGGGTGTGCTGGAGCCGCCACTCCTTGTGGTAAGTGGTGAGCGGTACCTCGATCTCACCGGCTGATGGCGCCAGCACCCTTCCGGCAAGAAGGTCGTGGATCGCGCTCTCGGCGTCGATTCGCTTGATGTCGCCCAGCCGGTCGTTGCGCAGTTCGTCGACGACGAGCCGCACCGAATCAGCCAGCTGTTGCTCGCCTGCCGACGCCAGCAGGGCCGCGTTGGTGCGGATGCTGAAGTGCAGCGACCGGGCGAGCTCGACGACCCGTGAAGCCGCGGTCGGATCGAGATGGCCGGCGGCCGCCAACCGGTCGGTCACGCCGATGATGCTCACGAGCGCGTGGGTGAAGGCCCGGAAGCCCACATCGGCATCGCCGTGCGTGAGCGCGACATCGGCATCGGAGATCAGCCGGCCATCCCTGTACCAGGCGAATACGGTGCCCAGTCCGGTCATACCGTGGTCCTGGTGTTCGCATGCGCGCAGCGCACCAAGGCTCGCGGCCCCGTAGATGGGGACACCGGCCGCGTACAGGTCGAGGATCTCCTTGTGCCGGACCGGTGCGGTGTGCTGGTAGACACCATCGACGATGAGCACAGAGTCGTCGGTTCCCGGCCGAAGACGGTAGAGATCGCCGTGAGCGATCGGGGGGTGTGCGCATACACCGTCCAGGTCGAGCACGGACGAGCCGGACAGTGAGGGCCCGGCGAACACGTGGATCGTCATGAGGCTCCTTCGCCGCTGTCGTGCGGATGGGTGCTCGTCGGCCGCGGTTGCGTGTCCTCCGGATCGGGGTGACGGGGCAGCTCCTCGTTCGCCTCGTGAAGCAGCTCAGGAAGCCCGGGCGCGACCACCTTGCATACGGCGAAGGGTTCCCCGGGCGGGGTCATATCGACGCGCAGCACCGGACGACCCGACATCACGCTCACCTGGTCGACCAGCCAGGCGAGCATGTCCGCGCTCGGAACGCTGGCATCCACTGGTGGAGTGGGGATCGCGTTCCACGAGTGGTTCGGTTCGACGGGCAGGGGCGGGACGGGACGCCGCACGCCTCGATAGGACACACTCCCGATGTCCTCGCGGGTGCCGCTGATCACCGACATGCGGCTCTGGACCGCCTCGGTCAACGCTCTCTGGACAGCGATCTCAGGCAGGAAATGGCTCCCAGATCCCGCATAGAGACTCGGCATGTCGGGGTGCCAGAGGAAGACGGCGAACGCAGACACGCCTGGTACGACCGAACAGTCCACGACCTCCACCCAGAAATCGATGTCATGGAGATGCTCGACGAGATCCCGACTCCAGCAGTCGGGCAGGGTGCGTAGATCCAGCACTTTTCGCTGTCGGATGGGCGTTTTCGCCACACCCGCTGTCGAGTACCTTTCGATGACCTCGAGCAGCGCATGGATCGTGGCTTCGGCGAGGGTGTTGCCGCTGGCCAGTCCATTGGCCGAGCAGAACTGCGTCGATGGTCGCCAGGTGCCGTCGGAGACGCCATCCATCGCGACCGAGCGGAGGGGGACGAACGTCGGCTCCCCATCGGCCAGGGAGACCGCCGGGACCCAGCGCAGCGGGAAGCGATCGGAGATGATCGAGCGCTCGGTGGGGGTTGTCTCCGATGTGGCGTACGGGAGATCGAGCTCGACGGCCTGCGCGACGAAGGCGTCGGGCGTGGTGAAGTACCGCTCGCAGACGGACATCTCGATGGCTTCCATGACGGCGGACAGTCGTGCGAGCAGAGGAGTAGCGCCCTTGCCCTGACTTACACCCACTGTGGTCGCGAGGGGTCGCACGGCCATGTACACCGGCATGCCGATGATGTCGAGGCCGGTGAGTTCGGCGATCCTGGTGACCCCGTACTCACGCATCCTGGGCCGCACGAACTCCCATGTGTCCTCGGGGGAACGGTCCCGCAACGTGCCAGGGAGGACGACAGGACCAATACTCGACGCGACGTGCGGAGATACCATCATTGTCCTCCGGGTTTGGGGCTCCGACAGCGCATTCCGTTGCTTACCCGAACTGTGGCTAATGTCCCGCGGCCGCGACTTCGTTCTCCGCGAGCGTTGTGGCCGAATCATCGGGTGCGGCGGTTCCTCGGCGCGCCTTCCGCAGCAGCACCGGGGCGAGCACGCCGGCGGCTACGGCGATTCCAGCACCGACGGTGAGGGCCGTGCTGACTCCGTCGGTGAACGACGACAGGGTGTCACCGCCTCGCTCGGTCGCCCGTGAGTTGGCTGTCGCCGCGACCGTGCTGAGCACCGCCAACCCGACCGCGCCGCCGATCTGCTGGGTGACGTTGACCAGTCCCGCAGCCAGGCCGGCGCTGTCCAGCGGTGCCTCGGCGGTGGCGGCGATCATCAGCGAGATGACGCCGAGCGTGGCACCCAACGCGGTCATGGTCAGCGGTGCCATCACGTCGGTGAAGTAGTTGCCGTTCACCTCGACCTGGGCCAACCAGAACATGCCTGCCCCGGCGATCAGTCCGCCGACCGTTGCCGGGATGCGGTATCCGATCCGGCTGACCAGTTTGCCGACATGGGTTCCCAGCAGTGCGAAGCACACCGCCGCCGGCATCTGGGCCAGCCCGGCCTGAATCGGTGTGAAGCCCAGTACGTGCTGCAGATACAGGGTGAGGAAGAAGAACATGGGCGTCATGGCGCCCATGGTGAGCAGCGTGAGACCGTTGCCGTTGCGCAGCGACGCGATCCGGAAGATTTTCAGCGAGATGAGCGGCTGACTGCTGCGTGCCTCGATCGCCACGAACGCGGCAAGCAGTGCCGCGGCCGCGGTGAACAGGCCGAGCGTCTGCGCGGAGGCCCAGCCGACATGTGCGGCATTGATCAACGCGTACACCGCCAGCGAAACACCTCCGGTGACGGTGACGGCTCCGGCGATATCGAACGAACGGTGGACCGCATCCTTGGTCTCGGGAAGCAACTGTGGAGCCAGCAGCACCACCACGGCCACGATGGGGAGGTTGACCCAGAACACCGCCTGCCAACCGAACCACTCGGTGAGAAGGCCACCGAAGACGTATCCGGTGGCGGCGCCCGTGGCGGCCACCGACCCCCAGATACCGAGGGCCTTGTTCCGCTCTTTTTGTTCCGTGAACAGGGTCATGACCAGAGCAAGTGCCGCGGGTGACACTGCCGCGGCACCCATGCCCTGTACCGCTCGGGCGATGATCAGCCACAGCGGTGAGGTGGCGAGCGCACCGGCCAGCGAGCCCACCGCGAACAGTGAAAGGCCCCAGATGAACATTCGGCGACGTCCCACGATATCGCCGGCGCGGCCGCCGAGTAGCAGCAAGCCACCGAAGGCGAGGGCGTATGCGTTCGCTACCCACGAGAGTCCCTCGGGGGTGAACCCCAGGTCAGCCTCCATCGATGGGGCGGCGATGATCACGATCGCGGTGTCGACGACGAGTACGAACTGGGTCATTGCCAACAGCGCCAGTGCGAGCCACCGTCGAGTGGGTGGGCGTGATGACGTCACCGTGTCTCCTGAGGTTACCGAGTTGTCGGGATGTGAACTCCTGTTTTGTTCACCCTGAAACACGATAGGGAACTTCGGTTCCGTTCATACCCTTCAAGATTGCGTAGCACGGCAAAGCAATTTAAGAGACGCCTGCCGGAGCGATCGGAGCATCAGATCAGAATGCCACTGAACTGAGGAGACCACGAAATGTCGCGACCGAGAACCTTCCCCGAAGCGTTCCAAAGGACTGTGGCGGCACATCCGGAAGACGTCGCGCTGCGCACGCCGGACGACAGCATCCGGTTGACCTGGAAGGAGTACGGCGACGAGGTGCGCAGGATCGCCTCCGGATTGGCGTCGCTCGGAGTGAAGCGGGGCGACACATTCGCGGCCATGCTGACCAACCGCCCCGAGTTCAACCTGACCGAGGTCGCGGCCTCCCATCTCGGCGCCACCACGTATTCCATCTACAACACGAGCTCGCCGGAGCAGATCAACTACCTGCTCACCCATGCCGGTACGAAGGTCGTGGTCTGCGACCGGCAGTTCGCCGGCCGGATCAAGGCATCCGGAGCCCCGCTGGAACACCTGCTGGTTGTCGAGGACGGTGATCTGGACCGGCTGCGGCCCGCGTCGGGCTTCGAATTCGAGGCCACCTGGCGTGCGGTGGAGCCGGACGACCTGCTGTGTCTGATCTACACCTCAGGGACGACCGGCCCGCCCAAGGGTGTCGAGCACACACACCGGGGCTGGCTTCGGATGATCGACTCGATCGCCACCATCTGGCCACTGGAAGCGGGGGATACGGCGATCTCCTACCTCCCTTCCAGTCACTCGGGGGACCGCTTCTTCCGCCACTACTACGCCATCGCGCGCGGCGCGCAGGTCATCAGCGTGGCCGACGCCAGTCGGCTTACGGAGGCGATCGCCGAGGTACATCCGACCACCTTCGCGGCCGTGCCACGGACGTGGGAGAAGCTCAAGGCCCATCTCGAGCGAGAGTTGCTGACCGACGAGAAGGCTGCCGCCGCGTTCGCGGCGGGCGAGCCGCGTCTCCTGGACGCGATCCGTGTCAAGATCGGGTTCGACCGCCTGAAGTGGGCGCTGACGGGCACCGCGGCGATCCCGGAGCACGTCTACGCCTTCTGGCAGAAGCTCGGGGTGCCAGTCACCGTTGGCTGGGGCATGTCCGAGTGCGGTTTCGGTGCGGGATCATCTCCTTCGGGGTCCAGGATCGGCACCATCGGCACGATTGCCCCTGGCGCCGAGGCACGCCTCTCCCAGGACGGCGAGTTACTGGTGCGCATGCCGTGGATGATGCGGGGCTACCGCAAGGACCCGACGAAGACCGCGGAAGCGCTCGACCCGGACGGCTGGCTGCACACCGGCGATCTCGCCGAAACCGACGATGACGGCAACTATCGGATCATTGGCCGGAAAAAGGAACTGATCGTCAACTCCGGCGGGAAGAACATGTCGCCGAGCAACATCGAGCACGCCATTGCGGAGGGCACGTCGCTGATGGGACCAGCGATGGCCGTCGGTGACGACAAACCATACAACGTAGCGCTGATCACTCTGGACCCAGACGCCGCTGTGGCGTTCGCGAGCAAAGTCGGTGTTGCGGCGGATCCGGTCATCCTGGCCAAGGATGAGCAGGTGCTGGAGAAGATCCGAGCCAGTGTGTACGCGGGCAATCAGAAACTGTCCCGGATCGAGCAGATCAAGAAGTTCACGGTGTTGCCGACATTCTGGGAAGCCGGCGGCGAGGAACTGACCTCGACGATGAAACTCAAGCGCAGGTCTATCGCGGAGAAGTACGCAGACGAGATCGACGCCCTCTACGCGTCGACCACCTGACGTGGCACCGATCGCTTGCGTTTACCCGCTCTCCGCCCTCTGCTCGTCGCTGCGTGCCCCCAGCACGGCGGCAGCAGCAATGTGGACTACCGCGTACTCGATGCTGTCATCGCGCGACCCGCGAGCCGGGCAACATCCGCCGCAATCCAGGAGTGGTATTCCAGGTCTGACGGCGACATTATTGTAATTGCCCGTCCGGGCAATTACTCCCTCAACAAAATGGAGGAAACAATGATTGACATCGCCCAGATCTCCGACAACGAGCTGCTGACGGCTGCCGGCGCGACCTCGGTCGACTTCTCCGACGCGGCGACCGCTCCGTCGGTCATGGCCGGAGAGCCCTGCGACAGCTAAGGCAAACTCTTAGGGTGGTGCCGCGAACGCGGCACCACCCTAATGTCTATGGCGCAGTTTCACGGTGCCTCTGTGAGCAGAAAAAGCGGTTACGCGGTCGGTCGCGTCAGCACATGAAGGAATGACGGATGACACGAAATTCCACCAATGACGAGCCGCGCACACAGGTGCAGTCATCGTCCGGGCAAATCATGACCGCCATGCCTCTGGGCTCCTTGCTGATCGGAGTGTGTGGCTCAAGCGCCGCCGAGTCGACCGGGGAACTGGCGGAGGAGGCCTTGCGCTACGCCAACGACATCACCGTGGTCGCCACTCGGACCGCGGCCGCATTGTTCGTCTCCGACTTGCCGGTACCCCTGTACACCGACGCGGACTGGATCGACAAACCACTTCATGTGACTCTGCTGCAACAGGCCGACACCCTGGTGATCGCGCCCGCCACCGCAACGACCCTGGCCAAAGCTGCCGCCGGTATAGCCGACACATTGGTGACCGCGCTGATTTGTGCCCATGGTCCCGGCGTCTACTTCCAGCCGTGTATGAACGCCCGCATGTGGACCAGTCCCGCTGTACGCCGGGCGGTCGACACCCTTCGCGGCGACGGACATCATGTCCTGGAACCTGGCCCCGTCGCTTCGCGCGCCAGCCGGACCGTGGGTTCCGGAGTTGGGGAGATTCCCGGCAACGTGCTGGCCACCGTCGCCGAGCACAAGCGCGAATCGGGTCGAAACTGACCGGCGCGGACTCGGCAATCTGAGAGATGGGCATCGGGCATCGCTGCGCCTAACGTTTCCCACACCTGGCCGATGCCGCTCGATCGAACGAAGGAGCTACAGACATGCCTAAGGTTTCATGGGACAGCGCATCGAAGATCGAGGAGGTCGGCCCCGTCAGGGATCGATTCGAGATTCTCGACGGCTACTCGGCCAACTTCACCGTGTTCGACGAGGACATCGATGCCACCTCGCTCCTCAAAGGACTGCCAGAAGACCGCTGCCAATGCCCGCACTGGGGATATGTCATCAAGGGCAGGATGACCGTTCGCCTCGGCGACCAGGAAGAGGTCTACGAGGCAGGCGATGCGTTCTACACCCCACCCGGCCACGTCCCGCTGAAGCACCAGGCCCACACCGAGGTCATCATGTTCAGCCCCGAAGAGGAACTGCGCAGGACAGGGGCGGCAGTGGCGCAGAACGCGGAAGCGGAGGGCATGCACGTGCGAAGGCCCGAACAGCAGTAGTGACGCCAAGCCGCGTCCACTCACATGCCAGCACGAACAGTCAAGCCGACCTCAAGGAGGTCCCAGTGTTCGACGTGATCGTCATCGGAGGTGGACCGGCCGGTCTCTCCGCTGCCCTTACCCTCGGCCGCGCGCTCCGGCCGACCCTCCTGATCGATTCCGGCGAGTACCGCAATGCACCCGCCGCGGACATGCACAACTTCCTCACTCGTGATGGCACACCGCCAAGTGAGTTCCGCAAGATCTCCCACTCGGAACTCGACCAGTACTCCACTGTGGAGATCCGGAACGTGACGGTCGACGACACCAGGCCGCTGAAAGATGGCGACGGGTTCGAGTTGACGTTGACGGACGGCTCGGCCGTCCAGGCGCGGCGTCTGCTGCTCGCCACGGGCCTCGCCGACGACCTGCCACCGATCGAGGGCATCGGGGAGTTGTGGGGGCGCGGTGTCTACCACTGCCCGTACTGCCACGGCTTCGAGATCCGCGATACGCCGATCGCCGTCCTGTACTCAGATCCCCTGATGGTCGACCTCGCACTGCACCTGCGGAGGTTCAGCTCCGACGTGGTCCTGTGCGCCGACGGTCGCGGCGACGAGCTCGACGGATCGACCCTCGCCCGGTTGGCGGACAACGGCGTGGCGGTCCGCGGCGAGAAGGTCGTCCGGCTGGAGTCCAACGGCGAGCGGCTGGAGAATGTGGTCTTCGAATCGGGCGAGTCGCTTCCCCGGCACGGACTCTTCGCCATGTCCCAGTTCAGGCAACGCTCCGAGTTGCCCGGCAGGCTGGGATGCCAGTTGTTGCCGGACGGTTGTGTGGCGGTCGACGACTTCCAGTTGACCAGTGTCCCGGGTGTGTACGCCGCCGGGGACATGGCACACAGGGCGAGCCTGCCGATGCCGACCCCCTTTGTCAGCACGGCTACGTCCAGCGGCACGATCGCCGCGATCGCGGCCGACAAGAACCTGGTCGCCACCGACACCACCACTCGGCCCGACCCTGTCCCTGCCTAGAAAGTGGCTCGACACCCCTGCCGGTGATCCTCACCGGCGGGGGTTCGTCATTTCCGGCTGCTGAGGCCAGGAAACAGGTACGGCATGATGACGGCGTGAATGCCACGGTAGCGGTCGCTTTGATCACTTCGTTGTCCACACTCGCCGCGGCGGCGCTGACCGGGATGGTCTCGGCCTGGTCGAACGGGAGGCAGCTGCGGCACCAGCGGCTGCTGGCGCGAGAACAGCAGGCGGAGGAGCGTGGTGCACAACGGCGTGAGCTGCGACGTGAGGCGTACCAACAGTTCCTCTCTCAGGCCGATGCGGCCTACCGCGTGCTCGACGAAGGCTGGCTGGCGGCGCCATTCGCCGGATCTTCACGCTGGGAGGCCGGTTTCACCGCTCGCCGAGGGCTGGACGAGGCCTATATCCGGGTCCAGCTCGAAGGGCCCGACCGGGTCGCGGCCGAGGGGGCCAATGTCGTGCGCAGTATCGGTGACGAGTTCAGGACACACCGGCGTGTTCTCGACGCGAACCCCGGCACGCAGGACTGCGCTGCCGAGCTCGACCGCGCCGCCCGTGCCGACGTTCTCCGGGCGCGATTCCGGACAAGCAAGGATTTCGTTGCCGCGGCCCGCGACTCGCTGGGCGACGAGCCGCCCCGGGAGCTCCCGGAGGCGTAGCGGGACCAGGATGGCCGGGCACCCGAAGCCGGCGCCGAACACCGTGCGCGCGCTCCGTCAGGGCCTGACACACCGGGGCGAACTTTGCGACGAATGGGCCATTGCAATGCGTGTGCGCCTGGGTTCAACTGGGTCGTTCGCTGAGCGAAAGGTCAGGCTATGAGGCGAAGATACGTTGTCGTGCTGCTCGCCGCGGCCCTGGTCGGTGGATCCGCCACCACGGGCTCCGCCGCTCCGGCGCCCCCGGCCGGTGCGGAAGGAGACCTCCGGGCCTACGCTGCCGAGCTGGCTCCGGCCGAGGTGCATGATCTCCGGGCCGAGGGAATCGACGTGCTGGACGTGCCAGGAGGCGGGGTCGAGCTGATCCTCACCGACCAGCAACGCGAACGGCTGCGGTCCACCGGGATCGAGCTGCGCCCGAAGGAGCCGGCCGCGCGTACCAGATCCGCTCCGGAGACCGCCGCGGACGGCGTGTACCGGCCGTACAGCGGTCCCGGCGGTATCGAGGAGGAGATCCGGCGCACTGTCGCCGACAACCCGCACCTGGCCAAGCTGGTGCCAATCGGTGAGACGCGGCAGGGTCGGGAGATCCTGGCGGTGAAGCTGACACTCGGCGCCCGGTTCCTTCCGGACGGCGCCAAGCCCGCATCACTGTACAGCTCCACGCAGCACGCGCGGGAGTGGATCACCGTCGAGACGAACCGGCGGCTGATGCACCACATGATCGACAACTACGGGTCCGACCGCGAGATCACCCGGTTGCTCAACCGCAACGAGTACTGGTTCGTCCTCGTGGTCAATCCCGACGGCTACGACCACACGTTCACCGAGGGCAACCGGCTCTGGCGCAAGAACCTCAGGGACAACGACGGCGACGGGGCGATCACCGTCAACGACGGCGTGGACCTGAACCGGAACTTCGACTACACCTGGGGTTACGACAACGAGGGTTCCTCACCGAACCCGACCAGTCAGACCTATCGCGGTCCCGCGCCGAACTCCGAACCCGAGACGCGGGCGCTGGACGATCTCTTTCGCAAGGTCGACTTCAGCTTCCTGGTCAACTACCACTCGGCGGCGCAGCTGCTGCTCTACGGGGTGGGTTGGCAGGTCAACACCGACTCACCCGACGACCTGATCGCCAAAACGCTGGCGGGCACCGACGCGAAGCCCGGCGTCGACGGATTCGACCCGGATGTCTCAGCCGAGCTGTACACGACCAACGGCGAAACGACCAACCACGCACAGGCCCGCTACGGGATCATCAGCTTCACCCCGGAGCAGACCACATGCCAGGCCGCGAGCCGGAGCGATCCGAACGACGAATGGCGCCCGGAAGACTGCCAGAGCGGGTTCAACTTTCCCGATGACGAGGAGCTGATCCAGGAGGAGTTCGAGCGCAACCTGCCGTTCGCGCTCGACATCGCCCGCTCCACGGCGGACCCGGCGAACCCGAAGTCGCATCTGGGGAACACCGCACCGGAGATCGTCGCGAAGCCCGTCAGCACCTCGTTCGGTGAAACCCAGACCGTGTCCGCGATCGCCAAGCGGCGACCGGGGCCGGTCCTGGTCCGCTACCGGATCAACGATGGCAGGACGCGTATCGCGTTCGCCCGTGAATGGGACGGCGGCGAGCGGTACGGCGACGGCTTCGACGTCCACTACGAGGAGGTGCGGGCCGATCTCCGCGGCGCGGGACCCGGTGACCGGGTCGAGGTCGTGTTCCAATCCCATGGCAAGCGCACCGAACCGTTCACGTACACCGTCGAGCGGACGGCCGCGAAGCCGGTGCTGGTCCTCGCCAACGAGGACTACGAGGGCTTCGACCCGCCGGTGCCGAACGCGGTGCCGCAGGCCCCCGGTCCGCGTCATCTCGACGCGTACACCGCGGCGCTGGAGGCCAACGACATCCCCTACGACGTCTGGGACATGACCCAGCGTGGCGCGCCGGACCCGCTCGGCGTTCTCGCCCACTACGAGGCGGTCGTCTGGTACACCGGCGACAACGTGGTCACGCAGCGCGAGCCGGGCGCGGGCGACAACATCGTGGCCAAGGTGCAGCAGGACACGACACTCGCTGTCCGGGACTTCCTGAACGAGGGTGGCAAGCTGCTGCACACCGGTGAGTACGCGGGCTATTTCGGGCCGAATGGTTCGCTGTTCTTCGACAATGCCGAGGAGCCGTGTGCGCCCGAGTCGAGCTCGTTCCGGCTGTGCGTCTTCTCCAACGACTTCTACCAGTACTACCTCGGCGGATTCTCCCGGAGCTCGGTGAACTCCCCGGACGAGGTCACCGGTACCGGACGGCCGTTGGCGGGCAACCTCTCGCTCGTGGGTGGCGACGGGGCAGGCAACCAGGAGCGACCTGGCGAGTTCCGGGTGACCGGTGACGTGCTGCCGGAGGAGGACTTCCCGCAGTTCAGGAGCAGCGAGGCCGCACGGTACGTACCGACCGGGCCCGAGCCGGAGCAGCCGTTGAGCGGTGAGTGGTACGCGGGCGCACTGCACGACGACCAGTCCTATCAGCGCTTGACGCGGACGATCGACCTGTCGTCGGCAGGTGCCGCGTCGCTCGGGCTGAACCTCTCCTACGATCTGGAGACCGGCTACGACTTCGTCATGGTCGAGGCTCGAGTCGTGGGCACGGATGGGTGGACGACGCTCGCGGACGCCGAGGGCAGGGCCACCTCGACAGTGCCGACGCAGTGTGAGCAGGGTTTCCTGCTCGCGTTGCACCCGTGGCTGGAGCGGTACCTGACGGTCGACGGTGACTCCTGCCTGCCCTCGGGAACCAGTGGTTCCTGGAACGGTTTCACCGGAAGTTCCGGGTGGGGACCGGCCACGTTCGACCTGTCCCGGTACGCGGGGGAGCAGGTCGAGGTCGCGGTCAGCTATGTCACCGATCCGTCCAGTGGTGAGGTGGGAGCCTTCCTCGACGACACGTCCGTCACCGTTGACGGCCAGGTCGCCGAGGAGAGCGGATTCGAGGACGGTCTCGGACCGTGGGCCATCGCACCGCCACCGGAGGGCAGTGCCGACACCGGAGCGGCGTGGCAGCGGTCGCGGTCCTTGGTGCAACCGCGCGCCGCCGCGGTCACCACGGAGGACAGCGTGTATCTCGGTTTCGGACTGGAGTCCCTTGCGACGGCCGAACAGCGGGCGAAGGTGCTCGGTGACGCACTGCGCCACCTGCTCGAACCAGCCACATAACGCGTCAACCAGAGATGCAGGATGGCGGTGGCCAGCACATGTGTCACCGGTCGTGATCGCCGACTCGTGTTCGAACACCTGTCGGGCTTCACGACCGGTGACCGGTTCCCGTTCGTCCTCGTTGGGTATCCGGGACCGAGCGATTAGCCTTGCCGTTCGTGACACACGTTGAACTGCTGCTCGGGCCGTTGCTGCGGCACGTCGACGAGTCGTCCGCGACCGTGTGGGTCGAGACGAGCGGTCCGTGTGTCGTCGCGGTCCACACCGCGCGAGTGCCGACGTTCGAGGTCTGCGGCCACCATTACGCCCTGGTCGTGCTGACCGGCCTCGAACCGGGCACCAGTACCGAGTACGAGGTGCGGCTCGACGACCGGACGGTGTGGCCGGAGCCGGGCAGCCGGTTCCCGGCCAGCCGGATCCGGACGTTACCCGGCGACGAAGGGCACTTCCGGCTGGTCTTCGGCTCCTGCCGCCAGCCGAGCACGCATCCCTCTCTCGGTGACGATGCCCTGATCCGGTACGCGGAGCGGATGCGGGAGCTATCCGAGCGCGACTGGCCGCAGGCGCTGCTGCTGCTCGGTGACCAGGTGTACGCCGACGAGACCACCGCGGAGACCCGGCGCTGGCTCGCGCAGCGCCGCGACCTGAGCCGGCCGCCGGGCGTCGAGGTCGCGGACTTCGAGGAATACGCCCACCTCTATCGGGAGACCTGGTCGGAACCGTCCGTGCGGTGGCTCCTCTCCACGATCCCCGTCTGCATGATCTTCGACGACCACGACGTGCGCGACGACTGGAACACGTCGGATGTCTGGCGTGAGCAGATGCGGCGACAACCGTGGTGGGCCGAGCGACTGCGTGGCGCGTTCATGTCGTACTGGGTCTACCAGCACCTCGGCAACCTGGGGCCGGAAGCACTGGCCACGGATCCGGTGGTCGCCGAGGTGCTCGACCAGCCGGGGGACCGCACCGAGGCGCTGCGCAGGTTCGCGGAGGTCGCCGACGACGAACTGGAAGGTGTGAAACAGGCGCGCTGGAGCTACGACCGGCAGTTCGGGCGGATCCGGCTGCTCGTGGTCGACACCAGGGCCGGGCGCATCCTGGGCGCAGGGCGCCGCTCGATGCTCGACGAAGACGAGTTCACATGGGTCGAGCAGCACGCCGAGGGCGATTTCGATCACCTGCTCATCGGGTCGTCGCTGCCGTGGCTGTTGCCACCCGCCATCTCCGACCTCGAGTCGATGAACGAGTTGGCGTGTCGCCGCGAGGGCATCAGGGGTAGGTGGGCCGAACGGATCCGTCAGGCCGTCGACCTCGAGCACTGGGCCGCGTTCCGCACGTCGTTCGACCGGCTGGCCGCTCTCATCGCCCGGGTGAGCAGGGCCGACGTCCATCCCGCGACGATCTCGGTGCTGTCCGGCGACGTCCACCACTCCTACGTGGCGCAGGCGGCGTTTCCGGACCGGGTCCGCTCGGCGGTCCATCAGCTGACGTGTTCGCCGGTCCACAACATGGCGCCCCGCGTGGTCCGGGTACCTTTCCGCGCCGGTTGGTCCCGGACCGTGACCCGGCTGACCCGGTGGCTGGCGCGCAGGGCAGGGGTACCGTCGCTGCCTGTGGAGTGGGAACGTAGGGTCGGTCCGTACTTCGGCAACGCGATCATGACTCTCGACCTGTACGGTCGCGACGCGGTGGCGGTGCTCGAGCGCGCCGGCCCGCGCGGACTGGTGGAGCACTCCCGGCTGCCGCTCACCCCCTGACCTCCTTCGCCCTGCCAGGCCGTATGCGCGCCGGTGTCTCATTTTGAGACGGCGACCACACCGCGCGGCTGGTCACCTGTGTCACAGTCGCTGCAGGCCCAGGAAAGTGCACAAGGAGGTGCGCGATGGATGAGCTCGTCGATTGGGCCCGAACGGGTGGCGCGCTGGTCGCGCGAACGCCGCGGCTGTCGGCATCGTGGCGGCGGAGCCATGACTACGGGGCGCCCGCGGAGAGGGTTGATCCGGTCTTCATCGGCACCGTCGACGACGAGTCGTTGTTCTTCCAGTGCGGCCAGGAGGTCCTCCACGGTCTGCACGAGACGCTCGCCAACGAGCCGATCAGCCTGATGCTGACCGACGAGGACGGTCACGTGCTCAGCCGCGTGTGCAACAACCGCGCGCTGATCGACGCCCTCGACAAGACCTACCTCGCTCCCGGCTTCGCCTTCTCCGAACGGGAGGCGGGAACCAACGGCCTCGGCCTCGCGCTGGCCGACCGCACCCCGTCCCTGGTTCGCGGCGACGAGCACTACTGCACCGCGCTGTGGGAGTACACCTGTGCCGCCGTGCCGGTGCTGGACCCCGTGCACGGGCGCCTTCTCGGAAGCGTCAACCTGACCACCTGGTCGAAGAAGTCCGCGAACCTGTTGCTCGCTCTCGCGCAGACCGCCGCTGGGCACACATCGGCGTTGATGCTGTCGCGCGGCCACGGGATGCGGCCACGTCCGACCCCTCGCGGCGATGTCTTCCTGATGAACGCGGCAGCACGGCCGGAGTCCGTGCCGGAACTCTCCGGCCCGTGGCACGCCGCCGCGGCCGAGGTGCGGGCCGCGCTGGCCGAAGGCCTGTCCGTCGGGGTCGTCGGCGAACGGGGCGTCGGCAAGTCGACCCTGCTGGCCGCGGCCCTGCATCGCCTGCGGCCGCACGATCGGATCCTGCACGCCCGGCCCCCGGACCCCCGGGACACCGAGTCGTGGCTGACCCTGTGGACACCGGAACTGGGCAAGGACAACACCAGTGTCATCGCGGCCGAGGTGGACGTGCTGCCGTCGTGGGCGGCCACCGAACTCGGCGGGATCGTCGCGGCACACGCTCGGCGGCCGCTCACCGTCACAGCGCGCGACGCGGCGTCGATTCCGGACGCCCTCGCCAGCCACGTCGACGCGGTCGTGGAGCTCCCACCACTGCGACACCGACCGGACGACATCCCGGCGTTGGCCGAACACTTCGGCCGACGAGCCCGTGGCCGCGAGGTCCGGTTCACGCCCGCGGCGGTCCGTGTGTTGCGCACGTACCACTGGCCGGACAATGCCGAGCAGCTTCGCCGGGTGGTGCGCGAGGCCGCGAACAGGAGCGACGTCGTCGACGCTCGGCACCTGTCTCCTGAGGTGCTGTGCGGCCCGACGCGCACGTTGAGCCGGATCGAAATCCTCGAACGCGACGAGATCGCCCGCTGCCTCGCCGAGCCGGGCGTGACGGTCACTCGCGCCGCGGAGCTGCTTGGCATGAGCCGAGCGACGATCTATCGCAAGATCACGCAGTACGGTATCCGCACACGCGACTGACCACCTCGTCGGAAAACCAAAGCACAGAGTGGTTTCCCTGCGGCCCCGACAGCATCATGTCCTTTGTAGACGAATCTTGAGGAAATGACGATCGTCTCAAAGTGAGACGTTCGATGGTGCGCACCTCGGCTCGCCGCGCCTAGTGTCCCTGTCAATGCAGCGAATCCACCATTAATCAGGAGGATGCACATGTACAGCAAGGACGGCGATACGTACTTCATCCTCGATGCGCACATCGCCCTGTGGGACGCACGGCCCGAGAATCGGCTCAACATCCACGGAAAGCAGTTCATCGACTGCTTCTACGACTACCACCGCAATCTGAGTCCTGAGTCGGAACTGTGGCCGTACGACGAGTTCCTCTACTACGGTGGCGATCGGCTGATGAAGGACTTGTTCACCGATGGGTATGTCGATCACGCCATCTTCCAGCCCGCACATCTCGGGGCGTTCTATCGCACCGGATTCGGTCAGGCCGAGGAGGCGTTCGCCCTCGCCGAGCGGTATCCGGACAAGCTGACCTACAACCACTGCTGGGACCCGCGCCTCGAACAGGCGGGGCTCGACCAGCTCCGTCGCGACGCGGAACGGTTCCGGCTCAAAGGCTGCAAGCTCTACACCGCGGAGTGGCGGGATGGTTCGCGTGGTTACAAGCTGGACGACCTGTGGTCCTACCGTTACCTGGAAGCCTGTCAGGAACTGGGCATCCGGAACATCCACATCCACAAAGGACCGACGATCCGGCCGCTGGATCGCGACGCGTTCGACGTCGCGGACGTGGACAAGGCGGCGACCGACTTCCCGGAGCTCAACTTCGTCGTCGAGCACTGCGGCCTGCCACGACTGGAGGACTTCTGCTGGATCGCCACACAGGAACCGAATGTGCACGCCGGTCTGGCCGTCGCGATGCCGTTCATCCACAGCAGGCCCCGGTACTTCGCGCAGATCATCGGTGAGCTGCTGTACTGGCTCGACGAGGACCGTATCCAGTTCTCCAGCGACTACGCGCTCTGGACGCCCCGATGGCTGGTCGAGCGCTTCGTCGACTTCCAGATTCCGGAGGACATGACCGAGTACGCACCGATCACCGTGGACCAGAAGAAGAAGATCCTCGGCCTCAACGCCGCCGCGATGTACGGCATCGACGTGCCGGAAAGCCTCGCGGTCGCCGAAAGGGCGGCGGCCTGAGATGACCACTGAACTTCTGGAACAGGCCGCCTGGGCGGCACTCGACGAGGTTGTCGACCCGGAGTTGGACGAGCCGATCACCGATCTCGGCTTCGTCCGCTCCCTGACGGTGACGCCCGCGGGCGTCGTGACCGTGCATCTCAGGCTGCCGACCTCGTTCTGCGCACCGAACTTCGCCTACCTGATGGTCTCCGACGCCAAGGACGTCCTGTCCCGGCTTCCGCAAGCGAACGAGGTCGTGGTCATGCTCGATGATCACCACGACTCGGACCGGATCAACCGCGGTATCGCGGCGGACGCCGGTTACCAGGGAACATTCGGCATCGAAGCCGCGCGGGATCTCGACGACCTCCGGTTGACCTTCCGCCGTAAGGCGCACACCGCGGCAGTGGAACGAGCGCTGGGCGCCCTGTTGCGCAGCGACCCCGGCCGTCGTGAGGAGAGCCTGCACGAGGTCACCATCGGCGAGCTGCCGGCGGAGCGGGCGACGGAGGCACTCCTGCGACGCCGGGAGGCGATCGGCCTGAGCTGTGCCGGGACCGAGCGTGTGCTGGTGGATGACCACGGAAACCCCTATCCGGCCGAAGAGATTCCGCTGCGGCTGCGGTTCGCACGTTCGGTCCGGATCTCGATCGAGGGTAACGCCCATTTCTGCCGCGGTCTGCTGCGAACCCGTTATCCGGATTCCACGCGCGACCATGCCTTTTCGTCCACACAGGACACATAGGTGCGGACAATCCTCAAGGAGAAACCATGAAAGCAGTCCAGGTCGTCGGATACGGGGAGAAGCTCCGTATGACGGAGTTGCCCGCACCGGAGGTCACCGCGCCGCACGACGTGATCGTCAAGATCGGCGGGGCCGGGGTTTGCCGAACCGACATACACATTCTCGAAGGTCAGTGGGCACAGAAGTCAGGCGTGACCCTTCCTTACACGATCGGCCACGAGAACGCGGGATGGGTACACGCGGTGGGTAGCGCGGTCACCAACGTCACCGAAGGCGACAAGGTGATCGTGCATCCCCTGATCACCTGCGGTCTGTGTTCCGCCTGCCGTTCGGGTGACGACGTGCACTGCCGCCAGTCCCTGTTCCCCGGGATCGACACGGCGGGTGGGTATGCCGAGTACCTCAAGACGTCCGCGCGCAGTGTCGTCCGCATCGACGACTCCTTGGAGCCCGCCGATGTCGCTGCCCTCGCCGACGCGGGTCTGACTGCCTACCACGCGGCGGCGAAGGCCGCGCGCACACTCCGGCCGGGGCATCGGTGTGTCGTGATCGGCGCCGGGGGACTCGGGCACATCGGGATCCAGGTACTCAGGGCACTCACCGCGGCCGAACTCGTCATCGTCGACCGCAATGCCGAAGCCGTGAAGCTGGCGACGGCGATCGGGGCCGATCACGGAATCGTCGCGGACGGCGGGCATGTCGCGGAAGTGCTCGAGTTGACCGGCGGGAACGGCGCCGAATGCGTCATCGACTTCGTCGGGGAGGGTGGTGCCACCACAGACGGTGCGCGAATGCTGCGCCGTGCCGGTGAATACCACGTGGTCGGCTACGGCGAGAACCTCGACATCCCGACCATCGACATCATCTCCAGCGAAGTCAGTTTCGTCGGAAACCTCGTCGGCTCCTACACGGACCTGTGTGAGCTGATGACCCTCGCCGCACAGGAAAAAGTCCGGCTGCACACCGCCAAGTACGCGTTGGAGGACTTCCAGGACGCCCTCGACGACCTCGACGCCGGCCGCATTCGCGGCCGCGCGATCCTCACCCCTTGACCCGTCTCCGAACAAGCATCGAGGAAAAGAATGATCTTTATAACGGCGAAATTCCGGATCAAGCCCGAGTATGCCGATCAGTGGCCGGAAATCGCCGGCGCTTTCACCAGCGCAACGCGCGGTGAACCAGGGTGCCTCTGGTACGACTGGGCTCGCAGCGTGGAAGACCCGAACGAGTACGTTCTGGTCGAGGCCTTCCGAGACGAGGACGCCGGTGCGGCGCACGTGAACTCCGCGCACTTCAAGACCGCACAGCGAACGCTGCCGCCGTATCTCACCGAAACCCCACTGATCATCAATGCCGCATTGCCGCAGGACGGTTGGTCCCGGCTCGGCGAAATGTCGGTGGAGAACGTGGAATAGCCCGTATTTCTTGCTCGACGAAATGGAGTAGATCATGGACGTACACGAAGGATCACCGCGAGTCGCGCTCGTCACGGGTGCTGCTCGAGGTATCGGCAAGGGCATAGCTCTGCGGCTGGCCGCGGACGGTCTCGACGTCGCGGTCAACGACATCGAGACGAACAGTGGCCAGCTCAAGGAGGTCGCCACCGAGATCGAGGCGATGGGCAGGCGATCGGCAACGGTCGTGGCGGATGTGTCCGATCCGGACGCCGTGCAGACGATGGTCGATCGCGTGGCGACCGATCTCGGGCGGCTGAACGTGATGGTCGCCAACGCCGGGGTAGCCGATGTGCAACCGTTGCTGGACACCGAACCCGAGGATTTCGACCGGCTGATGTCGATCAACCTGCGCGGTGTCTACCTCTGCTACCGGGCCGCGGCAAAGCAGATGATCGAACAGGGCGGTGGCGGGAAGATCATCGGGGCGGCGTCGATCGTCGCCTACCGGCCGTTCCCGCTGCTCGCGGCCTATTCCGCCTCCAAGTGGGCCGTGCGTGGGCTTACTCAGGCGGCTGCGATGGAATGGGCACAGTACGACATCACCGTCAACGCGTACTGCCCGGGCATCGTCGGCACGGCCATGTGGGACCACATTGACGAGAAGCTGGCGGAGAACGAGGGCCTGAACAAGGGCGCGGCCATCAAGAAGTACTCCGAACTGATCCACCTCGGCCGGGTGTCGGTTCCCGAGGATGTGGCCGGCTTCGTGTCCTATCTCGCCTCGAGGGACTCGGACTACATGACCGGTCAGTCGGTGATGATCGACGGGGGCATCCAGTTCTCCTGACCCACAGACGGCGGGGGAACGGCCGGGTCGCGGGGCCGCCGAAGAGCAGAGCTCGCGGCGGCCCCCGCACCCACCCGCGACCTGAGCGGGAGCATGGCGCTGGGGCCGTTCACGGCCCCTCGTGGGATGCCGCGCGGCTGTCGCGATGGATCAAGGTCACCGTAAGCCGGTCCGCTGTTTCCTGGTCAGCCGTACCAGGTCGCCTGCCGCGTCCGGCCAGTGTGGGAAGTCGAACGAGAAGCCCGCGTCGAGCAGGCGGCCGGGGGTCACCCGGCGGCTCTTGAGGAGGAGTTCGGTGTCGGAGCGGAGGACGAACGCGCCGATCTCGGTCATCCATCTGGTCGCGGGCAGGCCGATCGGAACACCACGCGCGGCGCGGAGCGCGCGCATGAAGTCGCGGTGCGGCAGGGGTGCGGGCGCGGCGAGGTTGACCGGCCCGTGCAGGTCGTCCCTTTCCAGCAGGAAATCGATCGCGCGGATCATGTCGCGGCCGTGGATCCAGGACACGAACTGAGCTCCTCCGGCCACCGGGCCCCCGATGCCGAGCCGGACCATCCGGAGCAGCACATCGAAGATTCCTCCGCGATCCGGGCTCATCACCATGGCCGTTCTGAGCGCGACCTTGCGCGTGTGCGGTGTGGCGGCCCGTTGTTGTGCCTTCTCCCATTCCTTGGCGATCTCGACGCTGAACGCCCAGTATTGCGGGATGTCGGGCTCGGCGCCGCCGATGATGCCGGTCGCCTCGTCGTTGGCGGCGTCAAAGCGGTGCGCGTAGATGGTGGCGGTGCTCATCTGCAGCCATACCCGCGGTGGCCTGACTGCCCTCTCGATCGCCTCGCCAACGGCGTGGGTGGACTCCACGCGCGAGTCCATCATCGCCCGCAGGTTCACCTCGCTGTAGCGGCAACTCACGCTGCGACCGGCCAGGTTGATCACCGCATCGCAGCCATCGAGTTCGTCGGCCCACGGCCCCGCGGTCCGGCCGTCCCAGCGAACATGGCGGACACCGGGCGCGTTCCCGAGGCCGGCCCGGCGGCTCAGCACCACCACCTCATGTCCGGCCGCGCCCAGCGCCCGGCTCAGGAACCCGCCGATATGCCCGGTGCCGCCCGGCAGTACGACCTTCATGACCCGTCCCCTCCGTCAACGTCGGTCTCGTAGCGTGCCACCCGCCCCCGCGGCTGCGGCGGCATGCCTGGTGCCGGGCCCTACATCAGTTGCGACGCGATCGCCCGCACCGTCGCGCGGACAGCGCCGGCCACCCGTTCGGTGTCCAACTCGGTCAGCGCCACCACGCCGACACTGGCCTCCGCTTCGCCGTCTCGCACGGGAAGCGCGACGGCCAGCCCCCACGCACCCGGTTCCAGTTCTCCCGCGGTTATCGCGTAACCACGTTCGCGAGCGCGGGCGATCGCGGCGCGCTCACCCGCGGCGGGCGGCCGGGCGGCGAGGATCGAGATACCGGCGGCGCTCACGGTGAGCGGATGCCGCACCCCGACCCGGTAGCCGACGTGCAGTTGCGCGCGACGCGGTTCGACGGAGCAGGTGTTGACCGCCTCGTCTCCCTCGGCGAGTGTCAGGAACGCCGTCGCGCCCACGTCGTCCGCCAGCTCCGCGAGCCGGGGCTCGGCCACAACCCGGAGGTCGGCACGCACGCCGCCGGCGAGTTCGAGCAGGCCCGCGCCGAGCCGGAACCGACCATCGGCCTCCTGCGCCACCAGTCCGTGTGCCCGCAGCGTGCCGAGCAGCCGGTAGATGACCGTGCGGTGCGCGCCGAGCGCCGCGGCCATCCCGTTCACGCCGAGCCCGCCGGGGTTCTCACGCAGGATCTCGAGCACCCGCAATCCCCGCCCCAGAGTTTGGGAGTAGGCGGACGGCGGACGGTTGACACCGTGTGTGGCGTGTTTCACCATTCACCTCGCAGGGTGCGAAAGCAGCACCAATGGAGCGAATATAGCACTCGGAGGACGCGTGGCCAGTGAAGTCCAGCGTGTCGGCAATGGAGCCCACGCCGTCATCGCCTTGCACGGATGGTTCGGTTCCGCGAGCGCATGGCGGCCTCTGCAGCCCTATTTGGACGGAGAGCGGTTCAGCTATCTCTTCCCGGACTACCGGGGATACGGAGCGCGCAGATCGGAGCCGGGGGAGTACTCGATCGCCGAGGCCGCGGCCGACGTCATCGGCCTCGCGGACGAGCTGGGACTCGACCGTTTCTCGCTCGTCGGTCACTCGATGGGCGGCAGCGTGATGCAGCGGGTGCTGGCGGACGCGCCTGATCGGGTGCGTGCGCTCGTCGGCATCTCACCGGTTCCCGCCAGCGGTGTGCCCTTCGACGAGCAGAGTTGGGAGCTGTTCTCCGGCGCGGCCGACAGTCCGGGCAACCGGCGCGCGATCATCGACTTCACGACGGGCAACCGCCTCACCGGGACCTGGTTGGACGCGACGGTCCGCCACTCGCTGGAGCATTCGGACCCGAGGGCTATCGCCGAGTATCTCCAGGCGTGGGCCCGGACGGACTTCCACGGCGAGATCGAGGGCCGCGACGTGCCCGTCCGGGTCATCGCGGGCGAGCACGACCCAGCGCTGGGCGCGGACACCATGCGGGCGACGTTCGAGAAGTGGTACCCGAACTGCGAGATCGTGGTCTTCGGCAACGCCGGGCACTATGCGATCGACGAGACACCGGTGGCCCTGGCCACCGCGATAGAGGACTTCCTGGGAGCGCGGTGATGACGGCGGCCGCCGGCCTGCCGAACGTGTTCGACCCGCGGGTCTTCGGCGCAGGGGTGCCCCACGAAGCCTTCCGGAACCTGCGCGACACGGCGCCGGTGGCCTGGCAGGACGAGCACGAGGTGCTCGACTGGCCCGCCGGGCCCGGATACTGGGCGATCACCCGCTACGACGACGTCCGGTACGTGCTGCGCACGCCGGAGCTGTTCTCGTCCTGGCTCGGCGCGACGCAGATCCGCGATCCGGAACCCGCCGACCTGGCCTTCATTCGCAGGATGATCCTCAACATGGACCCGCCCGAGCATCTGCGGCTGCGCAGGCTGGTGTCGGCCGTCTTCACCCGCCGCAGGCTGGAACGGTCCGCCGCGACCATCGCCGAGCGTGCCCGTGTGCTGCTCGACCGGGTGGCCGCGCGTGGTCGGTGTGATCTTCCGGTGGACGTCACCGACGACTTTCCGCTGGCGAACCTGGCCGACCTCATCGGTGTCCCGCTCGAGGACCGGGAACTGCTGCTGCACTGGACGAACCGGGTGATTGGCTACCAGGACCCCGAGCATGCCGAGGTGGTGCGTGGGCCCGACGGAAAACCGGTGAACCCGCGCTCTCCCGCGATGTTGCGGGACATGTTCGACTACGCGCACCGCCTCGCGGAGCGGAAACGGGCCCGGCCGGGGGACGACCTGATGACCGCGCTCGTGCAGGCGGAGGTGGACGGCCGCTCGCTCGACGACGCCGAACTGGAGATGTTCTTCTTCCTCATGGTGATCGCAGGCAACGACACCGTGCGCAGCGCGCTGCCGGGTGGTGTGCTGGCGCTCGCGGAGCACCCGCGGGAGTACCGGCGGCTGCGCGCGGACCGTGCGCTGCTAGCGGGCGCGGTCGAGGAGATGCTGCGGTGGCATCCGCCCGTGCTCAGCTTCCGCCGTACGGCCACCGAGGACGTGCGGCTGCGGGGGCAGCGCATCCGGCGCGGCGACAAGGTGGTGGTCTACCACGTGTCCGCGCATTTCGACGAACGCGCCTTCCCCGAGCCGCACCGCTTCGACATCACCCGTGAAGGCAACGAACATCTCGCGTTCGGGCAGGGACCGCACGTGTGCCTTGGCGCCCAGTTCGCCCGGTTGCAGCTACGGATCTTCTTCACCGAACTGCTCGACCGGCTGCCCGAGGTGGAACTCGCGGGTCCACCGACGCGACTCACCTCGAACTTCATCAACGGCGTGACGCACCTGCCGTTGCGGTGGCCCGTCTCCGCGGGCTGAGCCGGCCGCTCACTCCACCGGCTCGGGCAACGGCGCCCCGGTCTCGAGAAGCGTTTTGAGGCTGGACAGGATCGACGGCCACCCGCCCTTGACCATCTCCAGCACCGTGCTGCCCGGCGCGAATCCTTCGTGTATCACCGTCAGCTTCACCATTTCCCCGGCCGGCTCGATGTCGAAGGTCACCTTCGACCGGGGCTCGGCCGCGACGCGTGCTGACACCTCGTTGTCGAGACCGACCGACTTGGCGAACTCCGGCGTGAATGTGTGCCAGGTGTACGACAGCCGCCGATACGGCTCCGACTCCAGCACGACCTGCTCGGGATCTTCCAGTTGCTCACCGAGTTGGTGCCAGGTCATCGGTGATCCCGCGGTCCAGTCCGAGGTGAATTCGCAACCCCAGTACCGCTTCGTGAACGCCGGGTCGGTCAACGCCTGCCACAGCCGCTCCGGCGTGGTCTTGATGTAACTCGTGTACACGAACTCGTTGTCGCTCATGGACTCCTGCTCCAATGCCTGCTTCAGATCGGTGAGCGCGTCGATTCGTCCCTGGTGATAGCGGTCGATCCAGCGCTCGGCGATCGCGTTGATCGGCTCGGCGTTGACGTAGTGCAACTTCTCGCGGCCACGCCAGACGGTGGTCACCAGATTGGCCGCCTCGAGCACGGCCAGATGCTTGCTGACCGACTGCCGCGCCATGTCCAGCCCCGCGCACAACTCCCGCAGGGTCTGCCCGTTGCGTGCGTTCAGATCGTCGAGCAACCGGCGACGACTGGCATCGGCCAGCGCCTTGAACACCTCGTCCATCTCGCACTTCCCAACATGCAGCCGTCTGGCTGCCTTCAACTTTAGGCAGCCAGACGGCTGCATGTCAATCCCCGGCACTGGCCGTAACCTGCCAGGCGCGACTGAGCGAGCTCGATCTCGCGGTTGAATAGTGTGTCGGCTGTTCGCAGGGGGGACGATGAGCTACTTCACGCCTGGTCCGCAGCGACGGGACTTGTTCGACGATCTCCGGCGCAAACAGGCCGAGGAGACTTCCGTCGTCGCGCGGGCGCGCCAAGAGGCCGAGCGGCTGGACGCGCGGCCAGCGAAGCCCCCGGAGAAGCCCGTTGCCGGTGTGGTGGGGGACCGGCGTGTGCGTCCGGAGGAGATGACCTCCCCGGCCGGCCCACCTGCCCTGGATCACCTACTCGAGCACGAGGAGACCCGTGCGGCCGCCCGCGCGGTCGGCGACACCCGGCTCGCCGGCCGTGCGCTCCGCGAGGTTGTCGGCGATCTCGACAACCTGCTCACCAATGCCGAGGCGCAGCTGCGGCTGTCCGCCCGCGGACGCTCCCGGCAAACCGTCAAAGAGGCCATGCCACAGCTGGTGGCGATGTCGAGTCTGGCCGCTCTGCCGCTCGATGAGGTGGCGGACATCCTCGACCTGCCGTCAGAGAACGTCGACACCGTGGTCGCGTCACTCGTCCGGCACGGCGGACTGAGCCCGGGTGAGCGACATGCGGCGCTGAAGGGGGTCGAGCAGCTGCGCACACAGCTGTGGCAGGCGGAGGCCGCGCAGGACCACGGGCTGCTGGACCGCCTGCTTCGGTTCATCGTGAAGATCGCCGTGCTCGTGGGCGTCGCCGTCGGCGCCGCACCAGTGGCCGCGCTGGCGGTCGGGGAGCCGGTGATCAAGGAAGTCGTCAAGGCCGGGATCGTGGCACTTGTCGCCATGACCCTGCAGCGGACCGCTGACGCCGTGCGGGACCGCCGACCGGATCCGTACGTCGCCGCCCGGGCGGAGCACGCCGCGCTACTCGAAGAACTGGCCGCCGCACGATGCCTCGATGACCAGCCGGCCTACGAAGGTGAGCACACCGTGGTGGGTATTCGCCTGGCGGTGCGCTGCGGCACCGCGCGAATCGCCTCGATCACCATCGACTGGAAAGAGAAACAGCAGTACTGGGCCGTCCTCGACGAGATCACCGACGCCGTCGGCCAGCACGCGCCCCCCGCGCTCGCCCGGCTGCAGCGGACACTGCGCGCGCTGACTCCGCCGTCGCGGAGGCAAGACTGAACTCGTAGCGAAAACGATCAGCGCCGCGTTGGGTGTGATCGAAATTCGGATGAGGTTCGCGCGAGGATGAGGAACACTCGCGACCGCCGATGAGTTTGACCAAGCGTGCCGGTCTGTATCGGTGACACCCATCCAGTCCGTGCCGGCGGCCTTGCTGCGAGGCGACGGTGACCGAGGACCCAGCGAGGTACTGCCATGTCAGATGCGATTCAGGAACGACCGGCCGTGCGAGCGGGGCGCACACCGGCCGTGGTGCGGCTGCTGGTGCTGGCCACGTTCGTGGTGATCCTCAACGAGACCATCATGATCAACGCCATTCCCCGGCTGATGGACTCCCTGAATGTCACCGAGCAGTCGGCACAGTGGGTCTCCACCGCGTTCATGCTGACGATGGCCGCCGTGATTCCGATCACCGGCTGGTTCCTGCAGCGGGTCACCACGCGCCAGGCGTACGCGACCGCGATGGGGGTGTTCCTCGCGGGGACCGCTCTGTCCGCCGTCGCGCCGACCTTCGAGGTGCTGCTGCTGGGCCGAATCGTGCAGGCCGCGGGCACGGCCGTGATGATGCCGTTGCTGATGACCACCCTGATGATCGTCGTGCCGCAGCACGATCGCGGCAGGGTGATGGGCAACGTCACCCTGGCGATCTCGGTGGCGCCCGCGCTCGGGCCCACCGTGTCCGGACTGATACTGCAGTTCGGTTCCTGGCGCCTGCTGTTCGTGGTCGTGCTGCCCATCGCGGCACTGGTGGGCTGGTCCGGGCTCCGCAAGCTGGACAACATCGGTGAGCCGCAGGTGAGTTCCATCGACTGGTTCAGCGTCAGCACGGCCGCACTCGGTTTCGGCGGCCTGGTGTTCGGCCTGAGCAGGTTCGGGGAGGCCGACGGCCAGATCGGGATCGGTATCGGCGTCGTCGTCGCCGGGCTGGCGGCCATCGCCGTGTTCGCGGTCCGTCAGCTCACGCTGCAGCGCAAGGGTGTGCCGCTGATGGACCTGCGCACTCTCGGGTACCGCACCTACGCGCTGGCGCTGACCCTCATGGCGATCGCGTTCATGGCGATGCTCGGATCGATGATCCTGCTGCCCCTGTACCTGCAGAACCTGCGTGGGCTCAGTCCGCTCGAAACGGGCCTGCTGGTCATGCCGGGCGGCCTGGCCATGGGCCTGCTGGGACCGACCGTCGGCAAGTTGTTCGACCGCTTCGGCAGCAAGCCGCTCGTGCTCCCCGGCTCGATCGGCGTGGTGCTGGCCCTGGGCGGATTCACCCAGATCTCGATGACGACCTCCTACTGGCAGGTCCTGGGGCTGTACGCGCTGCTCATGGTGAGCCTGGCAGCGACGTTCACCCCTGTCTTCACCCTCGGCATGGGCGCGCTCCCGCAGCACCTGTACTCGCACGGCAGCTCGATGCTCGGAACACTGCAGCAACTCGCCGCGGCGTTCGGTACGGCACTGGTGGTGACCGTGATGTCCGCGCGTTCCGGCCACCTGGTCGCCGACGGCGTCGCTGCCGCGCCGGCGCAGTTGAGCGGGATGAAGCTGGCGTTCGCCGTCGGAGCAGGAATCGCCCTGGCGATGGTCGCGGTTGCGCTGCTGCTACGCGGGGCGGATGAGGCCGGCGCCGCCGAGGACGGCGAGGACGACGACGCCGGGCAACCCGCCAGCGGAGACACGGACGAGGAGGAGTTCGTCGCCGCCGCCGAGACGTGACCGAAGGGCGCCGGACAGTCGTGACAGGTCAACGGCTGCCCAGGCGCCCGCGAATCGGCGCTCGCCTATGCGGCTTTCGTTGTCAACTGCTGAGCTCGCAGTCGTTCGTCGATGTCCGGGATCCAGAAGCAGATCTCGAGTATTCGCAGGTCCGCCCATCGGTGCATCTTCCGCGACTGGAGCAACGACGCGATGGCCATGAGTGACAGCGTCAAGAGTGCGAGGCAGGCGATGAGCCAGCGTCCGCCGGTGAACACTTCCACAGCCGCTACTCCCGCGCCGAGCACGAATGTCGCGCCGATTCCGCGGATCATCAGCCCACTCGCCCTGAGCCGGTCGATTTCGGCGACGAGTTCCCGTTCGTGTAAGGATATGGCCGCCAGGAGGATGGCCCGGTCGGCATCGACGAAGGACCTTCCCACGGCGGCCGGGACTCGGCCGACGAACTCGGTACGAGCATCGGCGCCACTGGGCAGTTCCCGCCGGCGAACCATGCGTCGCAGAATGGCGTTGATCCCCTCGCCGACATGGCCGAGGACGTAGGACACCACGACGACACCGATCACCAGGACGAGCGTGTTCGACCTGCCGAGCAGTTGGACGTCGACCAGACCGAACCGCCAAGCCAAATAGGTGAACAGTGACAGGTAGGACAAGCCAGGAACCGTGTAGGTGAAAAGGTCGAAGATCCCCACGGCGAACGTCATGTCCTGTCGCCTCCCGCGATACCGATCGACCGCCCGTGCACGATCTCACCCTAGATGCGGCCCGCGTGCTCCGGGCGCCGCGGTCGCCGGTGCCGCACAACCATCCAATCAGGACGACGAACGCTCCAACTGCCGTAGGTCAGCAGGGCGCTCGGCGGGATCAGCCTGCTGAGCGGTAGGCCGTCCCACTGGCGTTGGCGCGGGCGTCGTCGTAGAGGCCGGTGGGTGCGGTCGCGGTGGACAGGGTGAACCAGGCGTAGCGCTCGACGAACGGAAGCCCCTGGAGCATGGCGGTCGAGTTCTTGACAAAGGCGACCTGCTCTTCCTCCGTCGGATAGCGCGGTGTGCCGTGGGTGAAGTCGATAAGTGCGTATTCGGTGAGCCAGATCGGCTTGCCGTATCGCTCGTGGACGGCCCGCAGGTATCCCCGGAGGTGGTCGACCGCGGCCGGGGAGAAGTCGCTGCCGTACCAGTGCAGGGGAATGAAGTCCACCCGGGAACCACGGGCGGCGGCACCACTCATGAACCGGTCGAGCCAGCCGCCGGGCTGGTCGCCGCCGAAGGCGACCGCGGGAGCGCCGAGGCGCATCCCCGTCGACTCGAGTTGGGGCCACAGCGTGAGAGCCTGCTCGACCGACATATTCGCCTGTCCGGCCATGTCCGGTTCGTTGAATCCCAGGAGGGTGGTGCCGAGCGACTTGGCCCTCTCCAACTGCTGGGGGGTTACCGAACCAGAGCCCCAGATCATCGGCACGAACTCGGTATCGCCCGGCTTTGCGACGCCCTGCGGATCAGCGGCCCAGTTGTAGAACCAGTCGACACGTACGTCGCGAAGGGCTTCGTTCACCCCGGCGACGGTGTTCACGCTGACCCCCTTCTTGCCGGCCAGGGCTTCGGTGGAGGCGGCCGAGGAGCACAACGCGAGGGTGTTGAGCAGCGCCAGCACGGTCACCGCGAGCCCGCGGACGAATGAAGTCATGGTGCCTCCGGCTGGTCGGGTGCGGGAGTTCGTACGATCGCGAGCTCACGCCGGCCGGAGATTCCGAGTTTGCGATAGACGCTAGACAGGTGGAATTCGACGGTTCGCAGGGTCAGGCGCTGTTGTTCGGCGATGCGGCGGTTGCTCAGCCCGGCCCGCGCGAGTTCCGCGATCTTGCATTCCTGTGTGGTCAGACGGGTCCTGGCCTGCTGGGTCAGCCGGTGCAGTGTCGCCTTCGCCTGGTCGGACCATCTTCGGTAGCCGTACTTCGCGGCGTGGTCGCCGACGGTCCGCAGCACCGCTCGGGCTTCCCCGTACCGGCGAGCGGAGCTGAGGAACTGGGCGTAGTCGTAGCGCGCCCGCAGAAACTCCCCCCTCGCCGGGCAGTCGGCGAGGATGTCGGCGGCTTCGCGCACGTCGTCGGGTGTCCGACCCACCACCACGGCACAGGCGTGGGTCGCCACACCCACCGTCCGCGTGTCGGACCATCGTCGAGCCAGCATCAGTTCCCGGTTGGCGAGAACCACCGCCAGCCTGCGCCGTCCCGTGGCGTCCGCGCACAGCGCGGCCTGCGACCGCCACGGAATGACGGCGGGATTGCGGACCCCGGCCGCGGTGAGCAGGCTTCCACTGGCGAGGAACGCCGCCCGGGCTATGTCGTGGCGCTGAGCCGCCAGTTCCAGGCTGCCCAGTGCGGCGAACAGTTCCGGCGCGTCGGCGAAGTCGGGTGCGGAAGGGTGGTAACTGTCTTTCAGCATCAGGCTGTGGGCCTCGTCGAGGTCGCCGAGGTCGATCGAGGCGGCTACCTGCCAGGCCGTCAGCAGATCGCGCAGTGGTGGATGGACGTTGCGGTCGGCCACACCGCGCAGGAGATCCGCGGCCGTCGCCGGGTCGCCGTGCAGCCAGGCCAGTCGCCCCCGCAGTGCGGTCACGCACTCCCGGTACACCTCGTCCGCGTCCGGGTGGGGAGTAGCCGCGGCGCGATCACAGTGCTGTGCGGCGAGATCCGTCGCACCGGCGTGGAAGAGGGCCAGAACGGCGCACCAGAAGGACAGCAGGTCGCGTCCGTCCGGAGCCTGGAGGACGAACACGGCATCCCGGACGACATCCGCTCGATCGCTGCCCTGGTTCGCCAGCATGACGGCGCGCAGGGCACAGGCCCGCTCCGGTGATGGTGCACCGGCCATGGCGGCGAGGGCGATGCCGCCGGGCACGTACGGCAAAGCCGTGGTGTCCGGCACGCTGGTGCCGACCTGATCGAACATCCGTGTCCGGAGTTCGTCCCGGGAGCGGAGGCCGAGTTTCCGGTAGATCTGGGACAGGTGGCACTCCACCGTGCGGACCGCGAGGAACTGCTTCGCGGCGATGTCGCGGTTGCTGTAACCCACGGCTGCCAGACTCGCGATTCGCATTTCATTGCGCGTGAGTTCTGCCTCGGGCGGCGTGCTGAGCTGCGCGAGCTCGGCCTCGGCCCGTGCGGTGCGGTGGAGGTTCCCGGAGCGCCGGAACTGGGCGACAGCCTTGTTGAACTGTTCGCGGGCGAAGGCCTGCTGGCCATTGTGTACGAGCTTTCTGCCGAACCCGTAGGAGATCTCGCCGAGTTCGAACCCCGCTCCGGCAGTCTCGAGGAGTTCCGTGGACTCGCTGAGCAACTCGATCTCGTTCTCGGCGCCGGTGACGACGGCGAGGGTGGCCAGCGCCAGCCCGATGGTCCGCGGCTCGCCCCAGAGCAGGGCAGCGTTGTGGTCCTTTTCCGCGAGCTCGGTCGCCAGCCGCGCGTTGCCCATGAGATGGGCACACCAGGCCGCCCTGCGCCGCCAGGGCGAGCTCGCGGGGTTGAGCACGCCCCGCCGGAGCAGTTTCTGCCCGCAGGCCAGCAGATCGGCCAGCGCCGCACCGAAGTCGCCTGCGGCCATGGTGATCGCCCCGCGGGCACACAGCAGCTCAGGTCTTCGAGGTGGTTCCCGGCCTCGCCGATCCACGCCATGCTCGGTCAGCACGGCCCGCGCGGCGACCGGCTCGCCCCGATCGCGGAGTAGTTCTGTGGTTTCGGCGACGACGGTTGGCCTGAGTGCCGGATCGCTGACCGTTGTGTGCAGTGACTCGTACAGGTTCCATGCGGTGTCCAGGTCGCCAAGGCGGCGGGCCGTCCGGCCGCGAACGAGGGTGAGGCGGTCGGTGAAGGAGCTGTCCGGGCGGCCGAGGTGTTCCAGGTGTGTCACGGCGTCGTTCGCGATGACCAGTTCACCGGCGAGCACGAGTCCGGTCAGTGCGTCGAAGACACAGTCGGCGTTGCGGAGGCAGCGCGAGTCGGACAGCGCCCGTTCGGCCTGCCGGACGGCGTGGGGGAGGTGTTTGCCTGCGTTCGTCAATGTCATCGCCAGAGTGGACGGGCACTGAGTCGCCGGTGCTGATGCGACTGCGCGACTGCGCCAGACGTGCGACGGCGTCGCCATGGACTGCTTCGGCACATGGCGAGCATAAGCATGGCAACGAGTGCGTCAACCGGCTCGGCGCAAGCCTGTCTCGCTTTGTCGTGCGGAACCCGACGAAAGTTCTGTGGTCGGACCGTGAAGACCGGAAAGGCACAGGCGGGCCAAAGTCGATGGCGAGCACCAAGCAGCCCAGGAGGCGGAAAATGCGCAGGATCTTGTCCGCGGCGCTGGCCCTGATGACGGTCGCGGCCGCACTGTCCGGAAATGCCGTCAGCACCGGCACGGCGACGGCGGCGGCCGATCACACTGTCACCTTCGTCAACCGTTCCGGTGAACCGATCTGGATCGGCAGCGCGGTCAACGCCGACGGATCGCGAAATCTCACCGGGCTGCCCATGTTGCACGACAGCCAGCAGGCGACCGTCACCATCCCCGAGTCCGGTGACCCGGCCTACTGGCGTGGCAAGTTCTTCGCCCGCCAGGGCTGTACCGGCAGCCCCGGCAGCACGTTCCACTGTGTGGTCGGGGACTGCGGGAACCTGGCCGACCGGTGTGTCACGGGCGAGCAGCCGGCGAGTCTGGCGGAGTTCAACTTCGACCGCAACGACGGGCTGGCTCCCTGGTACAACGTCAGCTACGTCAACGCCGTGTCCCTGCCGATCACCATCGAGCCTCGCGACGCCAGGGTGCCGCCGGACTCCACCGAGTGCGAGGATGTCGGCTGCTCGAACCGGTTGCTGGAAGTCTGTCCGCCCGAGAACCTGACCAGGGACGGAACCGGTAGGGCGATTTTGTGTACCAGTCCCAACCGGGACGCCAGGACTCCGTACAGCGATGCCGTCGCGAGTCGCTGCCCGAAGGCCTACTCCTGGTCCAAACACGACACCGAGCCGGGAAACCAGGTCGTGCGGCAGTGCCGGGAGTGCAGCGGTTTCACCGTGACGTTCCATCGCGGAATCTGACCGAAATGGTCTAGACAATAATCAGACGTCAACCCAAGCTCTGTTGGGCACGTCGTACTCCCGGACCCCACCCATAAGGAGTTCTGATGCGTCGAACGCTACTTTCGCTGGCCGCAACGGCCTGTCTTGCGCTCACCGCCATCACCACCGGAACCGCCATCGGCACCGCTGGTGCCGCCATGTCCCCGGGGCTCGTCTCGGCGATGCAACGCGATCTCGGCCTCACGGTGGCGGAGGCACGCACCCGGCTGGCCGACGAAGCCGTTGCCAGCCGGGTGCTGCCCGCCGCGCAGCAGGCGGCGGGTGCCGCGTTCGGCGGTGCCTGGTTCGATCCTGCCCTTGGCAAGCTCGTCGTCGGCCTTACCGATTCCGCGGTGGCGGAATCGGTGGAGAGGACCGGTGCGGTGACAGCACCAGCCGAGATCAGCGCCGCACGGCTGGATGCGGTCAAGGCCGCGATCGATGCCGGTGTCGAGCAGGCTCCGGCGCCGGCAGCGATCAGTGGCTGGCGTGCCGATCACCGGCTCGGCAGTGTGGTGGTCACTGTCCAGGATGGAGCATCGGGTGCCGAGTTGGACGCGTTTCTCGCCCGTGCCCGCGCGGCCGGGCCGGTGACCGTGGAGACCGGGCCGAAGCCGGTGTCCCTCGCGGCCGGTACGGTCGGTGGTGATCCCTTCTATATCAACGGGAACGTACGGTGTTCGATCGGGTTCTCGGTGCACGGCGGCTTCGTGACGGCGGGCCACTGTGGTCGCGCCGGTAGTTCGGTGACCGGCTGGGACGGCTCGGCGATGGGCTCGTTCCGCGGTTCCTCGTTCCCCGGCGACGACTATGCCTTCGTCGGCATCGGCCACGGCTGGTGGACCGAGCCGGTGGTGCTCGGCTGGGGCACGGTGAGCGACGCGCTGGTCCGCGGTTCGTGGGTGGCACCGGTCGGCACCTCGGTGTGCCGGTCCGGATCGACGACGCACTGGCACTGCGGCACCGTGCTGGCGCACAACGAGACGGTGAACTACGCCGAGGGCGCGGTGCATCAGATGACCAAGACGAGTGTCTGTGCGGAGCCAGGAGACTCCGGCGGTTCGTTCATCACCGGTGACCAGGCTCAGGGAGTCACGTCCGGCGGCTGGGGCAACTGCGGTTCCGGCGGCGAGACCTGGTTCCAGCCGGTGAACGAGATTCTGCAGACGTACGGGTTGTCCCTGGTGACCGCGTGATCGTCGCCGGGTCACGCCGGGCGCGAAATTGTGCGCACGACGTGACCCGGCGGGTCAACCATCGCGTGTGCGGTCACGCCGGACCCTTTCGTCGCCGCGCAGCACCACACCATGCATCCGGCTGGCCGTCTCGCCCGGCTCCACACCCAGGTCGTCCACCAGGCGATTGCGTAGCCGGACGAACACCGCGAGAGCGTCGGACTGTCTACCGCTGTCGAAGAGGGCGCGCATCGAGAGCGTGGCCAGTGGCTCGCTGTGTGGGTGTGCCGACGTCAGTGCGGACAGTTCGTCGATCACCTCGCCGTGCCGGCCCAGCCGCAGTTGCCAGTCGAGCTTCTGGAACACCAACGTCATCCTGCGCTCGTTGAGCCGTCGCCGTTCCCCTTCCGCGAACGGGCCCGGCAGACCGGTCAGCGGTTCGCCCCGGAACAGTTCGAGTGCGCCGGTGTACAGGCCCACCGCGGTGCCGAGATCGCCTCCGTCGCGGGCAACGCGCGCTTCGGCGGTGATCTCGGTCAACCGTGTCGAGTCCACCTGGACACCGCGGCTGGCGAACCGGTAACCACCCCGCTCCCGGCCGATGACCGCGTCCCAGGGATCATCGTCGCGTCGCAGGCACTTGCGTATCCGGTACACGTACACGGGCACCACCTCCGCGGCCGGATGTTCCAGCCCCCAGACCGCGTCGAGCAACCCTCGTCGGCTGACGGTCACGTCCGGGCGCAGCACCAGCGCGGCCAGCAAGGCCTGCTGGCGAACCGGCCCGAGGTCGATCCGCTCCTGGCCACGCCATGCCCGTAGGGGGCCGAGTACCGACAGCCGAAGCCGGGGGACCGTGTCCGCAGGAAACGAGTTCTGAACCGGGGTGGCGGCGTCGTCGAAGGCGCAGACGATGGCGCTGGCCCAGTCGCTCAGACCGAGGCGATTGATGATCCGCCATAGGCGGGCCTGCACGCTGGTCTCGGAAACGGCCAGCGAGGCGGCGATCTCGGCGGGGCTCAGACCACGGCCGACCGCGCACAGCACCTCCTGTTCGCGCGCGGTGAGTGGTTCCGGGGGAGCGCAGGTGGAGCCAAGGCGGGCTCCCCGCCGGTTTCTGGCAAGGACGCGCGCCGCGTCGATCAGCTCGTCGCCCGGATGTTTCGGAGCGGGAACGGCGCCTCTCCCGAGCATCGAACCGGTGGACATCTCGCCATCCCTTCCGCACGTGGCTACCTGCTCGTGGCCTGCCTGATGCTGGCGTTCGAGCTGGTGCCGGGACCAGGTCAGGCACCGGCCATCGATGGCCGGTGCCCGTACCGGGAATCCGAGAATCGGCCAGGCATACCGGCGTGACGAGCAAGGCCTCGCACTTTCCCGGAAAAGTGCGGTCCGGGGGAGGCCCGGCAAAGGCGGTCCGCGTCGGTACTGCCGCCACCCCGGTCTTCACGCCCCGGCAACACCGCCCTCGACGTCCTGTAGTCCATGGCGTCCCGCGGACCGCCGGAGCCGCCGCCCTTCCGGAATCACCAGCGGTGTCGAGGTGATCGGGTCAGGAACGATCACTGCCTCCAGGTCGAAGACCGCACGGACGAGCTCGGCGGTGACGACCTCCGACGGGCTGCCCTCGGCGTGGATCCGGCCGTCGCGCATCGCGACGATGCGGTGGGCGTAGCGGCATGCCTCGTTGAGCTCGTGCAGCACCATGACGATGGTCCGGGAGCGCGTCTCGTTCAGCTCGGCGAGCAGATCCAGCACGTCCACCCGGTGTGCGAGGTCGAGGTACGTCGTCGGTTCGTCGAGCAGCAGGATGTCGGTCTCCTGCGCGAGGGCCATGGCGATCCAGGCCCGTTGCCGCTGCCCGCCGGAGAGCTCGTCCACCGGCCGGTGCCGCAACGCCGTCGTGTTGGTCATGGCCAGTGCGGACTCCACAGCGGCCTCGTCTTCCTCACTCCACTGTCGGAAGAACCGTTGATACGGAAACCGGCCCCGCGCGACGAGGTCTTCCAACGTGATCCCGTCCGGCGCCGACGGCGACTGCGGTAGCAGCCCCAGCCGGGTGGCGACCTCTTTGGTCGGCAGGGTCGCGATCTTCTGGCCGTCGAGGTGCACCACCCCGCGACGCGGTTCGAGCAGCCGGGCGAGCGCGCGCAACAGTGTGGACTTCCCGCAGGCATTGGGTCCACACAGCACGGTGATCTGTCCGCTGTGGATCTGCAGGGACAGATCGGACACGATGAGATCGGTGCCCTTGTAACCCAGATCGAGCGACTCGGTGTGCAAACGACTGACAAAGGTCATGGCGATTCCGAACTCATGAGCGATTCGTACGGGCCAACAGGAACAGGAAGTACGGTGCACCGACGGCCGCCGTGAGGACACCGACCGGCAGCGCGACGGGAAACGCATGCTGCGCGACGAGATCGGCTGCTGACAGCATGCACGCCCCGATGGCGCCGGCAAGGAGAAGGACCCCACCGGTGGCCGGGCCGGCGAGCATCCTTGCGATGTGCGGACTGATCAACGCGATGAAGCCGATCGGACCGGCGGCCGCCACCGCGAGTGCCGCGAGCCCGGCGCCGACGACCAGCAACGCGGCACGCGCGTACTCGGCACGCACCCCGAGCGCTCGCGCCGCGTCGTCGCCGAACTGCAGGATTCCCGCGTGGCGGATGAACCACAGGCCCGCCGGAAGCAACACCGCAAGTCCGAGCGCGAGAACGATGACATCGCCCCACTCCGAGCCGTGCAATGTTCCGGCCTGCCACCACACCGCGAGTGAGACCCGGTCCACCGGATACCGGACGATGAGCAGCGTCGTGAGCGCACCCGCTATCGCGTTGATCCCGATACCGACGAGCACGAGGCGCGTACCCGACACTCCCGATCGCCAGGTCAGCGCATAGACGACGAAGGCGGTGACCGTCGCCCCGATGAACGCCCCCAGCGGAATCACCGCGGTGGGCAACGCCGTGACGATGGCGAAGACGACCACCAATCCGGCGCCGTTGTTCACGCCGATGACATCCGGAGACGCCAGTGGGTTGCGCACCAGGGCTTGGAAGATCGCGCCGGAGACACCGAGCACACCGCCCACGAGTGCCGCCGTCATCGCCCGTGGAAGGCGTACCGAGTTCACGATGAAGTCGTGGCCGGATTCGGCGGGGGCGCCTGCCGCCGCCCGCAGGACTTCGGACAGCGCAAGCTCGGTCGAGCCCAGCGTCAACGCCCACATGGTCGTGGCCAGAGCGGCGCTGACCGCCGCGATCACCAGTATCAGCGTGCGGACGCTGATCCGCGTGCTGATCGGGACGCGAACCAGCCGCACGGGAATCCGCCCCGCACGGCGCCGGGCGGACTTGCGATCCACGGCACCACTCGTCATACGCTCGCCACTTTCCTGCGCCGAACGAGCCAGATGAGCAGGGGGGCGCCCAGCACCGCGGTCACGATTCCGACCTGGACCTCGGAAGGACGGGCGATGATCCGGCCGGCGACATCGGCGACGAGCAGCAGAACCGGCCCGAGCAGCACGCCGTATGCCAGTATCCAGCGGTAGTCCGGCCCGACCAGCGCGCGTGCGATGTGCGGTACCGCGAGCCCGACGAAGCCGATCGGCCCCGCCGCGGCGACCGCCGCACCCGCGAGCACCACGACGATGGCGCCGCAGCTGATCCGCACGCGGACGGTCCGCTGCCCCAGGGCCGAGGCCATCTGCTCGCCCAGGCTCAGTGCGTTGAGCTGACGAGAGACGAGCAGGCCCGCGGCGAGACCGGTCAGCAACAGCGGCGCGGTGAGCGCGAGCACCGTGTCGCCACGCCCCGCGAGCGATCCGGCCAGCCAGAACCGGACCTCGTCCAGGGTTCGCTGGTCGAAGACCAGCACGAGTGTGGTCCAGGCGTGCAGCAACATCGTGACCACCACGCCGGCGAGGGCGAGCTTGACCGGCGACGTCGCCGAACGGGCTGTCCCACCCAGCAGGTACACGACGACGACGGAGAGGGCCGCTCCCGCGAAGGCGAACCACACGTACCCGGTAGGGCTGACGACTCCGAACAGGTGAACGGCGCCGACGACGCCGAAGGCCGCCCCCGCGTTGATGCCGAGGATGCCGGGTTCGGCGAGCGGGTTCCGCGTCACCGCCTGCATCAGGCCACCGGCGACCGCGAGAGCTGCTCCGACCCCGAGTCCGATGAGCGTGCGTGGCAGCCGCATCTCGCGGACGATGAGGTGCTCATTCGAGCCGTCGAAGGCGAACACCGCCTCGAACACCGTGCCCACCGGCAGTGGGACCGAACCGAGCGCGAGGCTGGCGCAACACGCCGCCAGCAACAGGCACGCGGCACCGGCCATTCCCGCGACTCGCCACTGACTGGCGAGCAGGACCCCGCGCTGCCGGTCGCGCGGTGGCGCCGCGGCCGGAGCAGGCGTCACTCGAACGCTTCCTCGAGATCATCGAGGACGGCTTGGGCGGCGATGTAGTTGTTGGCGATCCATGTCTTGTAGTCGACCGGATGGACCTGGTCGTTGCGCACGGCTTCGAGGTTGCCCCACAAGGGGTTCTGACGTGCCCGCTCGAGGAGGTTGGGCTTGTCCTCGTCGCCGTCGGCGATGGTGTAGGCGAACATCGCGTCGCCGTCGGCTTCAGGCAAGCGTTCCAGACTGATCGGGACGAATCCGGAGCCTTCTTCCGCTACGTCCTGCGCTGCGGGCCGGGAAAACCCGACGTCCGCGACGATCTGGCCGGCAAACGAGTTGCGCACCTCGAGGCGGAGCTCTTCGGTGTGGAAGCGGACAACGGACACTTCGGTTCCGCCCGGATCGCCTACCGCCTCAGCGACCTCCGCGACCCGCGCGTCGTACTCGGCCACGGCCTCGTCGGCCTTGTCCCGCAGCTGCAGCACCTCGGCCACGTCGGTCAGATGCTGCTTCCAACCGCTGGACCCAGGCCACCGCAGCACCACGGTGGGGGCGATTCCGGACAGTTGGTCGTATACCTCCTCGTGCAGGTCGGTGGCGATGATGAGGTCAGGCGAGACCCCCGCGACCTTCTCGAGATCCAGCTCCTGTGAGTGGCCGACGTGCTTCATCTGCCCGATGTCGTAGCCCTCGGGGACATCCACGCCGTGGATGGGTTCCTCGTTGAACGCGTAGCCGACGGGCGGCTCGTCCAGCGCCACCATCGCGGACAGCGTCGGTGCCCACAAGGTCACGACCCGCTGCGGGGCGGCGGGGATCTGCGTCTCCCCCTTGACGTGCTGAACCGTTCGGGTGTTTCCCGCACCCTCGCCGTCGTCGGCTTGGCCGGAGCAGGCGGCCAGTGGGAGCAGAGCAACCAGAAAAAGGCCGATCGATCGGCGCATGCGGCAAGCCTTTCGTCCTCGTCGACAACGCCTCCCATTCGGGCGACAAGTTCGGCAAGGCTAACCTAAGCGCGTTTTGGGTGCCAAGACCTGGTCCACCTTCTGGACGGTGTTACCGTCACGGTTGTCGTGCGCGAACCCGAGCAACGCCCATGCTTGCCGCTGCACGGGTTCGACCTGGCCGCAACCGTCCGTGACCGCGTGCCCCACGGGCTCCCGCCGAAGCGATACCGCGAACCGCCGGTCGCCGGCCGACACCACGACCTCGACCAAGCCGTCACCCATCTCGATCGGTGAGGCCGCGACCACGTCCGCCACGCCGTCGAGATTGGTCGCTTCCCGAACGAAATGCTCGGCGGCCTGAGCTGACGATGGCTGCCCGGATCTGCCGCGCAGGTTCGCCAGCTGGACACGCCCGTCGCGGTAACGGTTCGCCGCCGAGAGAGCGGAGATCGGGTTGAGGTGGCCGTAGTACAAGCCGTGCGGAAAACACACCAGATTGGCCGCGAAGCGGTCCCCGCCGATGTGCGTGCACTCCCATGCCTCGTCGTGTTCGCCGCCGATCGCGCGAAGCACGGGGCGGCCGAATTCGGCACAACAAGCATCTCGCTTCCCGTGGGTACACACGGTGAACAGCGGATCCGAGCGCGGATGTCCGAAGTCAGGTTCGACCCCGGCGGCCAGGCCCTCGAGATCGATGTCGAGGACTTCGCGGTAGTCGCCGATGCGGGCCTGACGCATCCACGGCGAAGGGCCGAAGCTGTAGACCAGCACGCAGATCGGGCGCTGAACATCGCGCCCGCCGGAACGGCGGATCAGCACCACTCGTACCCCGGGCGCCCTCCGCTGGATCTCGGCCACCAGGTCGCCCCCCACCGCCTGCTCGACCGCGCCGATCGGCCACGGGCCGGGGTGTTCGAGCAGCAACCAGGCGCGGGTCGTCCCCGCACTTCCGGCCAACGGCTCCCCGAGACCTGCGCTCACCGCCGCGCAGGCGTCGACACGCTTGCTTCTGCCCAGGCGCGCGACGGACTGCGTAGCGTTCAGCGCGGCAACAGAAGACATCGTCGACCTCAACTCGAAACGGAAAGGCACCTTGTTTAGTTAGCCTACCCTACTCGTGGCACCGCTAAACCCGCGCAGTGCCGCGCCGACGGGTTGGTGCGCCGTCCTCGAACCCTTGTACTCAAGGGGAAACCGCAATAATGAAGAAGGTTCGAGTTACGACGTCACCATCACCATTCGGGTGCCCGGATGTCGGTTCGACGAACAGTGACGAAGCCGAGATGCGCGACAGGGGAATCCGCGCACGTAATTGCTGCGCGGATGGCCGCCATGCGTTCAGCCGGTCACCCAGCCACGGGCGCGCGCGGCGCGCGTCAACTCCTCGCGAACCGCGACGATCTGCCCGGCCGTCATGGCCGGGGCGGCACGCAGCATGATCTCCGTGACCTCTTCCAGAAACTCCGGTTCCGAGAGCACATCGCACATGTCGTCGTCCACGGGTTTGGTCGCGCTCATCGGCGCCGCCCGGCGGGCCTCCGACTCCGGCAGGCGCACCCTGGACGCCTTGAGACCGCGCTCCCCGTCCTCGATCTCGAACTGGACCCGCAGACCGGGCGTCACGTGGCTCTTGTCGAACGTGAGGTCGTTGACGTGGATGAACACGTCCTCGCCGCCGGAGTCCGGTGCCACGAAGCCGTATCCCTTGTACTCGTCGAACCGCACGACCTTGCCCGTGGTCAACGTCATCCCGACCCCATCCCTTCCTGGCTGTACTGATCAGGTGCTGCTCAGCCGGTGAGCTCCACCGGCGCGATGCTATCGAAGGGCCACGGAGACCTGGGGTGACGGCGTGCGTGCGCAGGTCGGGTGGTGCGACCCGTCCTCCCGCGCGCAGGACCGGCCGCGTGCCTAGGCCGATCGGCGCAGCAGGATGCGATCTACATTGGACGTGGCTGCCGGTCCTGCGGGTCAGCGCGTCCGTACCCGATTCCGGGCCCCGTAGCTCCTCCGTACGAACTGCGGTTTGGCCGCTGCGTATCCGCCTGACCTGCTGTTTTCTTCCTCGGCTCTCGAACCTCGCTGGAACCGCGATTGGCAGCGTCGGCCGGGACCATGGGAACTGTCCGGAACTCGAGTCAACACCAGCGCGGTCGTGCGTCCGTTCGGAAGGTAGGGACGCTTGCGCCCGATGCTCGACCATGGAGGGTCCGAAAATGACGATGCATGATCCGGAATGCGGCGACTGTGGCGGAACCGGTTGGTTGCAGGAGACCGTTGTGGACCGTGACACCGGGACCATCTCTTCCCAGGAGGCCCTGTGTCGGCGGGCTCCCGTGCCCGCGCAGCGCCACATCCCCCGCCGGGAGACTGCCGAAGCCTGTCTTCCCCGGTACTGACCCGGCCGTCTTCATCCACTTCACCAACTGGCGACACAGGAGCGCAGGAAACCACCCATGCACCAGCAGGCGTTCGTTCTCGTGTTGTGGGTGACCGCTGCGTGTGTCGTTGTCGGAATCGTCGCGGCAGGCACGGATGTGGCGCGCAGGAAATGGCGCCGCCGCCGCGAGGGCTCCGGGACGGCACCGGGCAGCTGGGAGGTGCGGGATCCGGCGCTGGCTGTCGCGGTGCAATCCGCGCTGTCGATGTTGGCCAAGTTGAACGCTCCCAGGGCGCACACCGTGATGGTGAGCGGGAGTCAAGTACTGGTCCGTTTCGTCCGCCCTGCCGCCACCCCGCCGCGGTTGCCCTGGAAGCTGGCCGCGGGTGGTCCGCTGGGGGGCAGCTGGGAGGCCGATCTCGCCGAGCTGGGCAAGCTACACCACGGCCCGCCACCCAGGACCGCATTCGTTCAGGTCGGTACCGCCGGTGACGCCAGTGTGCTGGTCGACCTGCTGGCCGCCCCCGGATTGATCAGCATCAGCGGTGACCAGGGACTGGCCTGCCGCATCGCCAACGGTTTCGTGTTCGATCTGGTCAGCAACCCGTGGTCGCGGCAGATCGACGTCGTGCTGGTCGGCTTCGAGACCGACGTGCGTGTTCCGGAGCCAGGACGCGTGACGTCGTTGCGAACACTGGCGGAGCTCCGGAGTGAGGACGCGGTGGAGCCGGTGCAGGGCTCGGTCATCGTGCTGGCGCAACCACCCATGGGCAGGGATGCGCAACGGGTGCGCGCCCTGCTCGCCGAATCGGGTGGAAGAAGCACCGCCCTCTGTGTCGGCCCTTCCGCGTTGGCGGGCTGGATCCTGGAGGCCGTGTCCGAGGACGCCCTGTCCGTACCCGCTCTGGGGCTGTCCGTCACACCGGCGGTGGTTGAGGTCGAGAAGACGCAACTGCGGCTCTTCGGCGATTACCGAGACGACCTGCTCATTCCCGCGAGGGCGACCTCCGACGACGAGCCGACGATCGTGCTCAGCAGGCCGGCCGCGCCTCCGGCGAACGACCGGGAAGCAACCGCTGGTGCGTATCCGAGCATTTCGGCGGAGGTCATCGAGGTGCCGACGCAGAAGCCACGCGAACCTCTCCGACGTGGTGTCGTGTTGCCGCGTGCCTGGAGCGACACGATCCGGACGCTCGCAGCGCCGGTGACCACCGACGCCCAGCGGGCCGCGCTGTGGCCCGCAGTGGTCGAGGTGCGCCTGCTCGGACGACTGGAGGTCGTCGCCCTTGGTGCGGACGTGACCACAAGAGACCCGGTGATCACCCGACTGATCCTGGAAAGTCTGCTGCCCGACGGCTTGTCGACGGCCGCGCTTGCCACCGCGATGCCTGGCGTTTCGCCGGCCGAGGCCGTGGCAGGTGACTACGTGTGGCTACCGATCGGGCAGTCCCGGTTGCCAATGGTCTATGAGGCGAGTGGCAACTGGCGGATACCCGCGGACGTCCGAGTCGACTGGCACCTGTTCCAGGCACTGGTCGACGCGGCGGAACCGGTCAACGAGCTGGCTCGGTTGCACAGCGCGCTCGCGCTCATCCGTGGCCCGCTCGCCCCTGGCGGCGTCGGCCCGTACGCGGAGCAGGTGATGGCGCTGACGTCGGGAGCGACGTCGATCGTTGTGCACACCGTGCGCCGTGCCGCCGAACTCGCCGAGAAGGAACGGAATCTCGCGCTCGTCGAATGGACCCTGCGGCAGGGGATTTCCCTGTTTCCGGCGACAGAAGGCCTGTGGCGAACGTTGTTGCTGTTCCATCATCAGCACGCCGCGGGCAAGTTACCCCGAGCCGTGCAGGAGATGTTCTCGGAGTTGTCCTCGGGTGTGCGGCATGCTCGGTTGGAGCCCGAGACCAGCGCTCTGCTGTCGCAACTCAGGCGCGATCGTGAGTTGTGGCTGTTGTGAGTATGACCAGGCTACGAGGAGGATGGATGTGGCCTTCCGGTGGCCGAATCGACGGTGACAGGCTGATTCGATTCGTCAACGACTGGACGCTCATTCGACTCCGGGAACTCAACGATTCGGTTCTGTCGGGGCGCTCGAAGCCGGAAGAGCTGATCCGGGAACTGAACGAGAGAGTCCTTCCGCGCCTGCCCGACGACCTTCGTGGCCTCGCACCCGACCGAGCCGCTCGCCTGCTCGTACCACTCGGCCTGCTCGGTGCTTCGGTGGCGAAGCACATGCAGGAACGGCACGCCTATCTCCGTGCCCAACCGGCCCGGAGCCTGTCCGCCCTCGTCACTGGTAAGAGCCGCGGAAACTTCCTTCGTTACTTCCGCGAACTCGCGGAGATCAGCGCCACCGGCCATCCGAGCCGGGACGCTTTCGCGTCGTTGGTCAGGTGGAACGTGCCCACCGTGCGGGTCCAGTGGGCAGGGCAGCCTCTCGCAGTGGTCGAAGGAGTCTTCTCCGACTCCTCCGTGCGCACGTATACCAGCGGTGCCGGCGAGGCCGCGCTGCTGATTGTGCTGAAGAAGTGCGAGGCGGTCGAACTGGCCGTCAACGAGCTACTCGAGCCGATCTGTGCAGGGGATCTCAGCCCCTCGGGCGAGGAAGGCCGGGAACGGGCCGCAGTTGCCACCGCCCTGCTGGGAGTCGTGCGGCAGCTGCTGGCTGAATTCACCGAGGACCTGGTGCGCGGACGGTCGGGCGGCACGAGTCCGACGGATGCCGTCGCCCGATTCAGTGTGCACTGGCGACTCGGGGACGTGCCCCCGAGTTCTGCGCGGAACGTCGAGTACGTCAGGCGTGATCTGCTGCTCGGTATCGGTGCGCCTGGTTTTCGCGATCACCTGTTCCGGCTGCTTCCCGGTCTGCTCAGGACCGAGCAAGCGACGCTGTCGGAGTTGGTGAGCAGGCCGAGCCTGTCCGACCAGATTCTGCGGGTGGCCGGCCTGGGGCACGCCTCGTCCGTGCCGCGTTCTGCCGGCTGGCTGCACAAGTCGGTGGCGAAGCAAGCCTGGCTGGCCGATTACCATCTGTTGTTCCGGATGAACGCCGAGGTGAGTGCGGCGCATCTGGCGATGACCAGGAAGTTGCTGCCCGACCGCGACCGAGTCGTGGAAGAGACGGGCAAGCAACTCGAACGGGTGACGCCGAACGGTGAGTGTTGCGTGGACACCGATGAGACGGTCCTGTCTCGGCTGAGTCTCGCTCGCGAGCAGCATCCCCTCGCCGGTTCGCTACGAGCTTCGTTCCTGAGCGCCGTCTCAGGAACACACGCTCACGCCGAGCGTCCCGGATTCCCTGCTGACACGGAGGAATTCGTGCGAATGCGCTGACCCAGAGCATCACATCACTCCGCTGTTACTCGTCAGCTTGCGCTGGCGCGCACGGTTCTTGCTGGCGCGCGCACGATCTGTTCATGAAGTGGCGTTCCGGCGGTCTGGGCATGGGCGCTGCCTCGAAGATTCGGTATGACAGAGTGGAAACACGCTGGCTCTTCCGGCTGGCGAGTCCGGATCCTGCACATCCCCTGGAACGAATCCCATCGACGCCGCGTCCATGGGACAAGGCCGGTGGAGAGGCGATGAACATGGTGGGTGCGATGGGCAGTACGCGGCGACGCTTGGACGAAGTGATCAAACTGTTCCGCCGTCGCGCGGGCTTGACACAGCAGCAGGCCGCGGATCTCGCGGGATTGAGCGTTGCCGGACTGCGGGATCTCGAGCAGGGACGCGTTGTCGCGCCCAGAGCGGGTACATTGCGCAGGCTCGCATCGGCTCTGGAACTGTCCGCGGGCGAAGCCGAAGACCTGCTGCGGATTGGCCGATCCGCTCCCGCACCTGGTCAGGACCTGTGGGTGCGGGTGCTCGGACCACTGACGATCGAGGTCGACGGGAAAGAAGTCGATCCCGGGTCGGCCAGGCAGCGTCTGCTGCTCGGCCTGCTGGCTCTCTCGCCCAACCTGCCGGTCAGCAGGGACGCGCTGATCGAGGCCGCGTGGGGGGAACAGCCGCCGCCCAAGGTGGTGGAGCTGCTCCAGACGAACATGTCCCGGCTGCGCAGGCGACTGCAGTCGGCGAGGTCGGACGCCGCGCAGTCCAAACTGCTGTTCGCGACCTCTGGCGGGTATCAGCTCGAGGTCACCGAGGACCAGCTCGACCTACTGGCCTTTCGCAAGCAGGCCGCGCAGGCGCGCCGGTCGATGCGAGACGGAGATCCGCTGGCGGCGTTCACTGTTTTCGGCGAGTCGCTGAGCCTGTGGCGCGGGGCGCCGCTGGCCGACCAGCCCGCGCTGCGGATTCATCCATCTGTCGTGGCGTTGTCCACCGACTGGCAGGACGTGGTCATCGACTATGCCAGGGTCGCGGAAGAACTCGGCAGGCACGCCGATGTCCTGCCGTTGCTGCGTCAGGTGGTCGAATCCGATCCACTGAACGAAATCGCCCAGGCCAGGTTGATGATCGCGCTGATGGGCGTCGGCCAGCAGGGTCGAGCACTTTCGGTGTTCGCCGACCTGCGCAAACGCCTGGCCGAGGAGCTCGGGGCCGATCCAGGCCCCGAGGTTCTCGATGCGCACCAGCGGGTGTTGCGTCAGGAGGTGCCGCAGGCCGCGGCGAACGACGACGCTCCGGTTAGTGCGCATCGGCAGTTGCCGCCGGACATCGCCGACTTCACTGGCAGGGACCAGGAGCTCAGCGTGTTGCACGGCCTGGTGAGCAGTGCTCTGGAAGGTGGGCCGGCCGCTCCGATCATCGCGATCGAAGGCATGGCCGGAGTGGGCAAGACACGACTGGCCGTGCATCTCGCCCATGAGTTGCAGGTCAGGAACAACTACTACGAGCAACAGCTGTATGTGGACCTACATGGTCACGCGAACGAGCCACCTGCCGAGCCAGGGCCGGTGCTGGGCTCGTTCCTGCATCTGCTGGGAGTGCGTGGTGACCAGATTCCACCAGACGTGAACGACCGAGCCGCCCTGTACCGCGATCGACTCCACGACAAGCGTGTGCTGGTGCTGCTGGACAACGCGGTCAGCCTGGACCAGGTGCAGCCACTGCTCCCCGCGGGATCGGCGAACCTGGTGCTGGTGACCAGTCGCCGCTCCCTCGCCCTCGACGGATCGCACACCATCCCGCTGGACGTGTTCGCCATGTCCGACGCGGAAGCTCTGCTCGTCCGGATCCTGGGCCGGGACCGGGTACACACGGATATCGCCGCCGCCCGCCGCGTCATCAACCTGTGTGGCAGGTTGCCGCTGGCGGTGGCGCTGGTCGCCCGACGCCTGCAGTCCAGGCCCGCGTGGAAGCTGGGTGATCTGGCGTCGCGGTTGGAGGAAGCCGCCGATCGCATGGGTGAGCTCGCGGCGGGGACGCGCCGGGTCCGGGCGGCATTCGATCTGTCGTACCAAGCTCTCGACCCCGAAGCGCGGCGGGTGTTCAAGCTGCTCGGCCTGCATCCCGGTGAGGACTTCACCGCAGGATCGACCGCCGTACTCGCCAGGATCGACGCGGGCACGGCACGCGGTTTGCTCGATCACCTTGTCGAGGAGCATCTGGTCATCGCGGTGTCCGGTGAGCGCTATCGGTTGCATGACCTGTTGCGGGACTACGCTCGCGACCTGCTCACCGAGGAGTCGGCGGACGACCGCAGGGAGGCGCTCAGCCGAATCCTGCGGTGGTACCTGCACGCCGCCGGTGCGGCGAGGGTGTTCGCTCCCGCGTTGCGCAAGAGGCGGCCGGTGTTGGACGACGCGCCATCCGCCCCGCTGCCGGAGTTCGCCAAGGACGAGGACGCGTTCCAGTGGCTCGAGGCGGAGCGCGCCGCGCTGGTCGCCGCGGTGACGGTGGCTCACGAACAGGGCTTTCCACAGACCGCATGGCAGCTGTCCTCGGTGCTGCGGGACTACTTCGACCGGATCGGGGACTGGGATCTGTGGATCCGGACGGGTGAGGTCGGGCTCGCGGCCGCCCGCGGATCGGGAGACCACCTCGGCGAGGCCTCGGTACTGCTCGACCTGTCCTCGGCATACGGGCAGCTCGGCGACCTCGATCAGGCTGAGGAGGTCGTCACTCGGGCATTGGAACTCACCCGCGTCATCGGGGACCGAGAGCAGGAGTCGTGGGCGTTGAGCAATCTGGGCATCATCACCGCGATGCGTGAGGACTGGGAGCGAGCCCTCGAGCACTTCAACGAGGCACTGCAATACGACGACATGCAGTTGGTGGTATTCAACAACATGGGCGCGGTGTATCAGCGCCTCGGCAGGCACAGCGAGGCGATCGCCTGCTTCCGTCGTGCCCTGGACCTGAACTCCGGCGAGTCGAACAACTGGATCGCCGCTGTGTGGATGCACAGTCTGGGGGAATCTCTGGTGAGCATCGGGCAGTACCAGGACGCGATCTCGGTGCTGGAGGAAGCCTGTGCGCGCCACCGGGAGGGACACGCGGCGCTTCCGGAAGCGGAAACTCTCGAGACTCTTGGCAACGCGTACGTCGCCGTTGGCAGGAGTGCTGACGCGCGTCAGTGCTGGGAACAGGCGTTGGGGATTCTGACCGAGTTGGACCACGGGCATGCCGGCCAGTTACGTGCGCGGCTGAAGACCGATGAGCTGTCGGCCTAGGACCCCCCAGCCGGGCACTTTCCCGGAAGAGTGACGTTGGGGGTAGTTGGCGGCGTTGGCGATCTTGCTCGGGGGTACTTGCAGACGCACCATCGCTGAAGCGGCGGACGAGAGCGGCGAGCGGCGTGGTGGGCGCGCCAGGAGACCAGTAGTGCGCCCGCGCCAGCACGGTCCCGTCGGCTCCCATCAGCTTGTTCGCTGCTGAAAATGCCGAACACCGGTGGCAGGAATATGTCAGCGCCACCGGTGATCCTCTCATTATCGCTCGGCGGGGATCGGCGTCCTTCATTTCCGAACGACCCGTGTGACGAACGATTTTCAGGTATGGGCACCTGAAACCGCTCAGGGCGCGTCATCCGCAGACCACGTAGAGGAGAAGACCGTGATCGTCCGTACGATTGCTGAGATCAACGAAACCGAAGCCGATGTCAAAACTGCGAACTGGCGCAGCAAGCGGCTGATCCTCGCGGGGGACAAGGTTGGTTTCTCGATGCACGAGACCACGCTCTACGCGGGAACGGTCAACCAGTTCTGGTACGCGAATCACGTCGAGGCCGTGTTCGTGGTCGAAGGCGAGGGGGAACTTGTCGACAGCGCCACGGGAGAGGTCTTCCAGTTGCGTCCCGGAACCATGTACCTACTGAACAACCAGGACAAGCACGAGGTCCGTCCCACGACGGACGTCCGGGCTGTCTGCGTCTTCAACCCCCCGGTGACCGGGCGGGAGGTGCACGATGAGAACGGTGTCTACCCGCTCATCACGGAAGCGGATTAGACACTCGCGATACGCCCACTCGCTGACCGTGTATACGCATCTTAATACGCGGTAAAGAGCCTTGTGTTTGCTGGTCAGTGGCTTCCCGAGAACCGTGGATGACGAACTGCGGTTCGGGTACGGGAGAGTCGCGGTCGTGGGGAGGTAGGTCCCAACCTCCGATTTTCCCCCACGGCCGCGACTCTCGCTTGCAGCCGATTGTTGACAATGGGCGCGCAGGGCCGTAGCTTCCCTCGTCATTCAGGCGACATCCGAAGGGAAAGCTGAATGCTCATATGGCTGCAACAAAAGCTCGGCCTACGAACAAACCCCACGATCTTCTTTGTTTCCGCAATACTGACGGTCGCGTTCGTCGCGATTTCGATTCTCTTCACCGATACCGTTGACGCGACTTTCAAGGCGCTGTCGGAGTTCATCACGACAAACCTTGGTTGGACGTATATTTTCGGTGTCACATCTTTTCTGGTGTTCTTGATCTGGATCGCATGTGGCCGATACCGCCATGTTCGCCTGGGTGGAAAAGACTCCCGGCCGGAGTACGGCAACGTCACCTGGTTCGGCATGCTGTTCGCTGCCGGAATCGGCACCATTCTCATGTTCTGGGGCGTCGCCGAGCCGATCAATCACTACGCCAACCCGCCGCAGTCCGGAATTCAGCCCGAGGTGCTCGAAGGACTCAGCGCCGAGGAGATCGCGCAGGTGGAGGTTCCCTCCGGCGCGGCGGCGCCGCTCAGCAACGCGGCAGGCGAGGAGGCGATGGGATTCACGCTGTACCACTTCGGTCTGCACACCTGGGCGATCTTCGCGCTTCCCGCGTTGGCCTTCGCCTACTTCGCGTACCGCCGGAAGCTGCCGTTCCGGGTGAGTTCCATCTTCCAGCCGCTGCTGGGCGACCGCATCAACGGTCCCATCGGGAAGATCATCGACATCACCGCGGTGCTGGGAACCCTGTTCGGCGTCGCTGTCTCGATCGGGCTCGGTACCCTGCAGATCAACTCCGGCCTTGGTGCGCTGTTCGGCATCGAGCAAGGCCGGACAGCCCAGGTCGTCATCATCGCTGTGGTGACGGTCGTCGCGGTCATCTCGGTCGCGCTCGGGCTGGACAAGGGGATCAAGCGGCTCTCCAACATCAATATCGGGCTTGCGGTCGCATTGCTGGTCTTCGTGCTGATCGCGGGCTCGACGGTGTACCTGCTGCGGGGAGTCATCGAGACGGTCGGAACGTACCTGACGCACCTCGTGCCCCTGTCGTTCTGGAACGACGCGTTCTCCGGTGACAACTGGGGCTGGCAGGGCGGCTGGACGGTGTTCTACTGGGCCTGGACGATCACCTGGGCGCCGTTCGTGGGGATTTTCATCGCCCGGATCTCCAAGGGGCGCACGATCAGGGAGTTCGTCATCGGTGTGCTGGGCGCCCCGGTCGCGTTCAGCATCGTGTGGTTCAGCGTCTTCGGGATGTCCGCCATGCGGATCGAGAGCGGCGATCCGGGGAAGCTGGTCGAGCCGGTCGTGCAGGACGGCGACACGGCCGGGGCCTTGTTCGCGTTTCTCGACAGTTTCCCGGCCACCGAGTTCGTCATGGCGGTCGCGGTGCTGATAGTCGTGGTCTTCTTCACGACGTCCTCGGACTCGGCGTCGCTGGTGATAGACATGCTGTGTTCAGGGCGCGAGTGGAATCCGCCGACGAGGCAACGTGTCTTTTGGGCGGTACTGCAGGGAGTGGTCGCGGCGACGCTGATCGCCGCTACGGGACGTGAGGCATTGGATGCGCTCTCCCAGGTCATAACCGTGCTCGGGCTCCCATTCTTTGTCATCGCATTCCTGATGATGTTCTGTCTGGTGAAGGCATTGAGAGAGGATGTGACAGACGAGGAACTGCTCCCGTCGCCGCGCAAGTTGCGGAGCAAAGAAGTGCCGGTAATCAAATCCTCGGCAAACGAGGACAGTGAGGTTCTCACGTAGTACGAGATCGAGGCCGCCGCCCGGAATGTGCCGGGCGGCGGCCTCGATTCACGTCAGCAGTCGACGCGGGACATCCTGAAGAGAGCATTAACGAACGTGCTCGGTTCGCTGAAGGAAGCCGGTGAGCTCCACGTAGGCGGATACGGTTCTGCACATGTTGACGACAGGACTTGGTTTGGACGAGGTGGCGACGCTTCCGGCCGGCCTGCGCGAGGAGATCGGCAGAATCGCGCGCACGCCACGCCTCCTCGTCGGGTGTGACTACGACGGCACTCTCGCGCCCTTCGTGTCGGATCCTGACGCGGCCAAGCCGTTGGCCGAGTCCGTGGCGGCCCTGCGCGGTCTTGCCGCCCTGCACGAGACCAGCGCTGTGGTGATCTCCGGGCGGGCACTGCGGGACCTCGCCACGCTCTCCCGGTTGCCCGCCGAGGTCCAGCTCGTCGGAAGTCACGGTTCGGAGTTCGACGCCGGCTTCGTTCGTCAACTGGATCGCGGCGCCCTGAGCCACAAGCAGGAGTTGCACGAGCGGCTCAAACAGCTCATCCAGGACAGAACAGGGGTCACGCTCGAGGTCAAGCCTGCCGGCTTCGCCGTGCATGTCCGCAATGCGGACCGACACACCGCACAGCGGACCCTTGACGAGGTCCGGGGCGCCGAGTTCGCCGGAGTGCAGGTGGTCGAGGGCAACGAGGTCGTCGAGCTCACCGTTGTCCCCACGGACAAGGGACGCGCGCTGGACTCCGTGCGCAGGGACAGTGCGGCCACCGCCACCGTCTTCATCGGGGACGGTCCTTCGGACGAGAACGCGTTCGGCAGGCTCGCTTCCGGTGATCTGTCCGTGAAGGTCGGTCCAGGTGACACGATCGCCGACTACCGGCTGCGCGACCCCAAGGATGTAGCTCTCGCTCTCGCGCTGCTCAAGGAGCAACGACATGCCTGGCTGCACGGGGAACAGGCGACACCGATCGAGCGGCACTCCATGCTGGCCAACGAGCGTTCGATCGCGCTGGTCACTCCGGACGGCGCGGTGAGCTGGATGTGCTATCCGGAACCTGATTCCTCGGCGTTGTTCGCGCAGCTGCTCGGGGGCACCACGGCAGGCCACTTCACGGTGTCCCCCGCGCGCACCGGCCTGCCGCTCGGACAGCGTTACCTCCCCGGCACGATGACGGTCGAGACCCGCTGGTCCGGTCTGCGGGTGACGGACTACCTGGACCATGCGGGCTCCGATTTCCGCACGGATCTCATTCGGGTGATCACCGGCGATGTTCCGGCCGTGGTTCAGTTCGCGCCCCGGCCGGAGTTCGGACAGATCCCGGTGAAGCTGGTCCCGGACGGGGATTGTCTGCGGGTCGTCGGGACATCGGATCCGATCACCTTGTACGCGCCGGGGGTCCGCTGGTCGATCGACCAGGATGGTCCACATGAGACCGCGCGTGCCGTGGTGAACCCCGCGGGCAAGGCTTCGGTGGTACTCGAGCTTCGGTGCGGTTCCACCAGCGCCCGCCCGCACTACCTGCCGGAGCCGACCCGGCGGGCGCTGGCGGGCGCCTACTGGGTGTCCTGGCTCAACGACCGGCGACTGCCTCAGGTCGAGCGGTCCCTGGTTGCCCGGTCGGCGCTGACGTTGCGCGGACTGTGCCACGACACAACGGGTGCGATCCTGGCCGCGGCGACCACCTCCCTTCCCGAGGAGATCGGTGGTATCCGGAACTGGGACTACCGCTACTGCTGGATCCGGGATGCCGCCATCACCGCCCGGTGCATGGTTTCGCTGGGATCGGTGAAGCCCGCCGAACGATTCCTCGGCTGGCTGGGCAGGATTCTCGCGGAGCTCCCGGGGCCGGAACGTCTTCATCCGCTGTACACCCTCGGTGGAGCCACGCTCGGACCGGAGGCGGTGATCGAGACCCTGCCCGGCTATGCCGGTTCCCGTCCGGTGCGCGTCGGCAACCTTGCCGGCCAGCAGGTCCAGCTGGACGTGTTCGGCCCGGTCGTCGAACTGATCACCGACCTCGGCGCGGAACGGGGTTGGCTGTCGGAGGAGGAGTGGGCACTGGTGACCCAGATGGTCGAGGCGGTCGACCGCCGCTGGCAGGAACCGGACCACGGAATTTGGGAAGAGCGGATTCGTCCGCGCCACCACGTGTATACCAAGGTCATGTGCTGGGTGGCCGTTGATCGTGCGTTGCGGTTGGCCGAGACATTGGGCAAGCCCCATCGGGAAAGGTGGGCCGAGCTGCGTGCGGCGATCGCCACCGATGTCCTCGAACACGGGTGGAACGCCGAAGTAGGCTCCTTCACCACCGCGTACGACGGTGACGACCTCGACGCCGCGACGCTCCACATCGGGCTTTCCGGGCTCCTTGATCCGGAGGACCCGCGCTTCCACGCGACCGTGCTCGCGACAGAGGCGCAGCTGCGGTACGGATCCACTGTGTACCGTTATCGACGAGACGACGGCCTGCCGGGCAAGGAGGGCGGCTTTCACTTCTGCACGGCGTGGTTGGTGGAGGCCTACCTGCTGACCGGTCGCCGACTTGAAGCTGAGGAACTGTTCAAGCACCTGGTGGACTCGGCGGGACCGACCGGCCTGCTGCCCGAGGAGTACGACCCGGTCGCCGAGCGATCACTTGGCAACCATCCGCAGGCGTACTCCCACGTCGGACTCATCCGCTGCGCACAGTTGCTGTCCGGGTGACTGATGCTCGCGTGATGCCAGCGGGCATGGACGAGGCGGGAGAGCGTCACGGCACCGCGTGATCGGTCCACTCCCGGCGTGTTCGCTTCCCGAGCCGCCAGGCTCGTGGCGCCTCGCTCGTCGCGCGGCGTCCGGCTTCGGGGAACCGGAGCCGGACGCGCGCGCCGCCCAGCGAGCTCTGCTCGAGATGGATCGACCCACCGATCTCCTCCACGCACGTCCGCGCGATGTCCAGGCCGAGTCCGGTCGACCCGGCTCCACTGGATCCACGTCGTAGAGCCGCCTCGGGATCGGCGATGCCCTTACCGCCGTCGTCGACGACCAAGGTCACCCAGTTCGCATGCGAGACCACGACGACCGCGAACGGCGTGCCTGGCGGGGTGTGGTGAAAGACGTTGACCAGCAGGGCGTCGAACAGGCTCCGCAGGGCCTTTTCCGGCAATGCGATCTCGGTGGGGGAGGACGTCAGATCCACCAGGCTCTCACGGGCCTGGTTCTCGGCGAGCGTGGTCCAGAACCCCATGCGTTCCCGCACCACGGCACCCAGGTCACACCAGGTAGCAGCCGGAGGCGGGGGAGCATCGGAACGGTTGATGACCTCGTCGACCTCGGTTTCCAACGCGTTGATCGATCGGCGAATGCGCTCGCTGACAACATCTGGCACCAACGATTCCGCGTCCAGGCGCAGAGCCGTGAGTGGCGTGCGGAGCCGGTGCGATAGGTCGGCGATGAGCTTTCGCTCGTCCGTGCGCAGGTTCGCCCAGCGTCCGGCGATGGCGATCAGACCGGCACGCAGGCTTCGGAGGTCCTCGGGGACGCGTGGCGACAGGGAAACAGGCAGCGCATCGGGCTCCAACTGGTTCGCGGCCTTCGCCAGCGCGCCCGTGGCATCGACCACCGGTTTCGTCCGGATACGCACCAATGTCAGGGCGAGTGCGATGCTCGCGAGCCCGGCCATCAGCAGCAGAGCGAACCTGGTGCCGAAGCCGGAGCTGAACCAGCGCACCGGGATGCGTACCTCCACCACCGCCACCTCCGTGTCGCTGATGACCACCGGATGGAGATAGGTGGACTCGCCCGACCAAGAGTCGTCAAAGGCGAGCGCTCGCCGGGTCCCAGCCACCTCGGCGACCTGAGTTTGTGGTGCGCCGGACGTCCCGAATGACCGGCCGTCCGGTAAATGCACAGCCAGCCTTCCCTCCGCACCCGCGGGGGCCCGCGCCAGTACCCGGCCGATGTCGGCCCCGTCGGTGCTGACCAGAACGACGGCGCCGACGAGATGTGCCTGCCTGCGATAGTCCTCGCCGACACTCCGCCGTGTACACGTCAGGTCGAGCACCACCGCCGTCAGCAGAACGGTGACGAGCGTGAGCGTCGACGAGAACAGGGCTGATCTGGTGAAGACGACGGTCATGAGGGGGTGGTCAGCTTCAAGCCGACGCCACGAACGGTGTGCAGATGCCTCGGCGCCGCGGCGGTTTCCCCCAGCTTGCGACGCAGCCAGGAGACGTGCACGTCGATGCTCTGGACGCTCCCCGGATCACTGTCGTGCCAGACGTGCTCGGTGATCGCGCGCTTGGTGACCACCTGGCCCGGCTGCTCGGCGAGATAGGCGAGCAGGTCGAACTCCTTCTTGGTGAGAGTGAGCTCGCGTCCGGCCAGTGAGACCACGCGCGTGCCGACGTCGATGCGTAACTCTCCGACCTCGAGGACGCCACCGGGTGAATGGGCGGGTGTGGTTCTGCGCAACAACGCCCGGATGCGTGCGAGGAGGTGTTCGCCGGAGAACGGCTTGACCACATAGTCGTCGGCACCGTCGTCGAGCAGTCGGACGACGGAGGCTTCCCCCCGGCGCGCCGTGGCGACGATGACCGGAACATCACTGACGCCTCGGATCATCCGCAACGCGGCGCTGCCGTCGAGATCGGGTAGGCCGAGGTCGAGAACCACCATGTCCCATCTGCTCGACGCCGTCTCCCGCAACGCCTCGGCGGCGGTGCCGACCGCGAGCACCGAGTAGCTGTGTGAGTTGAGGGTGCGCACGATCGCCGCCCGCACCGCGGGGTCGTCTTCGACCAGCAGGACCGAGTACATAAGAATCCCAGGGTGGTCCCTCCCGCTGGCAATCAAGCCGCAGGAAGGCACGACCGGAGTTCGACTGATACGCCAGGGTTCCCGCAGGTCAGGACCGTCTCGGTCGAGCCACACCGGGCGGTGTGCGGGCGGGGTACGGGTTACGCGAACGCTGCTCCGGCTCGTGTCGGCGACCGTCGAGTGCGTGCGGCGGGATCCAGGTTAAGCGAATTGCTCTCGCTTCTTAAGGGTCGCTTAGGGGTTGTGCTCCTACGGTTGCGCTCACCACGGACCTGCCGTGGCGGCCTACTGCCGAGAGTCACCTTCATCAATGACGAGGAGGGCCCGTGGCGGGCATCGTGCTCACCCAGCTCGACAAAGAATACCTGGACGGCACACGCGCTGTGAACGGGCTGGATCTGGAAATCGCCGACGGCGAGTTCCTGGTGCTGGTCGGCCCTTCCGGATGCGGAAAGACCACGGCACTCAGAATGATCGCCGGTCTCGAGGAGATCAGCGGCGGTGGAATCAAGATCGGTGATCGGCTGGTCAACCAGATCCCGGCACGGGACCGCGACGTGGCGATGGTGTTCCAGTCATATGCGCTGTATCCGCATCTGAACGTGTACGACAACATCGCGTTCGGTCTGACCCTGCGGAAGCTGAACAAGAAGGAGATCGACAGCCGGGTTCGCGAGGTCGCCAGGGTGCTCGACCTGGATGAGCACCTGCAGCGGAAGCCGAAGAACCTGTCCGGTGGACAGCGGCAGCGGGTGGCGATGGGACGCGCCATCGTGCGCAAGCCGCAGGCGTTCCTGATGGACGAACCGCTGTCGAATCTCGACGCGAAGCTCAGGGTGCAGATGCGGGCGGAGATCGCCCGGTTGCAACGCGATCTGAACGTGACGACCGTGTACGTCACACATGATCAAACCGAGGCGATGACGCTGGGTGATCGGGTCGCGGTCATGAAGCGCGGCGTGCTGCAGCAGGTCGGGCCGCCCCAGGAACTCTATGACCGACCGGTCAATCTCTTCGTCGCCGGCTTCATCGGCTCTCCCGGCATGAACCTGATGAACGCCAGGCTGACTGACCGGGACGGCCAGGGTTACGTGGTCGAGGTCGGTGCGCATGTCCTAAAATTGCCCGACAGCGTGTTGGTACAGCGTCCTTCGCTGAAGAAGTATCTGGGTCGGGACGTGATTCTCGGAATCCGTCCCGAGGATATGGAGGACGCGACCCTTACCGACGCGGGCCCGCACAACACGATGAGTTCGGTCGCCGATCTCGTCGAGGCAATGGGATCCGACGTGCTCGTGCATTTTCCGGTGCAGTCGAAACCCGTCGTGACGGAGGACACCAAGGAGCTCGCCCGCGATCTCGGTGACGCCGATGTCGAGCGTGACGGAGACTCCACTGTCCTAGTAGGACGATTCAGCCCTCGTACTCGCGTCTTCGAAGGGCAGGAGGTCGCGATTCGCGTGGATACCGCGCGCATGCACTTCTTCGACCCCAAGACCGGCGCGTCCATCTGGAACCGTTGAGGGTTAATCACGATCGGCCGGACGGGGGTGGCCCGGAGGGCTACTCGCGGCTGGCCGATGCAGGTGAGACGCGTGCACCGGTGACGTACGTCGCGTGAATAACACTCATCTGAATAGTCCACATTGAGGAGAAAACCGTGAGAACCACGAAGTTGGCTGGTGCCGCCGTTGTCGCCGCCACTGCGCTCGTGCTGAGCGCATGTGGAGGGTCCGGAGACCAGGGAGGTGATGTGCCGTCCGCCGACCTGAGCGGACAGACGCTCGAAGTGGCCGGAGTGTGGTCGGGTGACGAACAGGCCGCCTTCGAAGAGGTGCTGGCGTTGTTCGAGGAGCGGACCGGGGCCGAGGTCACCTACACCTCCGCCACCGACGATCTGCCGACGGTGCTGCAGACCAGGGTCGACGGAAAGACTCCGCCGAACGTCGCCGTCCTCCCGCAGCCCGGACTGATCACGCAGTTCGCTCGCGCCGGCGCACTGCAGCCCCTGAGTGCGGAGACCCAGGACGTTCTGAACGAGAACTATGTGGAGATGTGGTCCGACCTCGGGTCGGTCGACGACACACCGTACGGGGTGTTCTTCAAGACCGCCAACAAGTCGACCGTCTGGTACAACACCGCCCTGTTCGACGAGGCCGGCGTCACCCCGCCCGCCACCATGGCGGATCTTTTGGCCAGCGCGGAAACGCTGTCCGACAACGGCATCGCGCCGTTCTCCGTGGGCGGAGCCGATGGATGGGTGCTGACGGACTGGTTCGAGAACATCTATCTGCAGACGGCCGGTCCCGAGATGTACGACAAGTTGAGCAGGCACGAGATCCCGTGGACCGATCCGTCGGTGCGGGAGGCGCTCACCGTGCTGGGCGAGGTCCTGAAGCCGGAGTTCCTCGACGGAGGATCGCGGGGTGCCCTGCAGACCGAGTTCCCGACCTCGGTGAGCAACGTGTTCGGCAACGAGCCGAAGGCGGCGATGGTCTACGAAGGTGACTTCGTGGCCGGTGTGATCACGGCGAGCACGTCCGCCCAACTCGGCGACGACGCGCGTTTCTTCCCGTTCCCGCGCATCGACGGTGCGGATCCGAGTGTGGTTGTCGGTGGCGACGCCGCGGTGGCGTTCACCGCGGACGCGGCCACCGAGGAGCTGATGAAGTTCCTCGCCTCGCCGGAGGCAGCCGAGGTCTGGGCCGCGCGCGGGGGATTCCTTTCCCCCAACAAGGGTCTCGATGTGGGTGCGTACCCCGACGAACTGACCCGCGAGCTCGCCCAGCAGTTGCTCGACGCCGGGGAGAACCTGCGGTTCGACATGTCGGATCTCGCACCGTCGGCCTTCGGTGCGACCAAGGGTTCGGGAATGTGGAAGGACCTGCAGGACTTCGTCGCCGATCCGGGCGACATCGAGGGAGCCATGCGCAATCTCGAGAACAACGCCGCCAAAGCGTTCCAGGAGTGAGCTGAGCTCTCATGGCAGGTAACGACGCAGGTGTGGCCGACGCGACGGAAGTCGGCCACACCGAATCCAAGGAACGCTGGGTCTCCGACATCCAGGGCAGGTCCGGCCGGAAGGCGGCGCTGTTCCTCCTTCCGTGTGTCATCGTGCTGGCGCTGTACATCGCCTATCCGCTGGTGTTCTCCCTCGGTCGCAGCTTTTTCGACGGAACGGGGGAGAACTTCGTCGGACTGGACAACTACATCGACGCGTTCACCGATGACCGGACCAGCATCGCACTGAAGAACAACCTCATCTGGGTGCTGGTCGCCCCGACGTTGGTCACCGCGTTCGGTCTGCTGTTCGCGGTGCTGACCGAGCGGATCAAGTGGTCGACGGCCTTCCGGCTGGTGTTGTTCATGCCGATGGCGATCTCGCTGTTCGCGTCCGGGGTCATCTTCCGTCTGGTGTACGACCAGGATCCCGACCTCGGGGTCGCGAATGCCGCGGTCGTCACCGTCCACGACATGTTCGTCCAGTCATCGGAGTACCCAGGAGCTCGTCCGAGGGATGAGGAACTGGTCGGCGAATCCGACGCGGGTTTCGTCACCACGCATCCGGCGGAGGCGGGCGAGGTCGTCGCGCTTCCCATGGTCGGGATCCGGGACCAGTCGATGCCCGCGGAGACGCAGACCGCGGTGTTGCCGGACGTCCAGCCGGGAGAGCTGCGCGGGAGCGTCTGGCTGGATGTCTCCTCCGGCGGTACCGACGGCACAGTGGACGCCGGGGAACGGGGCATGCCCAAGGTCGTCGTGCAGGCGGTGCGCGACGGTCAGGTCGTGGCGACTGCCACCACCGCCGATGACGGCACCTTCATCTTCGCCGATCTGCCGCCCGGTCCGTACACGATGCGGCTTCCGGCGGAGAACTTCGCCGAGCCGTTTCGCGGCCTCGGGTGGCTGGGCCCGGATCTGGTCACACCGGTGATCATCTCCGCCTGGATCTGGATCATGACCGGCTTCGCCATGACCTTCATGGCGGCGGGTCTCGCCGCCATCCCGCGAGACGCGCTTGAGGCGGCCAGAGTGGACGGAGCCACGGAAGGCCAGGTCTTCCGCAGGGTGACCGTGCCGCTGCTGGCCCCGATACTGCTCGTGGTCTTCGTCACCCTGGTGATCAATGTGCTCAAGATCTTCGATCTGGTGTACGTGGTCGCCCCGGGCTCGTCGCAGGCGGAGGCGAACGTACTCGCGTTGTTGATGTGGCAGGTGTCCTTCGGCGCGGGTGGTGACCAGGGGCTCGGCAGTGCGCTGTCGATCATTTTGTTCCTGCTGGTGGTGCCCGCGATCGTGTTCAACATCCGACGGTTCCGAAAGGCGCGAACAGGATGACCGTGACATTGGCTCCGCCTCCCGAGCGGATCGACCACCCGGAGGTGTCCGGGCCACCGCGCCGCAGCGCGGTCTCGCGCCTCGCCGGCCTGCTGGGATCCCGGCTACTCCAAAGCTTCCTCGTGCTCGTCGCGTTGTTCTGGCTCATGCCGGTCTTCGGACTGCTCATTTCGTCCCTGCGGAGCGAGGTCGACAATGGCGACAGTGGCTGGTGGACGATATTCACCGCGCCTGCGCAGCTGACCCTGGACAACTACCAGCAGCTCCTCGCCGACAGCACGGTTCTGTCGGCGCTGTGGAACACCGTGCTGATCTCGGTTCCCGCGACGCTCCTGGTCGTGGTGATCTCGTCGCTGGCCGCCTATGCCCTGGCCTGGATGGACTTCCGCGGTCGTGACTGGTTGATGGTGGGCATCGTCGGAATGCTGGTGATGCCGATCCAGGTCGCGCTGATTCCCACGGCGAAGTTGTACGGCGCCGTGGACATCTTCGGGACCCTGCCCGGTGTCATCCTCTTCCACGTGGCGTTCGGGCTGCCCTTCGGCGTGTTCCTGCTCCGGAACTTCTTCTCCGGAGTGCCGAAGGACCTGCTCGAGGCGGCCAGAATGGACGGTGCCTCGGAGTGGGTGGTGTTCCGACGGGTTATCATGCCGATCGGGCTGCCCGCGATCGCCTCGCTCGGCATCTTCCAGTTCCTGTGGGTGTGGAACGACCTCCTGGTCGCCCTGGTGTTCGCGGGCACGGACAACCAGCCCATCACGGTGGCGTTGCAGTCACAGCTGCGGCAGTTCGGTTCGAACATCGACATGCTCGCGGCGGGCTCCTTCGTGTCGATGCTGGTTCCGCTGGCGGTGTTCTTCTCGCTGCAGCGGTTCTTCGTGCAGGGCGTGCTCGCCGGGTCCACGAAGTAGCCGGTCGGCTGTCGTGAGTGGCGTCCGTACCTGGTCCGTACCCAAAAGTAGGTAGGGCCGGGATTTGCCTCACGACCAGGTATATCGCCGCGTGTGCACAGTCCGTGGACGTGCGGCAGGACGGCAGTGCGGGGCGTGATGATATGCATGACAACGGCTCGACGAGTGCGTGCGGGCAGACAGATTTGACGAGAGGGAGAACGGCATGAGGCGCATGCGCGCCAAGGTGGTCGCTGCCACGGTGGCGGCCGCGGCAGTGGTCACGGTTTCCGCCTGCGGCGGCGACAGCGAGGAAGCGGCCGAAGCCCCTTCGTCGGCCGCGGGTTCGAGTGCGGAACCGGGCAGTGCGGACGGGAACCCGGCGGGGGAGCGGTCGGACGGCAGCACACCGCCCGGGACCGAACTCAAGCTCGGCGAGAAGGCGGTCATCCCGTATGAGGCCGAGCAGGGTGATGGGATGGTCGCGATAACGGTGACCGCCATCGAGCGTGGGGATCAGGCCGCGTTCGACAAGAAGTTCGGCGACGACGACTCCGCGGGTATCGTTCCCTACTACGTCCGGTACACCGCACGCAACGTCGGTGACGTGCAGCTCGGCCACAGGGACAAGATCCGGTTGAAGGGGCGTACGGCTGACGGCAAGGTCTCCAATATCGTGCTGATCGGTGACCTGGACGAATGCGTCGAGCGGTCGTTCCCCCGTACCGGCGGGAACACCGGGACCAGCATCGAGTCCTGTGTCCTGGTGGGCTCACGGAGCGGGGAGATCACGGCCGTCACCTACAATCGCGGATCTGCCGGCTACAGCTCGGATCCGATCAACTGGAGGGCGTGAGCCGGCCGTACCGCGACCCGATTCGCCGCGTCATGTGCTTGTGCCGAGCAGGTCCACGAACCTGCTCGGCACAAGTGCCTGATCGTGTGTCTGTTCTGGACAGTGCAGCCGCGATCCGTCCGTCCTCGTTCGTCAGGAAGCAGTGGCCAGCTCATCGGACGAGGGAGTGCGCAGCTTGGCCAACGTCCGTTTCTCGATCTGCCGGACTCGCTCGCGGGTGACACCGCACTCCCGGCCGACCTCGTCCAGCGTGCGCGGACGGCTTCCGTCCAGACCGAAGCGGAGCCGGAGCATGTGCTGTTCCCGCGGGGTGAGCCTGGCGAGCAGGCCGTCCACTTCGCGACGGAGTACCCGGTTCGAGATGGTGTCCGCCGAATCCGGTCGCGAATCGTTCGCGATCTGTTCGGCGAGCGGACGGTTTGTGGCCTCGCCGAAGTCCTGGTCGAGGCTGAGCGGCTCCTGCTCGAACGAGAGCAGCTCGAGCACCTCGTGGACGGGAACCGCCAGCTCCTCGGCGATTTCTGAGTGTGTCGGCTCGCGCTGCAACTGGATCGACATGGCCCGCCGGGTGCGGTTGACCCGGTTCACCTTTTCCACAACACGCAGGGGAATGCGAATCGTGCGGGACTGCTCGGCCATGGCTCTGGTGATCGCCTGCCGGATCCACCACGTGGCGTAGGTGGAGAACTTGAACCCAGGGGTGTAGTCGAACTTCTCGACCGCGCGGATCAGCCCGATGTTGCCCTCCTGAATGAGGTCGAGCAGGGCAAGGCCGCGTCCGGTGTACCGCTTGGCGATACTCACCACCAGGCGCAGGTTGGCCTCGAGCAGCCGTTTCTTGGCCGCCCTGCCGTCCTGCGCCACGATCCGCAGTTCTGCTTCGTCGTAACGGTCCTGGCCTTCGCTGAGCAGCCTGTCCGCGTAGAGCCCGGCTTCGATACGCCGTGCCAGGGTTGCCTCCTCGGAGCGGGTGAGCAGTCTCGTGCGACTGATTCCGTGGAGATAGGTCCCGACCAGGTCGATGGAGACCACCGGCTCCTCGATGTCGTCTCGTGTTTCCGCCACCACTGCCTCCCCGTGCGCAGGCCTCGCCCGTTCCCGTTCAGGATGCGCGGGCGTGCTCACATTCCCCTGCTCTGCCGCCGACTCCGCCACCGCGGCGAAACCGCAGGTGAGGACGGTCACCGACGGTGTGGCAATCGTCGATGTGCGGGCGGACTACGGGAGGGGTGTGCGGCCGCCGTGTTGACCCGCGCCGATAACGTGTGTCGTGTGGTGACCGACTCGGGTGTGGCCGATGTGGACATGTGGTTCCGCCGTCGCCGGCGCCCCGGCTTTCTGGGGCCCGTCGGCGTGTCGCGGCTGCTCGTGTTCGAGATCGTCCAGGTGGTCCTGCTGTTCGTGGTCGTGCGGCAGGACTGGGCGAGGATCGCGGGGGTGGTGATCGGTGTGCTCGCCGTCGTGGTCGCGTTCGGGCGATCAGGGGGGCGATGGTGGACCGAGCGGTTCGGAGCGTGGTTGCGGTTTCGCCGCAGGCGCGGCGTGATCGCCGCCGACGTCGACGATCCGCGTCTGGCCGCTCTGCGCGAGCTGGCACCTGACCTCGTCGTCGAGGACGTCGACGGTCCGGCGCACACGACAATGGGCCTCGGCGCCGACGGTGCGGGCTGGTTCACCGTACTCGAGGTGGTGTCCGCCCCCGAGGACAAGATTCACCCACCGGTACCGCTCGCGGGACTGGTCCGGCTCGCCGCCGATGCCGAACAGCCGGGGGTGGTCATGCAGGTGGTGTCGCAGAGCGAGCCATCGTGGCGAGCCGGGCCCGCCTCCGCCGGGGTCGGAGCACGCGAGGTCCGGCAGGTGACCTGGGTGTCCGTGCGGCTGGACGCCGAACTCGTGGCCGAGTCGGTTGCCGGGACCGACGGTGCGGACGTCGGCGTTCCCGTGGTGCTGGCCGAGCTGACCCGGCGAACCGGGCGGGTGCTCAAGCGGCGCGGACTGCCGAACCGGGTGCTCGACGCGGACGGTGTGCTCGACGCGCTCGCCCGGTCCTGCGCGTTGGGGTCGGCTTCTCCGTCCGTGCCGATCCGGGAGGAGTGGACGGCATGGCACTCCACGGGACTGTCCCACGCCTGCTTCTGGCTGCGGTCCTGGCCGGGCCCCGATCGCGCGGCCGGGCTGCTCGCGGCCCTGCGAGCACTGCCAGCGGCGCGCGTCACGGTGACGTTCCTCCTCGAACCCGCTCACCAGGACAGTGACATCCGTTGCCTGGTCCGCGTTTCCGCACCTGCTTCGGGGCTGGGGGAGGCCTGCGAGACGGCGATGCGGCTGACCCGGCAGGCGGGTGGGGAACTGTTCCGGTTGGACGGTGAACAGGCCGCGGCCGTCTACGCCACGGCACCGACGGGAGGCGGGGCACGGTGAATTCACCAGGGCGCGGCCAGCCGCCCGCAGGGCAGCAGCCCTGGTCGGAAGGGGCGACACCGGGCAGGATCGGTCAGGTGCTGTCCGCGCCTGCCGCCCAGCAGGAGACGCAGCCGGTGTTGGCACCCGCGCCTGCCGCGCCGCCCGCCGAGCAGGAGTCGAAGCCGCAGGCCGAGCAGAACCCAGAAAAACAACGAGCGGCCACACCAGCAGCCATCGGCGAGGTGCGGGCGCGACCGGAGCAGACTGCGCTGGCCAGTGCCGCCCCGCTTCCCCCGGTGCCCGGTCCCGGTGACGGCGGCGAACCACCGCGGCCGGAACACGAGCCCGAAGCGTGGCGGTCGCGGCGGCACCGCCGGTTGTCCCGGCTGCGGATCGGCAGGCACCTGGCCCCGGCCGCCGCGCTCGATCAACTCCAGCTGACCGCCACCTCGTTCGGCGTCGCGCTGGGACGAGACCAGTCCGGCGCACCCGTGCCGGTCACGCTGTTCCGGCCCCGGCCCGTCCGTGCCGTCGTGCTCGGCGACTTGTGGGCGGCGCAACTCGTCGCGTTCCGTGCCCTCGGTTTCGGGGCGCGGGTGGTGGTGCTCACCGCTCGCCCGGCGCAGTGGCAACACCTCGGGCAGTGGGCGACCGGACGAGGTGACCGGGTGGCGGTGGTCGAACCGGGCACGCCGGTTGATTCGGTCGCCTCCCCGGACGCACCGGTACTGCGGGTGGCGGATCTGGCACCGGGACAACAGCCGCAGTCGGCTGACCTGTCCGGTTGGCAGACCGAGCTGTCGGTGATACGTGGCCTCGCGCCGGACACGATGGCACTGGTCCACGAGGCCGATCTGCTGCTGGCCCAGCGATTGGCGGCGCAGGAGGTAGCCACGCTCGCCGCATGGCGAGGGCTGGAGCAGCACGCCTGCCACGCGGTGCAGATGCTGCACGACGACATGCTCGCCGTGCTGAGCGGGACCGAGGTCGGCTATGTCTGGACCGACCCGACCAGCACCGAGATCAGCGCGCTGGGCCGTCCCGGCCGCCACTGATTTCTGGCGGCCGGGACGGCCCGGTCTGGAACCATCGAGGGTGCCTGGCCCTCAGTGTTCCGCAGGTAGGTAGGCAAGCTGAACCAGTTGGGCACCGGACTTGCGAGTGACCAGCCAGCCACGGCCGGGAGGTAGCGGCTCGCCCTTCAGATTGCCGATCAGCGGCCCTTCTTCCTTGCTGCCGGACATCAGGATGCCCGGTGAAGCCAAGTCCAGGATGCGGGAGAGAACCGGGTCGAACAGGGCCCGGCCGGCGCCCCCCGAGCGTCGGGTGACGATCAGGTGCAGGCCGATGTCGCGCCCCTGGGTCATGAACTCCAGGAGTGGGACCATGGGGTTGTCATGTGCGTTCGGAGCGACGAGGTCGTAGTCGTCCACCAGCACGAACAGTTCTGGCCCGCTCCACCAGTCCCGGTTGCGTAGCTGCTCGGGCGTGATGTCGCCGCCGGGTAGCCGCTTGGTCATCGCGTCAACGGTCAGTTGCACCATCTCCTGCGCGGTGGCCTTGGTGGTGGCGTAGCCGATCCGATATTCGTCCGGAACCAGCCCGAGCATGCTGCGGCGGAAATCGATCAGCGCGATCTGCGCCTGCTCCGGCCCGTAACGGCCCATGATGCTGGTGGCCAACGCCCGCAGGAACGCGCTCTTTCCGCATTCGACGTCGCCGAAGAGCAGCAGGTGCGGCTCGGCCTCGAAGTTGAGGGCCACCGGCCGCAGATCGGTCTCGGCGATGCCGATCGGAAGGCCACGGCTGTTCGCGGGGGGAAGCGCGCCGTAGGGAAGTTCGGGGGGCAGCAGTCGTACGCGGGGCGCGGGAGGCTGCGAGCTCGCCTCGGTGACCTCCTGCACGAAGTGCCGGACGCCCTCGGCGAGGTCCGTGGCCGTGGCCTCACCGTCCACGCGGGGCACCCCGGCGAGGAAGTGCATGCCGTCGGGGGTGAGCCCGCGCCCCGGCGACTGCTCGGGCACACTCGCCGCCTTCCGGCGGTTGACCATGGAATCGCTCGCGTCCCCGAGGCGTAGTTCCACCCGGGTACCGAACATGTCGCGAATGTTCATCCGCAGATCCATCCAGCGGTTGCATGCGGCGACGATGTGCACGCCGAAGCCGAGGCCTCGGTTGACCAGTTCCGTGACGACGGCCTCCATGTTCTCGAACTCGGTGCGCAGGGTTGTCCATCCGTCCACGATCAAGAACAGATCGCCGAATCGATCGTCGGGAAAGCGTCCTTCTCGGAGCAGCTGACGGTAGGTGGCCATGCTGTCGATGCCGTGCTCGGCGAAGCGCTGCTCGCGTTCGGTCAGTAGGTTGTGCGCCTCGGCGATGCTGCGCCGGACCTTGTTGACCTCACGCCGCGTGGCGACGCCGCCGATGTGCGGAAGATCGCGCATGGCGGTGAGACCGCCGCCGCCGAAGTCCAGACAGAAGAACTGCACTTCGGCAGGGGTGTGAGTGAGTGCGAGACTGCCGATGATCGTGCGTACGGTGGTGCTCTTGCCGCTTTGTGGACCGCCGACCACCACCACGTTTCCACCCGCCCCGGCCAGATCCATTCGGTGCACGGCACGCCGCTGCTCGAACGGCATGTCGATGATTCCCGCCACGGCGTGCAGCGTGCCGCGGAGATCCTGTTGTTCCGTTGTCAGCCCTCGGTCCGGATCCCGCAGCAGCGGGGTCAGCAGCTGGTCCAGCGTCGGCGGTTCGGCGAGCGGTGGCAACCAGACCTGATGCGCCGCTGTGCCCTGGCCCTCCATCCGTTCGACGAGTACGTCCAGCAGCGTGTCGCCGAACTCCGCCGGTTCCGCCTGTGCGGGCTCTGGTTCCTCGGAGACTCGCGGAACCGTATACCTGGTGGTGTAGTCCTGCACCGAATCGACCTGCCTGCTGGTGACCGTCCGGGCGGCCCCCACGCTGCGGTGCACTCCGGAAACGTAAGCCGCTTTGAACCGGGTCAGCTCCTCGGTGCCGGTTTTCAGAAAGCCGTTCCCGGGGGAGCGTGGCAGCTGGTACGCGTCGGGCACGCCGAGAACTGCTCGGCTCTCGATTGCGGAGAAGGTACGCAGCCCGACCCGGTAGGAAAGGTGCGAGTCGAGACCCCGGAGCTTGCCTTCCTCCAGTCGCTGGGAGGCCAGCAGGAGGTGTACACCGAGCGATCGGCCCACCCGGCCGATCTGGACGAACATGTCGATGAAGTCCGGCCTTGCGGTGAGCAGCTCGGAGAACTCGTCGACGATCACCAGTAGTGCCGGCAGCGGGTCCAGCGGCGCGCCCGCGGTGCGTGCCTTCTCGTAATCCCGCTGGGAGCCGTAGTTGCCCGCCTTGCGCAGCAGTTCCTGCCGGCGCAGCAATTCGCCCTGGATGGCGTCGAGCATCCGATCGACCAGGTCCAGCTCGTCGGCCAGGTTGGTGATCACGGCGCTGGTGTGCGGCAGCCGATCCAGTTTGGTGAAGGTCGCGCCACCCTTGAAGTCGACCAGGACGAAGTTGAGGATCTCCGGATCGTGGGTCACCGCGAGCGCGAGCACCAGGGTGCGCAGCAGTTCCGACTTGCCGGAGCCGGTCGCGCCGACCAACAACCCGTGTGGCCCCATACCGTCCTGCGCGGACTCCTTCAAGTCCAGTTCGATCGGTCTGCCGTCGGACTGGATACCGATCGCGACCCGTAGTCGGTCCCGATTGGATCGAGTGGCCCACGACCTGGTGAGTGCGAATTCGAACGGGTCTCCGAGGCCGAGTAGTTCGGTGAGTTCGAGCGTGCCGGACAAGGGCTGATCGCGCACCGACAACGCGGACAGTCGCAACGGCGATAGGCCACGGAACAGTCCTCTGGCATCGTCGGCCGCTAACGCGTCGGCCCGGCCGACGGTTCCCGTACCGTCCATGGTCCGACTGGTCAGCGTCCCGTCCTCGGCGATGTCGAGCACCAGCGTGGTGGAGTCCAGGAGCCGAGGTGGTTGATCCGCCAGGTTGACCACCGTCACACCCTCGACTCCACCTTCGATCATCAGGTGTTCGGAGCTGGAGGTGTCGCCGCCATCGACGAAGACCACCAGATGGGCGGCACCGTCGATGGGCGCGGCGTTCGCGTCGAACCGCGGCCGATTGGCCAGCACGTCGTCGAGTATCGCCTCGAGTGCGGTGACGCTGGTCGCGACGAGCCGGATCTGACCGATCGCGTCCATCTTGGCGGGGTGCAGCGCGTGCGGTAGCCATTTGGCCCATTCCCAGTCCGACCGCTCGTCGGGTCGGACGCAGAAGGCCACGAGCACATCGCCCGGAGCATGGAACGCACCCAGTTGCGCGGTGATGGCGCGGGCGAGTGCGCGCTTACGCTCACGCTCACCGGTGAGGTAGATCTGCGCGAAGCCCCGCAGCGCGACCGCCACCGGAAGGTCCGGCACCGTCGAGTAGCTGGTGACGAACTTGCGCAGCGCCATGGCACACAGCGGTTCGAGTTCGTCGATCGCCTTGGTCTCCGGCGGGACCAGCGGTGTCGCCAACTCCTGAGATCCCACGCCGATCCTGGCCACGGTGAAGTCCCAGTCTCCCTTGCGGCGCTCCCACAGGCGGCCACTTTGCACGGTCGACCAGAGCCGATCCGGATCGGGATGCCGGTAGAACATGGCCTCGCGCTGCCGGGACACGGTGTCGCGTACCTGGGCCCGGAGCTGGCTGAGACGGCGCATGTAGCGTCGGCGGTTGAGGACCATTTCCTGTTTGCTGGCGCCCTGTCCCTGCTGACTGAGGACCTGGAAGCCGATCATGCCGAGAATCCCGATACCCATCAGGCCGCCCGCGATGTACATGATCGGACCAGCTCCACGGCCCGCCCCCATCATGAGCGTCATCCCACCCGCCATACCGAGCATCGGCAGAATCATCAGCAACCGGCCCCAGCTGCGGTTGCCCGGGGACGGGTTCTCGGGCGGCGGCTCCAGGAGCACCTGGCCGGAGGGCAGCTCGGGCGCCGGTTGCCGTAGTGGCCGTTTGACGATCACCGTTCCCAAGATCGACTCTCCTAGCTTTCGCTGTGTCTGTGCGTCTCGGCGATGCGCTCGGTGGTTGAGCGCGGTAAGTACCATTCAAGCAACTCGATGCTCACGGAGAACGGATGGCGATGACTGTTGCTTCGGGCGCGGCGCTCGCCAAGGTGACGATAGCGACGCCCAACCGAACTATCGATGTCGCGTTGCCCGAGGATGTGCCGGTCGCGGAACTGCTGCCCTACATCCTGCGGCACGCGGGCGACGATGCGCCCGACGCCGGGGAACGGCACGGCGGATGGTTGTTGCGTCGGCCGACGGGCGATCAGCTGGACGGCCGTAAGACCCTTGGCGCCCAGGAGGTCCTTGACGGCGAGGTGATGCATCTCGTTCCGGGCAATCTGGAATGGCCGGAGTTGGAGTACGACGACGTCGTCGAGACCATCGCGAGCGGTGCCCGCCGATACGGCCGAAGCTGGGGACACGACGCCACCCGCCGATGCGGACTCGCGGCGTCCTGCGCGATCCTGCTCGCCGGCACGCTCGTCACCATCGCGTTCGAACCCGCCTGGCTGGTACCGGGCCTGACCATGCTCGGCGTCGCGGCCGTACTCACCGGCCTCGGGGTGGCCGTGGCCGGTGCGGTTCCGGACGCCCGTGCGGGTGCGGTGTTCGCCGGCTGTGCTCTGCCCTACGCGTTCATCGGCGGCTGGCTGCTGACCGGTCCCGACCATCTCGGTCCGATGGCGTTCGGGGCGCCGCAGTTGCTGCTGGCCTCGATCACTCTGCTGGTGTTCAGTGTCGTCGGCTACCTCGCCGTCGGTGCGACGGCGAGGATTTTCGCGGCGGCTGTCGCGGTCGCCGTCCTGGGTGCGCTCGGTGCCCTGCTCGCCACCTCGATGGAGCCGGACGGCGCTGCGGCGGTGGTGCTCGCCGTCGGTATCGGACTGTTGCCCGGATACCCGCTGTTGGCGATCAGGCTTGGCCGGCTCCCGCTGCCCGCGTTGCCGCAGAGCGCCGAGGAGTTGCTCCGCGACGAGCCGTTGCCGCCGCCGCCCACCGTGTTCGCGGCCGCTGCCCGGACCGACGAAATCCTGTCGGGGCTGCTGCTCGGTCTCGCGACGGTCGCGGCGGTCTGCTCCGTCTTCCTGGCGGTCCACGGTGGCGGTGCCAGGCTGATCATGCTCGGTGCGGTCGCGGTGGCACTGCTGCTACGTTCCAGGTTGTTCGCCGTCCCACGCCAGCGGATTCCCTTGCTCATCAGCGGCATGGCGGTGGCCGCCATGCTGATGGCAACGTTCGTCGTGGGTGCGCAAAGCAATACGAGCCGGACGCTGTTACTGCTGGGCATGGCAGCGATCGCGGGAATGGTGGCCTTCGCGGGCCTCACTTACAGCAAGCGGAATCCGTCGCCCTACCTGGGCCGTCTGGCTGACGTGTTCGACGTCGTCGCCATTCTCGCGCTCGTCCCGTTCACCTGCTATATCACCGGCTTTTTCACCTTCGTGCAGGGCCTGATGGCCGGGATCGGCTGAGCCGGCATGGCCTCACGTCGCGACCAGCTCCAGTCGTATCAGTTCATGATGCAACGGGTGATCTCCTCGATCATCGTGCGCGAAACCGACCCGGAGCAGACGCCGCTACGCAGGGGCGTCGGTGCCGTCTTCGGCGGTGTGATGATCGCGGTTCTGGTGGCCGCGATCTTCGGGGTGATCGGGGTGTTCACCGGGGTCGGCGGCACCAGCTGGAAGGCCGATGGCTCGATCATCATCGAGCGCGAGACCGGCACCCGCTATGTCTATCGGGACGACACCCTGCGCCCCGTGATCAATTATGCGTCAGCACGGCTGATCAGTGGCGCATCCGACGCCGAGACACACCGGGTGGCCGGGAGCAGTCTCGCGGGTATTCCGCGTGAGGTGCCAGTCGGCATCGTAGGTGCGCCGGACTCGTTGCCGCCGACGGATCGTGTCGCGGGCACGCCGTGGACGATGTGTTCGATACCGCGCCAGGACGCGGCCGGCGCCCCCATCACCCAGACGGGATTGGTGGTCGGTGGCCAGGTCCCCGGGGGAGTTCCGCTGGGTGAGCGTGGCCTGCTGGTGCGGGATGCGGCTGACGGCACGCATTATCTGCTGTGGCGTGATCACCGCTACCGGATTTCGGGGGACGATCCGGACGGGGTGATTCGATCGTTGTTCGGCGCCCGGAACACGATCATGGAGGTCGGTACAGCCTGGCTCAACGGAATTCCCGCCGGGCAGGATATCGGGACCATCGAGGTCGGTGGGCGAGGCGCGATGTCCACTGCCGCAGAGGGCAGGCGCGTCGGGGATCTCCTTTATCACGCGGTGAGTGACGGCGAACAGTACTATCTGGTACTCGACGGCGGCCTTGCCCCGCTGACCGAGTTACAGATGCGACTGTTGCGTGGTCAGTACGCGGTGGAGGCACAGGAGATCGCTCCGTCGGTCGCCAACTCGATCCCCACCGTCGACGCGCTCGCGCCGGTGTCGGGCGATCCGGCACCGCCGCCGGCGCCGCCGCAGCTCGTGCTGGTGCCCGGTGACGGCAGGGCAGCCCTGTGCTCGGAGACATCCGGCTCGACAGCGGCGCCGGAGGTGTCACTCGGCGGTGACATCTCGGCGATTGAGGACGGCATCGAGACCACGAGGGAGTCCAGCTCCGGGACGAAGCTCGCCGATCAGGTACTGGTACCCCCGGGGCAGATCGCGGTCGTCCGGGCCATGCCGAGCGATCGCGCCGGTCCCGGCGCGGTCAACCTGGTCACCGATGTCGGTCTGCGCTTTCCCGTGCCGTCAGACGAGGTACTGACAAGCCTTGGCTACCAACCCGCGGACGCGGTGCCCATGCCTGCTGCCCTGGTGCAGCGGATCCCAGCCGGTCCGACATTGTCTCCGGAGGCGGCGCTGATTCCCGCACCGGTACCCGGCACGGGCTGACGGTTTCCGTACCCGGTCCGCACATGCCTGCGCGTTGGCGGGTCCCGGGCCTCTTACCTGCGCTTTTGTTGCGAGCGGTCGCCTTGACGGGTGCCGTTACCTTGTCAGCGAGGGCCTGCATCATCGGGCTTGGGAATGTAGCCGAACATCTTTTGGGGTGACAGGCGTGACAATTAACCTTACCGCGACCGCGATCGCTGAGCTGGGGGCCGCCATCGAGGAGGCGAAGCAATCGCTCCGAGCGGCGGAGAATCGCATCACCAGTACCCAGCAGGGCATCTACAAGGTGGGTTGGACAGGTTCCGGGGCCGATGGCAACAACACCTATCGGTGTCAGGCCAGCGAGACGACCACGCGTCTGTGTGCGCACCTCGACGAGCTGGAAACCAACGTCCTGCAGGCAGGTAGGAACATGACCGCGGCCGATGAGGATGCCGGGGCGCAGCAGGTTGCCGTCCAGGCCGGCGGCGGTATGCACTTTTCCCGACTCTAATCAGTCTTCAACCGAGCTTGTGGACACTAACAGGAAGGATGTTGGGTTCAATGGTCGAACAGATCAGGTATGCGTCTGGGGCAACCGACATGCTGTCGCAGGCGCAAGCGCAATGCTCAGCTGAACAGCGACGGATCATTGACGATCTGGGCGTGAGGATGAAAAAGATCTGCGGGTCGGAATGGGAAGGTGCCGCCGAAAAGGCGTACTTGGTCGCGCAGAAGCGGTGCAACACGGAGATCGAGGCGGGCGCAATCGCCGAGCAGCGCAGCAGCGTGGTTACCCAGCAGTGCGGCGAGGACATGATCGCCGCCGACGTGCGTTGTAGCAGCCTGTTCGTCTGAACTGAACAGGCACCGCCGGCCGTGGAGCTCAGGCTTCGCGGCCGGTTCTTGTGTTCGATGACCTCGGAGGGCTACCTGCGCTTGTCGTCGAACAGCCCACCTGGCGGGCTGGGTGACACCGTGTCGGAAGGCGCTGCCGGAACCGGGGCGAACCCGCTGCGCCAGCGGCGGCGCCGGCCACGTGGCCCGAACACCGCGATCCCGGTCAGCAGTCCGGCCACGGTAAGTGCCGCTCCGGCCAGGGTGAAGGCCAGACTGCTGCTCGCCGCCCAGCTCTGCTGCCTGGCGAGTTCCTCCGCGGTCACAACTGCGGGGGTCATGGTCGGCAGCTGCACAGGATTGCCGTCCACGGTCCGGTTCAGAGTGGCCAGGTAAGGGTTCACGATACCGTGGCCATATCTCGCGCTTCCGACGCCTTCCGGCGCAGGCGTCGCGGTCGCCAGCAACTGGTGGACGACTGATGCCGCGCTCCGGTTCGGCCGGTACGCCCGGACGAGGGCCGCGGCGCCCCCGACGTATCCCGCCGCGAAGGCGGTACCGGAGGCCGAACCGAGTCCATCGCGGGGGTACGTGGTGACGATGTTCGCGCCCGGTGCGACCAGGTCGACGTGTTCTGCTCGAGATTCCTGGGCGACCGTGCCCTCCTGGCCGATCGCCCCCACTCCGAGCACACCCTCGTAGGCCGCGGGATAGGGCGTAGCGCCGGTCGGTTCGTTCTGGTTGGCCTCGCCCACGGCAGCAATGACGACAGCGTCGCTGTCCACGGCCCGGCGAACCGCCGCACGCAGCTGCTCGCTGTCCTCGTAGGTGATCGACGCGACCACGATGATCGTCGCGTTCTGGTCGATTGACCAATCGATCGCCGTGGCCAATGTCCCGGGCGCGACACTGTTCGGTGGCTGCCTGCCGGTCGGGTACGCGTCGCCGACAGCCTTCGCGGACAGGATTCGCGCGCCCGGCGCCAGTCCTCGGAAACCCGCGCCCTGCACCGGCTGTCCGGCGACAGTCCCGGCTACACCGGTGCCGATGCCGAGGCAGTCCACCCGCCCGCTGTCCTGCCTGTTCTCGTCCATTGGTGCGACGTCGGTGTTGCCGATGAGCGCGCTGGCGAGGAACGGCGTGTCCGCGACACCCGTGGCGACAACCGCGACCCGTTGGCCCGCGCCGGTACTCAGAGGCCACACCTTGTCCGGCGCCAGCATGTTCTGTGCCCACGGCACCGGTGCCAGCCGGTCGCCGACGGGTACGCACTGTTGCGCGATCGCCTGTTGTGGCGCGAATGCGCATACGGTGGCACTCATCGCCGCGATGAGGAGAACTCGCCAACCACGCCTTCCGTGCACAGTGAAACCTTACTTACGCGAGGCAAGAGAATCCGGCTGCGACCACCAGCTCAAGGCCTGGCTTCCGGCTGGTGTTCTCCCGCTAGGGACTCCCCGGCCTCCAGAATCGTGAACGCGAGGCCCAGCACCGCGTCACCAGGAAGGAATAGTTCAGTGCTCATGCCGGGATTGACGCACAAGGCTTGTTCCTCACTGGGCCAGTTCGCCAACAGTTCGCGAAACGAAATCTGGATACGGGAGGATTCCGGGGGCGCGAGGCGGTCCAGGCCGGTATTCGAACTGAAGACCGGAATCGTCGGAATGGAGTCCTCCAAGATGATCCGCCATGGGATGAGCGCGTCTGGCGCTTGTGCGGGGTCGGGCACTGGTTCCGTGGTAGGCACGATCACGGAACCGTCGACCAGCGATTCGAGGTACTTGTCGCCGTCGCGCTGCGCGGTGGCCGCGTGGAGTTGACTCTCCAGCTCGTTCGCCGGCTCGTGATCATCGAGCGTGTGGGCCGCGGACGAATTCCGGTCTCCGGCGGAGGTGCCAGCAAGCTCCGTTCGACACGCCTGACGCATATGGATGAGCGCCTGTTCGGTCGTTCGTTGCCGCATTTCCTCGAGTGGCAGGAGGGTTTCCTCGCCTTCGGCCAGCTTCGGTACCCCGTCGATGGGGAGGAACACGGCGAACGGGGTCCCGGGGTTGACGGCAAGCTGCCAGTCCGTCCCCGGCCACTGCTCCCGCAACTCGCCGAAGCTGGTCTTCCAGTGTCGTGACACGAGATCACCGAGTACCCACGACAATGTCTCGGGAGAGGTGAAGACGAGCACGTGCTGCTCCGGCAGGGGGAGCCGTTGCCGCAGCAACCAGCCGTTCTCGGCGTCGCCGTCCCGCATATCCGGGACGTACAGCGGCTCAGACATCAGCAGCCGCGCGACCTCCTGCCCCGCACCACGCTCCAGCGCCGCGACAACGGACCTCTCCGCCTCGTTGGCGGGCTCCCAGTTGAACTCCATGTGCTCATCATCCCATCGCGATGCAATGGAACCCGGAGGGCGCGGCGTACGTCCATCCAGTACCGGGGTTGACACGTGGTGCTTCTCTGGGGATGGGCGCGGATTCCATCCGCTGGGCCCGAACGCAAGATCCACGGTCAGCTCGTACGGGAGAGTGCTTCCATGGGAACCATCGATGTCAACCAGGAGAGCCTGCGTAGTTGCGGTGCCACGCTCGAGGAGCTGGCCTCCAACTTCCAGCTGACAGTTGGGTCTGATGTGAGTCTCACCGGCCAGGGTGATCATTCAATGATCAGCTCCGGAAAGTTTGCACAGGGAGGTGAAGCTCAGAACATCTACAACAAGGCGGTAACGCTTCAGGGTCAGAACGACCCCAATATCGCACTGAGCTTCCGAAGTCTGTCGTCCGCAGTTTACGGTATGGCCGACCTCTTCGGTGTGACCGACCTGGAAAACGGTTTCAGGTTCATGTTCGGTGATCCGCGCGCCGACAAGCCCGCTTACCTCCCGCCGCATATCGTTCCAGAGGAAACGATGATGGGTGGCTCTGACGAGGCGAACGAAGAGTACAGTGAAGCGTTCAACGACGAGCTTGAGAAGTTTGATCCCGAGCAGTTCGAGGGTTCCGGGAACGAAGAGAACACGGTGATCCTTCGCGACTCGTCCGGTCGAGTGATCGGCATCGATTACCAGACTATCAACGAAGAAACTGGCAGCGTTGCCCACGAGGTGCACAACTATCAGGACGACACTGTGCACTATTACCGTCGGGCCGAGGACGGCGAGACCACGGGCCACTTCACGGTGAGCACCGATGGGCACGCCATGAGTATGGACGATGTATTTGACGAACTTAATGAGGAGGTTGAGGAGGCTAGGGATGAGATCGGCAGCAATGATTAGGGATAGGTCGATGTGAATCCAGTCGAGGTGAATCATGGGCAGCGCAAGCTGCTGAAGTGCTCGCCTGGAGAGATGCGTCGGCCTGGTGTTGGCGCTTGTTCTTTATAGTGATGGGGGGTCTCGATGCCCGATGTCGAGTATGACGGACCGTACGGTGTGGATCCGGACTCGTATCGAGACACGGATGACCCAATGCACCCGGACTATGAAGACGGCCTCGGTATTGAAGACTACCGGCAGCAGGTCCTCGGGGAGCAGCCGGCAGTCATGGCGGCGTTGGCGGGGCAATGGGATCGAATGGGTGCTCTGCTTCGGGATTCCCGTACAGTCTTGGAACACGCTACGCTCTCTCTTGATTTCGAGGCGCCCACGGCAAGAGACGTCTTTCTCAGCAAGGTTGGCCATTTAGTCAGAAATCTGGATGACGGTGTCGTCTCGGCGGATGGTGTGGCAGGGGCGCTGCGAGGTCTTGCTGCCTCAGCCGAGCAGCGACAGGAAGAAATGGTCGAACTCTACGAAGAGTACAAAACGGCCCTTTCTGAGGCGCAACGAAACGACGAATATCTTGATAAGTATGCTTCTGGTGCTGTCCCCGGAGCATTGGTCGCCAGCATGCTCGGAGTTGAAACTGCGAAGGAGGTGAAGCAGCGGTTCGACACGGCTGCCGAGAACCTGGTCCTTCGCATGGCCGCTGACTATGAGCCCTATTTGTCGTTGATGCGATCCTCGCTGCCACGAACTTTTGATGCGATCAACGCGATCATGCATCCGGGCGCCTTCGGGATGCCGCCACCACCGGGGGGTTACGGTGGGCCGCCCCCCGCTCCGCCATCGTTCGGGGGTGGAGCGCCTCCTGCTCCGCCGCCGTTCGCCAGTGCGGCACCTCCCGCACCAACATTCACCGGTGGCGCTCCTACCGGAGCTACCGGAGTGGGCGGGGCACCCACATTCGCGGGCGCTCGAGGCCTTGGGGGCCCTCCGGCATTCGGAGCAGGAAATGGGGTCTCGACCGGTGCGGGACAAGCTCCGGGATTAGGTGCCGGTGGCGGGGGCGCCCAAGGGCAAGGGGGCCTACCTTCGGACGGTGAAGGCGCAGGTGGGGCTGTTGGGGGCGTCCCACAGTTCGCGGGAGCGGGCATCGCCCCGGGCGCCGGCCAGTTCGCTGGATCCGGCACGAGGGATCAGGGTGGCTCGCTCGGCGCGCGGGGTGCAGGGGAACTCGGGGGCGCCGGTGATGCTGGTTCACCCGGCTTCGGTGACGCGGTGGGCGACCCGTCTGGTATCCCTGCACCGGGAGGATCAACATCGGGGCCCACCGCACCCACGGGACTTGTGCCCCCCGCGTTTCAGCCGGCCCCCGGGTTGACCCCTCCTGGTGTTCCTTCCGCGCCTTCCGCGCTACCGCCTGCCGCGCCGCCACTCACGAGCGCTCCCCGGATGCCGTCAGCGAGTCCGCCCCGATCTCCGAGCCTGCCCGCCGAGCCTGCGCCACCGAACGTCTCCACCACGCCGCCGGTGGTGGACACGCCGCTCGATCCGCAGAACAACACCAATCTGCCGTTGGACACGATGGAGTTCCCGCCGGGGACCATGCTCCCGCCAGGCATGATGTCCGCGATGTCCTCGGCCGCGGTGGGGCAGCAACAGCAGGGCAAGACCATCGGCGCCCCGGGCCGTCAGCGGCAGGATGGCGATGCGTCTGTAGGGCGGTCCGCCACCGAGGATGCGTTCCAGTCTCCTGGTGGAGCGGTCGGCTCGCCGGTCATTGGCCAGAACGGCAGGCGGACACGGCCGGGAGGCAGTGCTGAGGCCCCGACAAGGGGGCCGTCCAGTTCGTCTGGTGGCGCACCGCCGGTATTGTCGAATCATCGCCGGTCTGGGCCTGTGCAGACTGATATGGAGCGACTGAAGGAAGAGCGGCGGGCTCGGCGTGCCCAACGCCAGCGAAATCAGGAGCTTCGGACCTCGGAGTTCGTCGCTGGCGTGGAGAGCGGGACCTCGCCCGTGTTCGAGGGCCGTGTCGGTGGCGAACGTGTAAATGGTCGAATGACCGAGGTTCCCACCGCTCTACGTCCTGCGACATCGCGGCCGGGCAGGCCGGAACGGCGTGTCAAGCCGCAGGTGCAGGCCGACCAGAGCGCTCGCCAGGTGGTGTCGCAGCCGGTGTCCCATGAGGAGCAGCCGCGGGTGGTCGCGGATGAGGCCGCTTGGGAGGTGCAAACGCCTGGCGGGCCGGTGGTCTCCGCGCGCAGGCAGGAGCAGGAACGACGCCAGGCGGAACCGCCACCCACCTTCGGCGCCGCGAACTGACCTCGGCCGCCGCGTGGCTGGCTCCCTGCTCGTTCCCGTAGTGCCCCCGTACCGCAACCTCGCAGCGATCACGGAACGCCACGTGACCTGCGCGTTTGCTGTCATTTCGCAACGGTAGGTACGGGTGTTCGGCGTAGGCGGCAAGCTCAACGGCTGCCTAAACTGGCCTTAAATACGGCGCTGGCTGGATTGGGGAGAGCAGATGGAACCGAAAAGTGCGGCTTTCGAGGATTTCGGGCTGCCCAGTAGCTCGGTGCTACAGGGGATCATGGACGATCTCAAGAAGTCGATGGAGCGGATTCCCGACACTCAGGAGCAGATGCTCGAACTGAGCGGCACGGCCTGGTCCGAGGACCGCATGGTGAAAGTCGTAGTCGGCCCTCGCGGCCAACTCGTGGACCTGGAAATCGATCCCCGAGTTTTGCGGAATCCGGACACGCAGACACTCAGGTCGACGATTCTGACCACGAACGAGCAGGCGGTGCGCGAGGTCGTCACCCAGGCCCACGAGCTCATGGCCGGGCAGATTCCGCCGGAGGTCGCTGAACTCCAGGGGCAGTACAACGTGGAATCCGACGACATGGCAAGCCAGATGCTCAAGACGGATGCCGAGATCATGGCCGAGCGGAAGGGTGACAATGGCTGGTGACATCGATATTCCCGACGCTGGCGGTGCCGTCTCTGCGGGAAAGTCGCTGGAAGCGTTCGCGATGGATTTCGGGGTAGTTGTGGAGGCCCCGGAGGTTACTTTTGTTGACGACACAAAGGTTGATATAGCGATAGCGGATACGTTCCCACAAGATGTGGTGGATGAGATCAACGAGGTACTGTCAACGAAACTGGGTCCGGGAATCGCCAGCCTGGGTGAGTCGGTGATCAGCGCGGTCGGCGTGATGGTGACCACGGACAAGCTCAATGGGGAGCGGGTGGTCCGGTGCGAGGACCCCCGTTGATGTGCCGTCCTGATCGCGGGCGTACCGCGGCCGCACCGTGCATGCTTGCCCTGTCTGGTGGGGGCTGAGACATGTCGGGTGCGGTGGAGGCCGCGACCGTTGTGGAAACAGCGGGCCTGGAATTCGCCGGCATGCTGGACGATTTCATCGGGGAGTTCAACAGCTGGAGCGGCCTGAGCATCCCGCAGGTAGCGACTCCCGGCATGAAGCTGCTGGTCGGAGAGATTCCCAAGACACCGCTCGAGCCACTCATGGCCGCAGCTCGTCACTATATGGACGAGGCAACACGCATCAACGATCTCGTAACGAGCGCAGTTGATGCTGCTCGTGGTGTCCAGGCGATGTGGATGGGCGACGGCGGGCCCGTGGTGTTCGCCAGCAAGATGGCCGAGTTCGCCCTAGCGGCCGGGAGTATCGTCCGAGCCCTCCTCGAGGTTGCCCGTGTTGTGATGCAAATGGCTGTCAATGCAGCGAAGGGTGTTGGGCAGTCCGCCGCGCAAATATTCGCCTTGCTGACGGAACTCTTTTTCGCCGTGGTTGCCATTCTCGTGAATCCCGCACAGATACTCGTCGCCTTGGGTAAAATGGGAATGAGGTACGCAACTCTCAAGGCGCTTATGGCAGCGATCGCCGCCGCGATTCGCAGTCTCCGGGCACGGACGGCTATCAAGCAGTTTTCACACACTCCTGGTGTTCTGGGCGCGACCGCCCGCGCCGGGGGTACGCGGGGCAGCCTCGCCGGCTCCGCGATGTTCGCCCAAGACCTGGTCGGCACCGTAGCCCACGTGGCGGCCGCGGCCGCCGGCCGTGTGGTGCGAGGGGGAGCCGCCGCTACCGGCCGAATGTTCAACCCGATGAACTACCTGCCGAACGCGCTCGCCCGGCACGCGTGGTCGGCGGGTGCGCAACGAAGCCTCGCCGCGGCAGCCCGCGCCGCAGGCCACAGCCCGCTGCTCATCAGGCAGCTGATGACGCCTGCGGTACGACGGGCGCTGACCAGCCCTACAGCGGCGAACCTGGCACGGGTCGCGCCCGCAGCCCGGCCGTTCGTCCAGAACATGGCGACGCACCAGGTCTCCACCTGGAGCACCCTGGGCGGGCGGATGGCCGGCTTCGGCCTTGCCAGTGCCGGATTCGGGGTCGGCATCTATGGGGGCGGCGCGATGATAAGCGACGCCTTACTGAAGGAACTCGGCATTTCCGGCTCCACCTTCTCCTGGGGGGACGCGGGAAGGGCCGGCATGAACGGTTTCCTCGGCGGCGCACCGCTGGGGGCGGCACGAGGGCTTACTTGGCCAGTTATGGGGGCCGCGGGTGGTGCTCTTGCCTACAGCGCCGACCAGGGTCTCGCACACGTGGCAAACACGGAAGGGTCTGCTGCCGTTGCGGGGCGCCCTGGTCGCGGCACGGTCGAGACCGAGGGGTTCAGCAAGCAGGGCTTGATCAAGAGCATGGCGGAAGGGGCTGCGGGGGCCTTCTGGGAAGCTGGGGTCGCGCGGCACGGTGGCGACCTCTTCGACAATGTGCGGAACTTGTCGTACAGCATAAATGCGACTTCCGGCCTGTTGGGTCCCGTCGAGGTCATGTCGGCGAGTGGGATCGGCTTGGCGGCCATCGGTCCCGTCCCACCTGCCGCCGCCTCGCACGCCGCAGCTGCCTTCGCCGGGGGAGCGGGTGCGTCCTCCCCGGCGCACGCTGCCGCGCCCGCCGCTGCGAGTGGAACAGCCGCGCCAAAGACTGGTGGGGGTGCATCGGGATCGTCTGTGTCCGCCGGACACGAGCGTGCGACGGCGCCCGGCAGTGAGCAGTCCGGAAAGGAACACGCGGCGGCGGATTCGCGGACCGGCACCTCCGACGCGCCGAGTAGCGCGCCGAAGCCAGGAGTGATCCAGTCTCCGGCGGAGGGGACGACGCAGGAGGGGACACCTGCACGCCAGCCGGATGGGGCCGTGGTGCAGAACCCGCGAGCCGATGCGGAAACCTCGGCCACGAGCGCGGATTCGAATGACGGTGGGCCACCTACCGGCCCGGACGCAACTCCGGTGACCGGCGCCGTGGACGATGCGAAGGTCGCGTCCGAGCAGAGTGCTCAGGACGCGACGACGGAACAACCGGACGGGGTGGTCGGCTCCGAAGCGGAAGCGGTTCGTGAGCCCTCGTCGGTTCCCCTTGCCGACGAGTCCTCACGACGGACCGAGAATGGTCCTTCGCCGGAATCGTCGGAGTCCTCGGAGACGGCGACGCGGGAGCAGGTGTCGGATGCTGCGTCCACATCAGAGCAGTCCACACCGGACACCCACGCTCCGGCCGACTCGGCAGCGGCATCCGACAGCGGCGAAGGGCAAGGCCCACCTGCTCGCCTGGTCGAGTCCACAGATCAATCGGCAGCGCAAACGGACGCCGACACCGACAAGTCCGATGCCGATCGGCCCGGCAGCGTCGCCACCGACGCCGTTGCGCGGCAACAGGAGGAGACCCGGCCGGAGGAAACACAGCCGTCGGCGGACTCATCCTCGTCCGAGGCCGGCTCCACTGCGACCACGTCGAATGCCGCGATAACCGAGAGTTCCGTCTATGCCGTGCTCTCCAAGCTCGCGGGCAGAGGAAAGGAGGTGCTCGCGGAGCTGCTCGGGGGGAACCCGCTCGAGGTCGTCACGGTCGAGACGATCACTCAGATCGACAACCAAGGCAACCAGCATACGTACCTGAACTGGACCTACAGCGACGGCGCACAGCAGTACGGCCGAATCATCCTGGATCCGAACCGCGGCCCGCAGGACGCCGTAGCGACACCAGGGGAGTTCGAGATGACTCCCGCCGGACCGATCCAGTCGACTCCCACCACGATCACGATCGGGACGAAAGGTCGCCCGGCCGACATCGTAGGCATTGTCGAGGACGTCGCGAAGGACCTCTTCACCGCGTGGGCCAAGGCGAAAATGGCGGCACCGCAGCCGACCAGCCAGATGGTCGGTGAAACTCGTGTTGCCGGCGCACGGGAAGGTGACGTCTGGCAGGTGCTGCCCAGGCTGATCGAGGTTCACGACGCCAGTGGTGAACCTTCGCATATCGCCAATCCCGAAGGGCACATCGGGCGCGTGCTGTCGGGAATGTATTCGGAGGGGCAGAGTGACACGGCGTCCGATGCGATTCTCCCGCAGTGGGTTTCCGAAGCGGACGGTATAGCGGTTTTCGTTGATCCGGAGGGAACCAGGCTTCCGGTCAAAATCATCGCAAGTGCCGACGTGTCCCCGGGAAAGGTTCGTGTCCTGGCGGCCGACTATCACGTCGATGATTCGGGCGTTCTGCGCATGAGACGTCCGCACCAGCTCGAAGTCTCGACGCAATCTGTCAGCGACTCCCCCCAGCAGGATCTGCGGGGAGGCATCGAAGCCGGTGTCCGGGCACTGCGGGAAGGTGTCCCAGGGCGCGGAGATTCCACAATGGAATTGGTTCGCCTCCGGCACAATGCCCTTGACACGGCGAATCGGTCAACCGAGAACCCACCCCCGGAATTCGTCAAGATCCGCAATGAGACCACCGGCCAGGCCGAGACGATGGCGCAGGCCTTCCGGGACTGGCTGGACGGCAAGGTCGCTCGACCGGAGCCGGGTGCCATGTTCGGTCCGCAGGGGTCGGTCGCGGTCACCCCCGGAAACGGGGACGTTTTCACGCTGCACACGTCGCGAGCCGTCGCGGATGTCCGGGTTGTCTTCGACAACGAGATGCCCGCCGGAAAAGTCGAGCTGACCAAGCAAGGTGAGTTGCTGGAGGTTCGTGTTTCCGGACAGGGCCCCGAGAGTGCTGGTGCGATGCGGTTGTGGAACACGGCCGTCGGGCGCCGGGCGCTGGAGATGGCGGGTCGGGCCGCTGATGATATGGGGCTGCTCTCCACCGGAGAGTTGCGTGTCCAGGCCGATCCAGGTGCGCGTGATCTGCTGAACTCGGTCCGCAAGGTCAAGGGTGCGGCGCTCACCCCGGATGTACTGGACTCCGTTGCCGCCCAGCCGGACATGAAGGAGCCGGCACGGTACTCGGCGCGGCTGCCGTTCGAGAAGACTTTCGTCTCGGATACGCAAACGGTGTTGCGGGCACTGGCAGGGCGTGGATACCAGGTCGACTCGGCGATCAATGGCTGGGCCGCGTTCGGTGATCCCGGTTTCGTGGTTCGACTGCGTGGACCCGACGGTGAGACTGTCCTGCTTCGATTCGAGACGCCGAGCGCCAGCGCGGCACGCGACGTCACCGCGCGACTGCACCAGGCAGAGATCGACAGCCCGGCGAACACACAGCGACAGTCGGCGCTGGCTCGTCGGGAAGAAGAGATCCTGTCCGCCGTGCGAACACCGGACGGCGTCGACGGTATCCGGCTGCCCAAGCACGTCGACCACCGGGACGCACAGCATCGCGCTGACCGATGGGAGCAGGGCCACCAGGAGTCGCCGACCACACCTCGTCCGACGGTCACCGACCCTACGGCGGCCCTGTCTGCCCCCGACGCCGAACTGGCCGCGTCCGAATCCGAGACCAGCGCGTCCGCTGCTGACGAGGTGGATACTTCCACCGCCAGTACGGTCGGCGAATCGCACTCCGCCGGCCCGGACGGTGCGGCTGCCGTGAACGAGAAGAGTGTTCCGCGCTCGGACGACGTCGGGGTCACCCGCTGGTTGCGGAGGGCGATTCATCGAGGCGAACTCGTGCCGCCCAACGAGATGTCGCCAGCAGACTTCGTCGAGAGCGTTCAGCAGGTGGCGCGGGACGCGTTCGACAGCCCGGCGTCGGAGACCGTGGCGCGGTACAAGGATCGGTTTCTGGTGCGGGGGCAGATCCTGGACGGGCAGGGCAACGCTGTCACGGTGACGTTGGACGTCTGGACGAGTGGCAAGATCCGGGATCTCTGGGTCGGCGACGGCGAGGGACCGGGCTGGCCCGCTGAACATCCGGGCACGGATTCCGAAGTGGTCGCCGGTAATACGGGCGACGTGGTGCCCGACGGAGTGACCTCGAGGCTGGAATGGTCCTGGAACGGCGAAACCCGCCGATGGGATCTGACCGAGGTGGTTCAGGACCAGAACGGCCGCGAACTGCACTTCGATCTGCTGCCCGGCGTATCGGCGGGCGGGGCGCTCCCGGTGCGGTTCGGGCCGCGCTCCGATGGTGGCTGGGACGTTTACGAGGAGCGGCCCGGCGAACGAGGCGGACCGCCACGGTGGGAGCTGGTCACGTCGATCCCGGCCGAGCTTCGTCAGTACCTGCAGGAGAATCCCGTCTCACGGGCGACCGAGATGCCTGTTCCGAGGCCGGATGGAACGATCGCCGCGGCGCGGGGAATCTGGGTCGATGTTTCGCGATCGGGAACTCCGGACTTCGTGCCGCTGCCGCACCACACTTCGGGAGTGCCCGGAGCGCCACGGGTCGTCGGGGCCGCTGACGCGGCGGCCGCGGCACGCGAGGAGCGAACGGCACCCTCGTCGTCGGCTACCGATGCGAGCGTCTCCCGCACCGTCGGGTCCCGTGGCGGTCAGGAAAAGTCCGCAGCTCCCGCCACAGATCCGCCTACCGAACCTGACGGCATGGATGGGCTGCCCGCGCGCGAGGACGTCCGATTCACCTGGGATTTGTGGACGAAGCTGCGTGACGGATCCGTGCGGATTCCGGACGGCATGTCACTGGCCGATTTCCGTGCGGCCGTTCAACGAGTGGCGCGGGACGTCGTGGACAATCCGACGGAGGCGACAGCAACCCGGCACAGCGGTCGTTACCAGGACTGGTGGTTCCTGCGCGGCGTCGTGCACCACGACGGGGTCCCGATCAGGGTGACTGTTGAGATGTGGTCGAACGGCAAGATCAACCGCGTACTCGTACAGAATCCCGACGCCATTCCGGGCCTCTCCAGCAGGCCGCAGTCATCGGATTCGGGTGGTGTGAACGATGCGGCGGCGTCGATGGACTCCTGGATCGCGGCCCACGGCGGTGACAGCGGGCGCGACTCCCCTGCTCCGGTGTCGGTGTTACCCGGTAAGAGCTCCTCCGGCTCGGCGCCCGTTCCGGAAGGTTCGGCCGCGACGGAGGCACCCCCGTCTCGTGGAAGCCCGGTGACCGACGTTCCTGCCAGGGACGGAACGGCCACAGCGACGGCTGAACCCGACGACGGAATGTCCTTGGACGAGTTTCTCTCGGACAACTTCAGCAACACCGGGCAGAACCTTCCCGTTCCCGCCGACGGTTCCTCGGGTTCGGCGGAGAACGTGCACAGGGGTGATTCGTCAGAGATCACCGATGACACGGGTTCCGCTGACGGAGTGCCGGGCACGTCACTCGTCGAGGGGGCAACTCCTTCGAGTGGCCGACCGCAGTCCGAAGATTCCGGCGCCGCTGTCTCGGATATCGAGATCAAGCACCGTATTCACGGAGCACTTCCGCCGGACGACGAAGACGACATCAGCACTGACGAACCGGTTCGGCCGAAGGCGGATGTCGATCCGTCGTCCGAACCGCTGGTCGTACCTACCAGTGGCCTTGCTTGGGTCTGGAACGTGGACACCGGCCTGTTCGACCTGTGGAGCGACGGGGAAGTGCTTCATCGAGGTGTTTCGTCTGACAGTGCCTCATGGGGTTTCGAACACGCCAACCTGCCGCGACCGGACGGCTCGATCGAGCTTCATGTTCGCGGGAGGTGGGTGGACGTCTCCGCTGTCGGTTCGGTCTTCGTGCCGGTGCCGAACGAGGCCGTTGTGGTGCCGGGCACCCCCGAGGTCGTGGGTATGGAGGAGTTCTGGCGAGCCGACGCGAAGTCGGAACAGCTGAGCAGCCGGGCGAGCGCCGGTGAACCGCTGACGCCGGAAAGGAAGGCCGAGATCGCGGCGTCAGCGGCGCGGGCCCGCGCCGCCGGAGCCGTACCCGGACTCTCGTCCGCCACATCGACGTCCGATGTACGGCGGTACCAAGAGGGTGAATCGCTGCGAGTCGGCGACATCTGGCAGAGCGAGGAGTACCGGGAGTCGCGCCCGGACATGCCGAACGCCGAGAGCATCGCGATCCAGCCCGACGAGCGGCAGCCCCTGCTCGACCGGTGGCGAGAGGAAATCGGGAACGACAGCGCCCTAGCCGAATGGTCGGACGCGGACATCCTCGCGGCCGTCGAAGGTGTCGCCAGGGCGGCCGCCACCACGCCCGATAGTCAGAACGCCTTGCCCATCGCGGGTCGCTGGCTGCTGACCGGTGTGCATCAACAGCAGGACGAAGAGTTCGAGATCGCCGTCGAGGTGTTGCCGACCGGGCGGGTGATCGCCTTCCGACAGGGAGGCGCAGCCGCGGCCACCAGCTCGTCGGCGGGTGTCGCACTCGCCATCGACTACGACCTCGCCGCGCTGCAGGGCCACCGTGGTGGGGCGCCGGACGAGCAGGCAGACGAGCAGCCGAGCGATGTAGTCGGCGTCTCCGTGACCGCCCGCAACCAGCCGGTCATCGTCACCTACGCCGACGGATCCACGCGTGAGGAGATTTATCAGGTCGACCCCGACCTGAACGACGAGTTTCGCATCATTGCGGGCGAATACAAGTTCACCAGCGCCGGCTGGACCCAGTTGACACCCGACACGATCGTCTTGCCGGCCGGAGGGTGGCCGGACGATCCCCGGCAGCTGGTCGGGGCGGTCCGGGCAACACTGGCTCGTGCGCGCGCTCAGGCATGGGAACTACGGCCAGGACCGGTGAACGCCGCGAGCATGCCGGTCGAGAGCGGCCGCGTTCGCGGGGAGGAAGCGTCGCAGCAGGGTGACGTCTGGCGGGCGCTTCCCGGGGCATTCCGGGTCTACGAAGCAACCGGGAAGGCGCAGCAGGAGAGCCCGATCCCCGGCGTGCTGTCCACCGACGCGGACATATTGGCCCACGCACTGGCGGGCGTACACGACGGCCGGCCCAACGGTGGTGTCGTCGGCGTGAGTGGGGCGACGGGCGAGAGGAGGCTGCTGCACCGTGCGGACGGCTCGACGGAAGCCGTTGAGGTGGATTTCGGCGCCCCATCCGGCACGGTCGTGGTCGAGCCGGGGCAGTGGATGTACGACGGGACGAGCTGGCGACAGGCCAAGGTGTCCCGGATCTTGTTGTCCCGTCCGGGACCCGTCTTGCTCGGCAACCGGTGGGAGCAGATCAACAACCTGCTCGACACCGCGCTGCGCGAGCTGAGCCGGAGCGGACCCGGTGGGCAGCGAGTTCACCGCGGTCACAACGTCGTTGACCTCTTCCAGGCGCAACAGCAGCAACCGGTCACCGTGACCATGGCGGAGGCGACGGAGTCTCCACCGCCCGAGCTGCGAGACGGCCCGCCCGAGCTGACCGCGCACGACGGCGGGGGTGTGACCCTGCACTTCGACGGCACCGACGTGTATACGCTCTTCGACTTCCAGGACGGCGAGACCACCGGCGCCGTCGACGAGGAGGCACAACCCTCGGTCACGATCACTCCGCCCGTGCTGCGGGAAACCGATGGGGACATCTGGGTGATGCGCCCCGCCGTCGCCGAACTGCGAGGAGTGCCGCGCGAGGATCGCGATTGGGACCATCCGTTGATCCGTGCGGTCCTGCACCACCTCCGCGAGACGCTGACCCCGCTGGGGCCGCTCAACAACGACGCGGTGCGGATGGCGATGGACCCCGCTGCCCGGCCGCTGCACCAGGTGGCTCTCGACTCGGCGGCATACCTGCTGCCGGACGGTGCGGTCGGCACCGCCGATGCCGACGACGGTGCGGCCCGGTACCTGATCCGCCTACCGGGCGGGCGGGCCTTCCTGGACGAAGCGCAGGAGGTGCTCCAGCGACTGCGCGACAGCGGGTACGACCCGGAAGCCGAGTTTATCGATCCGGGCTGGAACGCCGGTGTGGCGACAAGGTGGCGTGAGCGAGGCAGCGGCAGGCAGGTCGTGGTCGTGCTGGGGACCGGTGAGGCGTCGGTGGCTCGCGGCGAGGCCGCGGATCTGTTGCGCCGTGAGTCCGAAGCCACTGATCCGGACCTCCGGGAGCGGCTGCGCGATGAACGCTCGGAGATCTTGTCCGCGGTGCCCGAGCCGGATGGTTTGAGCCGGCTGAACGTCCCCGACGAGAGTCCGAATGGCGGCCCGCCAACGTTGGAGCTGGAAGTGCTGCTCCGTAACGCCGTCGAGGGCGGTGCGGATACCACAGGCCTTCCTGATGCCGTTGTCCACGAGGCCGCTCGCGCCCTCGACGGCCGGGCGAGAGCCGGGATGCTCGTCCGGCTGCGTTCGGCTGGGGAAGGTGTGCTGTTCGGCGAGTCGATCGGGGCTGCCGCCGGTGTCGAGCGGCTAGTCGTCGATGTATGGGACGACATCGGCACGGCAGCACAGCGAGCCACCAGCGCCGGCGAGCGAGACGCGGTGGGCGCCGCATATGAGGCAGCAGGCCAGGCCTGGGAAATCGCCGCAGGGATTCAGCAGCGGAGCGAGGAACTGCGACAGGCCCGTCGCGCGGCTCATGTCTCCGCTCTGCGCACCCGCGATCTGAAGGCGAGGGAGCGAGCCGAGGACTCGGCCGCGTCGGCATTCACGCGCTGGATACAAATGGCCGATCGCGCCGGGGACATGCTCGAACAGGCCCGGGTGGTACGGCAGTTCGTGCGGGCGACCGGCGTCGACCCCGGCCCGTTGCCGCTTGCCAACACGCTGGGCCGCGGTCCCACACCTGAGCAGCTGGCCCGGGATGTCGCGGCACGGTTGGGCCTCCGTGTCGAGCTGACCATTGTGGACGAGGACGATGAGTTCACGTACTGGTTCGACTCCACAGGAAAACCCGTTGACCTGCCGTCGAACGCTGCTGTTTTCGATGACCTGGACGAGGATGAGGCCGCGGACCGAGCGGTCGAGACCGCGCCGATCACCGAGACAGAGCTCGCCGATGCTCCGCCGCTGCAGTGGCGCAGCTCCCGGCATGGGGCGGGCTGGGACCTGTACCGTGTGCTGCCCGATTCGGCCGAACTGGAGCTCGTGCGCTCCGGGGTGTCCGAGACGATCGAACAGGACACGCTCTTCCGCCGGCTGCCCGATGGGACCGTCGTCGCGGGTGTCGAAGTGGAGTTTTCGCAACTCGGTGACTCCACACGACGTTTCGTTCCACTTCCCGGTTCCGGATTCACCCCGGACTGGGTGCCGATCCTGACCAGCGGACCGACCACCACGGCAGGCGAAACCACGACAGCGCCGGACAACGCCGTAGGTGTCGCCGCACTCGTCGGTGAGTACGTGGACTGGCTGACGAGTCCCGGCGCGGTCCCGTTGTTCGGCCTTACCCCTCCGCCGGGAGCGGATGCTGTTTCCCCCTCGGACGGTGCCGCGCAGGTCTTGCTCGGCGCGATGCCGGTCAGTGTGCAGGACGGGGTGGTGGCCGATACAGGACATGGTCTCGTGCGCCGGCAGTTCGGTGGCGTGTCGGTGGACACGTACTACGTGGTGCAGCAGAGTTTGCGGTACCGGCAGCAGCGGGTCACGCCTCCGCGTTTCGAGGTGGTGGACGGCAGGATCCAGCAGCTCACCCCGGCGGTGATCGAAGTATCCGCCGAAGGTGCGGACAACTCGGTCGCGCAGCGAGTTGCCACGTTCGGGGCGCTGAGTGAGGCAGAAGAACTGCTTCGGCGGGATATCGCGGACTGGCAGCAGTTGGCCGAACTGCTCGCCCAGGTCGAGGCCACACCGGACACCGGAGCGTTGCGCGACGCCGTGTACGGGGTGCGTGGTGCGATGGTGCTGCCGCAGGCACTCGGCGCGGACAACGACTTCCCCGCACTACCGAGGTACTCGGCGGTGCTGTCTTCGGGCCAGCGCTTCGCGTCCGAGGCACAGAACGTGATCGATCGTCTGATCGCGCGAGGCTATCGGCCGGTGGGAGATGTCATCAACGGCTGGGAAAACGGTGAGACCGGCCTGGCGACCAGTTGGCGGGCCCCCGGTACAGGCGATTATCTAGTACTGTCGCTGGACACTGCGGAGTCCGCCGTCGTCCGCAGCGAGCTCGCGGAATGGGACCGGCAGGCGGCCGATGTCACCGATCCGGATGTGCTCACCGCGCTCAGCGACCAACGACGGAAAATCCTCCACGCGGCGCCCGCACCGGAGGCGGCGGAGCAGGTGCGTTTTCCCCCGGCTCAGCACAGGTCCTCGCGAGTACGCGACGGCGGAGGCCCGGTCTCCGAGGATACGGAGAACTCGACGCGTAACGTGCTGCCCAAAATTGGCGAACAGGTTGTCGCCCGCTACACCGATGGCTTCTGGGGTGGCGGTTCCGGTGCCCGTCCGAATTCTGATGCCGAGGAAGGCGATGCCAATCTCGCTCGCCGGTTGTCGCGGGCGATCAAGGGCCGGTTAGGCGACGCGACGGTCGACGTGCACACCGAGCAGCCAGGCGTGCTACGGGTAAATGTCGCCCGTGGCGGCAGCGGACGAGTTCACTCGGTGTTGGTCGTAAACCGAAGCGTTGTGAGTGATGACCGGAACGCGTGGGACCACGTGGAGTACCGGGCCACTCGCGGCCCTGGCGCCGGTATAGCCGTATTGGAACTGCCCGACGCGACCCCGGAGAACATCGCGGCGGTCGCGAGCAAAGTCATGAGGTCCGTTCAGCCCGATCTGCTTCAGCCTGCCGACGACCAATACGTTCCATCGCGCCACTCCGACGAGGGAAATGCGACGTCGGTTGCGGGATCATCGGCAAATACAAAGAAGTATGGTCCATTTCACTGGCTGGCGGGTCCGGATTACTCTGCGAAGAGGGTGCGGCAGATTCAACAGTCGCAGATCATCAAAGGTAGAGGTTCGGCTGAGCTTTTCACATTGTCCTCGATATGGGCATACGCTGGAGGTTTGCCCGAAGGTGGGGTCGGCGGCGAGTTCTTCACGGACTCCGCGCCTAACGGCGAGACGGAAGACGGTGTCGTTGAGTGGGCTTCGGACAATATTTCCCCCGTCGAGATCCAAATTGCCGTCACCAAGGAAAATCAGGCTGACGGAGGAGTTGACATAGAGGGGCGGCCTCAACTACTCGATGAGGCTGTAACAGCTCCTAGATACCAAACTAAATCGCTGACCGAGGACGCTGTTCAGGACTTCGATGAAGAAGTAAAAGTTTTCAATGCCGCAGAGTTGGAAGAACTTCGACTTAGGATTGGATCAGACGGACTACTTTACGATTCTGGTGGTCATCTTTACGACACTCGGCTATCTGATATCCGAGGTGATGCTGGTGGCGAGGCGATATTCGTCATGGACGACACTGGCAACGTATACGCTTCAACTCAGCTTAGTGATGGCGATCAGGAAATTGGCCATGAAAGTTTTCTTGCGGGCGGGGACGTGGCGGCTGCCGGACATCTCTACGTCGTGCAAGGTGTACTCAAGGTCGCCACCAATACCAGCGGCCACTACAAGCCGTCCCACTATTTCACCCAGCAGTTCATCGAGCGCCTTCGGGACGGCGGCGTTCGCGTGGTCGGTGTCAAGCTCGTCAAATCGTCGGGACGGACCGAAGTCAACTCGTACGTCACGGATCGGCCGTTCGACGATGTGCCGGAGACAGTCGGCAGTGAGGCTTCGGTCGCGAGCGTCGACAAGCCTCCTGCTGCGTTGCCAGCTAACAGTATATCTACTGAACAGCAACGAGAGGTTGAGTCGTCCTCGAGCGTGAAGCCAGAGCACACGCGTGGTGAAGTACCGTCGGAACACCGGTTGCCGGGTGAGTTGGGGCGGCCGGAAACAGATTCGGAGATCGGCCAATCCCGACGGCGGCCCCCGAGGGTGCCGGGGCTCGAGCGACCATGGTTCGACGAGCGTGGCCGGAGACATGGCGGCTTCGGGGTGGAGTATCTCGACGGGGACGGGCACACCAACCCCCGGCGGGAGCCCGGAGAGGGCAGCACTCCGAGCCTCTTCCAGGCCATCGAGAACGACGTCAAGACGGCGCTCGCGGACGACCCGGACCTTCAGGTCGCCATTCACGAACACTCCGATGGCGAGGCGGAGCTGGAGATTCGCTATCACGACGCTCGCTATCTCGTGCTGGCGTTGCGAAGTGACTTCCACGTCGATCTCTACGAGTACAACTCACGCATGGGCCCGATGGGACTCGGCATGGGTATGCGGGATCCTCGCCACGCCGGCAGTAGCAGCGACGGCAGGTACGCGGCGCCCTTCCCGGAGGCGGCGACGGACGCCGAGGCTGCGGCACTGGTGGCCGAGCACGTTCGGGACTTCATCGGGAAGACCGCGGCACCGCAGTCGACCCGACCCGGGGGTGACTACGGGCTTCAAGCCGGGAGCGAAGGCGTCTCGGTGAACCTGGCGGGTTTGCAGAGCGGATACCTCGCCGAGGGCCGTATTCCGCTCGCGCAGGATCTGGTGGACGAGATACGCGCGGAGCTGGTCGAAGCGCTCGGCGCGGACGAGGCTGCCAGAGTGGCACCCACTCTGTCACAGCTCAACAATATTCTGGCCGCGAAGATCAGCAAGCTGTTTCACCCGGACGGCCTCGTAATGCACTTCGGTGGTGCCGAGGTGACTGTGGGTTTCACCGTCCCCGGCCTCGACGACTCCGACATGGTGCGTGAGGCTCTGGTGGTGCCATCTCCGGTCGAGAACGCGGCGATGGGGCACTCCGAGGTAGCCCTGCGCCAGTTGGGGACGGATTTCGGTACCACGGAGGCGCAGTCACACTCGGTGCGGATTCCCTTGGCTCCCGTAGCAGGTCATGCGGTTCGGGCAGCGGAGGAAGCGAACGGCCATTCAGGTGAGGCCGGGCAGCTAATCGCGGCGAGCGTGTTCACCCCCGAGGTGACCCGTGGCAATTCGTACACCCAGACGAACTCCAGAGTCAGCACCACGCGAGTCGGTGCCACAAACCAGTATTGGGGCAAAGCGGTACTGGTCACTCTGCCCGCGCGCATCTGGTTCAACGTCAGGGCGAAAGGTGCCGAGGGAGCCACACGGGTGCTGAAGCCGGGCTCGCCGTCCGGAAGTGGGGAGCGAGCGGTCGCGGAAGGCGACGACTGGCTGCGGATACGGACGCCGGTGGCCTTCACGCAGGCGCCTGATGCGGTTGACTGGGACCGCTTCTCCGGCGCCGAGCGCAAGCCGGCTGAACTGCTCGCGGCGGGTCGCTTGTTCGGGCTGGGATCACGTGAATTGTTCGACACGATTCTGGAGAAGTTGCCCGCTTCGGCACAGGTGCCCGGCGGAGAGGTTCGACGGCAGCTGTGGGATTACCTGCAGGATAGGAACATTTACAGCCGGGAGGAACTGACTCCGGGCCGGGGTTACACGGGCGATCTCCTCGACAAGAAAACTGGACTAATCTACTCGATCACGCTGAACACGGAAATTGACTGGGATACCGCCAAACCCCTGCACCCTGCGGCTCCAGGGTTCTGGAATGGCAGCGCCGTGAGCGCGTTGGTAGCGGTCACGACCAGCCACACCGACGAGAAAACGTTCGGGGCGAGTTTGACCAGGGGGCTGTCGCGTATCGCCGCATACGTGAGTGCCCGGCAGCGCAGCGCGACCGTGAGCAGGAGCGGAGGCGTGGGCAACATGCCGAGCCAGAATGCCCTCGACCCCCGGGACAAGACCACGAACGCGGTCACGCTCAAGACCAGCGGGCGGATCGAAAGTCGGCGTGCGGAGTCCACTTCCTCGGCCACTGCTGTGCGGACTGCGTCCGATCCGGAACCTTCTGGCGCTGTTTTCTCCTTGGCGAGCGAGGCATATTTCCAGGTCGCCGCTGAGGTCGCTGGTGCCAACGGCCTGCCAGTGGACGCAGGCGCGTTCGAGCGCCACGAGAGCACCGGCGACATTCGTACCTTCGAAGTGCGCGTGCCGACGCTCGACGAGCACGGCAACGCTGTTGACGAGCACGGCAAGCTCCCCACCGTGAGCGGCGGCTGGGGCCATGAGCGGCGCGAGAAGCCTTTGATGCACCGTTCGTGGTGGGAGATTCCGGCCGACCAGGAACTGCCCGCCCGTCCCGATGTGGTCGAGCCGGGTGGCCTCAGTTTCCTCGACCGAGTGCTGGAGATCACCGGCCACTATGAGGTGCACAGGCGTGTGTTGAAGATGCTGGCCGATCACGGCTTCGTTCCGCCGATCGACCCGGACACCGGCAAACTCCGGCCGCAGAAGGGCACGGACCCGGCCGTGCGGCGCGTGCAACTGGACAACCTACGGCGGGTCGCCGAGCAGTTGACCAGGGATGCGTTCCTGCTACCGAACAAGATCAACAAGGCCGCGCAAAACGGCATTCGCATCGCCGTCGAGACATACGGCGACACCGGCGTGCGACGAGCCACCGTCGTGGTGCGACTGGACCTGGACCAGGCCGGCGTCGTTGAGATTGGCGGCGCCGACAACACCAGCCATGTGGCGACCGTGCTCGGTGTCACAACCGACGGAGATTCTCGTGCGAAGACCGCGACGCGCAGCCGCGACGGGAGTTTGGGCGGTGGCGCTTTAGGGGCGAGTGCCGGTGGCAGCGGATCAGCGACGTTCGGTGAGTCGCACAGCCGGGGAATGTATTCCGGGACCGAGGTCGCTTACCAGGGGTGGGTCAAGCGGTTCCGGGCTCCGCTGGCCTGGACTGTGTCACTGGAACTGGCTGACGAAGTGGTCACCGCCGCTCCCGTAACCGGTCAGTTCCTCGAGTTCCACGCACCGTGGCTCTCCGACGTGGGCCGGGTTTACACCCGCCCCGATCAGCTGGAAAGCTCATCGGACAAGCGGACCGACGTGCGACCGGACCTGCGAAGCGAGGATCTCCCGGTATCCGACAGCAAGCGGAACTGGGTGCCGGTGATTGGTCAGGATGTCGCCTGGCTATGGATGGACGCGGCGAATCTGTCGACGCTCGCCTTTCGCCCCGGAATCTCACCAGATGAGGTCGAGGTCGATACCGTACTAGGTCATGCGACGGAATTGCTGGGTCCCGACGGCTACCCCGTGGGCGATGTCGATGTTGTCGCCAAGGTCGACGGCTTCGCGTTCAAGGGCACGATGGGCAAGAACGAACTGGGTCCCGACAGCGTTCAGGTCGGAACCACCAGCACCACGCTTGTCACGAGGACAGAGCGCAGATCTGGCACGACGGCCGATGCCGCTTCGGTAAACGGCGGCGGCTCGGCCGAAGTTGGTGATCACGAAACGGCGGGTCCCGCCGGTGGCGACAGTGCGGATGGTGCCGGTAGTAGGGGAATGGACACCGCGGAGGGGGGCGCGGATGGGGGTGGCCAGGCCAGCACGACGGTCAGCGAAACACGAAGCGTCACGTACGGCCCCAGTGAGACCGGCCTGCACTTCGGCGAGGTCGTCGTCATCGACGCCGCGTTGTCGTATTTTGCCCGTTCCCGTGATTCCGACGAGACCGAGTACCTGGGGGAGGGACGTCTCCGGTTCGTGAAGCCGGTACCTCAGGCGCTGCGGCTGTACTGGCAGGGCGAACTGCCGGAAGGAGCCATCCCGCCACAGCTGGTGGACCGCTGGCTGGACAACTGGGCGAACGATCGCAAGTTCGAAGAGGAGAGCGGTAAACCCAGTCACGATCCTGGCGACCGACGTCGCGACCTCGACCGCCGCGACGTGGCCGAAGCCACCTACCTGCGGGTGATGCAGAAGCTCCGGGCTGGCGAGCGGGTCGACACAGAGCTGTTGCGGCACGTGCTCGCGCAGTACGACGACGAACCGCCAGTGGCAGCTGGCGACGTCGCCGAATCGGTACGGCGTGCGCTCGACAGCGAGCGAGCCCAGCTGGCGGCGATGCGGGGACAGGCCGCCCCTGAGGTGCTGGCGATGCTGGATGCCCTGGCCGCGGCGCGCGCATTCCATCCGGAGCCTCCCGCGCCGCTGCGGAACTATCGGATCCCCGGCTACGCCGAGAACAACCGGGGCTTGGGCGACGGCAGGGTGACCGACTGGCGTCAGGATTCCGGGCCGTCCCTGCCTCGGCTGGCGCGGAAGCTGATCGAGCAGGTCACGGGAGGACTCGGCAACGACGACTTCCCTTCCCTCCGGTACCTGCACACCGCGCTCACCGAGGGACCGCCGTTGAACGGCACCATGCGGTGGGCGATGCAACACGGTGGGTTTGACCTTGTGGCCGAAGAAACCGTCAACGCCGCCGGTGAGCGCGGATATCTACGGGTGAATGCCGAGATGGTTGCCGTCGGTGCACCTGTGGTGGCGGGCCACGGGGGCTACGGCGTGGTCAGTCGCCGGTTCCAGGACTCCACGGCCACCAGCGTGGCCGACCAGCGGGGTGGGTCCGCGTCCGGCAGCGCTGCGGGAACCGACGAATACGGCGGTTCGGAGAGCGGCGCGGCGGACGGCGACGAAATGGGTTCGGTCAGGGGAGACGTCGACGCTTCGGGAAACATCAGCCGGAGTAACACGACTACCGATTCCACGGCCGAGACGGAAACCGCCGGCACCATGTCCTGGGATGGCGGCGTCCGGTTCCGTCAGCGCTATGAGCTGCGCCTTACCGTGACGTGGATTACTGAGCCCTCCCAGACGAAGGGCGCGCTGGGTGGGGCGGCGGATCTTGTGCGGGCGGGGGCGGAGGTGGCGCGCGCCGCGGTCGGTAGCACTTCAGTTTCTCCTCGGACGGCAACGGCGGCCGCCGCGGGCACGCTTGAGTACTTCCACGGGCACCCGTCGGCGGAACTAGACAACACCTTCTCCGATCCGGATCCGCGCGTATTGGACCGCCTGGATCGGAGTTGGCAGACGACGGCACACGACATCGGCGTCGAACCGCTGCATGCCGCCGTTGACCATGCGCTGGAGCAGTTGGTCGGGCAAGGGACGCTGAACGAGGTCGAAGCCGCCCGGCTGGCGAGAAGTATGCCGTCCACATTGCACAGAGAACAGGTCATGTCGGCGTGGTCCAGACTGAGTCGGGGTGAGCCGCTGCTGATTCCGATTTTGATCGAGGGCGCGAAGACCCGGTATCTCGACATCTCGGTGACCTTCACCGGGGGCTACGACTGGGAGCGGATGCGGGACTTCACGCCCTACGTGCGGGGTTTGTCGGAGTCGAAGCGGTCAGACACCACCAGAACCAGTTCCGTGGGGGACAACCGGGGGACCGGTTTCGGTGGAGGCTTCTCCGTAGCGCAGGACGGCATGGCTCTTCCTGGATACCGGATGGGGCACAGCCGGGGCATCGGCAGCGGGACAGCCGCACAGACTGGGGGACGTGGGCAAACGTCCATCAGCCTGATTCCCGGTACCAGTGGTTCGGTCCGAGTCAGGACTCGGATGCGTGTGCGGATCGATCTCCGCGTTCGGGAGGGCGACCGTCGATCGGCCGAGCCTGTGACCGTGTTCGGCGAGGCCACGCGCTACACCAGTTCTGACGCCGACTTCGAGATGTGGGCGCATGACCTGGATGTGCTGGACCGGCACCTGGCCAGGCAGCAGCCATGGGCTCAGCCGTACGACATCGGCGATGAGGACCTGCCGCGTCGGGTCCAGCGCGAGCTACGACGCCGGCGAGACGCGGCCGAGCGCGACCCGGTGAACCTGGACGAGGCGATGAAGGCGAGTACCGGCCAGCGGTCTGGCTCGCGGAATCTCGCCGATTACATCCGTCGGCATCACCCTCGGCGTGCTGAGCCCGGTGCGTTGCTGATCGCCACGACCGACCCCACCCGCGCCGCTGCGGAACACAGGATTGAGGTGGTCGCCGAAGCCCAGAGCCTGCTGCACCGGCTCGACGCGAGCCTGCCTGCCCGGTTCGCCACCGCCGCCGATCTCGATCTCGACGCTGCCGACCTTCGGTTGCTGGCCGCCATTCGGGACGCCGAACAGGCGCTGGGCGCCAACGAGCTCCCTGCGCGGCTGGCCGAGCTGCTGGACGCGCGGGAACGGCTGAGCGAAGCCCGTGCCGAAGCCCTGCGGGCGGGGCGGGAGTTCGAGCGGCAGGTCGAGTTGATGACTCGTCTCGCTGTGGACACCAGCACCGTGATGCCGCTCGACCGCGCCCAGCGTCGGGCGCGTGCCGAAACGGAGCGGGCCTGGCAGGCGCTGCTCGAGCTGGACCGGCAGGTGCAGCGCCTGCAGCACGCAGCCGATGCGGCCGAGAAGGCATTGCGTCGGGAGGCTGAGGGTGCGCAGACCGGGCTGGATCACGCGGCCGACGCGGCGTGGCTCGCCGAGCGCCTCACCGGAGGGAACTGGCTCTCGCAGGTCGAGCGGCTCGATCTCGACCCTGCATGGCTGCGCGAGGGCAGGGAGCAACTGATGCTCAGCGTGGCCGCCGAGCTGTCCGACAGTGAGCAGGCCGCCGTGGAAATCGTCCTGCACGCCACGGCCGCCGACGGCACTCGCAGTACAGTCCGAATGACCGGCGACGGCAGATTGCGCGACGAGGACGGCAGCGTCCGCGCGGATGCGCCTGCCACGAGGCAGTTCACGGACGCGCTGCAGCGGGCTACTTTATTGGGACGCGAGCGCGTACTCGCCGCAGCGGACGCCTTCCTCGGCGAAGCACAAGGCCTCGTCGTCCTGGGTGGGCCCGATCTGTCGGAGCGTTCGCAGTCGGAATGGACGGTGCTGACGCCGGAAGCACCAGACGGGGCGACGATTCGGGTGATCGTCGACGCGGACGCGAAACCGGCCAGGGTGGTGCGGTCGGCGCGACGACGCGATCAGCTGGACAACGTGGTGTATGTCGTTGTCCCGCCCACGGCCGGCGAGGTGCAGGTCGCGGAACTGCTGCGGGAGGCGCTGCGGGTAGTCACGGAACAAGCCGGCATCATCGGCGCGCGGCGTTCCAGATTGTCGCTGGAGTCGGCGTCCGCAGGCGACGGGCTCAAGGACGGACTGCTCGACGCGCTGGCCGCGTTGCCGCCCGAGCTGTTCGCTCTGGCCATGGAAAAAAGGCTCGATCTGCCCGCGCTGTACGCGGAACTGCGGCCGGGTCAGCCCCTCGCGAGCGCGATCCTCGAGGCGCGAAACGAGACGGCGGCGCGGGCTTCCTGGGTCGGTGTGGACGTGGACCAGGCACACCAGGACGCGTGGGAAGGCCAGCGCGCTGTCCGTGACGTGGTGGCCGAGCGCACCGAGGAGGTGATCGCCGCCTCGGCCCAGGACGGCGAGGCCTACCAACTCGCGTTGCGTAACGCCATGGCAGGGCTCGAAATCCATCGGTTCCTCCCGCACGGCACGGATCTGGACGTCCGGCAGCTGTACCGGGAGTTCGGTGCGGAAAACCTGGATCGTGTGCTGGCGATCGCACTCGAACACGGTGTGGACATGGTGCGCGCGTTGCATCGCGACCTCGGAGGCGACGTCGACGCCGCGCTGCGCCTCGTATTGGCTGGGACCGACCAGCCGCCGCCACCGCCGCTGCCCGCCGACACCGCAGGGATCGCCGGGATGTTCGGGTTCGACCCGGCCGCCCCCGCCGACGTCGACCGCTTCGCGGGCCTGCTGCGTCGCGCGGGATGGCCCGCGGAGCTCAGCTCCGTGCACCGGTCTCTCCTGCGGTGGCTGGCGGCCGAGCTGGCCGTCGCGCACGACCTGTGGACCGGGGCGCAGCGACGGGCGTTCATCGAGCTGAACCCGTGGTGGCTGGCCGATGCCCGGCACGCGCGCCCGGCACACCTGCACCCCCTGACCGCCCTGCCCGGCTCGCCGGAGGACCGGACCACCGCAACGCTTGCCGAGATAGACCGGCTCGACGAGAACACAAGGCGTGCCCTCGAGGAGGAAACCCGGCGGATCCTGCGCATCCACTACCACGGCATGCCCACGGAGTCGGACGAGTCCACGTCACCGACTCCGGAGGGGGTGATCCAGCAGGTGCAGGCAGCCATTTTCGCCACCGGTCCGCAACACGGCGCTTGGGTGGCCCGCCGGATGCCCGGTGCGCGGCCGCAGGCCGGACTGGCTGCCGAACGGTTGACCGCCGCAGCCGGCGCCACGGCGGTGGGTGTCACCGCCGACCAGCGGGAGTACCTGAACCGCCTCGGGCGCGACGTCGGCTGGGTGGACCACGGTCAAGGCACGGCGGCAGCCTTCGCGCAGGCGCTGCACCGTGCCACGGGGATGGCGGGCGAGTTGCCGTCCCAGACCGAGATCGCCGAGCGCCTGGGCGGTGTCGAGGCGCAGGAGCTGCCTGCCGAAGCGGTTCGCCGGATCGGCCTGCCGGGGTTGGTGGTCGTTGACGCGGTGGGCGACGACCTCGTCATCGGGGAGCTGGCACCGGGCTCGCCGGTCCTGCTGCGCCATGGGGAACACTTCCTGCCGGTGCTGCCCCGCGACGCGGGTGCCGTCCTCGGAGAGCCGGTCGCTCAGCTGGTGCTTCCGCCGGCACAGGCCGGACCGCCGGTACCTCGAGAGGAAGCACTGCGCGAGGCTCCCGGGGCGCTCCGGCAGGCCGCCGCGCCTGAGGGCCCGGGTCGTGACGGGTTGCTTTCCGCCGTGCCCGCCGCGACGAACACCGCCTTGCTGGAGGCCGCCTGGGCCGGTGTGGACATCGGCGCGGCGACGAGGGACGCCCGACGAACCGGGATACCCCGTGGACAACTGCTCGACCAACGAGCCATGGCCGCGCGTTCCGAGCGGGCAGCGGGCGGTGAGGGGTTCCAGGCTGTTCTGCGGGAGGTGCTGGCCGGTCGGGACAGCGCCGAATTGCTGGCCCACGGCCGGGACGTTGACCTGTGGGCGATCTACTGGCAGCACGGTTCCGAAGGGCTGCGTGCCGCACTGGAGGGAATGGACCGCAACCCCGGTTTGCCCGCCACTTTCGCCGAGACTGCTGGGTTGTTCGGCTTCGACCCAGCCGTGTCGGAGGAGGTCGCGGCCTTCCGTGAGGCGCTTTCGCAAGCGGATATTGCCGCTGAGCTCGCGGCCGCGGACCGGGCGGCGTTGTCGGGGCTGGCCGGTGAGCTCTTCCGGCACGGCTTGACCACCGGTGCCCAGCGCCGGGCGGTCTTGCGGCACGACCCGGGTTGGCTGGGTGACGGGTTCCGTATGCGTCCGTCACAGGCCGTGCTCACCGATGCGGTCTCCGCCGAGGTCGCTCAACTGCCCGACGCGGACCAGGCCCAGCTGAAAGACACGACGCAGCGGGTGTTGCAGCTGTACTACCACGGTGTCCCGGCGGATCTGGCAGCACTGAGCACGCTGGAGACCGATCCCGGCATCGAGGCCGAGATCCGGGCGGCGATCTACCGTGAGGGCGTGGCATACGGCGCCTGGCTCGCCTCGCGCATGCCCGGCACCGCGTTCACCGCCGCACTGTCGGGACGCGACCTGGCGCACGAGTCCGGGGACCCGAACGTACTGAGCCCGGCACAACGTCGGTTCCTGAACCAGCACGACGCGCGGGCCCAGTGGGCGCGCCGGGGAGCTGGCGCCTTCGCGCTGGCGATCCACCGGGCCGCACGGAGTCAGCTCGCCGAGCCTCCCTCCCTGACGCGCTTGAACCAGCTCCTGGCAGGGGTCTCGGCCGCGGCCGCGCCGGCCACCCTCGCCACCGAGCTGGGGCTGCGGTTGCGGATCGTCGACAGGGCAGGACGCGCGCACATAGTCGGCGATCCGGACGGCCCCGAACTGACTCTCCTGCGCACCGGATCCGACGGCGAGCACTTCATGCCGGTGGTGCGGCTGGAGCCCGACGGGAATTCGCGCGCCATAACGCCCGCCGATCCTGGCACCGATCCGGCTATGCCGTCGGATTCCAATCGCACCCGGAGGCCGGACGACAGGACCGGTCAGACCAGTCCGCTCGGACAGGAGCGGAGTGAACGGCTCGGGCGGCGTATTCCGCGCCCGCCGCTCGACTCACTGTCCGTCACCAGAGACCCGGCCGAACTGGGTAGCCTCCGCACACTCGTCGTCGACGGCGGGCGTGCCGCCAGAATTCGGGAAACCGGCCGACCGGACGAGGTGGCCGATTTCGCCGCCCGTCCCGTACGACACAATCACTTCGACCAGGTCCGGTTCGAGTACCTGAACGCGGCCGAGTTCACCGAGAGCCGGATCACCGGTCTGGTCAATGGTATGGACGCGCTTCGTACGGGCGGGCTGCTGGAGATCAGGACCGGCAGGAAAGTATACGAGAACTTGCCCGATGTGCTGCGCACCCTGGTTGCGCTCGGCGCCACGGATGTCACGATCGGTTGGCCCGACGCGGCCGACGGGGCGGTCGTGATCACCGCGAAGAAGGGGTCTGCAGATCCGGGCGCATACGCGGCTCGCTATGCGGATGCCGCGAACCGGGCCACCGATGCCGCGGTGGCGTCGAGCGCGCGCGCCCGGGCCGAGTACCACCGTAACGGGCCTGTGGCCGGTGCGCAGGCCGCGACCGTGCCGACACGGGTGCGTTTGGCGGAGTGGCCGCACGAGCGGTTGTCCCGTGAGCACATCGGGATGTTGGAGGCGCTTGTCGACGCCGTTCCGGTGCGCGGCACTGTCTACATCGGAACTGGGCGTGGGCTTCCGCTGGAACAGGTGAGCCGGACGCTGCGTGGGCACGGTGTGCGGATCGACAGTGTCGATTCCGGGGACGTCATATCGATCAATGGCACCAAAATAGGGCGCAGCCAGCCCAGGCAGTCACCTCCCGCGTCCGCGCCACCGACCGCCCCGCCCGACTCCGGCCAGTCCCGACCGGTGCCGCTGGGCGAGCACGCCTACGCCGTGATCAAGGAGGTCAACCGGTTCTTCAAGAAGGGCAAGCTGGACGGTGTCGCGAGCAGACGGTATCTGGCCGACGCCTCGGACACGGGTGTGCTGTGGCAGGTGCGTTTCGAGGACGGCACCACCGGCGCGCTGGAGATCGTGCATGATCCCGACGTTCGCGGCTGGCAGGTGGAGACCGCGCAAACGCGTCCCGACGGCTCGCCCGGCCCGCTCGTCCGGGTGCGCCTGGAGCAACTGCCCAAGGCCCCGACCGACTGGATGCTGCGGAACTGGTCCGGGTTGCGCGACGGTGTCCGACAGTTGGCCGAGATCGCCGAGCCCGCTGACGCGAGCCAATCGGTCAGTCCGCCGGAAGCCGACGCCGCAGCGGATGTGCCCGCAGCCTCTGGTGCTCCGGAGAGTAAAGGCCCGAATCATGTGGAAGTGGACACCGTCTCACCGGAGGCGCTGCTCGCTGGCGTGCCGATGGGCGAGTTTCCCTACCTCGCCGAGATCGCCTCGTACGTCAACAAGCGAGTCAACGATGCCGATCCGACCAACGTCAAGGAATTGGACGATCAGCAGCTTTCGGTCTACCGCGACACCCGGTTGGACGAGGACGATGCGATCAGTGTTGAGGAGTTGAATGACCGCCTGCTTGCCAACTACCGCAACATCGCCTCGGTCGACGGCCATGTCGTCACGCTCGGCAGGGGCAAGCGTCAGTTCCTGATCCGGCTGGTGCTCACCGACCCGAAGCCGGTTCTGTCCCCGATCCGCAACCACGAACAGATCCACGGAAACCTGGGCCAGGGTCTGTGGGGTGTGGCGGGACTCAACACCGCGCGAAGCAGTACGATCTCCGTCGGAGCGCTCGCCAAGGTGAGTCAACTGCTGTTTCCGGGCGCACCGGGCGGCGCGGAGTTCAAGATTAGCCGCACGCTGAGCCAGAACGCCGGTTCGGCGCAACTCGCCGAGACCGGTTTCGCGGTGGCGGACAACCGAGGCCCGGCCACTCCGACTGAAGCTGTCGCGGTTGTTGAGCTGGCCGAGTGGGATCCGGTCGAGCAAAGGGCCGTGAACCCGGTCACGTTCTCCACCGACGAACTCGGTACTAAAGCAGGTACCGCACTGATCGCGGTCCCGGACAGCTACTACCGGCAACTCAAGGAGACCGTCCAACTCCCGGAGGGGAATCCGGACCGGGCAACAAAGTTCCCTCATGCCGCGGCCCTGGAGCTGACCGGCCGTCGCGAAGTTGAGCGGCAGATCCTGGAGATTATCGCCCGATCGGGACACCCGATCAACGACAACATTCGCGATCAGGTTTCCACCCATGTGTTCGCGATGGCGGATACGCTCACCACCTCGGTGAACCAACCAAACGGAGAACCGTTGCTGGTCAGCGACGGTCGTCGTAGATTCCTGGTACGACACAGTGCTATTCCCCAGCTGGCAAACGCTCGGCCGGAGGGTGTGCCGAGCAATCAGGACCACCTTGAACAGGTCGGTACCGAGTGGAACAAGACCAATGGTGGCGCCGGGATATCCACTTCCAGAAGCCGAGGCGTGAATGCCTCCAAGGGGTTGTTGAAGGCAAGGCGGATCCTGGACTGGTACCAGGGTGAGTCCACCGACTCCAGTGAGCCTGGCTCGTGGCGCAATCCGCTGCGCAACTTCCTCAGCGTGTCGTTGAACGGGGGCAGTTCCTTAAGCGGGGGGGACGCCAGCGGGCTGTATGCCGAGCACACGAACATCGAGGTCTTCGTCGACCGGATGAAGGGTCACGTTCAGACCTATGTCTGGGGTGATCGGGACAACCCGGATGACAAGCCGGGGGTGGTGCATGAGATTTCCGTGTTCGACGCCGAGGGGCTGGAGCTGGGCCGGGAAAAGGTCGCCGGCTCGATGATCACTCGGATCGCGGAGGCCGATGCCTATCGGTACGGACTTCCGGTCTCTCGTGACGCGGTTGACGACAGGGGAAATCTCGTCCGGGGCGTGCCCGTCCGAACCGAGGGAGAGGCTGTCCCGGAGTACCCGGCCCACCTCACCACCCAGGATGCGAATGGGCGACGGATCGGTACTGGCTCCGGCGTGTCCACAGTAGACAACTTTCGGTACGAGCCGGAGGAGGTTGCCGCGGAGGGGGAATCCGCGACGGCGGGTGTCGGTGATCGCGAGGCGAAGCTGGACCCCCTGCGTGAGCAGGTCCTGGCGATGTTGCGTGAGAAGGGTTTCATTCCTGACAATCGCGCCGTTGCCGCCGGTGAGGACAGCGCCGCCCCTTCCGGCGGAGCCCGTGCGCTGTCCAGCCGCCGTCGTCTGCAACTGCTGAACCAGGTCATGGTCGAACGTCAACTCGACCCGGAGGTGCTCAGGCAGCGGTACACCCAGCTGAGCCAGGACGGCATCGGTCTGGAGCTCGTGCGCGTCAAGCCGTTGTCGCCCAACGAGCTGGAAGTGGTGAAGCTCGAGGTCCAACTGAAGCAGGAGGTGGACAAAGCCGAGTGGCTCGGGCTGACCGACGCTCGGGCCGTGGTGAACCTGCACATCGACACCAGCGCCATCGGCGACTCGGTGTCCACCAATGCGGGAACCGGGCACAATCTGGCCCTGACCAGTGGCGCGCAGGATATTCATCCGGACGAGGTGGAAACCGAAGGCCCGGGGCATGGAGGCGGGCTCGACTTCGGTGGCGGAGGAGGTTTCAACACCGGCGCTGGATACAGCAACTCGGAGCGGGCCAACATCGTGAAATTGGTCGAGTACGGGGGCAAGGTCGCGGTGTTCCGGGTGCCGCACGTCATCACGACGCGGCTGCGCCAGGGGGATGACGTGATCGAGGGGAGCGAGGGCGCGTTTCGCGGGAGCGCCGACGTCTACCTGCCGAATGACTTTCTGCACAAGGACCCGCCGGTCGCAGTCACCGGAGAGTCCACTTCGCACGAGGTGTTCCGCCCCAATTCCGCCGTTGTGGTGTCCGCGGACATGCGTGGAATGGCCGCAGCCGCACGCAAGGTGCTGCCGGGCGCGGACAAGCTGGACGCCGCAGGTAGGGGTGCGCTCAACGCGATGAGCAGTGTGAACTTCCTGACCGCGAAGTTCAACGAGCTGATTGAGGGTGGCATTCACAACGATCAGTTGTTCAACGCCGGATTTGGACCACACCAGCGGCATGCGCTGAAGATCGACGCCAAGGCAGGCAAGACCGAGTTCCTCGGGATGGTTGACGACATGGTCACCGGGGACTTCGCCTTCCGGATGTCCTCGTACTTCACCAATGTGTTCAAGAACGCCAATGCGTCGGGTAACGGGAAGTTGAGCGAGTCCGGGGACACGATCGAGACTGGAGAGTATGGGGTAGGCGGCGGTCACACCAGAGGCTGGGGCTCCACATCCGTCTTGGGCCAGATCTCCGGTAAGGAACGGTTGCCGATCAGTTTCGGCGAATTGCGCCTGCACTTCCGCACCGAGCTGACGATGGGGCTGGACGGCACCACGGCCGCGCTCGGGAAGGTGGCGAAGGAAAGCACCACCGTGGGCACCTCGGTGACCTGGGTGCTGGCCGAGTCCGACGCGCTCGAACTGTATGGCAAGGGGCTGCTCGATCTGCCCGCGGAGATTGTGGCCGTCTTGCTACGGCGGTGGCGGGAGAGCGATGCAACAGTCGACCGCCTCGTGGTATCCCGCGCGGCGCTCCGCCTCGCGACCGAATCGACCGAGGGCGGCGCGGAACACCGGGGTCTGCTCATCGCCGTGCTCGGTCAGTACGAGAGCGAGCCCGGTCCGCACCAGGAAACCGCGCTGTCCACCGAACAGGCCGGACACACGGAACTGGTCGCCGAGGTCGATAGGCTCATTCGCGAGCATCCGGAGCCGCCGCGCAAGCTACGGGAACTGCAACTGCCCGAGCACGTGGCGAAAGGCGAGGGACTCGGCTTCAGCGGTATCGACGACCTGCGAGTCTACGACGATGCCGACACGGAGGTGGCACCCAATGCGGTGGTGACCGAGATGCTGGAACAGGCGGTGCCCGGACTGATCACAGGGGTCAGCGGCGACGTACCCGCCACAATCGGCAACCTGCCAGGGTTGCGGCGGGGTATCGATGCGCTACTCGCGGGTAAGCGGTTGCGGGGTCCGTGGGACAAGATCACCGACGGCGATGACTGGCACATCCTGTGGTCCGCGGATGTGCCGAAAGGAAAATTCCCGTGGCGAACCGAGCGTATTGAACTGGTTGCCCGTGCCGAGCCGATCGGCGAGCCCGAGATTGTCGGAGAACGGGCTGGTGGTCTCAAGAATCAGCGGTACGCCTATAACGAACGCAACGAGTCCGTCAGCCACAGCGGTCGGACCGGAGTCGATCCCGGCGCCGCACCCGACGTGTCGTGGGATGGGAGCGCGCACGGTGTCGGTGCCTCCACCGGTCGTGGTGCGGGCACCACGACCACCGACAGCAGCCAGCGGACCGCGATCGGGATTCGCGGTGACTACGGCGGGCTGTACAAGGTCAAGCAGCGGTACCGGGTCGTGTTCGAGGTGCGTATCGCGGGTAGACGCCGAACTCTCGCGCACCGGGGACTGGGCGTCGAACTCATCGCGCTTATCCCCAAGTCGGTCGTCACCGACCGCGTCGAGCACGCCGACGACCGGCCACGCTGGATCGACCACAGCCCTATTTCCCGACTCCCCGTCGATTCCGAGGTCGCCACCATCCAGGGGAAGCCGCTGCGCAAGGCGATGAAACGGCTGTTGCGTAAGCTCTGGGGTGATGATGCCCGGCAACTGGACCAGGTTGTCGGAACCGTTCTTTCCGCCGACTCGGTGCCGAGCAACCTGCGCTTGCTCACCAGCAGCACCGGGCACGACGTGTTGCAGGACGAGGTACTCCGAGGCGCTCCCGAACGCACTGCCGTCGGGAACGTCCGGATGACGTTCAGCGAGCCCGAGGTGTGGGGCAAGTATGCCGGAAACCTCGGCCGGGTGAACCGGTGGCAGAAGCTGAGCAGATATGTGGAGAACCGGAACAGGCCGATCCCGTGGTCCTACAACAAGGCGATTGAGACCAAGTCCGAAGAGGACGGATTTGTCGATCGTCTGCGTGACGGGGTCACCGAGCGGTTGGGCCGCGTCGAAGAGTCGTTGGGCGAACTGAACGCGGGCGTGTCGGTCGGAATAGGTGCGCAGGCCGGGGTCGGGGTCGAGTCCGCGAGTGGGCAGCGCCAGGAGATGACCAGGGAGGACGCAGGCACGATCGTCCTGCTCAGGTTGGCCTACTCGGCCGACGTCAGCGTGCAGGAGCACATCCAGTACGGCAGTCATGCGCGGGTGCGAGGGGAGAAACACACTGAGCGCAATGTGCGCGGCCATCTCAACCTGGAGGTTTTCGAGCGGGACCTGCCGTGGTGGCTGGAGCAGCTGAACAGCGCCCGGGAATGGACCAACCCGGAGCTTGCGGCGCTGCGGGAGCAGTATGGCCCGGAGGCGATACCGCTGCTGCTGGCGACGCGAGAACGCAACGCGCCGGTACTCAGCTTGACCGACCTCACGGAAGGTGCCGATCGCCGACATCCGCACACCCACGCGGCGCAGGCGGCCAGGGAGGCGGTACCGGAGGGAATCGCGCCCAATTCGCTGCTGCGGCTGACCGTCGATCCCACCGCCAACTGGATCGCCGAGCACGACGCAGCGGCCCAGCACGTCACGCGGAGCATGAACGCGGTGAGCGTGCGGGTGGAGGAGTTCGTCCGCAGCGGCCGCGATGCCGAATCCCTGGCCGATCATCGCGCGATGGTGGAGGCGTCGCGGGCCTCCGCGCGTGCCCGGGTGACCGCTGCCGAGATCCGTGACCGCGGCGCGGCGCTGCTGGCCGCGCGAGAGACGGTGTCCGAGGCCGATCGGCACTGGCGGACATCGCCGACTCCGGAATGGCGAGCCGCCGCGTGGGAAGATTTGCGCGATGCACGCACCCGGTTCGACGAGGCCCACGAGGCCTGGATCGCGGCGGCTGCCGACGCCGAGGGAATGCTCGCCGACGCAGCCACCGCGCAGCAGCTGACCACTGAGATCGCGGGGGACCCCGACGTCACGCTGGAGGGGCTCCAGACTCCGCCCGACCGGAAGGGCGCCGAGGGACTGGTGGAGACCGGTCGGGGGATGGCGGCGACCCTGGGTGTGGAGATCGTGTTGGAGCACACCGAGCCGGACGGCTCCGTGACCCCGTACCGGATCTGGCCCACCGGCGGTGTTGTCAGCAAGGCGAACGAATCCATACCGGATGAGCTGGCCTCGCTGGTGGCCCGTCGCAGACTGGACCCGGAAGAACTGACCGCAGAGGCACGTCGTCTCGGTAAGCCGATCGACATGGTGGTTGAGGACGCGCGCACTGGGGAGCGTGCGCAGGCACTGGGCCGCGCCGCGCTGGCGGGCGTCGATGTGGACGCGATCCTGGTGCGAGCTCACGCGACCCGCACCGACGACATGAGGCGGACCCAGGATCCGGTGCGGGAGTTGGAGCGTGCGGCCGAGACTGCTCAGGCCAATTGGGCTGCGCAGGCCCCAGCCTTCCACCGCGCTCTGCTCGACGCAGGTATCACCGGTGCCGACCTCAGGCGAGCGCTCGCCCATGGGCTCGACCTTTTCGCGTTGCACCAGGAGGCGTTGACCGGGCGGCACAGCCTGGCCGACCTGCTCCATGCCGAACTGCGAGTCCGGCCGCAAGGCAGCCCACCCCGTTCGCTGCGGGAGTTGGCCCCGCTGTTCGGGTTCTCGCGGACTCCTGCGGGCATGGCGCAGTTCCGGCAGATCCTGGAGGTGGCCGGAATCGAGGTGCCACTCACCAGCTTGGAGGCGGTCCGCCTGGAGCAGTTGGCCGCCGAGTTGGCGCTTCGGCATGGGCTTTTCGATCCGGGGCAGCGCCGGTTGCTGCTCGAGGTGAACCCGGAATGGCTGGAAGCGGCGGCGACGATCCGGCCGTCCCTTGAGCAACTGCTGGATGTGCTTGACCCTGCTCCGGTGATCGGCAGGCCGGAGCAGGAGGCAAAGCAGCTGGACAAGACTGTCCAGCAGATCGCCGAGCGCTACTACTACGGCGTCCCGCTGGAGCGTTCCTACCGAGGGGATGACCTGCTGGGCGCCCAGGTCGAGCACATCCGCATGGCGCTGGATCGTTGGGGGGTGCCGTACGCGGCCTGGGTGGCGACCCAGCTCCCTGGGTCCAGGTACACCGGCGATCTCACGACGCAGGACTTTCTCATCGAGGTGCGCGACCCGAACGCACCGAGCCCGGCACAGCAGCGCTTCCTCGACGAGCACGGGTGGTGGACCGCATGGACGGCACCCGGCTTGGACAATTTGTTCCACTCACTACCCGTCGGTGCGCGTGCGCTGCTGGACGAGTTGTACGGGATCTCCACGCCGGCCGAGTTCCGTGCCGATCTGCTCCAAGTGCTCGAGGAGGAGCTGGACACCGCCTCGGACCGTTCACTGTGGTCGTTGGTGTCAGAGTTGCGAACCGACGACAAACGCCGAGAAGCGCTCGAAGCACTGCGCAAAGAACCAAAGGAAGCAGCGGACGGCCCGCTCGCCACACAGCTGACCACGCTGGCGGCGCAGCGGTACGGGATACACCTCACCGAGATCGACGAGGCGGGCGTGCGGCACGAACACAGCCCGCCCGTGCCCCTCGCCAAGGCGCGGTTGTTGCGAATCGGCAATCACCACATGCCTGTGTTCGAGACAGCAGGTGAGGCCCCGCCAGTGCCGGAACCGGTAGCGGCGCCCGCTCCGCCCGCTCCCCCCGGTGGTCCGCCGTCCGAGCCGCCGTCGTCTGAGCAGTCTCCGCCGGTACCGCAGACGCTGGCAACGAAGACCGAGCAGGTCGCTGAGCAGCCCGAATCGGACGCAGATTCGGGTGTGGTCGTACCCGGCCGTCCGGTGCGATTGCCCGTGCTACAGGGAAAGAGCAGCACCGCCGACACGGAGAGCACCTACGCGGCCGCTGAGAAGTTCCTGCAACGGCACGACGGTGCCGCGTCCACCGACGTGGACGGAGTATGGCGGCTCCGTGTGGACGGACGGGAACTGGAGGTCGTGGTAGCGATCGATCCGGACGCTGACACTCCTCGGCTGGAACTACCTGACTTCCGGGTGATCGACGGCAAGGCGCACCAGCTTTCCCCGTTGCGAATCGTGTTCCCACCGTTGGTGGGAACGGGCGGAGAGCTGGCGATACTGGTGGGGGTTCCGCTACGGGCCGCAGTCGACCAGCTGCCCCGGCTACTGCGTGAGCAGTTGGGCCCTCGGACCGAGGTGGTCAACGCCCGGGAAGGCGAGACAAGGAGCAACGGAGAGGCCACAGCTACGGCAACTCCACCGGTGAGCACAGGGACCGTTGCGAAGACGGCCACCGATCTGCTGCACGATGAACGTGTCGTGGATGCCCTGTCTGATCTGGTGTACACCCTGCGTTGGGAACAACGCGACATTGAACCGGGGGTTATCGCCGCTGAGGCAGAATCGCTCGCCGATGAGTTGACCGGTCTGGCGAACCGACACACCCGGCTGACAAATGCCGATCTCCGGCTGGCCGCCGCCCACCGGCACGTCGCAACGTCGCTCGGCAAGCTTGCCCAGGGCAGTCGAGACACGGAACTTCTGCTCGCGTACGCCGATGACGCACGCACCGCCGCGATTGAAGCGGCGGCCGGCCACCTCATCGCGCTCGGGGACGAGGGCGCCCCGCCGCCGGAGAGCGAAGAGACGAACACAGTGGTCGACGAGCTGCGGCAGCAGGCGGAGGACGCGGAGGCGCTGGTTGAGTTGCTGAGGGAGGACATCGACCAGCAGGTTCTGGAACTGTCCAGGACCCTCGGCCCGATCAGCGCGGTGCTGGCGCAACTGCTCGGACCGGAAGCGATCGATTCCGTCGAACCGGACGAGCCGGTGGACGCCACGGCCGACCGGCCACGCGCCTTCCGCGCCGACCCCAGCCCCGGCTACCGTCTTCGACTCGCCGAACGCGATGTGGTGGCGCTGGACAGGCTGCTCACCCTCCTCGCTCAGCACGAGCAGGAGGCGGCCGGACTGCGGGCGGAGGGGTTCGCCGGGCGGCGTGCCGCGGACTTTCCCGCCGAGGTTCTGTCGGCCAGGAACTCCCGGCTGCACCAGATCGAGGAGCAGATTCGACGTGCCGTCAACGGGACGGGGCCGGAGGATCACGGGCTCGGGCTGTCCGAATCGCTGCACGGCAGCGAGCGCCGCCGCCGGTGGTTCGAGGCGGCCATGCGGCATTCGCTACTGGCCGACCGGCTGACCCCACACGGGCTGGCCCTCGTCGACGACCTGCGTCGGCCCGAGGAACACCCCGCCCCGGGCTACGCGAACGCGCAGTGGGTGCTCAAGCACATGTCCTTCGGCGATCCGTTTGAGGAGGGCGTGTCCCAGGACGACCTGCGTCGCATCGTCACCACTGCGACCACCGAATTCCCGATCGCCAAACGCACGTTCCCGGTTCAGGAGTACGAGCTGCCGGACGCGGTGGCGGCCGGCGAACCGTCCCTGCACGGTGTCTACAACGTGCACTGGTGGTCGGGGTCCGGGCGCATGATGTTCTACCGTCCCGGATTCACCCTGCAGCTCCGGGTCGCCGACCTCCCCGACGGCCAGATCCTCGGGCCGCTCGATCCGGCCGAGACTTGGGTCGAAGGCGGGCAGCGACTGGTGCTGGTGGACCGTAACGCCTCGTTGGGCGAGGTCGAGGCAGCGCTGCGGGAAATGATCACGTCCGAGGTCGCGCGGTACCGTTCCCGGCAATCGCCGGTGTCCAACTTCGTACGGGCGACGGCCTACCGGTCCGGTGGGCGTTCCGCAGGGGAATTGCTTGGAACGGGCGCCAGTCTGCTTCTCGGCCTGGGCATGGACCCCATGGCATTGATCAGCTCAAAGGCAGGCCTTCTCTACGGGGCTTTGACGGAGGTCCCGCTGGCTTACACTTTGGCGGGCAAGCGCGTCGAGGCGGGCGACCGGATGCGTCGGCACTTCGCGACCTGGCGCGGAGGTACCGGTCCCACCATCCCTACGTTGACCCAAGGCCGACACGACACCGCGCGACAGCTCCAGGTCCTCGCCGAGAAAATGGGCATCAACCTGCCAGGTGCGCCCCCGTATAGGCCCGCGGTCGCGTTGACCGAGGCCGAGCACGAGCAGCTCGACGCCCGGGTGCGGGAAATGGCGGGAGATATCGCTGACGCGCTCGATCCAAATCGTGCGGGGAAGCGCCAGATCCCGGCCGCACTCCTGCCGAGCGAAGGAATGCGCGAGACGGTCAACAACATCAAGAGCGCGAAGTGGCAAGTCAAAGATAAAAAGGAGGACGCCAAGAAAAAGCACCTCGTGATTGAACTGGGTACCGGTGAGCGACTGGAAGTGTCGTTCGTGCCAGGCGAGTTGCCGTACTCGAATCAGTGGCTGGTCGCGGGCGACGCGTCCGATTCCCGGTTGGTGTACGAGGTTGTCTACTCGCCGAAGCTGCTTGCCGCAGATGACGCGCGGCTCTGGCACGAGCTGACCCAGCAGATAGTCGATGTGCTCCTCTACGGTGAAAGTGTTTGGGGAACAGACCCATCACTGGGCAAGGTTGCTTGGGAAGAGCTCTTCACGCTGTTCTTTGAGGTGCCGGTGACACTTGGGTTCGCCGTGAAGCTGGGCAAGCCTGAGATGTTTCTTCCGATCATCGGGGCGAGCGCCGGGTCGCGTGTGGGCGCGGTTCCCTCTCGAATCACGAATCGGCGGACGCATCAACTTGCGGGCAACCTCTGGATGAATCAGATGCGGGCACGCCTCGGATACGCGCAGCTGGAGGGGATGGGCGCCAGGAACGAGATGGCAGAGACGTCGCTTGGGCTTCTCGCCGCGGCAGCGGAGATGAGCAGACGAGTCACCGAGGACATCCTGCGGCATGCGCCGCCGCCATCGGACTCAGCCGGTACAACTTCTGCCGACCCATTGCCGACGGTTCGGGAGGAACTGCTGGACAAGGTCGCAGAGGAGATTCGCGACCAGGCTCTTGCCGCGCCGGGAGTGGGCGGGATCACGGTGGAGCGTGATCCGGAATCCGGTGATCCGGTAGTGGTCATTTCGGCCGTGCCCTGGACCGCGTTACCTCGGGAGATGCGGATCACCCTGGACCACAACCCGAACCAGATCGTGAACTTCCCGCCTTCGCTCGTGCACACGCGTTACCGCACAATAGAGCGCGGCTTCACCATGACCGTGCCCCCTTTCTCCACAGTGCACGCACTGCGCGAGGAGGTGGGCAGGAAACTGACGAGCATCCTCGCGCGGGAGGGTTTTCTGCTTCCGTTGGCCACTTGGCGGCTGGCCGTTAACACGGCCATCGGGGCAGCGGGCAGCGACCTCCCGAGCGCCCTGCTCGCAGCGGCAAACGACAATCCGACCGGTGCTGTCCAGGACGGGGCCAATGTCATCCGGGCAGCTATCGACGGTGCGGTGACCACGGCGACGACGAAGAACATAGCCGAGAAGACCGCGGACAAGACCGTGAAGGCGATCGGCGCAGATACCGCTACCGGCCGCGCCATGGACGACTGGATGCACTTCGGGACGGGCCGGCTTTATGCGGGGATCAGCGGACTTGCCCGGCTGCTGGAACAAGCGCCGCAGCACCTGGCGGGCAACCTCCAATTTTATCAAGACCGCTGGCAGGAAATGGCTCAGCTCACGGAGCTGTCACCGAAGCAGCTCGTCGACGGGGTCGGGCGGCTGGTGGAGAACGGCGAGCTGGTGGACCGGGTTCCGAACCTACACGGGATCTGGGAGATCGGCCCCGGCGAGTTGCGGCTCCAAATCGACAAGGCGAGGCCCGGTACGCACACGGTGCGAGGGCGGCACCGGCAAGAAGTCACGATCCGTGTATTGCCGGGAATTCCGGGGATGGACACCCTGCTGCTGCCGAACGGTGGTGACAGTACCGCTCTTCTGTTCGTCGGGCCCGGAGACGCCAAGGCAGGCTATACCGGCGTGATAGATCAGCTCACCAGACTTGCCACCTGGTATCGCACCGGGCCCACCGGTGTGCCGGGGAAGGGCGCGTATCTGTTGCCGGAGTTCGGACCGGGCGGGGCCGCGGGATTGGTCCGCCGGGGAGTCCAGCAACTGGACGGGTCCCCTGATTACTCTGTTCTGCTGCAGCAGATCCTCGTGTCGGTGCTGTCCGCGGGTGTGTCGATAACCAACGACGCCAAGTTTGGCCGGGTGGCATTCCAGGCCGGCGAGTTTCTGCGGCAGACGCTCGCCTGGGACGGCGCGCCGATGTCGCAGATGCGCGATCAGTACGCCCAGTACTTCGCTGCAGCGGTGCACCAACTCACCGAACAGTTGCACAGCGACTACCTCGCGGTCGCGGAGATCCTCGGTATCGAGGAGCAGATCGACCGCACGCCACGGTCCTTCGGGCAGCAGCAGGTGCACACGCCCGAAGACGGTCCGGGCAGGCGGGGTGGTGGACACGGCGGTGGTCGTCCGGCTGAGCTTGACCAGGATGACGCCGAGCCGCGTCAACGCGGGGTGCTGCCGAGGCCGGGACAGCAGAACAAGGCGCGCCTAAACGGTGGCGACTGGGGCGCACGGCCGAAATCGCCCGGTGGAAGTGAAGCAGCCACCGCCAACGCTCCCACGGCCGCTGACCAAACCCGTCCCGAGGACGCGCGGATCCACATGACGGGCGTGCAGGACTCGCGGCCGTCAACCGAGCAACTGCCCTACGCGGCCACTGTCGCCGACGACACCGGTGAAGCGTCTTTCCGGGCCGCCGTCCGGGATGCGTTGCCGGCCCGTGCGGATCTCGCGGCCGAAGCCTGGGGAAGGCGGGAAGCGCTGTGGTCGGCGTTGTCGCGCCCGGTGGATGTCGCTCAGCTTGTCGATCCGCGCGCGCCGGAGGTGGATGTCCGGGAGGTCTACGAACTGTTCGGGCCCGAACAGTTCCCGGCAGCCCTGCGGGTCGCGGGCAGGGCCGGAATGGTCCGCGTTCGTTCGCTGCACGAGCGCTTCGCTGACAACCCGGACGCACTTCCGGCCGCGTTCAACCTCGCGCTCATCGGCGGACAGGCGCCGGTGGGGGTGCCCGACGAGTTGCAGGTGTTGGGCCTGTTCGGGCTCGACCCGACTCGGCCCGGCGATGTTGCGCGTTTCCAGGAACTGGTGATGCACGCGGGGTTGCTCGACGAACTCAGCTTCGCTGGACGTCAGCATCTCGTTGGCCTGGCGGTGGAACTCGCGGCCGATCGTAGCCTGTGGACCGCGCAGGAACGGCGCGAGTGGCTGATGGACCGTCCCCTCTGGCCGGCACAGGATTTTGTCGTGCCGAGTCAGGCAGGTGAGCGGGTCGGCGCAACGATCGAGGCCTCCTCGGACCACACGACCGGCGAAGTTGAGCAGAACCTCGCGCGGCCAGGAACGATTTCCTCGAGTAACGATCCGGCTGGCGCTCGGGTGGTGCGTCCGACGTTCGACGGCTCGTCCGAAAGGGATTTCGCTCCCGAGGAACATGTAGGAGGTGCCGGTCGTAGAATAGGGGCGCTGAAGCTGAACGAGCTGGCGCAGCCTGGAATCTTCGGCGGTAATTGGGGTTCGAAGCGGCGTGTGGCCGACGGCTTTTCGATCTCCTCCTACTTGAACAATCCTGAATCTTTTGAAGAAGTCTATAGAAATTTCCGTGGCCGTCAGAGCTTCAGTCGTTCTGTGGTTCCGTATCTTCTAAACGATGCTACAGGTGGTGTTGGTTACACACGCCCATTTGGGATCGAGCTGGAATTTGACCTAAAGAGCTCGTCGCTAAAAGATCGCTCCGCTGATTTGCAAGCCATTGCGAACGACCTCTACATGGCTGGCTTGAGTACTGAAACAAAAATGGTCCCCTATCATCATGGTCGCGCCAGCCAGGGTTACAGCAGTTCTCGTGACGGCTGGCGACTGGAACAAGATCATACTGTCTCCGGAGAAATTGTGTCGCCAATTCTTCGAGACACACCCCAAACATGGCAGGACTTATCGGCAGTTATCGATATCATCCGTCGGCATGGTGGTATCGCAACTCCGCGCGCTGCGGTGCATGTAAATGTTTCTATACACGACTATGGGCGCAAGGTCCGGTACCACAACCGGCTACTGCGTCTCGGTCAAGCTTTCTCCGATGTCTTCTACCGGTTGGCCGCAGATCCCACGTCCGGTCAACATCGCGGCACCAGGTACGCCAAGCCAATCGAGGTCTCAGACGGCGGATATCCTTCGGTTCACAAGCTTGGTGTGACCAGAAACCAGGCCGTGAGTCTGGCTCATGCGCACGGCCGCGACGGCGATCGGGCCGAGTTCAGGGGATGGGACGCATCGCTTGACGAGGGAGTCATTCAGGCGTACGTCAACACCAGCCTGGCTATGGTGGAAGCGGCCCGAAAGCATCGCCAAGTTGTGTCACCGAACGAGGGGCGCGTAGAGCAGATCGGTGATCATTACGAACGTTTCGCTGGCGTGAGTGACGACGCGTTGCCGCCAGAGCAGTGGAGGCAATCAACTCGGAGCTTCCGTGTTCTGGTCGATACCCTCTTCGGAGAGGACACGGCGCGTAAAGAGCAAGCGACCGCGTTGTTCGCCACTACTCGATGGCAGCCTGCGGATATCTTCGGACGTGAACGCCTGGCGTGGGTCTATGCCGGGGAGTTGTCGGATGTGCCCGAAAAGACAGACTGGGTAGCAATAGATATCCAACCTAATGTTTTGGTGCATTTCAACAAACCGCTCGCGGTCCGAGGTGAGCTCCACGTTCCAGAGGGCACGTTGGCCTTGGATGTCGATCTGATCCAGAACCCGGACACCAATGAATTTGAGGGCGAGCTCAGCTACGCGAATCCCAGCCTAGAGGGTTATACTCACGTTAAAGTCAAGACTGCCGACCGTGCGGACAGTATTGGCCGGGGTCTGTTCTATTCAATGCCCACGCTTATGCAGATCACCGTGACCGCCGAGACAGGGACCGAGCGCGAGTACATCCTGTCGTTCCGGGCAGCTGAATACCCTGACCCAGCTGTACTGCAGCACAGCGGTCATGCCGATCCAGTGCGTCCTGCGTCTCTCCAGGAGTTGCGTGAGGCCGCACTGGACTCGGTGCGGCACTACCGGGACCAGGCCGGCGCTGTTAGCCGGAGTTCATCCGAGCTGTCGGTGTCCGAAGCCCCGGTGGGCGAGTCTGACGATGGTGTCGGGAGCAACCAGCCGAGCGGTGCTCAGGTAGGGCGTCGATTGGTCTGGGTGGATTCATTCGGCGATGCGGGCGGTGTCTCGGAGGGGCAGGAGCGCCGTGCCCGCGGTCGTTTGGGGGGCGCGTTTCCCAGTCTGCGGGATCAGGCTAAGACGCACTTCAGTGGGGGTAATTGGGGTAGTAACCCGGAAGGGGCGCAACCCGACCCCGATGATGATGGAACTGGCCAACACGGTGGCTCCCTGCCGACCGATGACGACAAGTCGGGGCATGTCGGCAATGGTGTGCAGGGCGGGTCCTATCTCAGCAACCCTGAATTGTTTGATGAGGTTTACCAGAACTACCGTGGTCGTGCGATGTTCGGCAAGGCTCTGATTCCGTACATAACGGAGCCTGCAACGGGAGGGGACGGTAACGGTCGCCGGTTTGGTGTCGAACTGGAGTTCGATCTGGCGAGCTCCTCGCAGGAAGGTCGCGACGCTGCGCTGCAGGCCATTGCCAACGAGCTCTACCTTGCTGGCCTCAGTGTCGAAACTAAGATGGTCCCGGCGCATCATGAACGAAAGGTTCAGGGCTACAGTAGCGCTCGCGACGGTTGGCGCTTGGAAAGCGACACTACTGTGGCCGGCGAGATTGTCTCCCCGATCTTGCGTGACACTCCTCAGACGTGGCGTGATCTGTCGACGGTAATTGATATTATTCGCCGAAACGGCGGTATTGTCACCCCGCGTGCCGCCTTGCATGTCAACGTTTCTATTGGTGACTATGGTCGCGATATCAGGCATCACAATCGGCTCCTGAGGTTTGCAAGTGGGTTCTCTGATGTTCTTCTTCGGTTGGCTGCAGACCCTGATGTCGGACATCATCGCGGCGGCTTTATGGTCGAACCGGTCGAGGTTCCGGATCGCGGATATCGATCGGTCGCTGACCTATCGAACACCGAGTACATGACAGTCAATTTGTCTTCAGCTCGGGGTGAAGACAATGATCGCGCTGAGTTCCGATTATGGGACGCTTCATTCGACCTCGGTGTCATTCAGGCGCGTATTAATGCCAGTCTGGCTATGGTCGAGGCTGCCCTTCGAGACGCGGATTATAGGCCGCCTAACAAGGACCGTGTCGAGCGTATCGGCCATCATTACGAGCGTTTCTCTGCTGATCACGCTGATGGTGACTCGCAGGAGGAGTGGCAGGAATCGACACAGAGTTTCCGTGCTCTTGTGGATACCCTCTTCGGGGACGATTTGGTGCTTAAGGAGCAAGCGACTGCACTGTTCGCCGTTACCCGTTGGCAGCCTGCGGATACCTTCGAGCGAAAGCACGTGGCGTGGGTGTTCGCCGGAGAACTTCCTACAGGTGACGGGTCGACGGGTCGAGTGCTCGTCGATGTTCGCAATGTGAACGAGTACTTGGCTAAACCGTTGGCAGTTCGGGGTGAGGTCCAGACGTCAGCGGGAACGCTGGTTTTGGACGCCGAGCTGAAACGAACTGCGACGACCGGAGAATACCAGGGAGTACTTCGACACGCAGATGGGACACTGAGTCCGTTCGCTCAGATAAAGGTCAAGCCTACTGGTCCTAGTTCCGGCGTCTTCGACAATCTGTTTGTGCAAGTTCCTGCGCTCATGCAGGTTACCTTGACCGATACGGTGGGTTCCGAACATGAGTACACCCTGTCGTTCCGCGCGGCGGAGAATGTCGATACTCCATTGGCACGGGGTAGCAGGACCAGCGATCCATTAACACCGGCTTCCCCTGCGGAACTGCGTGAAGCTGCCGAGGATGCGGTCCAAAGTTACCGCGATAAGAGCGATGTTGCCGAAGATGGCGCTGATTCTCGATTGGCATCCCCCGTGGTCGGACCGGAGGCCGTGTGGCGTCCGGAGGCCGGGGGACCGGTGCTGGTGGATTCCGCTACGGGTGCGGTTCTCGCCGGTGCACGTGATGCGGAAATGGTGCGCGAGGTGGCGCGGGACGGACGTGTTTTGGATGCGGTCCGGCTCGCTGACGGCCGGGTGGCGTTCGCAGCCGGGCAGGGGGTTTGGCCGGACGGTACCGCGAACGCGGGTGCTGATCCCGTGCTGGCTGCGGAAGCGCGGCATAGCCGATTGTCCGCGGCTGAGCGTGCCGCGTTGCGGGAGAGTTTCGAGCGTGTGATGCGGGAGGCCGGTCCTCCCGCTGAGGTCGCCGCGGCATCGTGGTGGTCGGCGGCATTGGATGCTTTCGAAGCTGATCTGCGAGCGCGTGACCTGGTTCGGGAGTGGGCCACGGGGCTGAGCCAGTTCGTGTTGATGCGTGACGAACCCGGTCTGCCGATGGTGGGTCTTGGCGCCGGTGAAGCGCGCTGGGTCGAAGTCGCGGGCCGCCAGGAGTTGCGCTGGCTGGCCCAGGATGCGTGGTCCCGCACCAGGGCGACGGTGCTGTGGCGTGAAGGCGAGGGCGGCCTCTTCGCTTGGATCGAACGTGATGGTGAGCAGGTATTGGTGATGCGCTTGCCGCTGGGGCACTTGCTCCGCGGCCGTGCCGAACACCACTGGGTCGAGGTGAAACCAACTGGTGACGTGCGGCTGCTTACGGATACTGATGTCACCGGAAACGGACAACAGTTCTATCTGGAGCCGGAGCGAGACCTCGTGCCGCATCTGGAGGAAATTTCCGATGACGAGGTCGCGGCGTTGTTGCGGGAGCGGACGAGTGAGGTCTATCGCGGAAAGCAGGTAGGGGAGGAAGTTTCGCGAGGCAACTGGCTGTCATCGCTCGCGCGCGGCGCCCTGCAGGTGGCCCGGCACCCGATAGAGAGCGCGCGTAACGCGGTCGCCCGTGACGCGAACGCCGAGATTCGGGTCGAGGCCGGCTGGGACCGAACGAGTTTCGCGGGGGCCGATGCGAGCGGGATGACGTTCCGTCGCTCTGACGGGCGCACGGTGGGCGTGTCCTGGAGACAGATCGCGCGAGTCCACGCGGGTGTGCGTGCTGCCGGTGGGGAAGGAATTAGGAGCGCGGAGGCCACCGCACACTGGGTACTGGATGGTGTGGCTGTGGGTGCGAGCGGCACTCCGGCCGTGGTCACCGAACTGGCGCGCACCCACCCGGAGCTGCGGATCCTGGTCGTGCCGAGCGAGGACACCAGGGCTGTCGGACCGCGAGTCAACGACCAGCCCTTCGGTTCACCACCGACCGCGGACCTGCTCGTCGGTACCAAGGGCGAAGGCGTGTGGCGCGCGTTCATGCTATTCGGTGACCACACGGTGATGCCGATATCGCTGTACTCGACGGGCAAGATCACCGAGGGATGGAGTCCACTCCGCGAACTCGCCGTGCAGTCACTGCGTGCCACCCTCTCCGAAGCCAAATCGCCTGCCGTGGAGCCGTTGCTGCGGCTGTCCAGGAAGACGCGTGTCGACGAGCAGGACCCAGCCCGGCCGGAAGCAGTGGTTTCGCAGGCGGGGCTGTCGGAACTACTGGCCGCTACGCCGGACATCCCCGGAATCGAGCTGGACGCCGGCCTGCCTCAGCTTGAGTCAGGGGAGAAACTCCTCAAAGAGATGGGCGATGACACCAGCACAGATCTCGGCGCCGAGCACCGAGACGCGTTGGGCACATTCGTTGCCGGGCAACTCGACCTCGACCCGGACGAGCTGTCCGTGACCCGGCATGGCGAATGGCGGGTGTATCACAAGGTCTACCGGGTACAGCACACGAGTGGCGCGGCTTGGCTGGTGCGGATGTATGAGACTCCCGAAGGCTTCGCACGGCACCTCTCCGCCATGGACTTTTTGCGGCATGTCCCGTTCGAACACGTAAACCTCGCCGATGTGGTGGCGGCCGGCAAGGTCACCAACGGGAACGTGACCGTGGGCGCGGTCGTAATGGAGATTGGCCAGGGCGAGTCGATCTCCAGGATTGTTGACGAGATCGCCGGCGGAGACCGAGACCCGGGCGACCTTCGGAACGCGGTGGCTGCTCACGCACGAGCACTGGCCGAGTTGCACTTGCTGACCATGCATCCCGAGACGCCGCGAGGGCCAGGATCAAGTCGGAAGAGCCGAGGTGCAGTGCTCCGAGGGGAACAGGACGCTCAGCCCTTACCACAAGGTGCCGCAGGATCATACTGGACTACTCGGGCGCTGAACGAGCTTCGCGAGCTCCATGAGCAGGCCCGCAATGCTGGACGACTTGATCTCGTGGACGGCGCAATGGTGACTGCGCTCGATGATCTGGCCACGGCCGCGACGAAGGCAAAGCCGGAATGGACTGCCGTTCGGCACGGTGACGCGCACGGCGGAAACCTGCTTTGGTCGTCCGACACTGGTGCTGTCACGATGATCGACCCGGAGACAGTGCACGGTTCGCTGGACAGCCGTGGCCGGGCGATTCGTGGTGAGTCCACGGTCCGCGAGGTCAGGTCGTATGCCATAGCCCTACTGGTGAGCCGTGCCGCGCACCTGCAGGACTTCTTCCTGCAGGAGTACGAGCGCGCCGTGCGGACGGCCTCTCTGCCCGGAGTGTTGAAGAGCAACACGATTCACGACGTAGTACAGCGGCTCGCCAAGGCTTACCGGGGGCTGGCCGACGGAGGCCCGGACGCGCAGCGGTGGGAAGAGCTTGCTGCCTTGTATGCGAGGACGTTGCGATCTTTGCTGGAGCTCGATAGGGGAATCGTCAACCGACCGGCACCGAGGTCTTCCGACGATCGCGGAATTCCTGGCCAGGTTGTATACCACACCACGCCCAACGGTGGTTCGACTTCGCCTGAAGGTAAAATGGTGGCCCGCCGGAACCCTGCTGTGGTCGACATCTCTCCTTCTGAGTGGCGCCATCGTGTTGCGGTGGAAGAGGTCGATCTCGGATTTGAGCAAGCGGACGGCACTTTTGATTGCGGAATTTGGCCAGATAAACCGGTGTGGCGTGCGACTTCCGAGATTTTGTACCGGCAGGAGTACCGTGGTCCGGGGAAAGTGTTCGAGGAAGGATTTGCTCCGGCGGGCCATTATACTAATCTCTACAGCCACTTGATGACAACTGATAGCTCTGCTTTTGTAAGCACCACAAGGAATGAAGAACTATATCGGGAATCGCAGAAGAACTACTGGTATGTGATCGATGCACCAGGTGGCATAGATGTAATAGCAACCGTGGGCGAAGACGGGGCGCCGAAGAATGCGCAGGAGCAGGAGGTCGCATTCCCAGGCGGCATTCGGTCCGAGTTCATCAAAGGCGCGTATTTAATCAACGACGACAGAACGCTCGGTGAGTGGATTGCTAACCCGAATTTTGTCGGCTGGAGTTCCCCACGTGTTGAGGATGCGACTGCCCCACTTGTCGCCGATTCCGGCGCCAGCCAATCGGATGAGAGAGCCCGCGTTACGGGAAGTCCGGACATCGTCGATCGAACCGATGCATCAGAAACTGTTGTGGAGTCGCGTGGTGACGTTCCTGTAGGTGTTACGGAGACAGATGGTGGGGGTTGGGCTCACGCAGGGCGTGTGGTAATTGGCGGTACGCGAGACACAGATTTCGCGCCCGAAGTGCATGGTCGCGGCGGCGGTCTTGACCATAAAATGTTCCCGAAACTGAACGATCAGGCGCACGGTCGGCTGTTTGGTGGTGATTGGGGCGGGAAGCGAGAGGCGAAATCTTCGGCTCCCGGCGGGCAGGGTGCGGGGCGGTCTGAGACCACCGGCGATCTCGGTTCGGTTAGCGGCAACTTGCTTGACCATGTCCGCTTGGCCGAAGTGACTGATGCCGCGTGGGCAGTGGTGGACAGCCGCCGCTTTCGCGACGAACGCACGGAGCAAGAAGACCTCAGGATTTTCAATGCGCGGTTGCCTGTGCTTGACCTGGACCGGCTGCGCGTTGCCACGTCCCCGGATGTGAACGGTCCGCGCGTTGCCCGAGCCGTGGGACTGGATGCGGGCACAGTGACCTCAAGGGGCTTCATCTCGGCTGGCGCTCTCGCCAACGCTCTCGTTGGCCTGGATCGTCTCGCGAACGTGCCGATTCCCGGTCTGGAGGTACCCCGTGTCCGAGCTGTGATACGGGACCAGTCGGGCACTCAATATTACTTGGTGACGTCACCCGGAACCACACATACTCTGCGAGACCTTGCCGCTCGCTGGACAGCGACGCCCGACGAGCGGAATTTATTGAGTACCGCATGGGCAGCCGTCGCGCAGGTACTCGCCGCCATTCACGAATTCCCTGGCGGATCAACGCCGCACCCGGACAGCCGTTCGTTCGACTGGATGCGCGGTCGGCTCGATGTAGGCACGTGGCCAGTGGAGCACCAGTCACGGATCCTCGCTGCCGTGGGGATGGAGCCCAATGTGCTGCGCGAGAAACTGCTGGGTGTGCTCGATGCGGCCACTACCACGCAGGCTTTCGACAGCATCGTTCTCAGCGGGAACTTTGAGGGTTCCTATCTGGACCGGTTTACCTATGATCCGGCTACCGGCCGGGTCGGCCTTGGCAGGCCAGAAGACCTGGGCCAGTCCATGAACCAGCCACAGAGCCTCCGCTCCTATGCTGGCAAGGAAGTGGCGGGGTTCGCCCGAGATCTTTATGAAGTCTCAAAGGACTTTACGCACGTGGCAGCCTACTTGCGCAGTCATCGGCGGCCGGAAGAAGCCGTGCTGCACTTGGTCTTCGACGCTCTTGAACGTCTTCGTTTGCGGCCGACCCCCGCCGACGGGACCTATCTACGTTCGGTTCTGGCCATCGCCGGGAAATTACCCCCGCGGCCACAGTTTCCGGTGGTAGTCATGCCGGGGGAGGATCTCTCTCACGGCAGGGTGCGGGAACGGTTGTGGAGCAATCCACCTTGGACGCCGGACCGTCCGCCTCTGCTGGGTGAGCTGTTTCCGCTGACCACTGAGGAAGGCACGAAGTGGCAGCATGCTATCGCCCGGCAGCTATCAAAGGCTTTCCGGCGCTGGGAGTCCGGTGGTTTCCGGGTCGAGGTGGAATTGCCTGCAAGGAAATCGCCATTGAGTCCCAGAATGATGCAGTTCCGCATTCTGATCCTGCATCCAGACCACCAGAAGCGCGACGACGGCGCGATCGGCACGATGTTGTTGACTGCGGAGCGTACGGATGGCGGGCGACTGACCGTACGCCACGATCCGATTTTGACGAGCTGGCACGACGATCCGCTGCTGCCGGACGCCATGCGTTCATTCCACGCCGAACTGTACGACTGGCTGGCGCGCTCCGGCGTCGGAGAGGTGTCGTTCACCGCACGAGGTCCAAGTCTTGCCGGAGCCGCGCTGCGCGACGTGCGCTGGAAGTCCGACGACGAGGGGCGGGAGGCGGCGGCGCAGGTCCTCCTGAAGCTGGCGGAGGAACTGGATGACACCGAAAATGCTGTAGGAGTGCTTAATGCGGGGCTGAAAGGCAGTTCGGAGGTCGACATAGATCGGCTCCAGGCTCTACGGGAAGATCTCGCCGAGGGACGAGACCTCCTGAATCGCGCCAACTTGATGCGTGTCACCTCGCCTGACTTCCCCACTCCGTACGAGGTGTACACCGTGGGGGGCAATACCGGACTGGGGCGTAGGACACTGGGCCTGTACCAGCAGGAGCACGCCTGGTATGGCGTCCTGCCGCTGCATCAGCAAGGCGAGTTGCTTCCCGCGCCACCCGATGAGATCGTGCGGCAGCAATCCGGCGAGGACACGGCGGCTCCTGAGTTCCCGGGACCGGATTGGGACGGAGCGCTGGCAGCGACGCCGCTGCCCGACCCCGAACAGCTGGGAAGTGTGGCAGATCGTCGTGCCGGACTGCCACGCTTGGTGTTTCCCTTGTTCGAGGGCGAGGGTTCCGCTCCCACCGGTCTGGATCTTTCCGATTGGCGGCGGGCGAGGATCGGGCCAGACGGGCGATTGCTGGACAGTGCCGCGGATATCCTGGATACGCGAGTACTGGCTGACGGGGTCGCGCCTTTCGAGTTGCGAGCGGACCGGACGCTGCACTTGGATCTGGGTCGGCACCTGGACGGTCGTGTGCATGCGTGGACCGCGGTGGACCCGGTGATCGCGGTCGGGACCATCACCGTGCACGAGGGAGAGGTCGTGCAGGTGACCGTGGGCACGCAGCGGTACCCGAGCACTGCGGTCATCGGCCAGGAGGTCGCCGACTTCCTGGTCCAAACGGAGTTGGCTTTGTCCGAGAACACGCGCATTCGGTATCAAAACGCCGCCGGTGACTGGGTGTCGTCCACGGTGAGCCCGGTTGCCGGCCGTGCGGCTCATCCCCTCAGTCTTACCCGTGTGAGACACAGGGATTTGTGGCAGTGGCGAACCAACCCGGATGTCCCGGGTGAGTTGGTCCTGGCAGATTCGAGGAGCGGCACAACGGTCGCGCTTGCGCACAAGTTGGAGCCGAGCTCCCGTGTAACGCCCGACGGCATGTTCGCCAGGGGCGCGGAACTCCCCGGCGGTGAGGTTGTTTTCTTGCCGGGTCAAGCGCTTCGGCTCGATGGGTCGCCGCATCCCACCGCCGACTCACTGGCTGTCGTCGAGGCTCGGTACGGGTATCTGACCTATCAGGAATTCGTTGACGAGCACCACGTTCGATCAGTGGCGGTCCTGCCTGACCAAGTACGCATGGACCTCCAGCAGTTCAGCGCCACGGCGGCGGCGCGTGAGCGGGACGCGGACGAGGCCGAGCGTGCGGTGGCGGAGTGGCTTCGTCGCGAGGACGACCTCAGGCGAGCAGTGCTGGTCGACAAGGACCGGCACAGCGGCCTTGCTGAGGTTGATCGAGCGCATCAGGAGGCGGTGCTGGCCGCGGTGGAGGCGCGGCGAGCCCGTGCGGAGGCGGCGTCCGCACGGTGGTGGCATCAGGCCATCGAGGAGTACCTGGCAGACAAGCGAGCCGCCGAGAGCGTCCACGAGAAGAGCAGCTTTGTGTCGGGCCGGCGGCGTGTCTCGATGAGTGGGCAGCAGCTGATCGCTCCTGAGACGTGGGACCCTCGTATTGCAGCCAGTTCCTTCTCGCCGATCGGTCTTGATGGCCACGTCGAACCCAGGTGGGTCTCCAATGGAGGGAAGCTCGAGCTGCACTTGGGATCCGGCGCGGGCGGCAGGTTGCTGTGGCGGGAAGGAGACGGCTACGTTTACGCGGTCGTTCAACGCGGGGACGGTCCAGTACTCGCGATGTACGATTCGACGACGAACGCCTGGTATGTGCTGGGACAGCCAGGGCGCGCGGAGCGTCTGACGAGCGACGAGATTCCGCTTGAGCGGCATTATTTGGAACCTCAGACGAAACCACCGGAACCGTATCCGTGGCTGGACGACGACCGCATCGAGGGCTCGCTCAAGAGGCCCGCGACGAAGATTCCCGCCGGCACGGCAATCGGTCTCGTACCGGAGAAGCCGTCCCTGATCAGCCGGATGACGGGGGCAGCGGCCCGGCACACGGTGGCGCAACTGCCCGAAGTGGCCGGATGGCACGTGCTAAGTGTCGGTACAGCCGACCACCGCGGCCTCGTGCTGCCGGACCCGCTGGGGGAGGCCAACAACGTGTCGTGGCCGCAATTCTTCCAGGCCGCGAAGCGCGTTGGATTTCTCGATTCGCTGCGGGAGCAGGTGGATGTCGAGGGAGTAATTTTGCTCGGCGAAAACGGGACCGCGATTCCGGCGAACATGCAGACAGTCGCTGGCTTCTTTGCCCTGCTTCCCACGACCCGGGTCCTGGTGGTTCCCTCGGATCAGGTCTGGATCACCACCGATGGACAGGTACGAGTCGGCCCGGAAATGCCGTCGCCGGACAAGGGACCGATCGGGTTCTGGTGGGCCTATCTACGGGTGAGGGATCGAATCGTTCGGGTGCCGTTGACGGCTCGTGGCCGCATTGGAAACGAGGCCGGCTGGGAGTTCCTGCTGGGTGCAGCTGCTTCGTCGAATGACGACGGGCCGGAGCCCGGCGGGGGCATATCGGCGCCGCCGCCCGACGGGCCGAAGCCGATCGACAGCGGAGGTGGTGGTTCGGCGGGAGAGCTGCCGCCGCGAGCGGTGGACGGTTCGGGACACGGCCCACCGGTAGAACCGGCGCCGCCACCCGGTTCGGACAGCGATCGCGGCACACGCGGTGCGGATGCGCACTACGGGAGCACACCGCCGCCGACGCTTCGATTATCCAATGTGGAACACGCGGATGGTGGGGGAGTAACTCCCAGACGCGCGGGTATGGGCGGGGAGGGGCTTTCGCCGCCATCCGTTCCCGGGAGAGCCAGATCGGACAGACCCGACGGTCCAGCTCCACCACAACCGGAGGCGCCGGTACCGGAAGTCACTCTCGCAGGCGAGCAAGTGACACTCTCAAGCCTGGCCTATGAAAGGCTGGGTGTCTTTTCCACCGCTGATCAGCGGACGCTTGCTCCCTGGCTGGAGTCGTTCTTCACCAGGCAGGCCGAGAACGGGACGGGCCTCGTCGGCCTCCGTCTCGACAGCCACAACGCGATGGCCTATCAGGTTCAAATGCTACATGGACTGGAGGTGAATGTCGAGTTTCACGCGGCCGAAGAACCATGGCTGGCGGCGCCGGAACTGCGACTGACCGCGGACGGCCGCTGGGTGCAAACCGCACCGGCCCGTATCGGACTGCGGGTGCCGGAACAGGCGGCCGATCGTGCGGTCCTGCTCGAACCCGCGATCTGGCGCGCACTGGTGATGCTGGACGTGACGCTGGCCGGGATGGTCCGAACCGCACAGGCTGAACTGTCCGATCAGGACATTCCGCGGCATCGCATAATCGCGCCAGAGCCGGCCCCGGTCTTGGTCGAAACGGCCGGCGCGCGGCCCGTGGAAAGTTCCACACCTCCCGCCGCGGGGCGGGTACCCCGGAGTCGGCGACTGCACAAGGCGATCCCGCGCTGGAAGGGGTCGCCGTGGCGACTGGACGCCCTGCCCGACACCGCGCGGGACCGGGACGTGAAGGCGGTGCGGACCGAACTGCGGGCGATCGCCGAGACCATCGAGGCCGAGCCGTACCACCAGTTCGCCGAGGTGTCGCTGCGGACCGACGTGGCGGCAGGACGTGACGAGATCAGCTTTCACGTCTGGACCGACGTCGACCGGCGGTCACCGGTCGAGGGGATCCTCGACTACGAGCGGGACGAGGTGACCGGGCTGCTCCGGGTGGACCTCATCGACGCCACCGGCAGACGCCACCTCGTCGGGGAGTTCGACCTCGGCGAGGCGAGTGCACGGCCTGCTGTCCGGCGCGACATCGGCGCCGCGCTCGTGGGCACGATGGCAGCCGTGGCGGAGGAGCACATCCAGCCCGCGATCGCGGCTCGGGCCATGGACGCCCTCGGCTCGGACGCGCCGTTGCACTACCTGAGCCCGCTCACCGCGCCGGTCACCCCGGAACACGCCGCACACGTCGCGCGCATCCGCTGGGAACTGCACCGGCACCGAGCGCTCGAGGAACGCCCCCACGGTGACACGGAATCGGCGGAACTGCGGCGGAGCTGGCAGCGAGTGCGCACCGCACTCGACGAGGCGGGGGCCCTGCGCTCGCGCAGGCGGTTCGAGGTGCTGCGCGGCGAACTGGCCGACCGCTCGCTGGTCCGCCTCGTCCGCCAGGCGCGCAGGGAAGCCAACGCGGACAGCCGGTTCGCCGCTCGTCGCCCGCTGGCCGCCGGCAACACCCAGCCTTCCATCGAGACAACGGCGACACCGGCAGTAGCGGTCGGTTCGGTGCGCGGGGACCGGGTACGACAGGTCGGTGACGTGCTCGGCGAGATCGTCGCGCCCGGCACACCGCGGCCGGGACAGGACGGTACGACCGCCCTGGACGCGCAGGCCTGGCGGTTCGACATCCCCGCCGTCGACACCGCGCTGAGCGCGGAGCAGGTCGAGCACGCCGCGGGCGAGGTGGTCCGGCTCGCCGAGGAGCACGCGCGGGTCCTCGCCGAGGCGGCCGGCACCGCGCCGCACCTCGCTGTCGGCACGGCGCTGGCACGCCTGCACAACGCCTTCACCGACCATGGTTCGACGGACATGGGCACCATGCTCGCGCTGCGCCGAGCCCTGTCTCCCGCTGTGATCGACCGGCTCTTGCCCGCCGTGGAGGTCGCGCTGACCCGTGCGATCGCCCGCGACGTGCTCACCCCGGCCGTGCAGGGGGCGGACCTGGCCGCCGCGGTACACGTGGTCGACGCGGGGGACGGCACCCACCAGGTGGTCGTCGCGGCGGGCACCGAACCGCTGATCGCGAGTACCGCGCGGGTGCACACGGATGTGCACGCGTGGCTGCGCGCCGATCCGCTGGGAGTGCTGACGGACATCGCGGACGCCGTGGCCGCACGGGACGGGCTGGACCAGACCACCGCCCGGTTCCGGGTGCTGGCCGCGGCGCACGAGATCGGCGAAACCGCGACCCGGCGCCGCGTCGTGGTGCTGCTTCGCGACATGCTCGCCGATCGGCAGCCCGTCGACGCGGACCAGCTGCCCGGTCCGGCGCAGGTGCTGTACGACCGCCTCACCGGCAGGACCCCTCGGGTGTCCCCGCGAGAGCACGCCGCCGTGCACCGCGCACTGGCCGCACTGCACGCGGATCGGGCCGGCCTGGCGCGCGGGGTGACGCTCGACGGCGACGGACGACTCCGGTCGTCGGGCGGGCGACACCTGAGCGTCCCCGCCTTCGCCTCGGTGCCCGAGGTCGCGGGCCGGAGCAAGACGTGGCGCAGGGACCGCGATGTGACCGCGGCGATCGAACGCATTGCCCCGGCGCTGGCCGCCGAGAAACTGGCGCATGCCCAGCTGCCGGACGGTGATCGGGAGGTCGCGGTCGAGCTCACCGCGCTGGCGGCGCTGGACCGGCACCTCGTCGACGAACTGGGGCTTGCCCGTCGTCGCGAGGACCTTCCCGGAATCGATCATCTCGTCCGCGAGCGTGCCCGGGTGGCCGATCGGGTGGCTGAGCAGGCGTACCGGGCCGGGCTGGTGGATCCGGACGGCGCGCGGCTGCGCCCATTCTGGGCACGGATTCTCGGTCCCGAGGTGCGCGTGCTGGTCGACGAGGTCGTGACGGCGCGCTCAGGCCACCGGTTCGGCCCGTTCCCGGCAACACCCGAGCCGAAGCGGTCCGGGGTCCTGACTCGACCGGTGCCCCGCGACGCCGATCTGGACGCCATCGACAACACCATTCGAACCCGGGACGGAGTGTCGCTGCGTCGCGGCGAGCGCTGGGTGCTCTCGGCCGTGACCGAGGTCGCCGCCATGCTCCGGGCCACCGCCGTGGATCCGGACACGGATCTGGCGGGCCGGTTCGGCCCGGTGCTGGCACGAGTCACCGAGCAGGCGACACTGGAAGTGCGGCCGGTGAACGGACGGGGCAAACCACGCCGGATCGATCTGCTCGCACTGGCTCCCGAAGTACTCAAGGCGCTGGGCCGGCATGCGGGCGGCCCGCTCACTCCGGAGGCGCTCGTCCGGGTGGCCGAACTATTGGCCCGGCGGATCGGCCTCGCCGAAGCGGGCCCGCGCGCTCGGCTCGGGATGTCCGACCGGCCGGGGCCGCGCGGTGTGCTCGACCCACGGGTGCGGACCGTGTCCGGCGGCCGGCAGCATGGTCGATTGTCCCCTCAGGACCTGGTCGAGATCGCGCGCGTGGAGTACCTGGCGGCGTTGCACGAGCACGCGACTCGGCAGGCGGCCACCGAATCAGTGGCGGACCGCGACCGGCAGCGGGAACTCGCGCACACGCTCGCCACCCGGCTCGTCGACCCCGCACTGTCGGCCACGCAACTACCGCCGGGGGCGTACCGGCGACTCGTCGCGGAGCTCTCGCCGACCGCGCGGCGACTGCTGGACGACGCGTCGGACCCGGACGACCTGGTGAACCCGTGGTTGCGCACAGTGGAACGCGCGGTCGCGGGAGCGGATGTGGACAACCTTGCCGTGGCACAGGAATCCATGCCCGCGGTACGGCTCGCACCGGCCGACATCACCGACGTCCAGCGGCCCGCGGACCGTGACCCAGCGCGACTGATGCGTCCGCTGTACCGGTTCCGCCCGCCGCTGCGCTGGGCCCGCGCGGTCTGGGAGGGCTTCTCGGTGGAACTGCACACACCGGAGCCACATCGGCGTGCCGAACTGTTCCCGCACGGTGAGCCGGTCGCCCACGAGTGGCTCAGCAGAGGCCACTATGTGCTGTGGATCAACGAGCGGGCGCTGACCGACGTGCGCGCGGAAGACGTCCAGCGAGCGATCGACGTCAAGCTGCGCGAGCTGCACGCGCTGGCGTTGCGGGAGAACCCGGCGCAGACCGTCAAGCTCATCGAGCTGTACGCCAAGGAGGCCATCCCCGCGGCGGTGGCCACCGTCGCCGCAGGCGTGGCCATGGCGACCTTGCCCGACTCGGGGCTGGCTCACCTGCTGATCGCCACGACGAAGATCGAGGTCCTGCCCGCGGTCGCGATGTCCGGCGCCCTGCTCAGCTCGCTGCTGCACACCATCACCAGCCCGTTGTATATCGGCAGGCTGCAGTCGAGCGGGCTGATCAATCGGCACGCGCAGGCGCGGGAAATCGCCGCGAACCGACCGGGTCGGCCCTATGCGCAACTGTCCGAAGCGGACATCCACGGGGACGCGACCGATGTCGGTGCTCGTGCCCGCCGCCTGCACGAGGAACTCGGCGACCGGGGCGTGGTGAGTGGGGCGGCCATGGGCGGCTACGACGTCACCGCGCAGCCGCCCGCCCCGCCGCCGGAACAGGGTGCGCCGTCCGATCCGCGCCGCCGCGCGTCGGCGATCGGCTGGCTCCGTTCGGCGGTGGCGGAGGTCCAGCGGGGAACAGTGCTCGGGCCGGCCCGTGTCACCGCGGTCCGCGACCGGGCCGACACCCGCATCCTTCCCGCAACGAACGAGACGATCGACCCGCCGCCCAATCCGCGACTCACCGTGGCGCACTGGAAGGACCCGAAGGACCGCAGGGCCACTGGTGTGCCGGTCAGCAGGCGGATGCGCGGTGCCGCACAGCTCGACATCGAGTTCGTGGCGGCGCCACCGGGACGGCGCGCGATCGAGCCTGGCGACCGGGCGGCCGACGTCGTCGCCAAGTCCGAGGTGTTCCATACGGGGCGCGGGATCCGCGTGCTGGTGCCCGAGGACGTCGCCGGGCGGGCGGACCGCGGCGAGGTGCTGGCCGCACTGGTCAAGGAGGCCGTCAAGATCCGGCAGAGCTATTTCCGCGGAGTGCACAAGCTGGGAAACCAGGCGCTGTGGGCGGGTATGCGTGGTGCCACCGGTCTGGGAGCGGCCGGCGTGCAGGCGTTCACGGTCGGCTCGCCATTCGCGCCGGGCGGTGCGATCAACGCCGCCACCCGCGCGGTCACCGAGTTCGCCGCGAACCTCGGCTTCGAACCGCGCGCCGAGCAGGCCAAGAAGGCGCACGAGGAGGGCAGACGTTTCCCACAGGGCCAGATTCCCGACGCGCGGTTCGTCAAGGACACGGCACGTTTCCTGGCGAGTGCGCACGCGGCCATGCTCCGGGCGTCGGCGGCCATCGACGAGGCGCTGGCCGCCCCGGACCATGCGGCAACGGTGAGCGACGACTCGTTCGCGGCGGTCGCGGCACATGTCGCGGCGGGAGTGTGGCACGGCCTGCGGCGGCAGTCGGGATTGCCCGCACGGGTCCGGGACCACCTCGAGATCGACGTCCGCCCCATCGACGTGGACGATCCGCTGCTCAACGAACGGCATGGTGCGGTGTTCGGCCGGGAGCACCGCGCGGGTGGTGTGCGGATCGACAGCGACGCCGCACTGAGCGGGACGGCCGACGAGCCGGTGAACCTGCTGCGGCCCGGCTCGGACGGCATTCGGCGGGTGGTGATCACCGCCCGGTTCGGCACGCTGCGCGACGGGCTCGCCGCGGGCACGGTACGGCTGGTGCTGATCGAAGACGCCGCACGGCAGTTCGCGCGGCAGAACGAGGCCGAAGTGGTGGGGCAGAACCCGCACGGGGTCACGGTCGTCGTCGACCGGGATGCCGGAGCGGGTTCTGTCCAGGGCCTCGACCGGGTGGTGGAAAAGATGTTGAACACGATCCCGGTGCAGACGACGCGCTTCGACAACGCGGTTCGGCAGGTCGCGGACCAGAGCAGGAGCGGTGTGTGGGGCGGGGCGGTCCGGCTCCCGCTGGCCACGCTCCTGCTGTCCATGACCGACGGGATGGCCGCCGGAAGCGGATCGTCATCGCCGCTGGTCAGAGCGTTGACCAGCGCCCTTTCCAGTCATACCAAGCGGGAGCGGAAGTACGGCAACCCGGCGCTGGCCGCGAACGACGTCGTTCCCGCACGTCTGCGCGACACGATCACCCGGGACGTCCTGGAGACCAGGCAGGACGCGGGGATCGACGTCCTGGAACGAACCAGGGCCACGCTGCGGCGGACGCTCAATGAGGTCCTGCGCAAGGCGGAGACGATCGCCGATCCGGATGTCCGGGCCGATCTTGTCGCGCAGGCGGAGGGGATTCACACCGACCTCCGAGGTCCGGACTTCGGTGAGGTGATGCGCGATATCGACCGGTTGATGGAGCGCCCGCGTGGAACCGTGCCGGACAATCCAGAGACCGCGCTGTGGATCCGGCTCGGTATCCGACGTGCGACCGCGATGAAGAACAACGGCTGGCGGCTCGACCTGTCGAACGATCGCAGTGCCCACATCGAGTTCGAGCCCGTGTACGCGCCACCGGCCGGAATGCCGGCGGCGACCCTGTCCTCCATCGACGGCCGCGAGTACGCCGATCACACCTACAAGGTCCTGCTCGACATGACCGCGCCCGCCGAGGAGCGCGTGCTCGCGGTGGCGAGCAGGCTGGTGGAGGTGACCGAGCGAGAGGGCAGTCAGGCGGCCGCGGCCGCTGACACCAGCGAGTACGTCAGGGCCGCCGGTGTCACCACGGTGTCCGCGGCGGCGGCATACCTGGCCGCCAGCACCGCGCTGGGGTCGTACCTGATCGACCACGACAACACCGGCACCGCCGAGGAACAGCGGCGTGCCGACAGGGAAGTGGTGCGGCGGCGGATCAACCTCGCGCTGGTCTGGGCGATGGGAACCTCAGCCGAAGCAGCGGTCGCGGCGAACCGGAACCCGCGTTCGGCCCACCGGACCGAAACGGAGACCGAGCTGCGCAGACGCGGTGGCAAGAACCAGACCAAACTCAGCGCCGATGTGGTCGCCGAGTACGCGGGCCAGGTCGACGACCAGGGCGCGATGGTGCAACGCCTCCTGCACGCCTACCGGGACCTGATGCGGCTGGACTCCGCCATCGAGCTGGCTGTTCGCCACTCGGCGCCCTAGCCTTCGCTGCGTACTGCGTCGAGCAGATCGTCGAGGGTGAGGGTGCGCAGGTCGGTACGGCTGGGCCGGTGACCGAGGGAGCGCAGCCTGGAGGACTGGGACTTGCGCATCCGTTCCAGCAGTTTGCGCGCTTCCCTTGCGTTGCCGAAGTTCTCGTCCCGCTCGATGTGCGCGAACCACTCCAGCAGCGCGGAGTCCACGTCGTCGTCGAGCACGTAGTCCTCGCCCTTGGCGATATGGCGGCTGATCTGCACCAGCTGCTCCGGCGAGTAGTTCTCGAACTCGATCGTCTTCGCGAACCGGGACGCCAGTCCGGGGTTCGCGTCGAGGAACTCCACCATCTCCCCGGTGTACCCGGCGACGATCACCGCGATCTCGTCGCGGTGGTCCTCCATCAGCTTCACCAGGGTGTCGATGGCCTCCTGGCCGAAGTCGGCGCTGCCGGCACTGGAGCGGGACAACGCGTACGCCTCGTCGATGAACAGGACCCCACCGCGCGCCTCGTCGAACGCCGACGCCGCCTTCTCCGCGGTGTGCCCGATGTACTGGCCGACCAGGTCCCGCCGCGACACCTCGCGGAACTTGCCGTTGGGCAGCACCCCGAGGGCCCGGAGCAGCTCCCCATAGGTACGGGCGACCGTGGTCTTGCCGGTGCCCGGTGCCCCGGCGAAGACCAGGTGATTGCTGACCGTGCCGACGCTGAGCCCTTCGCTGCGCCGCCACTCGTTGACCTGCAACTCGTCGATCAATCCGCGGACCTCGTGTTTGACGCCCGCGAGCCCGATCATCCCGTCGAGCTCGGCCAGCAGCTTCTCCACCTGTTCGAGGTCCTGCCTGCCGCTGGTCGCCGCGGCGGCGCCGACATGGGGAGTGGCCGCATCCGGTTCGCCCTCCCTGACCTCGGTACGGGCGCCGTCAGCGAGAAGAACGCCTGGTGGTGCCGTGTTCTCGACCCGGCAGCTGTCCACCACACCGCCGCAGCCGCGGCCGACGCTGATCCCCACCCCCTGCGTGTCATGTATCCAGCATTCGCTGATGGTGGGAGAGGTCTGGTCGGCCACGGAGATCCCGGCGTCGCCGGTCTGCGAGATCTCGCAGCGCTCGACGCCGGAGTTGCCCGCCTGGTAGAGGTAGATCCCCCGGAAACCGCACCCGGCCAGCGTCGAGTTGCGGACGGTCGCGCGGGTTCCGAGCCGCAGGATCACGCCGTCATCGGCGATGTCGCGGAACTCGCAGCGGTCCACGACTCCGTCGGACTCCTCGATCACCAGTCCGTAGCGACCACCGGTCACCTTCGTGCCGCTCAGCTCCACATCGGCCCCGTCGACGATGCTGATCGCCGCGGCCTGCTCGGTGCTCACCTCGCAGCCGGTGATCTTCGCCCGGCCACCGCGCACCTCAATCCCGGGTTCGTCGGTGGCGCGCAGGACGAGCCCGTGGAGTTCGAGCCTGCACCGGGTCGCCCGCAGCAGCGGGGCGTCGCGGGAGGACGAGCTGATCGTCACCGTGCCCGGTTCGGCGGCGGTGATCGTGATGCTGCGGTCGCGTAGGTCGACTGTCTCGCTGTACTCACCGGGCGCCAGCGAGATCGTGGCGCCGTCATCGGCGGCGTCCAGCGCCTCGCCGATGCTGCCAAGCGCCCCGCGCTGTCCGGGTGCGACGAAAAGGGTGCGTGCCATCGAAGGTGACCATACCCGTACCCGCACCGGTGGCGAAGCAGGACGACACCCGTTGCACCCGGGAGGTTTCATGGAATGGGAGGAGGTGATCACCGTGCGAGCCGAGTGGCAGCCGGACAACGACGTCGAGCGTGCGATGGCCGAGGCATTGACCGCCGGAGACGGTTCGCGTTACGCGCGTTTGCTGATGGAGGCGCCACTGTACGTTCCGACGCTGCCGGATCCCGACACCGAGCAGCGGCGCGCTCTGGCCAGGGAGCTCCCGCTGCAACGGGAACACGTGCTCACGTTCACCTCTCCCGGCTCGCTGTCCTGGTCGCTCGGCGCGGCGGCGGCGGAGTACCGGGAGATCGACTTCGGATCGCTGTGGGAACTGTGGCAGGACAGCGACTATCACCTCGCCGTCAATCCGGGTGCTCCGATCGGCGTGTTTCTGCCGATCGATGCGGTGGTCGACCTCGCACGGGAAAAACGGTCACTGGTCGCCATCGACGATGTGCAGGATGCGATAGCAGCTGAGGCGGTGGCGCGAATTCGTCGACAATGCCAGACGGGTCTCGGCGGTGAGCCGGACCCCGCCGACACGGAACCGGTCAACGACCTGGAGGAACAGTTGCGGGAGGCATTGGCCAAAGAGGACCATGACGCGTTCCTGCTCACGCTCCTCAGCTCCAATGTGGTCGTGCTGACCGAGCGCGCGGTGTCCGACCCGGACCACATTCACGACGAGGACTTTCCGTGGCGGATCGTCGGTGACGACGAGTCCCCGCTCGTCCCGTTGTTCAGTTCCACGACCGCACTGCGACGGGCCGCCAGGAAGGATCCACACTGGGTCGAGGTCTCGTTTCTCGCCGTGCTGGCCAACTGGCCGGGCCCAGGGCACACCCTGTGCTTCGATCCCGGCACCCCTACAGAACTGATCCTGCCGGGGGACACGGTGCTCGATCTGCTCGCCGCCGCTTTCGCCGTACTAGGCGGAGATGCCGTGGCGGGTGAACAACCATGACAGCGACCATCCGAACCACGTCGTCCACGTCAGGTGGAACTGACCTACCCGCGGTTACCTCCGGTCACGTCATGCTCGGCGGTGTTGCCGAGAAGGGCCGCCGGTGTTCGCACTGGGTTTCGATCGGCGCGGAGCCGGTTCGATACCGCGACGGCATCGCCTACCGCGCCGCGTGTGGGGCCGCCTGTGTCCCCGCTGGAGCCGGGTATCTCGCCGAACTGCCGGTGTGCCCGGGGTGTGACGAGCGTGAGCCCGCCTTCGCGCAGCGTGTCGCACCACAGTGCTGCACCGTGCGTCGGCCCACTGGTTGACGCACGATTGACCTCCCGGCCGGTGCGTGGTGTTTCTCGCGCACCGGCCGGGGCACCACCCGGTCGCCGCCGGTCTCAGGGAGCGGGGCTCGCTAGGTGACACAATCGTGTCTACCTCAACGAACTCAGCTGAACTACCGTGACTGCACCTAGTCTCGAACTGCGCCCTGTGAAGGTGGTCTCGATGGCACCAGCTGGATACGTCGTGACAAGCAGCTCGACGGACACCGTGGATCCGCGAGAGCGAACGGACTACTGGCGAGAGGTGATCAATTCTTACCAGTGCCAGTTCGCCTACGACTTCGCGAACCCGCAAGGCTTCTCTGGCCGGACAGTTCTGCAGCGCAGCCCGACTTACCAGCTCGTCGCCTGGCAAGCGCGCGAACAGTGGATCCACCGGACGGCCTCGCAGATCAAGTCGGACCCGGATGGCGATTACCGACTGGTACTGCCGGTGAACGGCCGGGTTGTCGTCCGACAACGTGCGGAGGAGAAGGCCTTACATCCTGGTTCTGCGACACTGCTGACATTGGAGCAACCGTTCGACCTGTGGCAGAGTTCCGATCATCGCGGGTTGGTGCTGACCATACCGCGGACTGAGATCGAACACCGCCTGCGCACTTCGGACCCCGCCACCCTGGTAGTCGACATGGCTTCCGGTCTGGGAGATGTGGTGCGCATGATGGTGATGGGCGCGTTCAGCCAGCGACAGCAACTCACCGGTGCGCAGTTCGATGCCGTGTGCGACAAGGTGGTCGAACTGCTGTGCATGCTGGCGACAGGCGATGACCGGCCGGGCGACAGCACCAGGCCGGTCATCGCGACAATGGTCCGCCGCTATGTCAGGGAACACATCGCCGATCCCGGATTGAGCGGAGAGACCGTCGCACGTGCCCTGGGTTGGTCACTTCGAACTGTTCAGAACGCGTTGCAGCGGTCGGGAACGACGCTGCGAGACGTGGTCCGAGACGAGCGGCTTCGGGTGGCACGGGAGCGGTTGCAAGATCCGCGCTACGACGACTGGACCATCGCCCGACTCGGCAATTCCGTCGGCTTCTCGTCAGCGAGTGCGTTCACCGTCGCGTTCCGCGGTCGTTACGGGGTCCAACCGCGACAGGTTCGCCGGGAATCCCGGGAGGCCGACCGGTGACGATCATCAGCTCGTGGCGATGGCGGCCGGGCCGTTGTGTGTCGCGGTCGCCCCGACAGCGTGCTGCGGAGTGTCGATGAAGACGAACTCGTACTTCCCGGCCTCCGAGAGCCCATCGGTGACGTAGCCTTCGCCGATCCGGATCCCTTCCTGTGCGAGCAGTAGCTGGTGTGGCTCACCGAACCTGGTTGGTACCGGTGACGGGAACACCTCCAATCCCCAGGTATCACCTCCGACGATCGCCGGCCGGAACTGCGCGAGCCAGCGTGCCTCCGCCAGCCAGATGCCGGGCTCGCTACTGAGGTATCGGCTCCACAGTGCCGAGTCCGCCCAGAGCTTGTTCCAACCGGTGCGGAAGATGACCACATCGCCGGGATCCAGTCTGCTGATTCCCTCCCAGCCCAGTGTTGCCTCGATATCCTGGATGGTGATCCGGTAGTTGGGAGCCAGTGTGTCCCGACCTTCGGAGAGCGCCTCGTGCCTCCCATGACACTGCATGTAGGCGAGTACGTCGACCAATACCCCGCGTGTCACGATTGGTCCGATGTGCTCGGCCCCAAGATGCGGGCACCCGCGCAGTATGCTGCCAGGGCCGTGGTGGTCGGCCTGCGAGTCCTGAGTCGCCTTCGCCGCGCGCGATGCGGGGTCGACGAGCTCGGGCATCGGTAGCAGATCATCTCGGGTGAATCCACCGTAGTAGTGATCGTCGATGCCGATGTGATTCAGATTGTCGATCTGCGTTCCCACTTGGAACGTCATCGCCGCGAAGCGTTCCTCCAAGCCGGTCAGCCGGTTCTCGCCACCCAGGTCGTACCAAGTGATGTACATGTCCCAGCGACGCGGTGGCGCGGAGGGAAAAGCCGGAACTCCAGGGAACATTTTGTCGCCCAGGTCGTATACGTGCGCCGTTCCCTTGTGGAGCATTCGAAGGGCGTTGGTCGTCTTCTCGGGAGTGATCTCGCGTAGAGCGCCGCGTTCGTCACCGATGCCCAGCTCGTTCCATCGCCGCTGGGCGAACTCAAGCGAGATCGGCTGGTCGTCGATCGGTCCTCGGAAGGGCTCTTGTTGACCACCTATCGGCCGAGGTGCCGCGGTAGCCGCGGCTCCGGTGATCAGTGGCGGTAGTGCCAGGCCCACGGCCGCGGTGGCACCCGCCTTCAGAAATGCCCGGCGACCCGATGGCGAGCTCTGTCCGTCCACGTCGCCGGCCTTGGCTCCGGGCGTGAGGTTGTGCTTCCACGTTTGCATGCTTCCTCCTATGGCGTGTCGCACTAGGACACCAGCCGCCACAGTCGACCGTCTTTCGTGTGAACGAACTCCGCTGTCGTCAACGCGCAGTACCCCAGGGGTCGTGCCGTCGGCGCATTGAACTCGAATTCAGTGTCGGGGTAGCTTCTCGCCGCGATCACAGCAGATCGGAACTGACGCCAGCCAAGAAGGGCAGCGAGATATGCGCGGGAGGATCTTGGCGGCGAGACGGCTCGGCTGGCTTGGGCAGCTGACCGGACTGCTCGGCGGAGTCGCCGTGGTGCTCCTGCTGACGACCGTGCTCGTCGACGTGACGCTACGGTTCGCTTTCAGCAAGCCGTTGCCGGGGACGATCGAGTACGTCTCCTTCTGGTACATGACGGCCATCGGCTTCCTGGGGCTCGCGCTAGCCGAGCGCCACGGCGAACACATCGACGCCCCAATCGTCTTTGACCGACTGCCGGGACCGATCCGGCGCGAACTGATCGTGATCGCCAAGGTGCTGTTCGCGGTGGTAATGATCGCCATCGCCGTGTGGGGCTGGGAGGAGGCCGTACGGCAGTGGGAAATCGGTGAACGTGGTGCGGCCGCTGGTGTGGTGCTCTGGCCGGCACGCTTTCTCGTGCCGCTGGGAGCGGCCGCCTGCGTCATCGAGATCGCCGCTGGCCTCCTCGTTCGGCAACACGTGTCGCGGTCCGATGAAAACATCTCATCAGGACAGGTGGCAGATGGCCGGAAATCAAAAACCGGCGAGTGGATGCTCAGGCTGTTGAACTACGGACTCCCTTGCCTGGTCACCGTTCTCATGTTCCAGGACCAGCGTCGTGAGACGATCGGCGCACTCGGGCTGGGGCTGATGCTGTGGTTGCTGGTGATGAAAATACCTGTCGCGATCGCCATGATCGCGTCTGGCGGTGTCGGCATCTGGGCGCTGACGGGGTTGGATGTCCTGGGATCGACATTTCGTACCGTACCGTTCTCCAGTGTCGCCAGCTGGCCATTGAGTGTAGTTCCCATGTTCGTCTTCATGGGATTGTTGCTGTGGCGTTCGGGAGCCACGGAGCGCCTCTACGATGCTTCCCGACATTGGCTCGGGTGGCTCCCGGGGGGCCTTGCCGTGGGTACCAACTTCGCCGGCGCGGGTCTGGCCTCCATCAGCGGATCCACCCTCGGCGTCACCTATGCGCTGGGCCGGATCGGTATTCCGGAAATGCTACGCCACAGCTATGACCCCCGCTTGGCCACAGCGACGATACTGATGGCGGGTACTGGTGGGCAGCTCATTCCCCCCAGTATCCTGCTGGTGATCTACGCGGGTATCGCATCCGTTCCGGTAGGCGTCCAGTTACTGGCCGGTCTACTCCCTGGGATAATTCTCACCCTGGTATATGGGATCCTGCTGGTGACCATCGGAGTCGCCGCCCCGCGCCTGGTCGGAAGATTCCCCGAGACCGACAGGGGCGCCATCCGCTCGTCCTGGCTTCAGCGTTGGGCGTCGCTGGGTCGAGTGTGGCCGTTGTTCGTGCTTGCGATTGGCATGCTCGGCGGTCTCTATCTGGGGTTCTTCACGGCAACTGAAGCCGGAGCCTTCGGCGCGGCTGGCGCCTTGCTTGTCGCGACATTGCGCCGGACTGGTATCCGATCGGCGGTCGGGAAGGCCCTCGGCGATACCGTGAAGACCTGTGGGGCGATCTTCGCGTTGATTATAGGCGCCACGGTTCTGAGCCGGTTTCTCACCTTGAGCGGTGTTGCCTCATGGATGGTGAGAACGGTCAGCGATCTGGACCTCAGTCGGTACCAATTCCTCTTTGCGCTGCTCGCCATGTATTTGATACTCGGCATGTTTCTCGACTCACTGACCATGATACTGGTCACCGTACCGATCCTGCTGCCGATACTTCAGTCGCTGGATGTCAGTCTCATCTGGTTCGGCGTGTTCGTTGTACTACTGGGCGAACTTGCGGTTGTCACTCCGCCAGTTGGAATGTTGACTTTTGTTGTGCACAAGATAACCCAAGCCAAGGATATCGGCATAAACCGCGAGATCAAACTCGGCGAAATCTATGCCGGGACATTGTGGTTTATTCCGATATCAATCGCGGTGCTCGTGCTGCTGATTTTTGTACCCGAGATCGCGGAGATTATCCCGCGAATGTCGGGGCAGTAAGTATCTGCCATGCGGAAGGTGTCGTGCGCAGGTTACCGCTCAACTGTTCCTGATAGAACGGCAACGCACTCTAGGAAGGAGCATCAAATGAGAGTAGCGAGTTCTCCGGCACGTGCTGGGAAGAAGCTGTATATCGTCGCCGTCGTCATGACCGTCATGATGGCTGCCTGCTCAACGGGGGGCGCCGATCGCGGCTCCGGCGCCGACCGGTTCGCCGACATACCTGAGATGACACTGCGGGTCCAGTCGGCGAATGCTCCGGACACGGCGCCGAGTAGGGCATTCACCGTCTGGCAGGAAGCGGTCGAAGAGGCGACAGATGGACGCTTGACCTTCGAGATGTTCTACGCCGGGGCTTTGGCGCCGCTTGACGAGGTTGAGGAGGCGCTTTCGTCAGGTCTGGTCGACATCGCAACGCACGTTCCCGCTTACAGCCCTGCCGAGTTTCCGCACGACAGTACCGTTCAGCGGTTGAATTCCCTGGTCGAGCCTGCTCCACTCGGTACGCTGCAAGGCCTCGGAGCGCAGACGGAGTTCGCGCTGGGCGGCTGGGCGGAGGATCAGTTCGCGGCACAGGGGCTCAAGCCACTTCTCGTGCCGGCCGCCATGATCTCGTCGATGCAACTCGTCTGCGGAGATGAGCCGGTGCGCTCTCTCGCTGAGGCTGAGGGGATCCGCGTCCGAGTACCGAGCGAGCATCACGGCACGGAGGCGACCGCGTTGGGCATGACACCTACCGCCACGACCAATGCTGAGCTGTACGAGGCCGTGCAGCGCGGCATTGTCGATTGTGCGGTGATGTCCCCGCAGGATGTTCGCGATCTCGGTCTGGTGGACGTGATCGACCACTGGATGCTGGACCAGCAGGCCGGCTTCAGCGGCTTCTCTTCGTTCCACCTGTCCATGTCGAAGTCCACATGGGACACCTTGCCTGTGGAGGCCCAGCGCGTGCTCTGGGACACCGCGGGGGAGGCGTACCTCCCCGCGATCACCGAGGGATACCTCAACGATGTCGCCGAGACGATGTCGCAGGCCGCCGATGCGGGAGTGCAGTTCCACTCGTGGCGGGATGATCTACGGGAGAGGATGCTCGCACACCAGAGTGCCGTCATCGACTCGGTCAGAGGCGAGAAGGACGACGGCGAGGCGGTCGTCGCAGGTGTTGTCGAGACGCACGAAAAGTGGGCGAAACTCGTACGCGACCTGGGCTATGAGACTCAGCTGGGCTCGTTCGAAACGTGGTCCTCCGGCTCGGCCGGGCAACTCCAGCTGGACAGTTTCATCGGAAGCGTCGTCGAGCTTCGAGAGGCCCACCGTCCATGAGGAAATTCAACTCCGACGACATCGCGGCCTCCACCCTTCCCGAACTGTTCGACCTCAGTGGGCATGTAGCACTCGTCACCGGGGCATCTCGTGGCATCGGCTTGGCGAGTGCGGCGCTGCTGGCCGAAGCCGGCGCCCGCGTCGTACTGGTAGCCAGGGACGAGGGACGGCTGGCTCTGGCGGCGGAGAAGCTGACCGCGATCGCCGGTGCGGATCGCGTGCACAAGTACTCGTGCAACGCGGGCAGCGCCGACCAGGTGGACGACACAATCGGCCGGGTTATGGCGGATCTGGGCAGGATCGACATCCTGGTCAACAATGCCGCGACCAACCCGTACTACGGGCCGATGTCGGGACTGGACATGCCGCGTGCGGAGAAAACCGCACAGGTGAACATGCTAGGGCCGATTCTCTGGATCCAGCAGGCATGGAGCGCATGGATGCGTGAGCACGGTGGTGTGGTCATCAACGTGGCATCCATCGGCCCATTCATCGTGGAACAGGGCGCCGGCATGTACGCGGCGACCAAAGCGGCGCTCATCCACCTCACCCGGCAGTTCGCGGCCGAGTTGGGCCCCGGGGTCCGGGTGAACGCGGTGGCTCCGGGGCTGGTCAAGACCGAGTTGTCCCGAACTCTGTGGGAAGACCGGGAGGACAGCATCGCCTCTGCCCTGCCGCTGGGAAGGTTGGGAGCTGCGCGCGACATCGCCGCTTCTGTGCTGTTCCTTTCCAGCGCGGCGTCGGCGTGGATGACAGGGCACACCATGGTGATCGATGGTGGGGCACTGGCCACGCCGCCAATCGGCGTGATCGGCCCTGGCGGTGCTGCGGTATCCAGAGCACCAGGAGGGGTCAGGCAATGGACTCGATGACGTGGATTCAGCGGAACGACTTGCTCCCGCACATTCTGCGACGTCGGGCCGAGGAAAGCCCCGACCGGGTGTACCTGCGGCACGTCGACGGCACGTCGCTGACCTACCGGGAGTCCTATGAGGCGAGCCTCCTGTGGGCGAATGCCCTGCGGGGAGTCGGGGTGACCGCCGGGGAGAACGTGCTGAGCCTGCTTCCCAACAGCCCGGACAGTTACCACATCTGGGTGGGCCTCTCCTGGCTCGGCGCCGTCGAAGTGAGCCTCAGCCCCGACTATCGCGGGCGAATGCTGAGCTACACGATCGGCACCGCAGACGCCAAACTGCTCATCGTTCCTGCTCATCTGTTGGGGAGGGTCGGCGAGGTGACGGATGAGTTGCCGTCCTTGCGGACCATAATCGTGGTCGGCTCTGACGACGTCAGCCTGCCGACGTTGCCGCAACGGCTGATTCGTTCCGCCGATCTCTGCTCCGGCGTCGCCCCATCCTTACCCGCTGGTGTTCACGAACCGGCTCCGTGGGACGTCTGCTGCATGATCTGGACGTCGGGTACGACCGGGCCGTCGAAAGGGGTGTTGGTTCCTTGGGCGGAGATGTACAGCTTCTGTCATGTTCTCAGCGGCGTGGTCGAAAATGGGGATAAGACCTATCATTTTCTTCCGCCGCATCACAACAGCGGGAAGGTGCTGTACTACGGTGCTGTTCTGCACGATATCCCCATGGTGATGCGGGAAACGTTTAGTGTATCGAGGTTCTGGTCAGATGTTCGAGACTACGAAGTCAGTCATGCGGTTCTATTCGAACCGATGCTGCGGATGCTGTTGAACGCTGCACCTCAGGCGGACGATGTGGACAATTCGCTGCGGCGAATCGGCACAGCGCCGGTGTCGGACCACCTGCCCGACTTCCTCCGGCGCTTCGGGCTCGAAGGTGCGAACACGTTCTACGGGATGACCGAGGTCGGCTTGCCATTCGCGTCCGACGGTATCGATCTCGCAAATCTTGACAGCTGTGGCGCACTCCGGGACGACTTTTATGAAGTTCGCGTGGTGGACGATCACGACTACCCGGTCGCGCCCGGTCAGGTTGGCGAGCTGATCATCCGCAGTCATCACCCGTGGATTATGAATGTTGGCTATTACGGAATGGCGGATCGGACTGCCGGCGCGTGGCTCAACGGGTGGTTTCACACCGGTGACGCTTTCCGTGTCGACGAGGCAGGCAACTACTACTTCGTCGACCGGTTGAAAGACGCCATACGCAGGCGTGGCGAGAACATCTCCAGCTTCGAGGTGGAGGCCTACGTCAACGAACATCCCGACGTGGCCGCCACCGCTGCCGTGGCAGCGCCGTCCGAACTGGGTGAGGATGAGGTGAAGGTTGTCGTCGTGCGGGTGGACGGCAGCAAACTGACGCCGGCGCAGTTGGTGAACTGGCTGATCCCACGGATGCCGCGGTTCATGCTTCCCCGATTCGTGGAGTTCGTTGATGACCTCCCCCGTACCGAGGCGACCTTTCGCACTCGCAAGGTCGAACTTCGCGAGCGTGGCAATTCCTCGTACACCTGGGACAGTGAGGCCGCCGGCGTCGTGGTTCCTCGCTAAGTCCCCATAAGGAAGCCCATAGACCGAATCATGCCGAAACAGGAAAGGGTATGTCATGCAACTCGCGATATCCTCGCGTGGCCAGACGTTTCTCGAACGCTTGACCCAGTTCATGGAGGAGTGGATCTACCCGTCGGAGGCCGTGTATAAAGAGCAGATCCTCAGGTCGGGAGACCCGAACCTTCAGCCGCCGATCATGGAGAAGCTCAAGGCGGAAGCCCGCGAACGGGGTTTGTGGAACCTTTTCCACCCTGACCCCAGATGGGGATCGGGTCTGTCCAACGTGGATTATGCCTACCTGGCCGAGGTGATGGGTCGAAGCTCCATCGCCCCCGAGGCTTGCAACTGCTCGGCACCGGACACGGGGAACATGGAGATCCTCAGTCGCTTCGGTTCTCAGGCGCAACAACTGGCCTGGCTGGAACCGCTATTGGCAGGCGAGATCCGCTCCGCGTTCTGCATGACAGAACCCGACGTGGCCAGTTCGGACGCCACCAACATTCGGACCAGTATCGAACGTGTCGGCGACGAGTACGTGATCAACGGCCGGAAGTGGTGGTCCAGCAATGTTCTCCATCCGAACTGCCGAGTGCTGCTCGTCTTGGGACAGACCGATCCGGATGCGCCGAGACACCGGAGACAGAGCATTGTCATCGTGCCGATCGACAGCCCAGGAGTCAAGGTACTTCGTGGCCTCAGCGTCTTCGGCTACCAGGATCAGGAGGGGCACGGGGAAGTGGAGTTCAATGATGTACGTGTTCCGATCGACAACCTGGTCGGCGTACCCGGTCAAGGATTCGAAATGGGCCAGGCCCGACTTGGCCCGGGCCGTATTCATCACTGCATGAGGGCGGTGGGCACGGCCGAACGGGCGCTCGAGCTCATGTGCGCTCGTGCGACATCCCGAACCACATTCGGCCGTCTGGTCTCCGACAACGCCAACATTCAAGACTGGATCGCGGAGTCGCGCGTGGAAATCGAGATGGTGCGGTTGCTGATTCTCAAGACGGCGTGGTTGGTGGACACCACGGGTAACAAGGATGCTCGAGTCGAGATCGCTGCAATCAAGGTCGCCGCACCACATATGGCGCTGCGAGTCCTCGATCGAGCGATTCAAGTCCACGGAGGCGGGGGAGTGTCCGGAGACTTCCCGCTCGCGGCGATGTGGGCATTTCAGCGGACGTTACGGATCGGCGACGGGCCTGACGAGGTGCACAAGAGGTCGATCGCCCGCCGGGAACTGGCTCCGTGGCTGGAGCCACGGCGAGCGGACCTCGGATGAAGCCATCCATGCTCGATTTCGTCCAACTGCCCGGACCCTCCGGCACGCTGAGCTGACAAGGAGATGATCATGCGAGTTCGCCAAGTGACGTTGGCCGCGCGCAACCCACAGCCCGTGATCGACGACCTGCGCTACGTCTTCGGTATCGAGGTAAGCCTGTGTGAGACCGACATGATCGACTTGTGGGGCCCTGAAATGGTCGACGAGTTCGGTCTTTCCACCTCGGTCCTTCCGGTGGGCGACACCTTCCTCGAGGTCATCTCACCCACCCGAGCGGACGCCCCTGCGGCACGCTACTTGACCAGTCGTGGCGGTGACACCGGCTATATGGTGATCATTCAGTGCACGGCCATCGAGGAGGCTCGAATCCGGGCCGCGCAGCTCGGTATCCGCGAGGTGTGGGAAGGACCGCTCGACAACGTCCGATCCATTCACCTCGATCCCCGTGACACCGGTGGTGCGTTGCTCTCTCTCGAAGAGACTGACGAAGTCGAGGACTGGCCATGGGCAGGTCCGAACTGGCGAGAACATGCTCACACGGACGGAGTCACCGAGATCACCGGCGTCGACATCACGGCCGTCGCGCCTGGCAAGACAGCGTCGCGGTGGGGAGAACTTCTGGGCCGGCCAGTGCGCACGGAGGAGGGTGCCGACACGGTCCTGGTCACTGGCGGCAGTATCAGGTTCGTCGAAAACGCCGACCACGGCAGGGAGGGTCTCAGCGGCATCGAGCTACGATGCCCGGACCCGGACACGGTTCGCCAGCGTGCCGCTCGTCGTGATCTCGCGATCGACCGGGATGGCAGGATCGAAATTGGCGGTGTGGCCTTCCGGCTCGGTGACGGCGCGCCAGGATCATGACGTGAACGCGGATCAGAACAAACGGCTCATCACGGAGTGGAAAGCCGGCAGCCCAGCCGTTTCGCGATTTCCGTGAGTGCCCGGCCCAGGGGCAGGTCCACCCTGAGTAGGGCATGCGCGTCCCCGCGCGTCCGATCGTGGTTGACGATCAACACCGGCGTGCCTGCCCGGGCAGCCTGGCGGACGAACCGCAGGCCCGACATCACGGTCAACGATGAGCCGAGGACCAGTAGCGCGCTCGCGTTGTCGACGAGGCGGCGGCACTCGTCCACTCGGGGCCGGGGCACGTTCTCCCCGAAGAACACCACGTCCGGCTTCAGTGCCCCGGCTTCGCAGTCGGCGCAGGGCACCAGCCGGAATCCGTGGACCACGTCGTCCGGAAGGTCGACGTCGCCGTCGGGGTTGAGCCGGGTGGCTTCGGCGGCGAACGACGGGTTCGCCGCGCGCAGGCGAGCATCGAGGATCTCGCGTGAACTGGTGCGACGACAGGCGAGGCAGACGACGCGATCGAGATTTCCGTGTAGCTCGATCACGTCCGTCGCACCCGCGGCTTGGTGGAGACCGTCGACGTTCTGGGTGATGATTCCGGAAAGGTAACCGTGTTTTCGCAGTGCCGCCACCGCCCGATGCCCCGTGTTCGGCCGTGCCCGCGCGATGCTTCGCCAGCCGAGGTGACTGCGGGCCCAGTACCGGCGCCTGCCCTCCTCGTCGGCGACGAACTCCTGGTAGGTCATCGGGGTGTGCCTTCGCAGGCTGCCCTCGTTGCCGCGGTAGTCGGGAATACCGGACTCGGTGGACAGGCCCGCGCCGCTGAGGACCACGACGTCGCCCGCGCCGACCTTGCGCACGACCTCGCCCAGTTCGGTGGTCCGGGGCGCGGGTTGCCCGGTCGGAGTCCAGCTGAGGGTGGGCCGCATCAACACCAGTCCAGTTTACGGTCTCCGCCGCCGAGCAGGACCTGCGCGCTGTTGCAACATCCCTGCGCCCGGATGGAACCGCAGTGCACGTGCCGCTTCTACCGTCGCTGTCAAGCCAACCGGACGGCGTGGATCGCGGCCGGAGTCATGGATCGGAAGGAGTGCTGATGCGCAGGGTAGTCATGGGGCACAACGAGGCAGGCAAGGCCGAGGTGCTCGCCGACGAGAACGTGGAGCCGATCACCGTCGCCATGCTGCCGGGGGTGGAGTTGCATCGGGTGTGGGAGCTCGACGAGCACCCGAGCCTCCCGGTGACCAAGGCGCAGAGTGCGCAGGCCGGCACCTACTTCCCTGGGCCCGATGGCGTGCGGTTCGGCTTCGTGACCATCCCGCCGGGGCTGTCCTACGAGCCTCCTGCGGATGTGCCCGCGGAGCTCCTGGAGGCGGCTGCCGCCGAGGCGGAGGCGAAGCTGCCGGGAATGGCGGCGACGTTCGACCAGGACCGGCCGGGGGTGCACACCACGCACACCGTCGACTACATCGTCGTGGTGTCGGGGGAGGGCCGGATGCAGACCGATGACGGTGTCGAGGTGCGCCTGCGCGCGGGTGAATGCCTGATCCAGAACGGCACTCCGCACGCCTGGTTCAACGACGGCGATCAGCCGTTCGTTGTCGCCTACACCATCTGTGGTGCTCGGTGAGGCCGCGCTCGGGCGCCGGGGCACGGAAGCGGGACACGGGACCGCGATGAGTGTGCTCGACCGGTTCCGGCTCGACGGCGAGGTCGCGATCGTCACCGGTGCCTCGGCGGGGCTCGGTGTCCATATCGCCCGTGCTCTGGCGGAGGCGGGCGCCGACGTGGTGCTCGGTGCTCGCCGTGTGGACCGGCTCGCTCGCACGGCCACCCTCGTCGAGGACACCGGAAGGAAGGCCGTGTGCGTCGCCACCGATGTCACCGACCCGGCCGACTGCCGTCGGCTGGCCGAGACCGCCGCGACGCTCGGACAGGTGGGCGTGCTGGTCAACAATGCCGGTATCGCCGCTGCCGTGCCCGCCAGCCGGGAGACCACCGAGCAGTTCCGTTCGGTGGTCGAGGTCAACCTGATGGGCGCGTACTGGATGAGCCAGGCAGCCGCCGCGGTCATGACGGAAGGCGGCTCGATCGTCAACATCTCCAGCGTGCTGGGTTTGGTCACCGCGGGTCTGCCCCAGGCGGCTTACACGGCGTCCAAGGCCGGCCTGCTGGGGCTGACCCGCGACCTGGCAGCGCAGTGGAGCAGCCGCAAGCGGATCCGCGTCAACGCGATCGCCCCCGGCTACTTCCCGACGGAGATGGGCGAGGCCTACCCGGAGGGGTACGTCGAAGGACTTCTTGCGGCACGGCCGATCCCACGCGTCGGAGACGGCGAGGAACTGGCGGCCGCCGTGGTGTTTCTCGCCTCCGCGGCAGCGGGGTACGTCACCGGAGCCACGCTCGTCGTCGACGGCGGCCTGACTATCAGCTGAGGAGCGACCGGTGGTGAAATTCGGGTACAAGGCGTCGGCGGAGCAGTTCGGGCCACGGGAACTGGTGGAGTATGCCGTGCTGGCCGAACAGGTGGGGCTGGACAGCGTCTGGGTGTCCGACCACTTTCAGCCCTGGCGGCACAAGGGCGGGCACGCGCCGTTCTCGTTGTCGTGGTTGGCGGCGGTGGGCGAACGGACGTCCCGGGTGCTGCTGGGCACGAGTGTGTTGACGGCGACGTTCCGGTACAACCCGTCCGTGGTGGCGCAGGCGTTCGGCACACTGGGTTGCCTCTACCCGGGACGCGTCGCGCTCGGCGTCGGCACCGGAGAGGCGCTCAACGAGGTGGCGGTGTCCCGGCTGGAATGGCCCGCGTTCCAGGAGCGGTTCGCGCGGCTGCGTGAGTCGGTGGAACTGATGCGGGCACTGTGGCGTGACGAGCGGGTGACGTTCGACGGCGAGTACTACCAGACGCACGACGCCACCGTGTACGACCGGCCCGACGGCGGTGTGCCCATCTACGTCGCCGCCGGCGGCCCGGTGGTGGCGAAGTACGCGGGCCGGTCGGGAGACGGGTTCATCTGCACCAGCGGCAAGGGGATGGATCTCTATACCGAGAAGCTGCTGCCCGCGTTCACCACCGGCGCAGATTCCTGCGGACGCGACGCACACGAGCTGGACCGGATGATCGAGATCAAGCTGTCCTACGACCCGGATCCCGAGCTGGCCCTGGCGAACACCCGGTTCTGGGCGCCGCTGGCGTTGTCGGCCGAGCAGAAGCACGGCCTGGCCGATCCCGTGGAGATGGAGCGAGCGGGTGACGACTTGCCGATCGAGCAGGTCGCCAGCCGCTGGATCGTGGCCTCGCATCCGGACGAGGTGGTCGAGCAGATCACGCCGTATCTGGATGCCGGGTTCACCCACCTGGTGTTCCACGGGCCCGGTCACGACCAGACCCGCTTTCTTACGACATTCGCCGATCAGGTGCTGCCGAAGTTGAGGGCACTGTGCTGAGTGCGGACGAGCGCGCTGCCTGCTGACCATGCCGCTGGACCGGACATCCGTTACCGGAGCCCCGGCGAGGAGCCGGTAACGGCCATTGGCTGAGCGGGGCGCCCGTCCCAGGCGCTGACCAGTGCGTGGGTCCGGGCGCCGAGCCCGAGTGCGGTCGCCTCGAGCAGATCGGCGGCGGTGTCCACATCGCACCGCAACCTGGGCCAGCTGCCGTCGAGCGGGACAGCACCGGTGGCCCGATGGGCGGACGCGGATCCGGCACCGAATCGGGGCTGCAGCTGTTGTCCGGCGCCGGTGAGCAGCAGCGCCGTTCCGGTGCCATGCCGATCGGTACACATCGCGCGACGGCCGCGGGCAGCGTCGACACAGGCGTCCAGCTCGTCGGGACGCAACGCGGGAAGATCAGCCAGCAGCACTCCTACGTTGGCGTGTGCATCCGCGCCGCGCAGGAAAAAGTGTCCGAAGGAGAGGGAGGCGTTCAGATCTCCCTCCTGGGTGTCACGCAGCCCGATCGCGCCGAGAGCGGCGACCGTGGCCAGCACCTCGGGATCCGGGGTCACCACGACAGCGCGTCGCACCCGTGCGGCGCGGAGTGCGGCGTCGATCGTGTCGGTCACGATCGCGAGTACGAGAGCGCGGTGTCTGTCGAGATCGTCGTGCCCGAGCGAACGGTAGAGCCGAGACTTGCCTTCGTCCAGTGACTTCACCGGAACAACAAGGTCTACTGTGGATTCCGCGGAATCTTGGTGCACCGTTTGACCTCCACGATCCGCTCTGCTGTCAAGGCGGACCACGGCGTGGTGTCCATACCGCCTGCCGTCGTCATCCACGCAGTTGTCTCGGGCATACGCCGAAGCGCTGCCGGAACGCGTTGCTGAAGGCACTGAGTGAGGAGAAGCCCAACCGGTGCGCCATGTCGGTAACGGTCCACTGACGGTATGCGGGACTCTGCAGGCGTTCCTTGGCCAGTTGGAGGCGTTCCTCCTTGATCAGCTCGCGCGGAGTGGTGCCCGTGTGCTGCAGGGCGAGTTGGACCTGACGTAGCGACCAGCCCAGGGCGTGGGCCATCGAACGGCCGTTGAGATCGGCGTCCTCGGCGTGTTCGCGTACGTAGCGGCGGACCACGTTCGCCACCTCGGCCAGATGCGGAGGAGCGGTGGGGCGGTCGTCGCCGAGGATGAGCATGCACAGCAGTTCGACGAGCCGATCGGCCACCGCGTCGAACTGCGTCGGAGTGAGGTTCGCCCGCTCCTGGTACAGGCCGACGGCCAGATTGCCGACCACCCGCCCCAGTCCGGTCGTCAGATCCAGACCGGTGGCCACCGGTGCGGAGCTGTTCAACCGTTGGTCCACCTCTCTGCGAGGGATGGTCATGACGACGCCTCGTGTGCCCGCGCTCTGGGTGAACAGGAACGGTTGGTCCATCGTCATCAGACCGGATGCGCCGGGCGACAGCCGCGCCTCCCTGCCGTGCTGGCGTACGGCGATCTGGCCGTTCAGCGGCAGCAGTAGCCGGTAGTCCTCGTCGGTGTCGCGGCGTATCTGACCGGCGCTGCGGTGATAGACCAGCGCATCGCATGTCCAGTCCACCAGCTGGTAGCCGTTGGTTCGCCTGCAGACCACCTGGCCGTGGAAGTTCTGCCGACTGGCGAACTCATAGCTCATCCGGCAGTGGAACGAGTTGACCAGCTCACTCCAGAAGTCGGCCCGCTCAGGCGGCGGCACCGACTGCGTGGTCGACGATTCGACCACAACGACACCATGTCCCACGTACCGAGCTCCCTCGTGGTCAGGTTCTTTCCGACGTGCATCCGTGCTCACCTCTCGCTCGGCGGGAGGCGATACCGCATATTAGGCCTTGTTGCTCCAGGTCAACTGTGGTCGGCCGGTCGACGCTGAAGAGCTGCGCGTGTGCGCAACATCACTGCGTCCCGGTGCAACCGGACAGCCCGCGCTTGACGACTTCCCGTCGTGCCGACCACTGCAAGGCCGGTGCGTCCACGGATGGTGGCAGCACGAGGGGTCGCACCGCCCTGGGCCGCTGGTCAAAGATCCAGTGGCGGGTGGCGCGCGGCCCAGGGCCGTGCCTGCTCGAGTTGCGCGGCCAGTCGCAGCAGCGCGCCGTCGGCTCCGAGACGCCCGACGAACTGGGTGCCGATCGGCAGGCCGTCGGCGGTCCAGTGCAGTGGCACACTCATCGCGGGCCGTCCGGTGAGGTTCGCCAGCTGTGTGTAGGGAACCCAGCTCAGGTTGTCCTGGATGAGCCGTTCGACGATCGGGGTGTGCCGTAGCAGGCCGGCGGCTCCGGCGGTCAGCAGTCCCCGCTGTATCGCACGCACCGGAGCCGGGGTGTCGAACGCGCCGATCTTCGGCGGCGGGGTCGCCGTGGTTGGGGTGAGCAGCAGGTCGTACTTCTCGTGGAACTGGGCGAGCCGACGGGTGTGCTCGTGGCGCCGTTCGATGGCGTGGACCAGGTCGACCGGGTTGGTCGCGCGGCCCAGCGCCGCCATGGTCCTGGTGTCGAGTTCGAAGGCCGCGTCACCGGCGCCGCTGACGGCTTTGCACTGAGCCATCGAGTGCGCGCAGTTGACGAACCAGCTGGTCAGGAAGTCCTTGGCCAGGGTGGCATCGTCGAGTGGGGGCGTCTCGAGTTCGACCACCTCGTGTCCCAGTTCGGTGAGCAGGGCAGCGGCCGTTCGCGCGGCGGCGACGGCCTCGGGGTGTGGACTCGGGTTGATGGCGCTGGCGGTGCACAACCCGATGCGCAACTGGCCCGGCTCCCGGCCGACCTCGTCCGCGAACGGCGTCGCCGGCCCGGCCGCGAGAAACGGAGACAACGACGTGGGCCCGGAGAGCACATCCAGCATCGCCGCGGTGTCCCGGACCGACCGAGAGATGACGCCGTCGGTGGCGGTGCCGCCGAGGCCCTCGGCATGTGCGGGACCCGCGGGAATGAGCCCACGAGACGGCTTGAGGCCGAACAGCCCGCAGGCCGATGCGGGAATCCGGATAGAACCGCCGCCGTCGCTGGCTCCCGCGCACGGCACGATGCCCGCCGCGACGGCCGCGGCCGCACCGCCCGAGGACCCGCCCGGCGTGTGCCGGGTGTTCCACGGGTTGCGCGCCGGACCGTACAGCTCGGGTTCGGTGATGCCTTTGGCCCCGAACTCGGGTGTGTTGGTCTTGCCGAAGACGACCAGCCCAGCGTCGAGCCAGCGCTGGACCACGGTGGCGGTCTCGGTGGCGGGCACCGACGCCATCGAGCGGGACCCGCCGCTGGTCGGCTGACCAGCCAGGTCCTGGTGCAGGTCCTTGAGCAGGAACGGAACCCCGGCGAACGGCGCGTCCGGTGGGGTGGTGGGTGGTTCCACCGAGCGCACGACGGCGTTGATCCGGGGGTTCACCCGCTCGAGGCGGGCACGCGCCGCCTCGAGCAGCTCCGCCGGGGTGGTCTTGCCGTCGCGGACCAGGCCGGCCAAGCCGACGGCGTCGTAGCTCGGGTAGTCGTCCATGCGGTGATCCTGCCAGCTTGTCGGGGCTACTGCTCTAACCTTGAGGGCCTGCTCATACTGGAGGGAGACCCATGTCCGACATCGAAACCCGCGTTCTCGAGGTACCGGGTGCGCGCCTGCGGTACGACATCCGCGGTGACCTTTCGGCGCCCGGCGCCGCCGAGCGCGCCGTGTTCCTGATCGGCACGCCGATGGACGCGGCCGGGTTCGGATCGCTGGCCGGTTACCTCACCGACCGACCCGTGGTGACCTACGACCCGCGGCACGTCGGCCGCAGCGAGCGGACGGACGACGCCGAGGTCACACCGGACGTGCACGCCGACGACGTCCACCGGGTGATCAACGATCTGGGCCTGCCCGCGGTGAACCTCTTCGGCAGCAGCGGGGGCGCGATCACCGGGCTCGCCCTGGTCGCCAACCATCCCGAGCAGGTCCGGATCCTTGTCGCGCACGAGCCTCCCACCGTGTCGGTGCTGCCCGACCGAGAGCAACTCGAGGCGGCGTGCCGCGACATCCACCAGACGTACCAGCGCGACGGCATGGGGCCGGCGATGGCCAAGTTCATCGCGCTGACCAGCCACACCGGTGAGCTGCCGAAGGACTGGTCCGATCGGCCCGCGCCGGATCCCGCGCTGTTCGGGCTGCCCTCCGAGGATGACGGCAGCCGGAACGATCCGCTTCTGGGTGGCGCCATGCTCACCGTGCCGACCTACGAGCTCGACTTCGACGCCTTGGCGGCAGCGTCCTCGACGATCTTCCTGGCCGCGGGCACGGAATCCGAGGGCCAGATGACCGCACGGGCACCGAGCGTCATTGCCGATCGCCTCGGCTCCGAGCTGGTGTTGTTCCCCAGCCATCACGGTGGATTCCTGGGCGACGAGTACGGGATGCCCGGACAACCGGCCGAGTTCGCCGAGAAGCTGAAAGAACTGCTGGACGTCCCGTGACGCCCGGCGGTGAAGAGTCCGGTGTGGAGGGACACGGTCGAACGTACACAGTGGATTCCTGATCGCCGCGGAGTGGGAGTCCCCGTGGCCGGTCGTCGCTGCCCCTGGCCTTCGCCCACAGATCGTGGCTGGCAGGATGGCCGCGGGTCCACCAGACCGATGTGACGAAGGAGTGAGGCATGGACGCCCTGAACGAGGCCATCGGCGCCGTCAACGACGTCTTCTGGACCTACCTGGTCATTCCGCTACTCGTGCTGGTCGGTGTCTACTTCACCGTGCGGTCCAAGGCGGTGCAGATTCGGCTGCTGCCCGATATGGTCCGCGACCTCCGGAGCGCGCCGGAGGTCGCGCCGGACGGCAAGAAGGCGATCTCGGCCTTCCAGGCGTTCTCCATCTCGGCGGCGGCAAGGGTGGGTACGGGCAACATCGCCGGCGTGGCGATCGCCATCGCCCTCGGTGGTCCCGGGGCGGTGTTCTGGATGTGGCTGATGGGGCTGATCATGGGCTCGGCCGCGTTCGTGGAGTCCACGTTGGCCCAGTTGTTCAAGGTCCGCCATTCCACCGGCTACCGTGGCGGACCCGCGTACTACATGCAACACGGGCTGCGGGCCCGCTGGATGGGCGTCCTGTTCGCCGTGGTGATCATCTTCACCTTCGGCTTCGCGTTCGTCATGGTGCAGTCCAACAGCATCGCCGCTGCGATCTCCAACTCGGTGAGCACGGCGACCGGGCAGGACGCGGCCGGCTGGCTGGCACCGCTGGTGGGCGGCACGCTGGTCGTGCTGGTGGCCATCGTGGTGTTCGGCGGGGTGCGGCGGATCGCGCACGTCGCGCAGATGACCGTGCCGTTCATGGCGCTGATCTACCTGGTCCTCGGGATCGTCGTCGTCGCGATGAACATCGAACAGGTGCCTACCGTGTTCGGCGACATCGTCGGCGCCGCGTTCGGCATCCGGGAGATCGGTGCGGCCGGGGTGGGCACCGCGATCATGATGGGTGTGCGTCGCGGGCTTTTCTCCAACGAGGCCGGGATGGGATCGGCGCCCAATGCCGGCGCGACCGCGGCGGTGAGCCACCCGGTGAAGCAGGGGCTGGCGCAGACCTTCGGTATCTACTTCGACACGCTGTTCGTCTGCTCGATCACCGCGTTCATCATCCTGGTCTCCAACCCCACCTACGGCGAAGAGGTCGGTGCACAGCTCACCCAGAACGCACTGGAGGCCAACCTCGGCTCGTGGGCACTGCACCTGCTCACGGTGATCATCTTTCTGCTGGCGTTCACGTCGGTGCTCGGCAACTTCTACTACAGCGAGTCGAACCTGGTCTTCCTGACCAACAGCCGGACGGCGCTGACGGTGCTGCGCCTGGTGATTGTCGGGATGCTGTTCCTCGGCGCGGTGGCCTCGCTCGACGTGGTGTGGAGTGTGGCCGATGTGACCATGGGGGTGATGGCCGTGATCAACCTGGTCGCGATCGCGCCGCTGGGTGCGCTCGCGCTGCGGCTGTTGAAGGACTACCAGGAGCAGCGCAAGCAGGGGCTCGACCCGGTGTTCACCCGCGACCGGCTGCCCGACATCGAGGGCGTGCAGTGCTGGGAAAGCGATCGGGTGCGCGACACCTCCGCGGTGTCCTGAGTCCGATCGGCGGACGACGTCTACCCGTCGGGTGGGCTGGCCGCGATGCCGTGTGGTCGGGCAGTGGGCTGCTGTCGCCGTTCCTGCCACGGCCAGCGTCCGGTGATCTCCAGTTCGAGGGAGAAGCTGAGAAAGGTACGGATCAGGACGATTCCGGCAAGTACCCCGACGCTGGTGAACGTCGGCTCGACGGCGACCGTGCGGATGATGTCGCCGGCGACCAGGAACTCCAGCCCGAGCAGAATCGAGCGCCCGAGCTGGCGACGGTACCGCCGGTAGATATCGGTAGCGCCCCGGCGCCAGTTCATGGCGGCGAGGACCGTCGCGGTTACCGCGCCTACCACGATCACCGCTATCCCGACGGTTTCGATGCTCTTTCCGACCGTCTCGACCGCATGCTGGAAATCCACAGTGGCGCACCGGCTCCCTGAGTGATCTTCGGGTGTCTGCCCTGACCTACCCGCCGGAGGCCCGCTCGAACCATTCCGGAGTGGGGGAGGGGCGCGAGCGCGTCCGGCCTGGCCGCCTGTCGAAGCTCGGTGTGTAGCGCGCGGTGTCATCGGGTACGCACCACATGAGGGAGCGTTCCCCGCCGGACGTGCCGACGCGCGAAGGGGGCGATCATGGCTGCTGGTGACGTTGTCGAGTTGTGTGCGCAACTGCTGCGTATCGACACCACCAACCGGGGCAACGGCGACGCCGAAGGGGAGCGTCTCGCGGCCGAGTTCGTCGGCGAGACGCTGGCCGAATCGGGCGTGGAGTCCAGAATCTACGAGTCCGCACCGGGCGAGCGAACCTGGTGGCGCGATTGCCCGGCGCCGACCCCACGCTCCCCGCGCTGCTGCTGCAGGGCCACCTGGACGTCGTGCCTGCTGAGCCGGGCGAGTGGACCGTGCCGCCGTTCGCGGGTGAGATACGTGACGGCCAGCTGTGGGGGCGCGGTGCCGTGGACATGAAGTGCTTCTGCGCGATGGCACTGACGGTGGTGAAGTCGTTTGTGGATTCGGGAACCCGGCCACGACGCGACGTAGTTCTGGCGTTCGTCGCGGACGAGGAGGACCGGGGCGAGTTCGGGGCCCAGTGGCTCACTCGGCAGCACCGCTCCCTGTTCGAGGGGTGTGCGGCGGCGATCAGCGAGACCGGCGGGTACACCTTCCACGCCCCCGCGGTGGACGGCCACGACGTTCGGCTCTACCCCGTGGGCACCGCGGAACGAGGAACCGCACACCTGAAGCTGACCGCGCGCGGCCGCGCCGGTCACGGTTCCCGGCGCAACGACGAGAACGCCGTCATCCGGCTGGTCGCCGCACTGAACCGGCTGGCCATGCACGAGTGGCCCATCACGCTGACGCCCACCGTTCGGGCGTTTCTCTGGCGAACCGGTGACGCGCTCGGCGTCGATGTGGATCAGTCCGATATCGAGGGGACCCTGGCCCGGCTGGGCCCTGCCGCCGCATTGGCCGAGACAACGGTCCGTAACAGCACGACGCCCACGATGCTCGAGGCAGGTTACAAGGTCAACGTCATTCCCGGTGAGGCGACGGGACAGGTGGACACTCGGGTCCTGCCGGGCGCCGAGGCGAGCTTCCTGTCCGAAATAGACGAATTGCTTGGCCCGCACATCGAACGTGAGTTCGTGACGAAGCAGCCACCGGTGCAGGCGTCGCTGGACTCGCCATGGTTCACCGCCATGTCCGACGCGTTGCTGTCGGAGGACCCGGAGGCGGTGGTGGTGCCCTACTGCATGGGTGGAGGTACGGATGCCAAGGCCTTCACCCCGCTGGGGATCGAGTGTTACGGGTTCGATCCGTTGTGGTTGCCGAAGGGATTTCCCTACGCGAAGATGGCGCACGGCGTCGACGAACGTGTGCCGGTGCAGGGACTGCGTTTTGGTGCCCGCGTGCTTCAGCACTTCCTGCGGCACTGCTGAGCGTTGTGTCGGCCTGCTGACACTCGGGCTGCGAGTTGCCGTTGTCACTGGTGAAGTGGTGGTCGAGACCGTGACACGAGGTGAGGCGGGAGTGGCCGATGTCGGTGCGGAAGCAGGATCGGGACGAGGTCTTCCTCGAGTACACCAAGAGTGTCTGCCCGGTGTGCAAGGTGGTTGTCGACGCACAGGTGAACATCCGTGACGAGAAGGTGTATCTGCGCAAGCGCTGCCGCGAGCACGGCTGGTTCGAGGCCCTGGTGTACGGCGATGCGCGGGCGTATCTGGATTCGGCACGGTTCAACAAGCCGGGGACGGTTCCGCTGACGTTCCAGACGGAGGTGCGGGACGGTTGCCCTTCGGACTGTGGGTTGTGTGCGGAGCACAAGCAGCACGCGTGCCTGGGGATCATCGAGGTCAACACGAACTGCAATCTGGATTGCCCGATCTGCTTCGCCGACTCCGGACATCAGCCCGATGGGTACTCGATCACGCTTGAGCAGTGCGATCGGATGCTGGATGTGTTCGTGGAGTCCGAGGGTGAACCCGAGGTGGTGATGTTCTCCGGTGGGGAACCGACCATCCACACGCACATTCTCGACTTCATCGATCAGGCGCAGACGAAGCCGATTCGCAACGTCAACCTGAACACCAACGGAATCCGGCTGGCGACGGACAAGCGGTTCGTAGCGGCGCTGGGCGAACGCAACGGCCGGGACAACAAGTCGATCAACATCTATCTGCAGTTCGACGGGTTCGACGAACGCACGCACCGGGAGATCCGGGGTAAGGACCTACGCGACCACAAGCGGCGGGCACTGGACAACTGCGCCGAGGCCGGGCTCACCGTGACGCTGGTGGCTGCGGTCGAACGCGGATTGAACGAGCACGAACTGGGCGACATCGTCGAGTTCGGGCTGACGCACCCCGCGGTGCGGTCGGTGTCGTTCCAGCCGGTCACGCATTCGGGCAGGCACGTGGAGTTCGACCCGCTGACCCGGCTGACCAACCCGGACGTGATCGGGCTGATCACGGACCAGCGGCCGGACTGGTTCCGCAAGGACGACTTCTTCCCGGTGCCCTGCTGTTTCCCGACGTGCCGCTCGATCACCTACCTGCTCACCGAAGGCACGCCGGGACAGCCGGACTTCGGTGTCGTCCCGATTCCCCGGCTGATCCGGGTGGAGGACTATCTGGACTACGTGTCCAACCGGGTCGTGCCCGACTACGCGGTGCGCCAGGCGTTGGAGAAGCTGTGGAGCGCGTCGGCGTTCATGGGCACCGAGACCTCCGAGGAGCAGCTGCGGATCACGGCGGAGGCGCTGGACTGCGCCGACGCCTGCGGAGTGAACCTGCCGGGCGCGCTGGCCGACTTGACCGGCCGGGCGTTCATGATCGTCGTGCAGGACTTCCAGGACCCCTACACACTCAACGTCAAGCAGCTGATGAAGTGCTGTGTAGAGGAGATCACCCCGGACGGACGGATGATTCCGTTCTGCGCCTACAACTCGGTGGGCTACCGGGAGCAGGTACGGGAGCAGATGTCCGGGGTGAAGGTCGCCGGTGTCGTACCGAACGCGACCGAGCTCCAGTCACTGGTGATCGACTCGCCGTACGGATCAAAGATCGCCGGCAACGGCAACGGCACGTGGCCGGTCATCGCGCCCGACGCCACCAACGTCGGCCACCTGGCAGTCGAGCAGTGAACAACACCCCCGCGGAGATCAAGGCATGCTGCGCGGACGCCTACGGCGGCGATGCCGTGGCTCTCCTGCTCGGCGAGTCCTACCATCCCGGCGGCCCGGCACTGACCCGGCGGCTCGCCGAGCGACTGCGGCTGCGCAGCGGGCAACAGGTGGTGGACGTCGCCGCCGGACCGGGTGCCAGCGCCCGCCTGCTCGCCACCGATTTTGACGTCACCGTCGACGGCGTGGATCTCGGCGAGGCCAGCGTGGACCGGGCCCGCAAGCTGACCGACGAAGCCGGTCTCGCGGACAGGGCCCGGTTCCATCCCGGCGACGCCGAACGTGTCCCGCTGCCCGACGGTGAGTTCGACGCGGTGGTCTGCGAGTGCGCGTTCTGCACCTTCCCCGACAAGCACGCAGCGGCGAGCGAGTTCGCGAGGGTCCTGCGCCCCGGCGGCCGGGTCGGAATCACTGACGTCGTCGTCGCCGGAGCAGGCCTGCCCGAGGAACTGACCACCCTGACGGCCTGGGTCGCCTGCATCGCCGACGCCCGCCCGCTCGGCGAGTACTCCGCGATCCTGCACCAAGCCGGACTGCGAACCGTGCACACCGAGCAATACGATGACGCGCTCACCCGGATGATCGACGAGATCGACGCCCGAATACGGCTACTCCGGATGACCGCGCCCGCACGTCTGGCTGAAGCAGGAGTGGATGTGAGCGCCGTGCTGCACTACACGACACTGGCCAGGAAGACCGTCCAGGAAGGACAGATCGGCTACGCACTGCTCATCGCCGAGAGACCGCGCTAGCCGCGGCGCCCGCCCCTGTGCTCAGCGCGAGGAGCACCGTCGGGGTGCGGCACGTGAAGCCGAGGAGGAATGACGGCAGGGCACCGAGCAAACCCCGGTACCCGGTCCGGCGGCAGGCGGTGTGGTGAGCGACGTACCGCGCGACGGCGAGGTCGCACCCGGCCAGCGCGGCGACGATCCCGCCGAGCAGCAGGTCGACGGGACTGTTCGACAGCCAAGGTATCCGGCCCGGTCCGTCATCCGCACCTCTCGGCGGCATCGTATGCGGACTCGGCTGCCCTACCCAGACGCGACTTGCCGCGCCCTGGTGTCAGCCGTCGGTGTGTTTGATCGCGGAGATGTCGATGTCCAGGACGATCTTGTCGCTGACCAGCACGCCGCCCGTTTCCAGCGGGGCGTTCCAGGTGATGCCCCACTCCTTGCGGCTGACGGTGGTCGTGGCCTCCAGGCCGATCCGGTTGTTGCCCATCGGGTCGAGGGCGGATCCGGTGTACTCGACATCCAACGTGACCGGCTTGGTGGTGTCCTTGATAGTGAGGTCTCCGGTGACCCGGTAGCTGTCACCGCCCACCCGTTCCACCGCGGTGCTGGTGAAGGTGATCTCCGGATAGTTGGGCATGTCGAAGAAGTCGTTGCTGCGCAGGTGCTCGTCACGTTGCTGCACACCGGTGTCGATGCTGGTCGCCGTGATCGTCAACTGCCCGCTGGATTTCGCCGGATCCTGCCCGTCGATGTGCAACTGCCCGTCGAACTCGGTGAACGCACCGCGAACCTTGGTCACCATCGCGTGCCGGGCGACGAAACCCATTCTGGAGTGCGCGGGATCCAGGTCATAAGTACCGGTGAGATCGGCGTCGGCCGTCGGTGAGGTCATGGCAGCTCCTTTCACGAAGACGTGCGATTGAACTCTCAAACTACGTCGTGGTCCGCGTCAGCGCACTACGGGCGCAGACGCCGTAGGCGTAATAGTGCGCGGGTGATCTGGCGCAGGGGTGGGTTCTGTAACGCTGTGTTGGCTTCGGCGACGGCGGTGTTCCAGACGCTGTCGGTCCAGGCGGGGTAGGCGTGGACGATCGAGGCGAGGTCGCGCAGGCGACCGCGGCGGGTGATGACCAGTGTGAGCTCGGCGATCATCTCGCCTGCTCTCGGGGCGGCGATGGTGGCGCCGAGGACTCGGTGATTGCTGTCGAGCACGACATGGGTGAAGCCACGGGTGGCGTGTTCGGTGATGGCGCGGTCCAGGCGGTCGTGCTCGAGCAGTCGCACTCGCACGGAGTCGCCGTGTCGTTGCCGAGCCTGGTCTTCGGTCAGGCCCACGTGGGCGATCTCGGGGTCGGTGAAGGTGATCCAGGGGATTTTCTCGTGATCGAGGCTGCGGGTGGGTACGAGCAGGGCGTTGGTGGCGGCGATGCTGCCGTGGATGCCGGCGACATGGGTGAAGGGCAGTGTGCCGGTGACGTCACCGGCGGCGTGGACGGCTCGGTTGGTGGTGCGCAGTTTCGCGTCCACGGCGACGTGGCCCCGCTCGTCCAGGCGGACGCCGGCCGCTTCCACACCGAGCTTGCCGGTGCTCGGGCGACGTCCTGTGGCCGCCAGGACCCGGTCGGCCGACAGGGTCGAGGCGGAGCCGGGGCCGGAGACCGACAGTGTGGTTCCGTCGGCGTTGCCGGTCGCGGTGGTGACCGTGGTGGAAGTGAGCACACGGACGCCATCGGCCGTGAGCGCGGCCGACAGTGCGTCGCCGGCTCGGGGTTCCTCCTTCGGCAGGAGGCGATCGGCCGCTTCGATGATGGTGACGTCGCTGCCGAGCCGGGCGAAGGCCTGCCCGAGTTCGCAGCCGATCGGGCCGCCGCCGAGGACGATCAGGCGTGCGGGCAGTTCGGTGAGGTCCCACACCGTGTCGCTGGTCAGGGGGTCGGTGTCGGCGAGTCCGGGGATCGGGGGCACGGCGGGGGAGGAGCCGGTGGCGATGATGGCGTGCCGGAACCGCAGCCTCTCGCCTTCGACCCGAATTTCGTCCGGGCCGGTGAAGACTCCGGTGCCGGTCACGACCCGCACACCGGCGGCGGCCAGGGCGTCCGGGGAGTCGGCCGGTTCGATACGGGCAATCGCGCCGTGGACGTGGGCCATGACGGCCGCGAAGTCGATCCGCGGTTCGACGGGAGTGATCCCGAAGGCTGCGCTGGTGCGCATCCGGTGCGCGGTGTTGGCGGCGGCGATCAGGGACTTGCTCGGCACGCACCCGGTCCACAGACAGTCACCACCGGGGCGGTCACGCTCGACGAGAACCACCCGAGCCCCGAGGCGCGCGGCGGTGGTGGCCGCGATGATGCCCGCGGTACCACCACCCACCACCACCAGATCATGACGTCCCGGCACGCTGACCTCCCTCACCGACCGACTACCGGATCCGTCCGGCACCAGCCTCGCACTTTCCCGTAAAAGTGCGGTTGGGGGTAGTCGGCGGCGTTGGTGATCTTGCTTGGTGGTACTTGCAGACGCACCATCGTCTAGTGCGTGGCTTCCGACTCGCGTAGCAGCGATTTGCCGTCCTGGACGAACCGCCTGCAGATCAGGACGTGCTCCCTGCGGTTGCGTGCCTGCGCCCGCTGGAGTTCCCTGTGCGCCCTCAAAACTTGGTCGGGCCGTCCCTCCTTCGTGGAACTTCCCGCCCGGATACGGTGGTGCAGTCGTTCGATGCGCCGCAGCATGATCGTGTGCTCTCGGCCGAACGCGGCGGAAAACCCAGGTGCCAGGAACGGCGGTTCCATCGAGGGCCGGACGACCTGGTTGTACATGTCGGAATCGAAGGCTGCGGCAAGAGCCATCGTCGCCGTCGCCCCGTTGTACAGCGTGCGGAGACGAACCAGATCGGACGTCAGATCGGCCCAGCGACCTTCTGCGCAGGCCTGGTCTGCCCTGGTGAGCAGGGTGTTCATGACCACGAGCTGGAGGTGGAAGGCGTGGTGGCCAAGCCGCCAGCGCCGCATGGCGATACGGGCGCTCTCCGGGGCGTCAGCGTCGGTCACTGATGCCGTTCTCCGTCAGCGGCGGACAGCCAGCTCTCCAGGGTCTCCTGGAGCACCGTCAACAGACCGTGTAACAGTGCGCATCGCTGTTCGTCGGAAAGCCCGCAATCCTCGAGTTCGGCGAGGACTCGCTCCTGGGTGTCGAGGCAGGACCGGCTCCACGAGACGAGGTCGGGACGGCCGCGGACAATGGCGAAGTAGCGGTCATACTCCGCCCCTCTTTCGGCGTCCCCATGGGGGCTGGGCAACTGGGAATCCGCCGGAACCACGATCGGGTCCACCTTCGGGTGCACGCGGGCCCTCCTTGTGTCGGGACGTCATCAGCGAACGGAAGGGTATTCGTGGGCATCCTCAGGGTAGGTGGCAACCGATGCGTGCTCGGTCGCCGCGCGCGGTTCGACGTGCGAAGTCGCTACGGTGCGATCATGCGTAAATCGACGAGTAACCCGAAAGGGTGCTTCGCTGCTACACGAAAGTGTCTTGCGTAGTACGCAGAAGTGCCACGACGGTCGATCGCGAGGCAGATACTGCGCCGATCAGTTACAGCCGTGGAATTTTGGTCCAGGGCATATCGGAGCCGTAAACGCGGACGATAGGGTGATGGCCGGTAATCAATGGGGAAAGACTTAATCACTCGAAAGCGGTTGGCTGATCATGGGCTCAATATCCAGCAATTCTTCCTTCGGTCGATCGGTCAGCATCCTGGGCGCGGCAGTTCTGGCCGGAATGCTCTCGGTAGCGGCGCAGAGCGGTGTCGCCAGTGCGAGCACCGGAAACCCTGGTGGGGCCGGGGACGTCGTGTGCACAACAAGTTCGACTTGGCAGTACTCACCTGGCGTCGTGCAGCGTCCTCGACCGATCACGACACGGGTACGTGATGAGTACAGTTCGTGCGTCTCGTTGACGGACAGCACCTTGTCGTCCGGGTTGAGCAGCTTCACCGTTGAGCGGGAAGCGAGCTGTCTCGAGCCGATCGCTCCGTTCGAGGAAACCCGGGTGATCAAGTGGAACAACGGGACGTCGAGTACGTTCACGTACCTGGCGACAGTATCCTCGCTACCCGGTCTTGATGTTGTCACCAAAACAGGCACCATTACCGGTGGCGAATTCAAGGGGAGCGGGGCGCAATCGACGCAGGTGGGTCCGGCGCTGAATCTGCTGGACTGTTTTTCGGTGGAGGGAATTCAAAAGCAGTCCGCGCTGGGCACATTTGCGATTATTTGACTCGTCGCTCGGTGAAACAGAGGGTTATCGATGTTTCCTGTGAGTGCGCCTGCTGTGCCCACTGCCGGTGAAGTGGAGATCGAGGGTGTCCCGGCGGACCTCGCCTCCACATGTCTCCGCGAGTACGCCCCGGAACTGTTCTGGTACGACCGATCCCCGTTCCTGAGCGAATCCGCGCGGTCCGTACTGCCCTGGTTGCGCTACGAGCATCGGGACCATCGCGCGGAAGGGGCGGCCAACGACGGACAGTTCGATTCGGCCGTCCCGGAACCGACTCCTGCGCCCACTGGACGGATCGGTGTCAGCTTCGCTCCCGAAGACGGGGTGGGTGCGTACCAGTGGGCGGCGACTCGGGACCTCCGGTTGCTCGCTCCAGAGCCTGCCGTCGCCGAGGTCGCCTCGGACAAGATCGACTCGCTGCGTCTGTTTCGCGAAGCAGGCGTCGGTACCCCCGAATCCTGGGTGGTGATCGCCGATCCCGCCGATGCCACGCGGTGCTGGAAAGCTGCGGGCGGGCGGCCCGTCGTTGTCCAGCGTCGGTTCAACAACCTCACGGGAAAGGGCACTCGGCTGGCCACCGCCCCGGACGAACTGGGCTTGGCACTACAGGACTGGCGAGGCGAAACGCTCCGAGTTTCCGAGTACCTTCCTGGGATCCCGCTGACGGTCAGTGGATGCGTCGCAGGGGACGTGACAGTGATCTCGGCGATCTCCCATCAGTTGGTCGGCCTGCCCGAACTCACGCCGTTCTGGGGAGCCCACTGCGGGAACCAGTTGGTGGCCGACCACACGCTGCCCGCGGGTGCTGCTGCCCGCTGCCGTCAGGCAGGGAGGCGGCTCGGTGACCGGCTCGGCGAGCTCGGCTTCCGCGGCGCGTTCGGGCTCGATCTCGTCGCGACCCCCGACGGTTCAGTCGCGGCCATCGAGATCAACCCCCGCTTCCAGACGGTGGTCTCCCTGGTGCAGGCGCAGGAGACGGCCGCGGGTCTGCTACCCATGCTCGGTACACATGCCCTCGCCACGCTGCTGCCCGCGATATCGGTCAGCCGGGTGCGCACGGCATGCCTGACGCTGAGTCAGCTCGTCGTGGCGGCCACGCGCCGCGGACGGCTCAAGGCGACCGTTGAGTCCGGGGCATATCGGCTCGAAGCGGGTGAACTTCGTCCGCTCGGTCCCGGCGAACTGACACAGCTTCGTCCCGGCGAGGCGCTGTTGTGGTGTCACGCCGCTCCAGGGGACCTTGTCCATCCCGGAAACGAACTCGTACTCGTGCAGTTGCCGTGCCGCGTGGCCGAATCAACGGAACGTCCCGAGCTGAACGCAGAGGCGCGTAACTGGATCGACGCGATACGTCGTCGCCTGATCTCCGAGGATGTCTGATCTCGATGACGCAATCGCGGGAGCACGAGCTCAACCTGTCGGCGGAACAGATGCGCGCCCTCGGATATCAGGTCGTCGATCTGATCGTGGGGAACATGCACGGCCTGCGCGAGCAGCCGGTGCACCGCAGCGCTACACCCGAGCAGTTGTCCCATATCCATTCCGAGCCGGTTCCGGACCGCCCCACCGAGCCGGGCGAACTCGTCGAGTTCCTCGCCCGTGAGGTGCTGCCGTGGTCCCTGCGGCTCGGTCATCCCGGCTGCTTCGCATTCATCCCCAGCGCGAACAACTTCCTCGGCGTCCTCGGTGACTTCCTCGCATCCGGCTTCAACATCTCACCGGGGGCATGGCTGGTCGGCGCAGGCCCCGCGGCCATCGAACAGGTCACGGCTCGGTGGTTGGCCGAACTGCTCGGGATGCCCGCGGGTACCGGCGGGTTGTTCACCCCCGGCGGCACGATGGCGAACCTGACCGCGATCGCGGCCGCTCGAAGTGACCGGCTCGGCGCGGACACCAGCCGGGCCGTGCTTTACTGCTCCGACCAGACCCACCCGGCGGTCCTGCGCGCCTGCCATGTGCTGGGATTCGCGGCGGAGCAACTACGTTTCCTGCCGAGCAGGGGACACCGGCTCGATCACCACCTCCTACGGCGCGAGATCGAGGACGACCGGCGCTCCGGGCGCAATCCGTTCCTCGTGCTCGCCAACGCGGGAACAACCGGCACCGGCAGCATCGACCCGCTACCCGAACTCGCGGACCTGTGCCGAGAACACGATCTCTGGCTGCACGTCGACGGCGCACACGGTGCGACAGCCGCGATGACCACGCGTGGACGGACCGCGTTGGCCGGACTGGCCGCCGCGGATTCGGTCGTCGTCGACCCGCACAAGTGGCTGTTCCAACCGTATGAGATCGGCTGCCTGCTCGTCCGGGACCAGGAAGCCCTGCACCGGGCGTTCGCGCTGGAGCAGTTCCGTGCGCAGGCAGGTTATCTCGATATCACCAGGATCGCCGGAAACGAGGTCAACCTCTCCGACCACGGGGTGCAGTTCACCAGCGCCGCCCGCGCGCTCAAACTCTGGTTGTCGTTCAAAGGCTTTGGTGTCGACGCCTTCCGGGCTGCCGTCGACCACGGGCTGGACCTGTCGGAGCGGGCCGCGGCACTGATCGACGTGAGTGACGAACTGGACCTGGTCGCCGGGCCCAGCCTGGGCATCGTCTGCCTGCGCTACCGGTTACCGGACCACGATGCCTTCAGCTCGGACGATCTCGACGCCATCCATCGTGAGATCGCCGACACGGTGAACGAAGGCGGCCGGTTCCTGATCGCGACCACCACAGTGGACGGACAACAGGTGATCCGGCTGTGCACCATCAATCCCCGCACCACAAAGCTGGACATCGACCAACTCGTCAGCGCCATTCGCCACGCAGGCCGGACGGTGAACCTCAGTTCGCGGTGGTGCGCTCCACGTGTGCGCGCGCGGCGTCGACCAAGCGGGCCTGCAGCGTGAAGAAGAGATCCGCGGCCCGGAGCCCGACCCAGTTCGGCGGCAGGAGCTCCGTGGGCAGGCCGGGGTCCAGATAGGGCAGCCTTCGCCAGTCGGTGAGCAACCGGACATAGTCGACGAAGGCGTTCCGTTCGCCGACCTTTCGACGACGTTGCCAGCGGTACCGGGTGGGGTTGTGTTCGGCGAGGAACTCCAGGTACAGCGATTCCAGTTCGTCCAGGTCCCACCACTGGCGCCCGGAGTCTGCGCAACATCTCGGCCGTCGGCTGGTGCAGATGCGCCGGGGCGATCCAGACGCCGGGAGCCGCGGTGCCGAACCCGAGTCTGACCAGTTGGGAGCGAAGCAGGTGGCGTTTGTTGCGTTCGGACTCCGGAACGGAGAACACCGCGAGGAGCCACCCGTCATCCAGTGTCGCCCGTTCCCGCCGGAAGATCCGGCGATCACCCTCGGCCAGTATCGCCACCGCATCCTGGGACAGCGCGTATCCCGCGGCGCTCGGCTGGAGCGACCGGAGCCGCGGCTGCAACTCGTCAGGTCCGCCGGTGGCGGCCGGTCTTCCTGCACGAGGCACTAGTGTCGTGCGGCGGCCATGGTCGATCCCGATAGGACCGACGTGCCGGGAGCGCCGCCGTTCGGCACGACGCGTCCGTCCTGATATACGGCGCGGATCCGCTCGCCGAGATTATTGACGTCCAGTGGGTTGCCCTCGACCACGACGATGTCCGCGCGTTTGCCGGGTTGGAGCGAGCCGAGGGTACGGTCCAGGCCCATCAGTTCGGCCGCCGACAGCGTGGCGGAATGCAGTGCATCGGCCGGGCTGAGGCCCCGTTCCACGAGCAGTTCGAGTTCCAGCAGATTCTTGCCGTGGGGATACAAGGGGGCATCGGTGCCCATCGCGATCCGTACGCCTGCCTCAACAGCTCGCCGGACGGTCTGATCGCCCTGGGACTCCTCGACCTTCGCCAGGATGTGGCTCGGGTACGGAACTCCCGATTCGATGGACTCGCGCAGACCCACGCCCGCGCTGAGCGTCGGGACGAGCCACGCGCCACGTTGAGCCATCAGCTCCAATGTCTCGTCATCGAGATGATTCCCGTGTTCGATGGAGCGCGCACCGTTGCGCACGGCCGCCTTCGCGCCCTCGCCGTGAGCGTGCGCCATGACGTGCAGACCGGCGGCCTCCGCCTCGCGGACCATCATCGAGATCTCGTCGTCACGGAAGTGGGGGATCTTCGGCCCGGCTCCGCTGGACACGAGACCACCACTTGTCGCGACTTTGATGACGTCGGCGCCCGCACGGACCAGCTCCCTGATCTTGCGCCGGATCTCGTCCGGGCCGTCGACGACGACCGGAGGCCGACCCGGGTGTGCGGGCAGGAGGTCCATGACGCAGGTGGACGGCCACCACGGGTCGCCGTGGCCGCCCGTCTGGCTGAGCATGTTGAGCGACACCTGCATGCGGGGCCCGGCAATCATGCCGCGCTCCTGTGCGACCCGCATCCCGAGATCGGCACCCGCGGCATCGCGGACGGTCGTGATGCCGCAGGCCAATGTCCTGGCCATGTTCAGTGCGCCCTCGTAGAACTGCAGGGAGAACGGCTGCTGCGCGCTTTCGAAGAGATCCGTCCCGCTCATCGTCAGGTGTACATGGCAGTCGAACAGTCCTGGCAGGACCCCGCAACCGGTACAGTCGACCTCCTCGTCACCGTCCAGACCGGCCGCCACGTCGACGATCCAGCCGTCCTCGACCGCGATGTCGGCGGAGTCGGCGGTGCGGGACACCGCGTCGTAGAGTGTCCCGTTTCGAAATACGGTGCGTTTCAAGGATGTCTCCGTGTTCGTCCGGCGGTCGGGTGTTCGGGTAGGGCCAGGGGTGGGTAGCGTCCTCATCGGAGGTGCGCGCCGGAACCGGCAGCGGTCGCGATCTGGCCGCCCGCGCCGTCCTCCTCGGTCAGCCGAGCCTCTGCCCGGTCCGCGGTCTCGGTCTGTCGCCGGATGAGCGGACCGCAGGCGAGCAGGAGAAGGCCGAGGACCACCGTTCCCGCTCCGATGGCGCCGAAGTAGATTCCGGCCGAGTCGGCGTCGTAGAACTTGACGAGCTGTGCCGCGATTCCCTGACCGGCGGCCCCGGACGCGAGCCAGAGACCCATCGTCTGGGTGGCGAACGCGGCGGGGGCCAGCCTCGCGGTCGCGGACAGCCCGATCGGGGAGAGGCACATCTCGCCGATGGTGACCAGTGCCAGGCTGCCGATCAGCCACAGTGGACTGCTCAGACCGCCCTGCAGTGCGGGAAGCACGAGCAGGAGGTACGACATGCCGGCGATGACCAGTGCGAAACTGAACTTGTGTGCCGTCGACGGCGGCCGGGCCGAGCGGTCCATCCTGAGCCACATCAGGGCGAACATCGGGGTCAGGATGATCAGCACGAACGACCCAACCGACTGGAACCAGGAAGCGGGCAGGGCGAAGCCGAACGCGTCGAGGTCGGTGCTCTGATCGGCGTACTGCGCGATGACGGTAGCGCCCTGCTCCTGGATGACCCAGAAGAAGACCGCGGCGATGAACAGCGGAATGTATCCCCGCACCCGTGCGCGCTCGATGGAGGTCGTGCGCGGGCTACGCAGCATGACGGTGAAGTAGGCGACAGGGAGCGCGATCGCCAGCACGCTGATGGTGTTCACGACGGCCCCGACCGTCAGTACCCCGGTCGCGGCGGAAACCGCGACCAGCCCGATGAGGCAGGTGATCGCACCAGCGAGGCAGGTCGCCTTCGATCGGGAGACCTCGCGGAGCCGCAACGGGTTCTTCGGCCTGCTGCTGGCAGTGCTGAGATGACGTTGCGTCCACAGATAGACCACGAGGCCGAGGCCCATGCCGATGGCGGCGAGGCCGAAACCGAGGTGGTAGTCGTAGGTCTGGCCGAGCGTGCCGACGACGAGCGGTGCGGCCACGGCGCCGACGCTGATCCCCATGTAGTAGATGCTGAAGCCGGAATCCCGCCGCGGATCGTTCTTGGCGTACAGGTCTCCGACGGACGAGGAGATCGTCGGCTTCAGCAGGCCGGTGCCGGCCGCGATGAGCACCATCGACGCGAACAGTGCCCCCGCCCCCGCCGGAAGGGCGAGACAGCCGTGGCCGAACATGAGCAGCACGCCACCCAGCAGCGTCGCCCGCCGGTCGCCGAGTAGGCGGTCGCTGACCCAACCGCCGAGAATCGCCGCCATGTAGGTGGCCGAACCGTAGACCGCGACGAGGGACCGTGCCGTGTCGGCTGGAATGCCGAGGCCGCCGTTGCTCACCTGGTCGTACATGTAGTACAGCAACAACGCGCGCATGCCGTAGTAGGAGAACCGTTCCCACGCCTCGGTGAAGAACAGCCCCACCAGACCGCGTGGGTGCCCGAAGAACGCCCGGTCCGATGCACTTCCCACTGCGGGTGACGTTCTCCGCGGACCCATGCCAAAACCTCCGAGGTGACCGGTGGGCCGGCGACCCGCGGTGGTGCGGGGCGTCCGGATCAATGAGCGCAGACGATACAACTGTGTGAAGCGGCATACAAGAGACGATTCGGCGGCAAGAACGCCCAGAACCGGCCGTATCACTCGTAGGGTCTCGTTCGGGAGGGCTGACCGTCGAGCGTCCGCGGTTCGGGCTGTGTGCGATAGGTTGGCGCCGATGGAGGCTCGGGCGAAGGGGATGCGCGTGGATCTGGACGACGTCGACGAGCAGCTCGTGCGCGCGCTGCAACGCGACGGACGCGCCTCCTACGAGGCGTTGGCCAAGCTGGTCGGGCTCGCGCGGTCGACCACGAAGGCCAGGGTGCGACGGCTGATCGACGACGGGGGTCTCCGCCTGATCGGCGCCATCCATCCTGCGGCCCTCGGCCTCCACCAACTAGGGCACGTCATCATCGAGGCGGAAGGTCCGGCACGGCCGGTCGCCGAGCGGGTCGCGGAACTCGACGAGATCTCGTTCGTCACCACCACCGCGGGCCGCTTCGCCGTGACCGCGGAGCTTCGTACCAGGGACATGGAGGCGTTCTCCCGCGGGCTCGCTCGAGTGCAGGCCAGCGCCGGGGTGCGCGCCGTGCAGGCCATCACTTATCTACAGATCTGGAAGGACCCGTACTTTCCTCCCGGCCCCCTGGAAAGCACTGACACGCTCACCGAGGCCGACCTCGACCCGTCCGACCACGCGCTGCTCGAGCATCTGCGGGTGGACGGCCGCGCGTCGTTCGCCGACCTCGCCAGCGTGAGCGGCCTTTCTCCCGGAGCGACGCGCGCCCGGGTGCTGCGTCTGCTGGAGACCAGGGTGGTGCATGTCGGTGCGCTCGTGCGGCTCAATCCACTGAGTCGTACGCACACGGTCGGATTCGCACTCACCCTCAGCGGCGAGACCGAGCCCGTCGCGCGCAAGGTCGTCGAGCTGGACGAGGTCGACTGCTTCGCCACCGGCATCGGATGGTGCAACGGCATCGGCACCATCCGTGCCGGATCACAGGAAGGCGTGTTCGCCACACTGGAGCACCTCCGGGGCCTGTCCGGCGTCCGGACCGTCGAGTCGTGGGCACACCTGCGCGCGATCAAGGAGGAGCACGATCTGGCCCGGCCGATCGCCGGCGCGGGGGAGCGGAGCCGCTGACTGCCGAGTCAGTGTCAGCGGTCACCAGAGTCCACCCGGGAGGCAGTTCGGCCCACGCATGGAACGGCTTTCGGTCCAGTTTCGCGGCGTGCGCGAGTACGTAGACGTGTTCGGCGCGCCGGGCCATCAACTCCTTCAGCCGGGCCTGGCGCAGGTCTGTGGTGGCGAGCCGGACGATCTCGTCGTTCCTGCTCGGGCCCGGTGGCGCGTCGATCACCGGACAGACGCTGGTGATCTGCGGTGGCGCGTCACTCTGACGCGGAGCGTGCGCTCGACCTGCGCCGGGGCAGGGGCAGCGGGTCCATGCTCTGGTCCGTGTTCGACATGTCGATCCCGTAGTCCTTGGCGAACACGTTGTGCGTTTCGGCGAGGACTCCGTCGACGCTCTCGTCCAGGGTGAACACCCGGGCACCGCGGAGGCGGTGGTTCTCCTCGCCACCGAGGCCGTAGGCGCCGAACCCGGTGCCGGGGCCGTAACCGAGGAGCACTCCGTAGTAGTTGCCCATGTAGGTGTTGACGTGGTCGTGGCCGCAGAAGACACCGCGGACGTCGCCGCGGTGCTGAATAGCGGAGAACATGCCGGAGTTGAACGGTCCTGGGCACTCGTCCTCGTTGCGCTCCCCGACGATGGAATGCTTCTCGACGGCACGGGCATGGTCGCCGTCGGTCCGGCTGTCGACGCTCGCGAACCACATGAACCGGTGCTCCCACAGACAGATGTGCAGGAACATCAGGCTCGGAATCGGGGCCCCGGACCGGCGTTCCAGCTTCTCGGAGGTCTCGAGGTACCACCTGATCTGGTCGGCCCTGAGCCAGTCCCAGGTGGGGTAGCCCGCGAAGTCCTGACCGGCGATCTGTTTCGGCGCGTAACGTCCGCTGTCCAGCAACCAGACGTTGAAGACGGGTTTGCCGCCGTGGGAGCCGTTGATGAGCAGGTTCATGTTCCCGGTGCCGGTGACGTCCTTCGGGCCCGCCGTGTTCAGGTTGTTCGGATAGGTGCGGAAGAACCTGAGCATGTCGGCCTCGTCGAAGCCCGTGCTCCCCGTGGAGTCCTCGTCGTGGTTGCCGAAGGTGGCCGCCCAAGGGATGCCGCGTTGCTCCATGGGCTGGATTACGTTGTTGAGTGCCTGCCTGGCCTCGAGTTCGGTCTTCGGACCGCCGGTGATGTTGTCGCCCACCAGGACGACGAGATCGGGTCGCTCGTCGTCGAGGACGTGGTTCATCAGCTCGATCGTGCGTCGGTCGATGCGATGGTCGTCCTGCGTGTCATTGAACTGCACGATCTTGAAAGTGCCGTCGCGGTTGAAGCGCAAGGGCGTGGCGGCGAGCGCCTCGTCGGCGTGCGCGACCGGCGGTACGACCGAACCGACGGTCATCGCCAGTGCACCCGCGCCGCCCGCCTTTATGACGCTTCGCCGGTCGACTGCCGAGTTCCGCGAGTCCTTCATGTGCCACGCCTTCCGATCGAGTTGCCGGACCACGACGATCGGCGGCCGGTATGGCGGGCTCGTGAACTGGGCTCTGCGTCGACGTGAAGATGCGGCGAGGGCTGGGGTGTCTCGGGTCGGGCAACTGGGGAACCAGTTGTACCCGCAGCCCCGTCCCTCGCACTTTCCCACAAGAGTGCGAAAAGCCAGCCCTGCGACCAGGGCAGGAGCGCTTCCGGTCGGCACTTTCCCGGGAAAGTGCCCACCCCGGGGGTGAGGAATTCGACTGTCGGCCGCTCGACTGGGGCGACCTCGCCGGTGGCGCAGGCTACCTCGACCAGGCCCACTTCGGCCACGAGTTCCGGGCGTTCACCGGGCTCACGCCGACCCGGTACATCGAAGTCCGGCGGCGGTTCCTGCGCGAACATCCCGGCCACGTGCTGGACAGCTGGCCGCTGCCTGCCGATTGATTTCTTACAAGAGCGCCAGCTCACGACACGCTAAGTTGGGGGCACCCCGAAGCAGAGGAGAGCCCCGTGGGCAAGGTGGTCATGTACAGCTCGGTGTCGGTGGACGGCTTCGTCGCGGACGAGAATGACCAGCCCGGACCGCTGTTCGACTGGTTGTCCAACGGTGACGTCCCGTTGGACGAGAGCGGCGAGGTAAAGGTATCGCGGACGTCCTACGACTACACCCGGCCGTATTGGGACCAGATCGGGGCGACTGTCGTCGGCCGCCACGTCTTCGACATGACGGACGGCTGGGACGGGAAGCCTCCGGGCGGGATCGACCACGTGGTCGTCGTGACACACCGGCCGGAGCCCGAGGGCTGGGACCCCGAGACGCCGTTTCACTTCGTCGACGGCATCGAGGCGGCCGTGGCCAAGGCGCAGGAGCTTGCGGGTGACCGCATGGTCGAGGTCGCCGCCGGCGACGTCGGTGGCCAGGTGCTTGCCGCGGGCCTGATCGACGAGGTGCGCATGGACGTCGTACCCGTCGTGTTCGGGTCCGGCAAGCGCTACTTCGGGTCGGTCCACGCGCAGCACCTATTGGCGGATCCTGACGTGGTGATTCAGGGCGACCGGGTGCTTCACCTGCGCTATCGGGTGCGGCGTTGACCGATCTGAGCGGGTACGCGAAGACGTCCCGCGGCCGCCCTCTGCATTTAATGCAATGGCGGCACTTTGGCCTCACGGGGTTCCTTGTCGGGACGTAGTCCGCGCCAGGCGGCGTGGCGGAGGCGGCGTTCGCTGTTTCGATTGTCGGTGAGCTTGCGGTAGACGACCTCGCCGACGATGAGCGGTTCGACCCAGCGCGCGTGGCGTGCCCGGTCACGGGGAACGACGGTGTCGAACGGGCTCGTGGCACGGTGCAGGGGCTCGAGTCTTCGCTGGAGGTCTTCGAGTGCCCTTTCGGTGAAACCGGTGCCCACATGTCCTATGTAGACGAGTTGCCCGTCGTGGTCGTGCGCCCCCAGGAGCAGCGAGCCGATCATGCCGTTCCTGCGCCCTTCGCCGGGCTTCCAGCCGCCGATCACTACTTCCTGGGTCTTGATGAGTGCGTGCTTGATCCAGTAACGGGAGCGCTTGCCGGGTTGGTATGGGGAGTCGAGGCGCTTCGCGACGACACCTTCGAGTTGCTGCTGTTCGACCACGTCCAACAGATCGGCCGGCGTGACGTCGCGATCGGTGTAGTAGGGCGGCACCGTGATACGCGGGTTGTCCCCGAGGTCGAGATCCGCCAGCGCGGCGCGCCGTTGCTCGTAGGGTGCCTGCAGCAGGGTTTCACCGCCGAGGTGGAGCAGGTCGAACGCGAAGAACGTGACCGGATTCGTCCGTAGCAGCGTGCTGTTCGGCCCACGCTGGTGCCGGGTCTGGATGCGCCCGAAATCCGGTCTGCCGGACTCGTCCAGTACGACCAGTTCGCCGTCCAGGACACCGGCCTGCCCGGCGAGGGCACTGGTGATCGCCTCGGCGACGTCGGGATACGTACGGGTGACATCGTTACCGAGGCGACTGGTGACCCTGACGTCCCCGTGCGCGGCGATCTGCAGGCAGGCGCGGAAGCCGTCCCACTTGATCTCGTATCCGTACCCGGCGGCGGGCAGTTCGCCGTCGACGGCCAGCATCGGCAGGACCGGATCGGGTAGACCTGCCCGCGCGGTGGATCCCGCCATCGTCAGCTCCCTTCTCCCACCGCCATGTGCACAGTGGATGATCGGAGGCTAACCCGGACGGCCTGCCGTTGCCCGTTTGTGCAGCTTGTGGGTGAGGTTGGCGAGCGGTGTCAGGCCAGGTGATCGGCGGATCACCTGGCCGACTCCATGCGCCGGAGAAGGTCCGCGAGTCCTCTGATCACCTCGGCCCTATTGAGCAAGGGGAGTCTGGCGCTGCATGCGTGCGACGTTGTGTCCGGAGTCGACGGCTGGACACTGTCGGCGGTGGTGCCGAACGACCTCGAGCCCGACTGGGACATGCGCCTGTCCGTCGAGTCGCCCAGACGCTGGCCCCGCGCTCGGCTCGTTCGCTCCGGCGATTGGCGGGAGTTGGTCGGCGACGGCCACGATCTGATTGTCAATGTGCTCTATAACAAGATCATCGGGCGGAAGCTGATTGAGGACAGCGGAAGGATCATCAACTGCCACCCTGGCAGGCTGCCGGAGTATCGGGGCGTCCGCCCGGCGAGCTGGTCGCTGTTCAACGTGAGAGCTGCCATGAGGTGACCATTCACGAGGTCGACGAGGGCATCGATACCGGGCCGATCATCGCCCAGGTGGTGTTCCCGATCTGGCCAGCTCTGGTGTTCAGTGGCCGCCGCTCAGAGGTTGAGGACGGCGTGGGCGATGAGGAAGTAGATGATGAGTCCGGTGGCATCCACGAGGGTGGTGACCAGGGGAGCGGAGATCACCGCCGGGTCGATCCCCAGACGTTTGGCCAGCAACGGCATTGTGGCGCCGATCATGGCGGCCCAGGAGCAGATCAGGATCAGTGAAAGGGCAACCGTCGCGGCGACGGGCAGGTCGACCAGGATCGTGCCGACCACCAGGCCGACAGCGGCGAGCAGGACGCCGAGCAGCAAGCCGACGCGGCATTCGCGCCAGGCCACCCGGAGCACATCGGTCGTGCGGACCTCGCCGACCGCGAGGGCGCGTACCGCTGCCGTCGCGGCCTGGGCGCCCGCGTTGCCACCGGTGCCCACGAGCAGCGGGATGAAGAGGGCGAGCGCGGTGACCTGCTCGAGGGTGTCCTCGAATATCTGCAGCACGTTGACGGTGAGGGTGGCCGCGACGATGAGCAGCAGCAGCCACACCGCGCGGGAGCGGGCCAGCTGGGCCACCCCCGCCGACATGTAGTGGCCGGACCAGGGAGCGGCCGCGGACTGCCTGGCGACGTCCTCGGTGTCGGCGGCCTCGATCAGTTCCACCGCATCGTCGATGGTGAGCAGCCCCAGCACCCGGTCCTCGCTGTCGACGACGGGCAGGTCGAGCAGATTGGCCTCCTGCATGAGCCGGGATGCGTCCTCGGCGTCGTCGGTGGCGCGCACCCGGGGAATGTCGGTGTCGACGAGTTCGGTGACCGGCCGATCCGGAGGGCTCAGGACCAGCTCGCGCAGCGTGAGGGTGCCCAGAAATCGGCGCTGGTCGTCGATGACCGGCAAGGTGTAGACAGTCTCGGCCTCGCCGCCCCTGTCCCGCACCACCTGCAGGGCCTGTTCCGCGGTGAGGTGGCGGCGGATCGCCACGGTCTCGGGACTCATCACGCGCCCGACCGAGCCCTCAGGGTACCCGAGCAGTGCGGCGGTCATGCTCCGTTCACGCGGGCTGAGTCCGGCGAGGACATGGCGGGCGAACTTGGCGGGAGCCTCGCCGAGCAGCCTGGCCCGGTCGTCGGGGTCCATCGCCTCGACGACGTCGCCGAACGTCTGGTGCCGTAGCCCGGACAGCACCTTGTGCTGGTCGGCCGGATCGAGTTCCTCGAACACCGCCAGCGCCCGGTCCTTGCCCAGCAGGCGGAACAGCAGCACGGCGTTGAACTCGTCGAGGCGAGCCAGCTCATCCGCGACCCGGTACGGCGGGTGCCGGTCCAGCCATTCCTGCAGCTCGTCGATGTCGTTGTCGTCCAGCAGCCTGCGCACCATTGGCTCGGACGCCACCATCACGTCCCTCCTGTCCCGGATCGTCGCGGGCCGGTCGCCTTCGATCCTTCACGCACGAGCCGATCACCGCACGGCGACGGGTCGTCACCCGTGCGGACGGACTGCTGGGCCGAGACCGGTGCGGCGGGCGCCCTACCACCGCACCGGTCTCCTGCCCGTCTACGCGAGGGGGCCGCTGATCTCGTTGGGTGCGGCGGGCAGCTTCGCGGTGGTCGTCTTCGTGCCCTCGTCGAGGTCCACCGCGGAGATCTCGTTGTTGTCCGGGTCGGTGACGTACGCGGTGGCACCACGGACGAACAACGCGGGGCGCGCCTCCTGCCACTCCAGTGGTTCCTGCCATTCGCCGATCACGGGAATCGTCTTGGTGACGGTCGCCCTGACCGGATCGATGACGTGGATGTGACCGTCGGTGCCCAGGACCAGGGCTTCACCACCGGGGCCACGTCCCAGTGAACGGAAGGTGTAGCTGGTGCCGATATCGACGAGGTCGAGCGTCCCGGTTTCCGTGTTGATCAGCGAAATCCGGGTGGGGCGCTCGAGTTCGGCGTCCTTGTCGGTCTTGTAGTCCCCGAGCGTGATCGGTGAGGATTCGGAGCCCGCCTGGTTCCCGATCCGGCCGTACTCGTCCGGGCTGCTCACCTTCGTGATCTTCCCGTTCTTGTAGATGAGAACCCCGGTTTCACACCCGATCACCACCGCTTCGCCCGCGGCCGTGGCCTCCCCGTGCACACCAGGGCAGTCCTCGTTGCGGGCGATCTCGTTGCCGTCCTCGTCCAGCACCACGATCCCCGGACGCTCGTCCTCATTGCCCAGTGTCGTCACGAGTTGACCGCCGTCGAGTTCGACCGCGACCCCGTGATGTGCCTCCGGAGTCCGGTGCACCTCAGTGGGCGGTAGCTCCGAACCGAGCGAGTCCGGGTCGAACACGGTGATCTCGCCGGTGCCGTCCGCGAACAGCACCGTCTTGCCCGCATGCCGGACCACGTGTCCGGGTTTGGCGGCCGCGAATTCCAGTTCGGTCAGGGCCGGGGCGCCCGCGTCGAGAACCCGGAATCCGGTGGAGGTGGACACCAGCACGTGCCGGTCGTCCCCCGCGGGGTTGAGCCGGTTGAATCCCGCCAACGGAATGTCCTCGACGACGTCCAGGGTCTTCCCGTCCAGCACGAGAATTCCACCGTCGTAGGTGGTTGCGACCGGTTCGGTCAGTGTGGCTTCCGGTGCCTGGGCGCCATTCTGCCCGGACGGGCCGGCGTCGGATTCGGAACCGCAGGCCGCGAGCGGAAGTGCGGCCGCCGCGGCGATGGACAGCACCGCGAGCCGGGTGCTGTTTCGTCGCCTGATACGCAACGACGCTGTCATGATCATCACCTTTCGTCTACTTCTTTGGTCAGTTCTGCTGCCGAAGTCCCGTGGTGATCGCCTCGGTGTTGGCGCGCATCATTTCCAGGTAGCTGGCGGCGCCCTGTCCCGGCTCGGTCAGGGATTCGGAGAACAGCGGGACAACAGCGACGTCGAGACCGGCCTGATCGGCGAGTACGCGGGCGAGCCTGTCGGGCTGGGAGGAATCGGCGAAGATGGTCGGCACACCGGTCGACCGGACGGTGTCCGCGAGCGATTTCAGATCCGCCGCGCTCGGCGAGGCGAGTGTGGTGCCGCTGGGCACCACCGCGCCGACGATCTCGAAGCCGAACCGTTTCGCCAGATAGCCGAACACGTGATGATTGGTGACCAGCTTGCGGCGCTCCCGCGGTATCTCGTCGAACCGCAGGCCCATCTCGGTGTCGAGTTCCTCGATCGCTGCGCGGTACCGAGCGGCGTTCCGCCGGATCACGGCCTCGTCCAGGCCATCGACGTTCGAGATCAGCTGTTCGGCGATGACGCCCACGGCGTCGTGCACCCGTTGGGGATCGGTCCAGAAGTGCGGGTCCGGCTGACCAGCCGACTCGTCGGTGGCGTAGCGAATAGGGTTCACCTGCTCGCCGACCGCCAGCGTCGGGACCCCGGCCTCCTCGGCGGCATCGACGTTGCGGAGTACACCTTCCTCCAGCCCGAGTCCGTTGTAGACAACCAGTCCGGCCTGCTCGATGTGGGCCGCCTGCTGTGCGGAGACGCCGAACGAGTGGGGATCGGCATTGGGCTTCATCAGCACCGTGACCTCGGCCTCGTCGCCGACGATGGCGCGCGTTATGTCACCGAGGATGTTGGTGGTGACCACCACGCCCTGGCGTGAATGCGTCGTCCCGGTGCATGCCATGACCGACATCGCGGTGGTGAGTGCGAGGAGCAGGGAGACAACGCGGCGCACTCCACGCGGGGTGTGCTTCCTTCGGGGGCTCACCTGCCGGTCTCCACGGTGTAGCTGGCCCTGCCGTCGACGGCCAGGGTGCGTGCGCGCCGCAGGTCGTCGTTGTAGTCGATCTCGTAGAGCTCGCCCGCCGAAGGATTGTTGACGTAGGCACGGGTCGTGTCGACCTGGATGACAGGAGCGGGCGTGCCCTTCGCGACTTCCGCGGGCAGCAGGTTCGTCTTCGCGATCTGTTCGCCGGATTCGGGATCGTAGGCGTACAGGACACCGTCGTCGGTCAGCGTCAGTAGCGGCGCGCCCTCACCCACCGCGTTCACCGCGATCGTGGGCCCGGTCCGCACCTCGTTCCAGGCCTTGCGCGACACATCCAGCAACCAGACGCCGTCGTCACCCGCCTTCGCCGCGAGCGTGGTGCTCAACGGCCGGTGAGTGAACTCCGTTGCGCGTTCCTCGTCGCCGACCGGGCGGGGATAACCGATCTTCTCGCCGTGGAAGGCCCCGTCCTCCCGCGTGACGAGCAACGCACCGTCCGCGCAGCCGAAGACCACTCCGCGCCGGGTCACTGCCGCGCCCCGCAGCGAGGGGCACGGCTCGTCGATGTTGGCGAAGGGCAGGCCGTCCCGGGTCCGGACCTCGACACCGCGTGCCAAGTGCTGACCGGCTTCGGCCACCGAGGTCAGGATGTGTTCCTTGTAGGGAACCGCCACGGCCTCGTGCGGATTGCCCGTGATCCGGTTCGTTTCCGCGATCGCGCCGTCGCCGAGCTGCGACTGGTCGAGCAGGGCCACGCTGCCGTCGGAGAACGAGAGGGCGGCCACCGCCGGATCGCTGTACGCGCCGGTGAGCTGCTTTCCTTGCACCGTCCCGACTTCGCGAGGTTCGGCTCGGTAGTAGTGCACGTGGTCTCCGTGATCCACCGTCCACGAGCCGCTGTCGGTGACGTGCACGAAATCTCCGACGGTGTCGAGGTAGCCGAACCTGCCGTCGCCCACGATTCCGTCCACGCCGTCGACCTGGCCGAGTTCGGTCACCTCCTCGGTTATCAGGTCGACGACCCGAAGCGCGCCGGTCGTGGCATCGGCGACGATCATGCGTGACTGTGCCTCCGCGGTCTCCTCGGCACCCTCGACGTAACCGTGCGGAGTCTCCGCCGGGGATTCGGGCTCGGTTTCGGGGTTGCCACCACAGCTCACCAGTAGCCAGCAGGACGCTGCGGCGGCCGTGAGTCGGACAGTGCTGTCTTTCGGGAATCTCATGTCGCGTACTCGATCTGCTCGGGTGTCTTCACGGGATCTCGGTGACCTTCGTCGTTGTCGGTGCTCGTCGCCCGGTTCGGGCGCCGAAGTCGTCGGCGGATCGCGGCCAGTAGCGCGGAGAGGAAGAAGGAGAGGACGGCGACCGCGGCGATGGTGGCGCCGGTCGCGGTGCCCCAGTGCCAGGAGAGGACGAGCCCGACCGCGGTCGAGGTGGCGCCGATCAGCGCGGCGCAGGACATGATCACGGGGATCCGACCGGCCCAGACCATCGCGGCCGCGGGCGGCGCGATGAGCAGACCGAACACAAGCAGGGTCCCGACGACGTGAAATGACGCGACGATCGCCAGTGTCACCAGCGCGAGCAGCACCGCGTTGGCGAGCTTCGGGCGCAGGCCGAGAGTGTGCGCCTTACGGGTGTCGAAGGTCAGCGCGAGGAAGGACCGGTAGCCCAGCAGTGAGACGACCGCGGCGATGGCGACGGCCACGGCGAGCGCGAGCAGATCCGCGTCGCGAACCGCGAGGACGTCGCCGAAGAGGAAGCCCGTCAGGTCGACCGCGAAGGACCTGGAGTGCGAGACGATGATCACGCCGACCGCGAGCATGCCGACGAAGAGCAGCCCGATGCCGGTGTCCCTGGACAGCCGTGGCGAACGACTCAGCAGCGTGACTCCGCAGGCCATGGCGCCGGCGCTGATCGCGGCCCCCAGCAGCAGATTGCCGCCGAGCAGTGATGCCAGCGCGATCCCCGGAAGCATGCCGTGTGCCATCGCGTCACCGAGGAAAGCCATGCCGCGCAACACGACCCAGGTGCCGACCAGCGCGCAGACAACGGACACGAGAACTCCGGCAACCAGGGCTCGCTGCACGAAGGACACCTCGAACGGGAGCAGCAGCCAGTCCATGATGGTTCACTCTACAGTGGCAATGACAATCATTATCAAGAAGGTGCGATGCGCAACATTACCCCCACAGCGGTGACGCTCAGTGATATCAGTGCGGGATACGGGCAGCGGGAAGTGCTGAGCGGGATCAGCGCCCGAGTGCCTCTCGGTCAGGTCAGCGTGGTGGTCGGCGCGAACGGTGCCGGAAAGTCCTCGCTGCTCAACGTGGTCGCCGGAGTGCTGCGCCCGACGAAGGGCACGGTGACGACGACCGGGTCATGCCGCCCGGCCTATGTCGTGCAACGAAGTCATGTTTCCGACGCACTTCCGGTCACCGTGCGGTCGGTGGTGGCGATGGGCAGGTGGGCGCACCGCGGGCCGTGGCGCAGGCTGCGCGGACACGACTGGGACGTGGTGGACAACTGCATGGAACGGCTGGGGATCGGCGCACTCGCCCGGCGGCAACTGGGTGCGCTTTCCGGTGGCCAGCGGCAACGCGTGCTGGTCGCGCAGGGGCTCGCGCAGGAGGCGGACGTGCTGATGCTCGACGAGCCGGCGGCCGGAATGGATCTCGACGCGCGAGCGCGCATCGATGACGCGCTCACCGTTGCTGCCCGCGGGGGAGTGACGGTACTACGCGTAACGCATGACCTCGAGGTCGCCCGGAAGGCCGACCACTGCCTGCTGCTGCGTGCCGGCAGGCTGATCGGCCAGGGCGCGCCGGGCGAGACCTTGACGGAGCGGGCGGTGCGAGAAGCGTGGGGCGTGCCGGAGTTGGGTTGAGCGGCCGCTCACTAGGGCTTGCGGGCTACTCCGCCGGTCATGAAGCGCGCGGCGACCGTGGTGGCGTCGGTGACGATTTCGTCGGGCCGCCACAGTGGAAGTGGCACGAGACCCGGGCTGAGTAGTTCGAGTCCGTCGAAGAAGCGCGTGAGTTCGGCGGGGGTGCGCACCCGGCCGGTGCCGAGTTGTGACAGCAGGACCCGTTCCAGCTCCTCGCTTTCGGGAGCATCGCTGAGGCGAGTGAAGTTGGTGATGAAGAAGAACGATCCCGCGGGAACGGCCTCCCGCAGGGTGTCGACGATGCCCTGCGGGTCCTCGTCGTCGAGGAGGTGGTGCAGGATGCCGCAGAGCATCACACACACCGGCTTGTCGAAGTCGATGAAGCCCTGAACGTCCGGGTGCTCCAGCACTTCCTGTGGTTTGCGGATATCGGCGGTGATCACCCGCGTGTTCGCGTTGTCCGCCAGCAGCGCCCTGCCGTGCGCGAGCACGATCGGATCGATGTCAACGTAGACGACACGCGCGTCCGAGTTGACGCCTTGGGCCGCCTCGTGGGTGTTCGCCGCGGTGGGAAGGCCGGATCCGAGGTCGAGAAACTGGGTCACGCCCGCGTCCCCGGCGAGATGGCGCACGACGCGATGCAAGATCGCACGGTTGTGCTGTGCGATCTCCTTGAGTTCCGGCATCACCGCGAGGCTCGCGTTCGCGACTTCCCGGTCGATCGCGTAGTTGTCCTTGCCATCGAGCATCACGTCGTAGACCCGTGCGGCAGTGGGTACGCCGTTGTCGAGCACCACGACCTCGGGATTCGCTTGCTCCGTGCCTTCAGCGGACATTGGCTGTTGATCTCCTCACGATAGCCGGGGACGCCGTCATGGTAGCGGCATCGGTACGTGCCGTCACCAAGGCTTGCGCGAATGATCGTCGTGCGCGTGCGCAGGTGCGGCTATCGGCTCGGTGGTCAGCGCAGGTGCTGGGCGTGCCAGTGCCGCCCGCGTTCGGGACGCCAGTGTCGCCCTCGCTTGGGGCGAACCGGAGGATGTGCTGCGGTGAAGTCCGGGTGGAGCTCCGCGAACTCGTCCGCGGTGATGCTCATCAGCACCACATACCTGATGCCGCCGCGCTGCAGTTCCGTGTCGCGAAGGCGACCCTCTTCACGGAAGCCGAGCGCACCGTGCAACGACAGCGAGGCGAGATTGCCGCCGTAGATGCTGACCTCACACTTGCGGTAGCGGCGCTGGCCGAACATGTGCGCGAGCAGGACGGTGATCGCGTCACCCGCGTAGCCACACCGCCTGTGCTGTGGCCCGATCCCGACGCCGTAACTGAACCGGTCGGAGAGCGGGTCGGCCTGAATCGTGCACATCGAGCCGACCAGCATCCGCCCGTGCAGCGTCTCGATCGCGAAATGGAGGTTGTCGCCGGAGTCGGCGGCACCCGCGCGGTGCGCGGCCCAGTGCCGGTATCCGCCTACCTGGGGGGAGCGGTTGCGGGCCGAGGCCCGGTCGAAGCCGATCAATGTCCGGTGGTCGCCCGGGGCGATCTCGCGCAGCCTCACCTTCCGGCCCATCCAGCCCGGCGGGTTCGTCGACACCTGGATACGGCGGCCCGCCGAGCCTGAGCGGGGCGGGAACATCATCATCGGCGACGACCATACCGCGCTCCTCCAGCGGCGCCGCACGGGTATGGGCCGCCGCGGTGGCCGCGCGGATCAGCCTGCCGTCACCGGCTCCGCTCGCGTTCCAACGCGCCGGTCTCCTCGGCGGGGTCGGGGGAGAGGAGACTGCCGGGCACCGCGCGGCCGGCAGCGCCGAGTGCGTTCGGCTTCTTCGGTACCGGTGCACCCTGATACTCCAGCGGCAGTGGGTGACCGTGCCCGTCGATCGGGCCGAGCGGCTGATGAATCTCGACGAACCCGCCCTGCGGCAGGCGTTTGATGATCCCGGTTTCCATTCCGTGTTCCAGGACCTCCCGGTCGGCGCGCTGCAGGCCGAGGCAGATCCGGTACGTGACGAAGTAGGCCAGCGGCGGCACGAGCAGGACACCGATACGACCGGCCCACACGGTGGCGTTCAGGGAAATGTCGAACTCCGCCGCGATGATGTCGTTGAAGCCGGAGGCCTCGACCACGGCGAAGAACGAGAGGGCCATCATCCCGAGGCTGGTGCGGACCGGGGCGTCCCTGGGGCGCTGCACCAGGTTGTGGTGTGCGGTGTCGCCGGCCAGCCTGCGCTCGATCCATGGATAGGTCAGCAGTACCGCGAAGAGGGCTGACATGCCGCAGGCTCCGGCGAAGAAAACCGCGGGAACGGTGTAGCCGCCCAGATAGAGTTCCCATGGCGGGAAGATGCGCAGCAGCCCGTCGGCCCACGCCAGATACCAGTCCGGCTGGGACCCGGCGGACACCTGCGAGGGGTTGTACGGCCCGATGTTCCACACGGCGTTGATCTGGAAGAGCCCCGCCAGCAGGGTGAGCACGCCGGTGACCAGCACGAAGAACGCGCCGGCCTTGAGCGCGAAGTACGGCATGATGCGCACGCCGACGACGTTGGTCTCCTTGCGGCGCACGCCGGGGAACTGGGTGTGCTTCTGGTACCACACCAACCCGAGGTGGACGGCGACCAACGCGATCATGATGGCGGGCACGACGAGGATGTGCAGCGCGTACAGCCGCGGGATGATTTCGGTGCCGGGGAACTCGGAGCCGAAGATGAGCCAGTGCAGCCAGGTGCCCGCAACCGGAACCGAGAGCACGATGCCGGACACGGTCGCCCGCAACCCCGTTCCGGAGAGCAGGTCGTCCGGCAGCGAGTAGCCGAAGAAGCCCTCGAACATACCCAGGATCAGCAGCAGTGCCCCAACGACCCAGGTCGCCTCACGCGGGCGGCGGAATGCTCCGGTGAAGAAGATCCGGAACATGTGCACCATCATCGCGGCCACGAAGACGAGTGCGCCCCAGTGGTGCAGCTGCCGGATCAGCAGTCCGCCGCGGACCTCGAAGGAGATCTCCAGGGTGCTTTCCAGCGCCCGCGACATCTCGATGCCCTGCAGGTTCGGGTACGGGCCGTTGTAGACGACCTCCTCCATCGAGGGGTCGAAGAACAACGTCAGGTACACGCCCGACAGGATCACGATGATGAAGCTGTAGAGCGCGATCTCACCGAGCAGGAACGACCAGTGGTTCGGGAACACCTTGTTCAGCTGATGCCGCAACCCGCGGGCCAGCGGATAGCGGCGGTCCAGTCCGGTGGCTGTCCCGCCTGTCGTCGTCCCGATTCGTCTCGTCCCCATGCGGGCTCACCCCTCTGCTCGTGTGCCTCAACCACCAGACGTCACAGCGGCCGGAAATGTGACAGCCGACGGCGACATGGAGACTTCGAGTGCACTCGACGCGCTGGGCCGGGCAGGAGTTCAGTCGGGCAGCAACGGCACCGAGGGGCCGTCGTCGTGGCCCAGCAGTGTGGCGCGGGTGATGGCCGAGGAGCCGAACCGGCTGCGCACGCCGTCGAGGGCGTTGTCCAAGTCGCCCGCATCCGTGCCGTCGAACGGCAGGGTGAGCTGAACGGCGTCGTTGTCCAGTTGGGACAGTGCCACGCCGATGAGGGTGAGGCCCTGCCGTTCGATCAGCGGCCTCGCCGCGGCCAGGAGACGCCGCGCCGTCTCGAGGACGGTCTCGGTGTGCGCGGTGGGCTCGCGCAGTGTGTGCGACCTGGTCGCGCGCGTGAAGTCGGCGAAGCGCAGCCGGAGCGTCACTGTCCGGCACTCGCGCCCGGCCCCGCGCAGTCTGCGGGTGAGGCGATCGACGAGTGCGGTGAGGATCGCGTCGAGTTCCTGCGGCGACCTCTGCTTCCTGCCCAGAGCGCGCTGTGCCCCCATGGACCGGCGCCGTTGTCCCACTCGCACCGGTCGCGGATCGTGGTTGTTGGCGAGTGCGTACAGGTGACGGCCGGTGCCCCTGCCGAGCAGCGAGACGAGTTCCGCCTCACCGAGCCGGGCCACCTGCCCGACGGTCCTGATCCCGCGTGTGTGCAGTTTGCCCGCGGTGACCTGGCCGACCCCCCACAGACGTTCCACCGGCAGTGGATGCAGAAACGCGAGTTCGCCGTCGTGTGGCACCACGAGCAGCCCGTCGGGTTTGGCGACGCCACTGGCCACCTTGGCGAGGAACTTGGTCCTGGCCACCCCGACGGTGATGGGCAGCCCGACCTGCTCGGCGACCTCCCTTCGCAGCCGGGCGGCGATCCGGGAGGGGGTGCCCGCGAGCCGGGCGAGGCCGCCGACGTCGAGGAATGCCTCGTCGATGGACAGGCCCTCGACCAGCGGCGTGGTCTGCGCGAACACCGCGAACACCGCCTTGCTCGCCGCCGAGTAGGCAGACATCCGGGGTGGCACCACCACCGCGCCGGGACACAGTCGTCTCGCCAGCCCGCCGCCCATCGCCGTCCGGACGCCGCAGGCCTTCGCCTCGTAGCTCGCCGCGAGTACGACGCCACCCCCGACGATCACCGGCCTGCCCCGAAGCCGAGGGTCGTCCCGCTGCTCGACCGACGCGTAGAACGCGTCGAGATCGGCATGCAGGATCGGTCCTTCGTTCGGCACGGACACAGAATGGCACCGACCACCGACAGGAGTGCTCCAGGTCACACCTGGAAGCGACTTTGGGACGCGCTGCGACACGTCATGGCACACGCGGCGGCGTGGGGCGTAGATCCGGGACTGGTCCGGCGCTCGTGGTGGTGCCCACCGTGGACCCGCTGGCCGACCACGGACGCCGCTACGCCGAACGGCTGCGCGAGTCCGGGACGCCTGCGCGGCTCCGCGAACATCACGGCGCCACACACGGTTTCCTCAGCACGCCGGGGGTGGTGCCGCAGGCCAGGGCCGCTCGGGCGGAGATCACCGGCTACCTCCGGGATCGCCTTGGCACGGCGGGCCAGGTCACGACATGTGTGGTGAGCAGCGATGACCGCCACTGACCTTGCCTCCGCGCCGGAACAGCGCAGGGCACGGCTGTTGCATGTCCGCGGGGCGGTCGTCCCGATGCCGATGAGGCCGAGGTGCGGGCGGCAGCGCCCATCGTGCTGCTGGACGAGGTGACCTCCGCGGTGGACCCGGTCAACGGGACAGCGGTCTGGAACATGTCCATGACGGCCGGATGAGCACCCCGGCCCGTTCGCTCCTCGTTACTGCCGCAGTGCGGCGTCCAGTTCCGCCAGCAACCGGGCTTTCGGCTTCGCGCCGACGAATGCCCGAATTGGCCGGCCATCGCGAAACAGCATCAGCGTGGGCAGTGACATGACCTTGAACCGGCGCATCGACTCCGGGTTCTCGTCAGTGTTGATCTTGCGGATCGCGAGTGTGCCCGCCCGCTCGTGAGCGATCTCCGCGAGCACGGGAGCGATCATGTGGCAGGGCGGGCACCACTGGGCCCAGAAGTCCACGAGGACCGCTCCGTCATGACCGAGCACCTCCCGGTCGAAGGTGCCGTCCGTGACCGTGGTGACCTCACCGGTCTGCTGTGTCTGGTGCATCGAAGCTCCTTGGTTTCGTTGATCGCGCTGGTGACCGGTCGGCGACGCTGCACGGTCCCGGCGGCCTTTCCAGGGCACCGGCCAGCTTGGTGAGCAGGTTCGTCCGCACCGAGTTGAGCCGGTCGATACAGGCGTTCACCTCGGCGAGTTTGCGTTGGTAGACCTCGATCGAATCGGCGCAGGAGTCGCCGCTCTCGTGGCCGGCGCGCAGGCATTCCACGAACGGACGGGTGTCGTCCAGGCTGAGTCCCACGGTTTGCAGGGTCAGGATCTCGGTGACGAGCCGCAGGTCGTCCTCTTCGTACTCCCGGTAGCCGTTCGTCGAGCGGCGGGCCCGGAGCAACCCCTGTGCCTCGTAGAAACGAAGTGCGCGCGTCGTCGTTCCGGCCCGTCTGGCGAGCTCACCGATTCGCATGTGCTCGAGCCTAGACGTTGACCTTTACGTCAAGGCAACAACGAATGCCGCGTTGCGCGGCCAGATGGCTGTATAACGGCCTATACGCCTCCACTGTGGAGGGTTCTGGTCATCGTGCGGCGCAGGCGTCCGCGCCATTGGTCTCGTAACGGGAAACCGCTCGGAGATGAGGAGATCACCACAGTCATCCGTCAACGGGCAAGGTGTCCAACTGGTCGCGTTCGAAGAAGTAGGAGCGCTCCACCTTCGCGACGTGGACCTCGTACGTTTCGTACCACTCCGCCCGCCCGCGGTTCCGGATCGGCGTGTGCTCTATGTGCCGCTTCCAGGCCGAGATCGACTCCTCGTCCTTCCAGTACGACACGGTTATGCCGAGTTCGGGACTGCTGCGGGCCGAGTCGTGGCCCAGGTAACCGGGCTGCTGTGCGGCGATCTCGTCCAGTCGTGCGGCGCTGTCCGAGTAGCCGTTGTCGCCGGGAGTGCGTCGGGACGTGAAGACCACCACGTAGTACGGCGGGTCCGGGTAGGTTCGCATACGGGCTGTATACAGGCGGCGAGATCAGCGAGCAACGGGATTGCCACCGGGGCCGCGGGAGGCGCCGGAATCGAGGTGTGCTCAACGTGCGAGGGCGGCCGGGTCCGCGGAAGTCAGGTCCTTGATGAGCGAAATGGACCTGCCCGCCAGGGTGGTGGCCACGATCCGGTTGATGACCGGCAGCCGTGCCATCCGCAGTACCGCACGTCTCAGCCACAACTGGGGTGTCGATGCGGGCAGGAACCAGCGGGCCGCTCCTCGGCCGGTCCGCTGCTTCTCCTCGGCCACCGGACGCCACACCTGTTCGTACTCCGCCAGCGCCTCGGGAATCGTCGGTGCCTTGGCGAGCCGGTCGGCCAGCACGAACGCGCCCGCGATGCCGAGCGAGGCGCCTTGGCCCGCGAGCAACGACACGGCGTACGCCGCGTCACCGACGAGTGCGACCCTTCCCTTGCTCCACTTCGGCAGGTGGATCTGGGCAACCTGGTCGTAGTAGATCTCGGCCGACGCCGGACGTTTCTCGATCGCCTCGGGCACCACCCAGCCCAACCCGCCGAAGGCATCACGCACAGCCGCACTGGCGTCCGCCGGCAGTTCGGGGTCCGGGTTGCGGTACACGGCAAAGGCGGCGACGGCGCCGTCACGCAGGGCGTAGAAGCCCATCTGCCTGTCGATCGAGTCGGTCATGCAGGCGCGGCCACGAACGGCCCCGTGGATTCCCGGGGAGTCGAAGGTGAAGGCCGCCGTGTGAAATCCGAGGTAGCGCAGGAACAATGACTCGGGTCCGAACACCAGCCCGCGGACGGTCGAGTGGATGCCGTCTGCGCCGACGAGCAGGTCGGCTTCCAGTTCGGCGCCGTCTTCGAGAGTGACCCGCACCCCGTCGCCGCGGTCCTCGACAGCGCTCGGACCGGTGCCGAACCGCAGGTCCACCTCCGCGGGCAGCCGTTCGCGCAGTACCTGCTCGAGGTCGGGACGCATGATGTTCAGCAGCGGCCCATCGGCGAACTGTCGTGGCCGTATGTCGGCCCGGTGCCGGCCACGCTCGTCGATCAGCGTCGCCTGGTCCAGGTGAAACGCGACGTTGTCGAGCGCGGGCAGCAACCCCATGGCTTCTGCGGCGTCGAAGCCGGGGCCGAAGAAGTCGATCATGTATCCTTGTTGCCGGGGACCGGTTGCCCGTTCCAGCAGTACGACGTCGCCACCCAGTTCCGCCACCCGGATCGCGAGGGTAAGGCCGGCGATTCCCGCTCCACAGATCACGATCCGCATGGTGTTCCTCCCGTTGCGCTTTCCGAATCTCGTTCGCGGGGCAGGGCGCTGTGTGTTCCGGTGCTACTGGACAAGCCTGCGCAGGACCGCCGAAACGTGCGCCGGATCCGGTCCCGTCTCCAGTCCTCGGTGCAGGAGCAGCCCGTCGAGCGCGGCAACCAGCACGGCCGCCGTTTCGTCCGGGGCGGACACTCCGCGGTCGCCAAGCCAGCGGCCGAAACGCGATCGGAACGCCTCGACCAGTCCGCGGACCTGTTCGCGGAGTTGGTCGTCCCGCGTCGCTGCCAGGTATGCCTCCACCGTAAGCAAGGAGACCGGGTCGGCTCCCGTGTAACGGTCCACCGAGGAGAGCATCGCGTCGACGGCCTCGGCAGGGGTTTCGGCGGACTCCAGGACACCGTCTACATAGGACAATATCTGTCGCATCAGTCCGACCACGGCTTCGTTCAGCAGGGCAGAAAGGGACGGGAAGTGATAGTGCACGACGCTGGGAGTCACTCCCGCACGCTCCGCCAGAATCCGCGTGCTGACCGCTGTCCATCCGCGTTCCGGTATGAGCTCCACCGCGGCCGCGAGCAGTCGTTGCCGCACCTCGCGTCCGCGCGCGGCTGCCGGAGAGTTCATCGTCCACCCTTGCCAGGTCACTCATCCTGTACGGTCGCCCTGTACGACTGCCCCAACCGTAGCGCGTGACGTCCGGAAGGCAAGGCGGGGCGGACGACCATCGTGTTGTGGTGGGACTGACGTTGCTCCAGGAAGCGAAACGCCTTGCTGATCCCTAGGGCGTGTGGATCAAGTCCGATCTGATCCAGATTGAATGATGAGCGGAGCGTTGCGAGTCTCAACGTCAGTGGCGGAGCGTAACCTCGGCCCGGTGGCAGTGAACAAGACACGACGACCCCGCGTCGTGATGATGTGCGGGCCAGGTGGTGCCGGCAAGACTACCTACGCCAAGGGCCTGGAGCGCGAGGGCTGGACGCGTTTGTCGTTCGAGGTGGAGTTCTGGGATCGCGGAATCACGACGATGCCCTCCGCCGAAGTGGTCGCCGAGGTGGCGACAGACCTGAAGGCGCGTTTGCTGCGCCATGTCGCGGCGGGGAACGATGTCGTGCTCGACTTCGGATTCTGGTTCCGGCGACAACGCGATGAGTTCCGCGCACTGCTCGCACCGCAGGGCATCCTGCCGGAAACTGTTTACATCGCGACGAGTCTTGAGACCATCCTGAGCCGGGTCGGTGACCGACACGGCAGGCGGGCGGACGATTGGCCGCTCACCGAGCAGACGGCGACGGAGTACTTCGAGCGGTTCGAGCCGCCGACGCCCGAGGAGGGGCCGCTCGAGGTGGTCCGCTAGGCCGCGTGAATCAAGTCGGTCTCGATCCAGATCAGCGTGGCGGCGAGGGTGATCGCGGCACGGTGGGCGCGGGCGGTTTTGTCTGAGCGCATCGTAATGCCTCACCATTGCTTGAGCTTGTTGATGCAACGCTCGACGACGTTGCGGCCCTTGTAGCGCTCTACCAAGTCCGCTGTCGGCAAACGGTCACTCTGGTTCGATGAGCGGTACAAGGCAAGCAGTTTCTCCCGCACGTCAAGCACTTTCCCGGGAAAGTGTCGTGAGTGGACCCGCACTTTCCCGGGAAAGTGCGGTTGGGGGTAGTTGGCGGTGGTGGTGATCTTGCTTGGTGGTACTTGCAGGCGTTCCATCCCTGAATCCGGCCTCGGGTTCAGTGGCTTTCGGCGGGGTCGGGGTACAGCTGAAGGAGTGCGTCCAGTTCGGCTGGATCGAGCACGATGTCCAGCTCGCGCAGGGTGGCAGCTAACTGCTCAGGTGGCACCCTGCTCTCCTCGGTTCGCCCGTCCGCGTATTCGGTGATCAGCCGGTTGCCGAGGAGTTTGCGGCTGATCCCGTCGTCGAGTCGCATGACGACGAGCTGACCGGTGAACGGTGAGCGTGGATGTGTGGCCACGTAGTGGTTGAACACCTCGTAGTCGATCTGGTGTTGCGGGGTGTCGTCGAAGGCGTGCAGCGCACTCCAGCCGTCCGCGGTCTGCTTCTCCAGGCGCCAGTACCTGCCGTCCCTCGTGAGCCGGTGTTTCCAGCCGCCCTGGTCCACCACTACGCCGTCCCGCAACTGCATGGGCCGCAGCACTCCTGCCCCGAACCCCACGTCTACGAGGTGGTCGGCCCCGTCGGCGCGAACCACCAGGTTGAGGTGCGTCTTCGGGCCTGGCTTGTCCGGATTCACCCGGGCAGCCAGCCGGGTCACCCGGTAGCCGAGGCGTTCGAGTGCTGCGGCGAACAACAGGCCGTGCTCGTAGCAGTAGCCGCCCCGGTCGCGCTGAACGAGTTTGGCGCTGATCGCCGTGAGCTCGAGTGTGGGACTCGTGCCGAGCAGCGGATCGATGTTCTCGAACGGAATGGTGCGCACGTGCGCCTCGTGCAGGGCCGTCAACGCGGCCGCGGACGGTTCGGAGCGGGACTGCCCGATGCGGTCGAGGTAGGCGTCGAGGTCGAGCTCGTCCACCCCCCACTCGTCGGATGCGGTTTCGGAATGCTGCGTCGTCGCGTTCATACAACCACTCTGGTACCTCAAGCATGGTAGAGGTCAAGAGTGCGTGTCAGCGGTACCGTGTCGCCTTCGTGCACAGGGCGACACAGACGAGACTGAGCGCGCTCACGCCGCCGAGGTAGATGCTGATCGGCACGCTCGACTGCCACGTCGCGTAGAGCCCCGCGGCGACCGTCGGTGCCAGACCGCCGCCGAGAATCGAGCCGAGCTGGTAGCCGAGGGACGCGCCGCTGTATCGGACATTGGCCGGGAACAGTTCGGCGAACAGTGCGGCCAGCGGACCGTAGGTGATGCCCATGCAGGCGGCGAGGGCAATCAGCGCGGCGAGGATCAGCGCCGGATTCCTGGTGTCGACGAGCGGGAAAAGCACGGTCGCGCAGACGATCTGGCCGAGGTAGCCGATCAGTAGTACCCGCTCCCTGCCATGGCGGTCGGAAAGTGCCGATGCCCACGGTATGACCAGCAGCCAGGTGAGTGCACCGATGAGCGTGCAGGTCAGGATCAGGCCGCGCGCGAGGCCCAGGGCCGTAGTGGCGTAGGACAGTAGATACGCCATGAAGATGTAGCCGAGGGTGTTGTTCCCGACGAACGCGCCAGCAGCGAGCAGCACCTGCTTCGGGCTTTTCGTGAGAACGGTGACGATCGGCAACCGCTCCTGCGACTCGTCCTGCCTCAGTCGCTCGAAATCAGGACTTTCGGTGATCCTGAACCGGATGACCAGGCCGATGATCACCATGACAGCGCTCGCGAGGAACGGCACCCGCCAGCCCCAGGCGAGGAATGCCGCGTCACTGAGCGATGTGGACACCGCGAGGAAGACGAGATTGGCGAGGATGAGTCCGCCGGGCACGCCCATCTGGGGGAAGCTGCCGTAGAAGCCCTTCTTGTGCCGTGGCGCGTGTTCGACCGCCATCAGTACGGCGCCACCCCATTCGCCGCCGACCCCGATGCCCTGGAGGAAGCGCAGGGCCACCAGCAGGACGGGGGCGAGCGCGCCGATCGTCTCGTAGGTGGGCAGCAGGCCGATCCCCGTGGTGGCGACCCCCATCGTCAGCAGGGAGACGACCAGCATCGACCTGCGGCCGACGCGATCTCCGAAATGCCCCATGACGATCCCGCCAATCGGCCGGGCGAGGAAGCCGACCGAGAACGTCGCGAAAGCGGCCATCGTGCCTGCGAGGGGGGAGAAGGACGGAAAGAAGAGCGGACCGAAAACGATGGCCGCGGCCATGCCGTAGATGAAGTAGTCGTACCACTCGACGGCGGTGCCGACGAAACTCGCCAGTGCGACCTGCAGTGGACGGACCTTCCGCTGACCCGTGGAGGAGACCGGGGTTCTCGTCATCGCTGACTCGCAGACTGCCGAGGCGCCATCGCCCATGTAGTGAAGACTTTGATTGAATGGCGGGCAGCGTAAGTGAGGTAGGGCACACCTGGCAAGGGGTGCGCCCGGCCTTGTAGGTCAGAAGCGCTTCTTGGGCTCGGCGTCGTCCGAGCCGTGCATGAGCTTCTCGAGCAGGCCGATGAGGATGGTCTGTTCCGGCTTGGAAAGGGCGCCTGTCCAGGCCTGTTCGCGCTCGTTGTGTGCCTGGAACGCGCCTGTGATCGCCTTGTGTCCGGCCTCGGTGAGATCGAGCTGCACGGCTCGCCGGTCATGCTCCGCCTGGTGCCGGGACACAAGCTCGTCACGTACGAGCGTATTGACCAGTGCCGAAACCGCCGCCCGGCTCATGCCGGAGAGTTCGGCCACCCGCTTCGACTCCAGTGGGCCCGCCAGCCAGAGCACGAACAGCACCCGGAAACCCGGCCAGCTCCAGCCGTGGGGCCGGTGCACCGCCGACTCGAGGTCGTAGACGAGCGAACTGGTGACCCGGTGCAGCGTCAGCACCAGTCGCATCGCCGTCGGATCGACGGACGGCAGTTCCCGTGTTGTCCTGGCGACCGCGTAATCCACGAACGACAGGTAGTCGAGCCCGTCGGGGCCTGCCGGCTGCGTGGTCATCGGCCCAGCGTATGCGCACCGGCACCGGATTCCTCGGTGCCCCTGGTCTGCGCGCGTGGTGACGGAGGGGTTTCCGTTGTGCTGTGATGGGGGTTACTCTGCGAAGAGGATATAATCAAAGTATTGATCAAATGGGGTGTTGGCGTTGACTCAGAAGGCATTCGCGTCGTCGGCGGACCTGGGGGAGAAGACGCAGTCCCTGGAGGTGCTGGCCGACGGTGTCTATGCACTGACCGCGGAAGGTGACCCGAATGTCGGCGCCATCGAGGGGGAGGACTTTCTGGTCTGCTTCGAGGCCCTCGCGACGCCGGTGGCTGCCGGAGAATGGCTGGCGCGGTTGCGCGAGCACACCGACAAACCGATCCGTTATCTCGTGCTGTCGCACTACCACGCGGTCCGGGTGCTGGGGGCGTCGGCGTTCGACGCCGAGGTGATCTTGGCGCACGAGAACACCAGGGCGCTGATCGCCGAGCGCGGCAAGGAGGACTGGGAGAGCGAGTTCGGGCGGATGCCGCGGCTGGCGAAGCAGGCTGAATCCGTCCCCGGGCTCACCTGGCCGACCATGACCTTCTCGGACCGGCTCACGATCGATCTCGGCGGCGACCGTGGGGACCTCGTGCTGCGGTACTGCGGCAGGGGGCACACCGAGGGGGACATCGTCGCCTGGCTGCCGCGGACGCGGATTCTCTTCGCCGGCGACCTGGTGGAGGCGGAGGCCGCTCTCTACACCGGGGACGCGTTCCATCACGACTGGGCTTCGTCCACCCTGGACATGGTGCGGGCGTTCGAGGCCGAACAGCTCGTGGGGGGACGTGGTGCCGTCAGCCGCGGGCGGGGTGCCGTCGACGCCGCGGTCGAGCAGACCCGGCACTTTCTGCACGTGATGATCCGCGAGGTCGGCGCCGTCCACCGGGCAGGCGGCACGCTGAAGGAGGCCTTCGAAGCCACACACAGCGCGCTGTCCGGGACATACGGCCACTGGCCGATCTTCGAGCACTGCCTGCCGTTTGACGTGTCCCGGCTCTGGGACGAGCTGTCCGGCATCGAGCGCCCGGTCATCTGGACCGCCGCGCGGGACCGTGAGGTCTGGGACCAGCTGCAGGGCGGGTGAGCCACTGATGGACAGGCGGTTGAACGCGGATCGCCGCGTCGCGGTGGTCGGCAACGGGCCGGTCGGGCAGACCACGGCGCTACTGCTCGCGCGCTGGGGCGTGCCCGTCGTGCTGCTGGACGCCCGTGCGGCACGGGACACGATCGGGTCGAAGGCCATCTGCCAGCAGCGGGATGTCCTCGACGTGTGGGAGTCGGTCGGCGCGGGGCGCCGGATCGCGGACGAGGGGGTCACCTGGACAACGGCACGCACCTTCTACCGCGATGAGGAACTGTTCGCCTACTCGCTACCGGATCCGGGCCGCTCGGCCTTTCCGCCGTTCGTGAACGTCTCGCAGGCCCGGACCGAGGAGATCCTCGACGAGCGGATCGCGGATCAGCCCCTGATCGACGTGCGGTGGGGTCATCGGGTGACCGCACTCGACCAGCGGGCCGACGGCGTGGTCTTCTCGTGCGCGACGACAGCGGGCTCCGTCGACATCGAGGCCGCCTACGCGGTGGCGTGTGCCGGCGCCAGGGGCGAGGACATCCGGCGCATGCTCGGAGTCGGTTTCGCCGGGCAGTCCTTCGACGACCGGTTCCTGATCTGCGACATCGAGGCTGATCTGCCCGGCTGGGCGCACGAGCGGCGGTTCTACTTCGATCCGCGATGGAACCCGGGGAGGCAGGTGCTGATCCACCCCTGCCCCGAATCGAGGTTCCGCATCGACTGGCAGGTCGCGGGTGACTTCGACCTCGACGAGGAGGAGGCCTGCGGCGCCCTGGACGCGCGCATCCGTGCGATCGTCGGTGAATTGCCCTACGCGATCGTCTGGAAGACGGTCTACCGCTTTCACTCCCGTCTCGTTGACCGGATGCGCGTCGGCCGGGTGCTGCTCGCCGGGGACTGCGCGCATCTGGTGTCCCCGTTCGGCGCGCGCGGGCTCAACAGCGGCGTCGGGGACGCGGAGAACGCGGCCTGGAAGCTGGCCTTCGTGCTGCACGGCTGGGCGGGGGAGGAGTTGCTGGAGAGTTACCACGACGAGCGGCACGCCGCGGCGAAGGAAAACCTGGACGTCACCACGGCGACCATGGAGTTCCTGGTGCCGCACGACGACAAGCACCGGCGGCGGCGGGTCGACGTTCTCACTCGCGCGGGCACTGATCCCTCCGTGCGGTCCCAAGTGGACTCCGGCAGGCTCGCCGAACCGTTCTGGTACGTGGACTCGCCCTTGACAACGCCCGATCCGAGCCGGCCGTTCGCGGGCAGGCCACCGCGCGGTTCCGTCCCGGCGCCGGCCCCCGGAGTGCTGGCACCCGACGTGCCGGTCCCGATCGCGGGGCCCACGTGCCGCAGGTTCCGCGAGATCGCCCGCGACGGCTTCCTGCTGCTCGCGGCACCTCGCGTGGATCTGTGCGCGGTGCGTGCGGCGGCACGGCGAGCGGGCACCGGTCCGATCCGGGTTCTGGAGCTGGCCGGGATCGACGCCGGCGGAGCGCTGACCGAGGTGCTCGGAGCACGCGAGGACGAACTGTGGGTGCTCCGGCCGGACGCGTACGTCGCGGCGGTGCTCACCGCGCCCGGCGCGGCGGAGGTGCTGCACGCCCTGCGGCGCGCACACGGTGGATCCGGACCGCAGGTGATCAGGCGGACCTCTCCTGGCCGTCGCCGTGGCGCCCAGGCCGCTGTCGCGGCACCAGAGTGGGGTTGACGTTGTCGAGCACGGTGTCCCGGTCGATCACCACCGAAGCCACGTCGTCGCGACTCGGTACCTCGTACATCGTGTTCAGGAGGACCTCTTCGAGAATCGCACGCAGTGCCCGCGCACCGGTTCCGCGCAGTAGTGACTGCTCGGCGATCGCGGCGATCGCGCCCGAGGTGAACTCGAGTTCGACGTCGTCGAGCTGGAACAGCTTCTGGTACTGCTTGATCAGCGCGTTGCGCGGCTCGGTCAGGATGCGCACCAGCGCCGCCCGGTCGAGTGGAGCGAGGGTGGACACCACGGGCAGCCGGCCGGCGAGTTCCGGGATCAGTCCGAAGTGCAGCAGGTCCTCGGGGCGGACATCGGCGACGGAGGGCGCCGTCTTGCACTCCCGCGGTCGGCCGTCTCCGGAACCGAAGCCGAATCCGTTGTCTCCGCATCGCTGCTGAACGATTCTTTCCAGTCCCGCGAACGCGCCACCGACGATGAACAGCACGTTGCCGGTGTCGAGCTGGACGAACTCCTGGTGCGGATGTTTGCGCCCACCCTGTGGCGGCACGTTCACGACCGCCCCCTCCAGAATCTTCAGCAGTGCCTGCTGGACCCCTTCACCGGAAACGTCGCGGGCTGTCGACGGGTTTTCGCTCGTGCGGGCGATCTTGTCGATCTCGTCGAGGTAGACGATCCCGGACTCCGCCCGCGTGACGTCGTGGTCGGCGGCGCGCAGCAACGCGAGCAGGATGCTCTCCACATCCTCGCCGACATAGCCCGCCTGGGTGAGTGCCGTGGCGTCGGCGACGGCGAACGGGACGTCGAGGATCCGGGCGAGGGTCTGGGCGAGGTAGGTCTTGCCGCTGCCGGTAGGGCCGATCAGCAGAATGTTGGACTTGCCGAGCTCGACCGGTTCGTCGTCGGTCCTGTGTCGCCCCGCTGTCTGCTTCGCCCGAAGGATTCGCTTGTAGTGGTTGTAGACCGCGACGCACAGCGTGCGCTTGGTGTCCTCCTGCCCGACGACGTAGCGCTCGAGCGACTCGAAAATGTCCCTCGGCTTCGGCAGCTGCCGGGGTTCGCCGGAAGAGGACGGATCGGGCTCGTCGTGGATGAGTTCGTTGCACTGCTCGACGCACTCATCGCAGATGTGCACCGTGGATGGCCCCGCGATGAGCCTGCGCACCTGCTTCCGCGTCTTCGCGCAGAACGAGCACCGGAGTTGGTTGTCACCAGCGTGGTGCTGCACGTCGGCACGTCTCCTCAATCGAATGGACCGCGGGCAATTCAGATGTTCTTTCCAGATGATATGAACATCTGCATGGTCAAGGTATCTTGATTCGGCACGAGCTGCAACGACAGTGGCGGGAGGACGCGTGGTCCGGCTCAGCAGGGCGGAGACGCAGGAGCGCAATCGCACCAAGGTGCTGTCCGCGGCCAGGGACGAGTTCGCCGAGCGGGGCTTTCGCGAGGCAAAGATCGATGTGATCGCCGAGCGAGCCGAGCTCACCCGCGGCGCGGTCTACTCCAACTTCCCGGGTAAGCGTGCGCTGTACTTCGCGGTGCTGGCTGATCTCGCCGAGCAATGGACGGCGCCGGTGCGGGCGGAACCCGGCCGGACCGCCCGCGCGGCGCTGGGCGCGCTCTCGCGAACGTGGATGGCGCGGCTCTCGCTCGACGACCTGGACGAACGGCACGGTGCGGGACGGCTCGGGTCGGAACTGATGTCCGAGATTCTCGCCGACGAGCGGTTCCGGCGGTCGTTCACACAGTTGATGAAGCTGGACGCGTTGCTGCTGGCGCTGGCGCTGGAGCAGTTGCGGCCGTCCGAGACGTCGCCAGACGGGCCGCCCGCGCGCCTGGGCAGACTGGCCGAGACGGTGCTGACGAACCTGCACGGCGCGAGCCAGCTGGCCGCCGCCGCTCCTGGCTTCATCGAGCCGTTCGACGTCGTCGGTGCCTGCGAACAGCTGGCAGGGCTTGCGCTCAACGACTGGTGGGCGCCCCCGCCGGTGGTTCCCCAAACCGTGGTGCTGGATCGGCACTGGTCCCCGCCTCCCGCGCTCGACGTGGTTCGGCGCGAGCCCGCGCACCTGACCGGGGGCGGTGTGGTGACTGTTCTCGGGCTGAACCGGCTGGCCGCGGCCGAGCAGGCGATTCGCGCCGCGCCCCGGGGATCGGCGGTGACCGTGGGCCTGGTGACGAGCGACCGGGATGAACTCGCGCCCCTGGCCCGGTTGGTGATCGCCGATCTCGCGAGCTGCCTGCGCCAGGCCTTCCCCCGGTCGGCGTGGCCGCGCCTGCAGATCGTCTGTGACGAGAAGGGAGTCCTCGCGGCCGCGGCAGGCGTCGGGGCGATCAGCGACGAGACCGAGGTCGCGGTGCGGATCGAGGGCGGCAGACTCGTCGCCGCCGCCGAGGGGCCCGGCGCCGGTCATGCCGTAGCGGCCTCCACTGTGGACTCGCGGCCTTCGGTGACGAGTCACTAGTTCAGGGCGAGCCCTCTGGCTGTCAGCCTCGGTACCGGGCGATGTAGCGCTCCATCGCGTCCTTGTCGAGTTCTGCCTTCGCCGCGGCGCGCAGGCGTTTCCCGGTGCCGCGCGGATGGCCGTTCTTCGCGAGCCGGTGTTCGATGCTCTCCTCGATGTAGGCGAAGGAGTAGAAGTAGCCGACCAGCGCAGCCAGGAGCACCAGCGGCAGGCGCAGGCCGAGCGGGCCGGGGAGCAGCAGCCAGATCGAGCACAGCGGGACGAGCAGCACCGAACTGCGCGCGGCGTGCCGCCAGACCCACGTCCGGGTGGTCGCGTCGTGCAGGACCCAGTCCTGGTACTTCGCGGGGAGGCGGCCGCCCACGGCGTACCACAGCCACCGGAGTGGACCGGGGCGCGTCAGCTCACTCGTCATACCAACAGGCTAACAGTTAGTGCCCTAACTAAATTAGGATCGAGAACATGGAGATCGACCTGGGTGAGGACCCGCTGGCGCTGGACCGGCAGGTCTGTTTCGCGCTGTCCGTCGCCTCGCGAAGTGTCATCGGGATCTACCGGCCGCTGTTGAAGCCGTACGGTCTGACCCATCCCCAGTACCTGGTGCTGCTGGCGCTCTGGGACTCCGCCCCGCGTTCGGTCAAAGACCTCTGCGACGTGCTGCGGGCGGAGCCCGCGACACTGTCGCCACTGCTCAAGCGACTCGAAGCCCTCGGGTACGTCAGCCGTCGCCGGGACCGAGCCGACGAGCGCACACTCGTCGTCGACCTCACCGAAGCCGGGCACGCGTTGCGTGCCGAGGCGGAGAAGATCCCGTACCGCGTGGTGGAGACCCTGGGGATGGAGGTCCGGGAGTTGGAAGAAGTGCACGCTGTGCTGGGCAGGGTGATCGCCGCGACCGACGGCCGGGAACCGCTGTGAGTGCGCCGCCGGTGCTCCGCGTCAGGTCAGAACGAGGCCGAGCGAAGGGTTATCGGCGGTTGCGCCGCGGGAAGGTCACCAGCGGTCGTGGACCAGCGGGCGGATCAGTTCGTCGTAGACCTCCCGGACACCGGCCTCTGCCTCGGCGGACACCGGCGGAAGGCCCGCGGCGACGGTGTTGGCCCTCGCCTGTTCAGGGTTCCGCGCACCGGGGATGACCACGCTGACCCCCTGCTGGTCGAGGATCCAGCGCAGCGCGAACTGCGCGAGTGTCTGCCCGGCCGGCACCAGTGAGCGCAGTCGCTCGACGGCCTGGAGGCCGACCTCGAACGGCACACCGGAGAACGTCTCCCCGACATCGAACGCCTCGCCGCCGCGGTTGAAGTTCCGGTGATCATCGGCAGCGAAGGCCGTGTCCTTGGTATAGCGGCCGGACAGCAGGCCTGATGCCAGCGGCACCCGCACGATGATTCCCGCGCCGGCTTCCAGCGCCGTGGGCAGCACCCGCTCGAGGGGCTTGAGCCGGAGGCAGTTCAGGATGATCTGCACGGAGGCCACGTTCGGCCGTGCCATTGCCGTCAACGCCTCGTCGCAGGTCTCCACGCTCACCCCGTACGCCCGGATCCGGCCGCGCTCGACGAGCGCGTCGAGCGCGTCGTACACGGTGTCCGTCGAGTACACCGGCGTCGGCGGACAGTGCAGCTGGACCAGATCCAGCGTGTCCATTCCCAGGTTCTTCCGCGACCGGTCGATCCAGGCATCGAAGTTGGCCGCGACATAGTTCTCCGGAACCTGGTCCAGGCGCCTGCCCATCTTCGTCGCCACGAACACGGTGTCGCCGCGCTCCGCGCGAAAGCGGCCGACCAGTCGTTCGCTGCGGCCGTCGCCGTAGACGTCCGCGGTGTCGAAGAAGGTGACCCCGGCGTCGGCGGCGGAGTGCAGGACCGCCAGTGCCTCGGTCTCGTCGACGTTGCCCCAGTCTGCGCCGAGTTGCCAGCAGCCGAGGCCCACGGCGCTGACGGCACGGTCGAGGCGGCTGATCCTGCGAGTCTCCATGATCAGCAGATCCTAGGCGACGTCACCGCCGCGAGTTGTCGGCCTGCATGCCGGGGTGGCTCAGGTTTCCTGTGGTCCGGTGATGTCGACCATCCAGGAAACCCCGAACCGGTCCACGCACATGCCGAACTCGTCGCCCCACATCTGCTTTTCCAACGGGACGGACACCTGGCCGCCGTCGGCCAGTTTCATCCAGCAGGCGCGCAACTCGTCCGCGTCGTCGCCGCTCAGACTCACCGACATGGTGTTGCCCGGACGGTATTCCATGCCGGGAGGCACGTCGGCGCCCATGATGGTGAGCCCGCCGCTGGTCTCGAGCATTCCGTGCATGATGTTGTCGGCCGCAGGCGAGTCCTGCTCACCGAATTCGCCGAAGGTGTTCAACACGAGATTGCCACCAAGGATGTTCTTGTAGAACTCCATGGCTTCCCGCGCGTTACCGTCAAAGCTGATGTAGGGATTGAGACGAGTGGCCATCGGTTGCTCCTTCCCCTTTTGGGAGAACGATCGTCGCAGACCGGATGGGACGAGACAATCCGTTCACCTGGTCGAATGGTCTCCGGCACCCGCTACCGTTGCCGCCGTGAGCGCCTCCGGTGAAATCCCGCCCCAACCCGTCACCGCTGACGACGTCGACCGCGCCGTTCAGCTCGCCGTCGAAGTCCTCCGGACCGTGCCCGGCACGGCGTGGGACACCAAGGCGGGCAGCCTGGAGTGGGACTGCTGGGAGACTGTCGAGCACCTCAGCGACGATCTGTTCGCCTACGCGGCACAGCTCGGACCGAGGACGCCGCCGGTGCACGCCTACGTCCCATTTCTGGTGGAGAGTCGCAGGCCAGGTGGGCCTGCGAACGCCATCCACGCGGACCGCGCGGCCGGGGCCACCGGGCTGTTGCAGGTGCTGGAGGCGAGCGGGGCGATGCTGGTCGCGATGGTGCGAACGGCGCCTGCCGATGTGCGCGGCTACCACGGCTTCGGGGTGGCGGATCCCGAGGGCTTCGCCGCGATGGGGGTGGTGGAGACCCTGGTGCACACGCACGACCTCGCCGAAGGGCTCGGGCTGACCTGGAACCCGCCCGCGGAGCTGTGCGCCCGGGCCCTCACGCGGCTGTTCCCACATGCGCCCGCGACGACGGAGCCCTGGCGCACACTGTTGTGGGCCACCGGGCGTGCGAAACTGCCGGGCCATGAGCGCCGCACTTCCTGGCGCTGGTACGCCGAGCCCCGGCGGTAGCGGTTTTCGCCGTGCCGCTCAGTCCTGCCCCGTGTCCGAGGCCAGCAACTCGCGCAGTTCGCCCACCGCGGCCCTGAGTTCGTCGGCGAACGCGTGCATCCTGTCGGCAACCGGCCGGGGCGTGCTCAGGTAGACGTTGAACCGGTCCGGAAGCAGCACATAGGCGACTCCGATGCACTGACTGCTGGTCGAGCCGAAACCGAAGAACCTGATCCTGGTCGACGGTGCGGAACTCGTGCTCAGATAGTCGTTGCGCATGGTCAGCCAGCCGGGTGTTTCGTACAGGGCGAGCGGCTCGGCCGCTCCGAGCTCCTCGCCGTGGCGCTGCTGGATCAGCTGCAGTTCCCACAGATGTTGCTCTGGTGCCTGACCGGACTGGCATTCCTTGGCCCTGGCCACGTGCTTCTCCGCAGCGGCGCGGAACGCGCCTCGCCGGGTCGCGGGAGAAGCGGCTGAATCCTCCATCGCGTCGACGAAACGCACCACCTCCGGGGTCACGACCCGCATCGCCTCGGTACGCCCTCGGCGATACTGACGCGTCGCGATCGACTCGTACGTCGCACCGACGAAGCCCTTGGCGCGTCTGTGGGCAAGCTGGTAGGCCAGCTGCACGAAGGCGTCGGGGGAAACGCCGAGCGCCTTGGCGTCGTTCCCGCCGAAGTCCGCGAAAGACACCGTCGAGGTGGCGGTGTCGCCCGCCTGCTGGGCGAACGCGGCGGCAGCGGCGCGAACGTCCGCGCGCAACTCGTCGTCCAGGACGAACTCGACGGCCGCTGTGTTCGGCAGCCCCTGTGAGCGGGCGCCCGAGCGCCGGGAGTGTTCCTCGGGTGCCGAGCCCAGCATCGTGTCGACGAAGTTGAGGATCGTGGTGCCGTCCAGGCCGCAGTGCTCGACGTTGATTCCCGCCGTCCCGTCCTCGAAGACGATCAGGGACACGGCCTTGTCGAACCAACGGTTGGCACTGTCGCCGTGCAGCAACTGGTCGCAGGCCTGATGGGTGTCCTCAGGGGCGAAGTCCTCGAGGCACACGCAGAACAGGGCCGTTTCGATGGTGTCGAGGGCGTCGGTGTTGCCGGGATCGACCGTGGACAGCGCCTGCCTGCTCGCCGCCCACTCCGCTCGCGCCTTGGTGGTGAGGTGCCCGACGGCGGAGTCCGGTGCGCAGCGTTCCGAGCCCGCTTTCCTGATCTCCAGCAGGCCGAGCGCGAGATCCTCCAGCGTATGCGGCACACCGTCAGGGCCCAGCACGTCGAGCCGGAACATGTTGCCGCGGAAGAACACCACGATGTGCCGGGCCGAGGACGGGCCAGGCCGCTCCGCGGAGTAGGGGACGCGGACGGTGTCCTGCACGGCCCCGGGAATGCGGGTGGCGGAGAACAGGTACTTGTTCTGCTCCATGGACAGCGCCTGTCCGCGCTGGATGTTCGGCGGGATCAGCTCCTCGTCGAGCAGCAGCTTGTAGTCGAGGGCGGCGGCGATCAGCCCCGCCGCCCGCTGCACCTGCTGCTGATCCGACTCCTCGAAGAGGAAGAAGAAGTTCGCGTTGAGTGCGATGCGATCGCGCCGGCCCAGGTAGCGCGCGGGCCAGAACGTGTCCAGCCAGCTGTGTACGCCCTCGGTCGTGTCGTACCGCTCAAGTGCGGCGTGGACGGTGCGAGCGGGACTGTCCGGCGCGAGGAACTCGGCGACGGCGTCCCGGGTCCGCGCCAGCTCTGCTTCCGTCAGCAGCGGTGCGGACCACTCGAGAAACCTCGCGCAGCTGTCCTCCAGTGTCGGCAACGGCACCCGGGGGAGACTGTCCTCGTTGCCGAAGGTGCGGGTGGACCATTCCTGCGTGCTGTTCACTGTCATCCTCGGCGTCGGTTGGTGGGGGTTTCGGCGTTGGGTCGGGTCTGGCGCACGGGCCTCGAGATATGGAGCTGGGCGTAGAACCACCCTTCGGTCTCCAGGCCCGCCGGGTCGATGTCCTGGTCCGCCAGGGTGTCCAGGACGCGCATCTGCTCGTCAGGAGAGGCGAACCGGCGTTGCGGAAAGACGCGGTCGACACGGACGGTGTCGTAGCCGAGCCCGTCGAGATGCGCCGCGATCGGGTCGAACGGGAACATCCGCAGCACGAAGTGGGCCATCCACGGCCGCCGTTCACCAGCGGCGGCGAGCACCCTGGCGATGGTCTTCACCGTGACGTAGCCGAGGCAACCGGTCGAGATGACGACATCGACCCCGGACAGCAGCTCGCGTTGCCGCTCGGTCGGTTCGTTGTCCTCCAGGTCGGCGTGCAGCACATCGTCGAGCAACCCGGCCTCGAGCGCGTAGGAGAGCGCGGGTTGTGAGCTGTCGAGCCCCACGAACCGGCTCCGCCGCTTCGCCCGTGCGTTTCGTGCGCCGAGCCAGGCCCGGTCGCGCGCCAGCAGTGCGCTCCTGGGTTGTTCGCGGACGTTGTCGTCACCGTAGCGGTCGTACAGTTCGTCCATCGTCACGTCATGTCCGACCAGTGCCGCGTTGATGCCGTAGGAACAACCGACGTCGAGCACGGTGACGTCCGCGCACCCCCGCGTCAGGCGGTACTCCTCGATGAGGCCGGCGAAGTACGGCTTGGCCAACTCGGGAATCCGGTACTCGAAACCGCGCAGTGTGCGGAAGTACGCCCTCGGGTCCGGTTGCACGTAGATGTGGTCGAGCAGGACTTTCCCGGTGGCATCGGCGCGCACGAACCGTGTCTCCTCTGGGGATCTGGGGACGGACGAGGAACGGGTACTGGCGATCAGGGCCGCCGGGTCAGTCCAGCAGCCGGTCACCCCGCGTCGCGTGTCCCTCGGCGGCGAGGTGCTCGGGCAGCACGCGGCCGAAGAGCTGCTTCGTCCGCGATACGCTACCAATGACTCCCGGCCGCTCGCTGTAGGCGAAGATCACGGAGTGCCGCTCGGTCTCCCCGCGTACGGGACTCACCCGGTGCAGCGAGTAGCGGCCGGTGAACAGTTGCAGATCGCCTGGCCGTAGTGGCAGACGACGGATGAGGTCGTCACGGTGACCCGCCAGGACACCACTCACGTCGTCGAAGTTCTCCGCGTGCGCTGAGCGGATGTTGGGGCAGTACTCGAAGGCCCCGCCGTCCTCCGGTTCCTGGGTCAGCATGCTGACCGTGAACTCGTTCGTGTCGAAATGCCATGGATGCCCCCTTCCGGGAGTCACGACATTGAGGCACAGGGCGGACAACGGGTCCGCCAGTTCGTGCACCTCGGGAAGATCGAAACAGCTGGCCACAAAATTCTGGAACAGATTATTCGTGTAAAGCTGGTGAATTAACAGATTGCCGGGAATCTGATCCCGTGCCACGAATGCGTTTCCGCGTTCCATCGTGGTTCGCCCCGGATGTCCTTTCGGCAACCGGGATTCCGTGGAGATGTTGTATGCGTTCACCACTTCGACGTCGAAATACGCCCTGGGTGCGACCTCGGCGCATTCCCGGCGCAGCCTGTCCTGCAGTGCCGGGCGGATGAAGTCGGGGAGTACGCTGCAGCCGAACTGGTGCAGATTCTGGCGAACCCGGGCCACCACGTTCTGCAGGGCCGCGCTTTCCGGCGCCCCCAGTGGATAGCGAACCGTATCGATGACGTCTTCGGCCACCTGGATGTCCACTGCGCTCATACGAGTCCTCTCGGCCGTCCCAGGATCACCACATCGGTCCGGGCTGTAGAGGGTTTAGCACATTCCGCGATCCGAGTTCATTACCTGCCGGGATTTGTGACCCGGGACACTCGCTCCATGGGGTCGATTAATGATCGTACTGCCGCAGCTATTGATACTTTCGGGTGAATTGCATGAGTGGCGCTGGAATTGCGGGCCAGCGCCATGTTCGCGGATTTCGCGGCTACGCCGGCGGGACCGGCGGTGGGGGGAGCGGTTCGTCGGGGTCGACGACGACGCCCGCTGCCCGGAAGACGTGGTCCAGCGTTCCCCAGATCCAGCCGGAGAGGTAGTCGGTGAGTTCGGTCTGGGTGAGTCCCCGGGGCTCGGTCAGCCACCTGTCGGTGGCCGACTCCACGAAGCCCACCAGGCCGAAGGCGATCGGATCGGCGATGCGGGTGCTGAGGTCGAACGCGGCGAGGTACCCGGCGAGCAGTGCGCTCAGTTGGGTGCCGAGAGTCGTCTTGATGTCGGCGACGACGTCGCGCTGTCCCGGTGGTCCCGTGCTGGCTCGCTGTGTGAGATATCGGTAGAGGTTGGCGTGGTCGGCGAGCCAGCGCACCAGTGTTCGGACCGCCTGGCCGATCATGTGTGACGGCGGGCCGCCGGGATGGGTGAGCAGTGGCGCCATCTCCGCGATGATCAGCTCCGCGGCTCTGAGGCCGACCGCGTGGTGCAGGTCCTCCGCGTCCTGGAAGTGCCGGTACAGCTGGGGCCGGGCGACGCCGGCGTGCTTCGCCACCTTTTCGGTGGAGACGGCGGGGCCGTGCGTCTCGATCGCCGCGATGGCCGCTTCCACGAACTCGGCGCGTCGTTTGGCGCGCTGCCCCGTCCAACGGGACGAGCGCCGGTCCGGCAGTTTGGCTGTCGAGCTGCGGTCGGGCACCGCACCACCCTACGGCCGTCGTTCCCCTGGCCCCGGCCTGCCCGGATGCCTTGTGTGTTCTCGAACACGGCGCAGAGCCAGCATGTGTTACATTAGTGTAGCTGTTACTTTGAGTAGCACATAAGTATGACCATCCGCGCCACACCGGAGGTTTCCCCGCCATGACCAGTTCCGCAGCGCAGTACCAGGGCACGAGCTCGGACGAGGACGTCTCACGGCGCCTGCTGGACTCGGCCGCGATGTTGTCCTACGACCCGGCTACCGAGGTGGACTGGGAGTCGCCGCTGCCCGCCGACCTGTACGGGCTCAACCCCGAGTGGAGCACGCTGTACGGGACGCCGCTCTGGGATGAGATGAGCGAGGAGCAGCGGGTGACGCTCACCCGCCACGAGGTGTGCTCGATCATGAGCACGGGGATCTGGTTCGAGATGATCCTGCAGCAGATGGTGCTGCGCGATCAGTACGCCAAGAACCCCGGTAACCCCGAGTTCCAGTTCGCGCTGACCGAGATCGCCGACGAGTGCAGGCACTCGATCATGTTCGCGCGCGCCTGCGAGAAGATGGGCGTGCCCGCGTACTTCCCCGGCCGGGGGACGATCGAACTCGGCCGGGTCTTCAAGACCGTGGCGTCGGCCGAGGTCGCGTACGGGGGAATCCTGGTCGCGGAAGAGGTTCTCGACGTCATGCAGCGGGACTGGATGCGCGGGGAGAACGTGCTGCCGGTGGTCCGGACGACGAGCAAGATCCACGTCGTCGAGGAGTCGCGGCACATGAAGTTCGCCCGCCAGGAGATTCGTGAGCGGATGGAAGGGGTCGGCGCGACCCGCCGGTACACGAGCAGTGTGGCCGTCGCGGCCGGTGCGTACTTCATTATCAAGAACCTGGTGAACAAGGGAGTCTATGCCGCCGCGGGCCTGGACACCGAGCGAGCGCTGGATGCGGTGCGGCGCAACGAACACCACAAGTCGATGCTGCGATCCAGCTGCGCGCACCTGATGGATTTCCTGGCGCAGTCCGGGCTGCTGACGAAACCTGCGATCTCGATCTACAAGAGCATCGACATGCTCTGAACTTCGAACAGGCGAACAGGACGAGGAACGGCACCGGCCCATGGCATTCGCGATCACCCAGACCTGTTGCAATGACGCGTCGTGCGTGTCGGTGTGCCCGGTCAACTGCATCCACCCGACTCCGGACGAGCCGGACTTCGGCACCACGGAGATGCTCTACGTCGACCCACGGACCTGTATCGACTGTGGCGCCTGCGCCGACGCGTGCCCGGTGGACGCGATCTTCCCGGTCGACCGGCTGATGGGGCCGGACAGGGTCTACGCCGAGCTCAACCGGCAGTACTACGACACCCATGACGTAATAGACACCGAAGACACCGAAGACACCGGCAGCGCCGGCAACACGGACAACGCCTGGGGGAAGCCGCGGTTCCCCCGGTCGCTGCCCCATGAGGTGGGCACGCTCCGCATCGCGGTCGTCGGTACGGGTCCCGCGGCGTCCTACGCGGCGCAGTCCCTGCTGCGGACCACCGGCGCCGAGGTGACGATGATCGACCGGATGCCGGTGCCCGGCGGCCTCGTGCGGTTCGGGGTCGCGCCCGACCATCCCTCGACCAAGAAGGTCGGGGACAGCTTCGCCGCTCTCTACCGGCACCCGAGGCTGAACCTGCAGCTGAACGTCGACGTGGGCACCGACGTCACCCATGCCGAGATCATGGCGCATCACCACGCCGTCATCTATGCCGTGGGCGCCGCGAACGACAGGACGCTGGGTGTTCCCGGTGAGGACAAGGCCGGCAGCATCTCCGCCACCGAGTTCGTCGGCTGGTACAACTCCCACCCGGACATCGACCCGGACGCCGTCGACCTCTCGGCCACGCGTGCCGTGGTGGTGGGCAATGGAAACGTGGCGCTGGATGTCGCGCGCATCCTCGTCACCGATCCGGATCGGCTCGCGGCGACGGACATCGCGGACCACGCGCTGGCCGCGCTGCGCCGGAGCAGGGTGCGTGAGGTGGTGGTGCTCGGGCGCAGGGGGCCCGGGCAAGCCGCCTTCACCCGCCCCGAGTTTCTCGCGCTCCGGCAGTTGCCCGGCGTCGACGTGGTCGTCGACGACCACGTCGACGCCGGGCGTGCGGCGATCGCCTCGGCCGGGCCGGGCTCCAAGGCCGCTCTGTTCGGCGACGTACCCCTGGTGAAGGTGGACTGGTCGGCACCGCCTCCGGAGGGCAGGCGCATCGTGTTCCGGTTCCGCTCCGCGCCGTCGGCGCTGTGCGGCGACGAGCGGGTGGACTCGGTGCGGGTGGTGCGCGACGCCGGCTCCGGGCAGGAGTCGCATGTGGACGCCCTGCGGGCGGGACTGGTCATCAGGTCCATCGGCTACCGCAGTGCGCCGGTCCCGGATCTGCCGTTCGATGAGGCCACCGACACCGTGCCGCACAAGGCCGGCCGGGTGACCACGACGGTGACGGGGGAGCACCTCCCCGGCACCTACGTCGTCGGCTGGGTCAAACGCGGGCCGTCCGGCGGGATCGGTGCCAACAGAACGTGTTCGGCCGAAACCGTCGACAGTCTTCTCGACGATGCCGCAGCGGGCAGGCTGCCGGAGCCTGCCGGTTCCGCACGCGAATTCGCCCGATTGGTCCGGCGCCGCCAGCCCGATGCCCTCGGCAGGCGGGAGATGCTGGCGATCGACCGCGCCGAGCGCAGGCGCGGCGTGGAATCCGGGCTGGACAGGCCGCGCGTCAAGTTCGCCACGGTGCCCGATCTGCTCCGCGCGGGGCGGCGGTTCGGCGGGCGGTAGCGATCGGGCCCTGGTTCACCTGGGAGGCTGGCTCTAGCGCGTGCCTGACGCGTGTGTGCACTTCGGTGGGGGAGTCAGGTCGTGACCTCCCGGCGCAGCACCTTGCCGGTGGCGTTGCGGGGCAACGGCCGGCCGGTGATGCGCCACCGCGCGGGCACCTTGAAGTACGCCAGCCGATCCCGGCAGAAGTCGGAGAGCCCTTCCGCGGTCAGTTGCGTGCCTGCCCTCGGCACGACCACGGCGAGGACCGCCTCGCCCAGATCGTCGTCGGGTGTACCGAGGACCACGCATTCGTCGACATCGGGATGCTCACCGAGCACACTCTCCACTTCGGCCGGGTACACGTTCTCGCCGCCGCGCAGGATCAGGTCCCCACGCCTGCTGGTCAGGCGGATTCGCCCGTTCTCGAGCAGCCCGATGTCGCCGGTGTGCAGCCAGCGGTCATCGCGCAGGGCGCTCGCCGTGGCGTCCGGATCCTCCCAGTAGCCGAGCATGGTGAAGGGGCTGCGCACGGCGATCTCCCCTTCCACGCCCTCGGGAACCGGTTCGCCGTTCTCGTCGCGGATCTCCACCCGCACTGTCACGATCGGCCTGCCGACGGTGCCCGGCGCCTCGGCCAGGTCCAGCGGTGACGCGACCGAGACGGCGGTCGAGGTCTCCGTCAGCCCATAACTGTCCACAAGGGATTGACGCGCGACCGGTAGTGCGGCGCGCAGCCGGTTCTTGAACTCCGGGGAGGACGGGGCCGACGCCAGTGCGAAGGCGGTGAGCGAGGAGAGATCGTAGGCGTCGAGGTCTCCGTGTTCGACGAGGCGTTTGGCCATGGTGGGCACCGCCCCCCAGTTGGTGACCCGTTCGCTCTCGATCAGCCGCAGCACCCGGTCGGGCTCGAAGGGGCCCTCGTGCACCACGACGGCGCTGCCGGTCGCGAGCCGGGGTACGGCGAGGTTGTGCAGACCCGCGACGTGGAAGAGCGGGAGGGCCAGCAGGTACCTGCGGTCGGCCTGCGGGGTCGGGTCCCCGAGCGCCGCGACGATGGCGTCGTTGAACCGGTGGTAGTCGGCAACCGCGAGAAGGTTGCGGTGCGAGTGCACGACGCCCTTGGGTCGCCCTGAGGTTCCGCTGGTGTAGAGAATGACCGCCGGATCGTCCTCGGCAAGGCCGGCCGGTTCCGGGAGGTCGGCCGTGGCTGTCGCGTCGGACTTCGCCGTCGTGATCGGGGCCAGGTCTTCCTCGACGGTCAGCACGTCGACGCCGGGGCCGATTAGTGCCGCCCGCTTGGCGTCGGCCACCACCACCTTGGGTCGGGTGTGGCCGAGTGCGTGCTCCACCTCGCGCCGCGACCACCAGGCGTTGTATCCGACGGCGATGGCGCCGATGGACACCGTCGCCCAGAAAGTGATGATCCACTCGGGGGAGTTGGCGGCCAGGATCCCGACCCGATCACCCTTGCCGACCCGGTACCGGGAGCGCAGTTCCGTGGCGAGGGCGGCGACCCGCGCAGCGTGCTCCCGGAAGCCGATCCTGCCCCGCTCGGTCACGATGTAGTCCGCGTCCCCGTAATGCGGGGACGCCTCGAGCACCTGCCCGAGTGACCGGTGGCGACGGGCGAAAACCGGCATCGTGCTGCCGAGGACGTCCTCGGCGGCCAACTCGAACTCGGCGCCGGGTGCGGTCAGTCGGGACATCGCGTCGAGCGCGGGGTTTCGCACGTTCACAACTGCGCCTGCTTTCGGTCGTGGCTGTCGGCAGCGCCGAGTCGACGGCGCAGGAAGGCCAGTTGATGCTCGACCGCGATCTCGTGCCATGGCTGGCCGGGCAACACGTCGAAGTGGTCGCAGGGGTAGTGCCGCACCTCGGCCCTGCCCGCCTCGGCGGCTCGTGCGGCGGCCCGCGGTGGACTGGTCCGGTCGAGGTCGGCGACCTGCACCAGCAGCGGGCAGCGCACCTGTCCGGCATACCTCGCGGGCCGGTACCGAACGGTCTGCAGCGCGGCCCTGGCATTGATCTCGTTCCGCCAGGTGGGCCCGGCGATCGACTGGTAGGCCGTGCGATTGCCGGGCAGGGTCAGCGCGGCTCGCTGTCCCGGTTCGCCCGCGATCGGCAACAACGGCTCCCTGCGCCGCACGAGCCGTGCCACGCTGCCGCCCAGCGTGGTCACCGTGGAGCGCAGCAACTGGCCGGCGGTGTGCTGTCGCCACGCGTGCCGGGTGGCGGCGAGGCCGTCCACGAACGGAACGAGCGCGATGACCGCGGCGATCCCGGACGCCCGCGCGCCGCCGACGAGGACATGGCCACCCGCCAGCGAGACACCCCACAGGACGATGCGTCCGGCGTCCACGCCGGGGAGCCGGCGGGCGGTCCCGATCGCGGCGGCGAAGTCGGCCTGCTGGCCGCGGATCGACACCGTCTGCCGTGGTTCGCCCCCGCTGGTGCCGAACCCGCGGTAGTCGAAGGTCAGCACGTCCAGTCCGGCCGCCGCGAACCGGCGGGCGAAGCCGTCGAGCCCGCAGTCCATCGTGGCACCGAACCCGTGCCCCATCACCACACACGGACGTCCCGTGGTGGCGTCGGCGGCATCGCGATCGCCGGTGTAGTGCAGTCCGGCACAGGTGTCGCCCTCGACGGGAAAGGTGATCCGGGTGGGTGTCATGCGGTCTCTCCGTAAATCGTCCGCAACCACACGGTCACCAGTGCCGCGTGTAACTGCTTCCGTGGTATCGGGGTGCCGCCCGGCCGGGAGAGTCGTTCCAGCGCGCGGTCGTTGAGATCGAGCAGCACGGCGGCCAGTACGGTGGCCTCCGGGCCGGCCGGTGCCCGGCCTGCCGCGCGTTCACCCTCGATCATCGCCGCGATCGGCGCGACGAAGGACTCCCGGTCCCGGTCCCACAGCGCGCGCACCGCCGGGTCGGCGTCCCGTGCGTCGAGCAGTGCGCGGAACACGTGCCGATGTGCCGACCACGCCCGGAACAGACCGGTGATCATCCGGCCGATCCGGTCGGCGGCGGGGCCGTCTCCGCGTAACAGGATCTGGCCCGCGGCCAGGGCGTCGGAATACATCTCGTCGCACAGGGCGGCCACCGCCGCGGCCTTGTTCTCGAAGTAGAAGTAGAAGGCGGACCTGGTCACCTCGGCCCGCCGGGAGATGTCCCTGACGTTGATCGAGGCCAGCGACCCCTTGCGGAGCAGTTGATCGAGCGCGGCGAGCAGCGCTGTCCTACGCCGATCACCTCGCTCGGATACGCCACCGTCCAGCAGACCTGCTTTCACCACGTTCACCCGCCGCGCCCGGTCAGTGCCACCGGACCCCGCTCGCGGACGCGGCGCAGCCCTCCCGGTAGTTCCTTCGTGCGGACCTCGTGCTCGTAGACGAAGTAGTCAACCTGCTGGGTGTGCCGCGGCCGGTCCGCGAAGTGGCCGACGAACCGCCGCTCGTCGGCGACGATCACACGTCGCATGACCTCGTCCGAGGGTGGGCGGTACAAACCGCCGAGCCACGCCGCGAGCAGCCGCGACTGGCATTCAACGAAGGGGAACAGGGTCGGCGTCGACTGGGCGAACCCGACGAACGCGAGGTCGTCGACGCCGGGTTTGAACATCCTCTTGTACAGCGGAAACCGGTTGTCCGGCGCGCTGATGAAATCCGGGTCGAAGAACGGAAAAGTGATGTTGTAGCCGGTAGCGTAGATGATCACGTCGAACTCTTCCCTCGTGCCGTCGGCGAACTCGACAGAGCGTCCGGCGAGGCGGGAGACGTTCGGTTTCGCGGTCACGTCACCCGAGCCGAGCCGCAGCGGCAGCTCCTGCGACTGGGTCGGGTGGGCTTCGAGGAAGTGGTGATTCGGCGTCGGCAGACCGAACCGTTCGGGCCGTCCGGTCAGCAGTACCGGGCTCTTCCTGGAGAGCCTGCGCTGCCAGGACAGGGGAACGTGCGGACTCGTCGCGAACAGCGTGTCGGCCGGAATGCCCATGATGTACTTCGGCACGATCCAGGCGCTCGACCGTGTTGAGAGCACGACCGTGTTGTCCAGCGCGCGCTGGGACAGCTCCACCGCGATGTCGGCGGCGCTGTTGCCGAGGCCGACGATGAGAATGCGTTGTCCGGTCAGGTCGAGGGGAGTCCGCGGGTCGATGTAGTGGTGGGAGTGCAGTGTGCGTCCTTCGAACTCGCCGGGAAAGTCCGGGAACCGGGCGTCCCAGTGGTGGCCGTTGGCCACCACGAGGGCGTCGAACCGGTGGACCTGCTCGTCCTCGGTCCGGATCTCCCAGCCGCCCGCGGGCAGCCGGCGGGCGTGCTGGACAGCGGTTCGGAAGCGGATGTTGTTCTTGAGCGAGAACGCCTCGGCGTACTCCTCCAGGTACTCCTTGATGTGGGAGTGGTGCGGAAAGTCGGGGAAGTGTTCGGGCATCGGAAAGTCCTTGAAGGACAGTCGATGCCTTGAGGAGTCGATGTGCAGCGAGCGGTACGCACTGGAGTGCCCGTTGGGGTTGCCGAAGGCCCAGTTGCCGCCGATCCGGTCGGACGACTCGAAACAGATGTACGGAATTCCGTAGTCGGACAGCATCTTGCCCGCGGTCAGCCCGCTGATCCCAGCGCCGATGATGCACGTTCTCGGACTCATCGCGACACCTCTCGGCGTTCTTGACGCGTGTCAACTCCTGTTCTCGGACGGTATCCCATCACCACACAGAGAACAAGTTCTATGTGTGGTGAAGTAGAGAGATTGTTGCGTATGTCAACTGGTGTCAGTCGAAGCAGAACGTGTTCTACTTGGGTTATGACTCATATTATCCTCGGTGAGCAGGTCCGGATGCCGGTCGAGGTGCGCTCGGCGAGTGCGTGCTCGGCGCTGTTCACCAGCCCGGTGGACGCGGCCCGCGGGCTGCTCTCCCACACCGGCCTCGAGCCGGTGCGAACGGTGCGAGGACGTGCGTTGTGCTCACTGGCGTTCGTGCGGTACACCGACGGCGATCTCGGGCCCTATCACGAGTTCGCTCTCGCGCTTCTCGCCCGGCTGCCGGGTGAGCGGAAGAGTGTGGGCGCCTATATCCACTGGCTTCCGGTGAACCAGGGCTTCACGCTGCAGGCGGGCCGGTCGATCTGGGGCTTTCCCAAGGAGTTGGCCGACATCGACATCCGGTTCACCGGAAGGGCACACGTGTGTGTGGTCAGGAAGGACGGACAGCTCGTACTGGCGCTGCGGGTTCGGCGTGGACTGCCCGTGCCGCCGGGTACCGGCGGGACGTCGGTCGACGCCTACACACACCAGGACGGTGTGCTGCGCAGGACCCCGTGGCGGATGCGTCCGGCGAGAGTGCGCGCCAGGCCCGGGGGCGCCCGGTTGCTGCTCGGCGACCATCCCGCCGCTGACCCCCTGCGCGCGTTGCGGCTGTCCCGTTCGGCGCTCACGACCAGCGAGATCGGCATCCTGCGCATGACCTTCGACGACGCACGGGAGATCGGATGAGCGCGCGGGGCCGGGTGCGTACGGCACTGGTCACCGGTGCGGCCAGCGGTATGGGCAGGATGGCGGCGCAACGGCTCGCCGCGGCCGGGGTGCGGGTGGCCGCCGTGGACCTGGACTCGTCCGGTCTGGCGGACACCGCCCTGCGCTCATCGAACACGCACACGTTCAGCTGCGACGTCACGGACGCGGCTGCGGTCACCGGCGTTGTCGAGCGCGTCACCGGGGAGCTCGGCCCGATCGACCGGCTCGTCCACGCGGCAGGGCTGTGCCGGATAGGTCCGGCCCTGGAGCACGCACTGCCGTCGCTGCGCCGGGTGGTCGAGGTGAACTTCCTGGGTACGGTGCACGTGACCAGGGCTGTCGTGCCGGGGATGCTCGACCGAGGTGACGGCGAGGTGGTGCTGTTCGGTTCGCTGGCGGGCTGGCTGCCCTCACCACGGCTGGCCGCGTACTCGGCGTCCAAGTTCGCGGTCACCGCGTTCGCCGAGGTACTGGCCCAGGAGGTCGCGGGAAGCGGGGTCCGGGTTCTGTGTGTCTGCCCGGGGCAGGTGGAGACACCGCTGGCCCAAGGGGTTCGGGCCATTGACCCCGGCGTGCTCGGTGGGCGCAGCGGAATGCCCCCGGAGGAGGCACTCGATGCCGTCGAGGCGGCCTTGGCCTCCCGTCGTGCCCCGCTCTTCGTCTTCCCAGGGAGAGGAACCAGCCAGACCGTACTGGCCCGCAGGCTCCTGCCGAACCTCCTGCGCAGACAAATAATCCGCCACGTCCGCCCAGCCCGCTGACCAGTGCCACGCCAGTCGCACTTTCCCACAAAAGTGCGAGACCTGTTCTCGCACTTTCCCGGGAAAGTGCGAGAGGCGTTGTGTCGCTTTGCGACGGGCGAGGGCCCGGCCGGGTGTGCCCGGCCGGGCCCTCGGTTGGTGAGCCGTGCGTCAGTGCTGCGGAAACTCGCTCCCGCGCGACATCAGTGCCAGAAGAAGCGCAGGTACTGCTGCCAGATCGTGCCGGCGTCCGCGGACTTGTCCAGGAACATCAACGAATCCATCCGGCAGTTGCACGGATTGCGTTCCTGGTTGTTCTGCGGGAAGCTTCCGCCGATCTTGATCCCACGCGGGTTGGTCGCGGTGGTGCCCGTCCCGTCGACCTGCCAGGGGTCGCCCGTGTTCGTGTAGAACCCGGGAATCGCCCTCCCGTTGCGGTAGAGGGCCATCTCGCCGGTCGTGTAGTCGAACGTCGCCGCTAGGTGCACCCACTCGTTCTGCGGGAGCAGCTCCTGCCAGTCCTGCCGAGCCGCGAACGTCTGCGAGCTGCCGCCGTCGATCCTGCGGCCGAGGGCGACGAGCCGTAGCTCACCATCCACGTTGATCAGCTCCAGCAGGGCCCGTACGCCGTGCCCTTCGGAGTCCCCGCTGAGGATCCCGGCAAGGCCGACGGCGTTGTAGCGGTCGTCGGGGTTCGCCGTGGTGGAGTTGGGGCTCGGGTTCTCACCGGTCATCTTGAACCAGCCCATCACCGTCGCGCCCTTGGCCCCGTTGAACGCCTTGAGCGACTCCACGCCGTCGGCGTCACCGTCCCAGACGCCGGCCTTCCAGTCATCGTTCCCGTTCTGGCCGGGGTTGACCTGCTTCAACTGGAGGGCGTTGTTGCTGCCGGGGAAGGCGCCGTCGTCGATCCGCATGTCCTCGCCGCCGTTGACGAGGTCCAGCAGGGTCCGCGACGAGCCCTGGTCGGACTCCTTGGCGTCATCGGCGGGGAACGGGTGCTCGAAGTCGTAATGCGCCACCAGGTCGCGCTCGACCTTCTTGGTGACCTCGGATCCCGAGCCCCAACGGGTGCCGGTGACCTTCCAGATCTTGCCGTTCGCCTTGGCGAGCAGGTAGAGGTCACCCTTGGCGTCCATGCCGAACCGCAGGTCCACACGTCCGTCACCGACGAAATCCGTCATCCGCATCCGCTTGCCGCTGGTGTCGAACAGCTGCAGCTCGTGCAGTGTCGCGGACTCGCGGCCCCGCTTCATCTGGTTCACCTCGGTGTAGAGCACCCGGCCGTCCACCAGGTCACCGAAGATGTACTTGCCCCGCAGGAGAGGCAGCTCCGAGCCCCGGTAGACCTGTCCGCCGGAGATCGCGTGACCCGCGTCGGAGTTGCACGGCCAGTTGGCCGGTCGCTCGTGGTCGAACTGCGCGACCGGATAGGTGTAGCCGTACTTCTCGTCATCCTCCGGCAGCGGGTACAGGTAGCACTGGAACTCGGGCTCGAACCTGAAATTGCCCTCGCGCTCGCTCCAGCCGAAGTTGTCCCCGGCCCGCACCTCGTACACCGCTTCGATCGCGCGCTGACCGATGTGGCCGAGATACATCGCGTTCTTGCCGCCACGGTCCCAGGCGAACCGGTGCGGGTCCCGCAACCCGATGGCATAGATCTCGCCGATCGCGTTCGGTTCACCGACGAACGGGTTGGTCTCGGGAATGCCGTACTGGCCGCCCGGTCCGTTGGTGCCCTGCGGATCGATTCGCAGGATCTTGCCTGCCGGGGTGCTCAGGTCCTGCGGCACATCGGTGTTCACGCCGATACCGCCGTCGCCGACCGCCAGGTAGAGCAGACCGTAGTCCTCGTCACCCGGCTCGGCCGTCGTGTTGAAGTCGATCTGCTGGATGGCGTGGATCTGGGTGGTGAACCCGAACCGGAAGAGTTCCCGTTGGGTGCCACTGAACTGATCGGCAGCGGGATCGTCCGCGGTCCACTCGGTCACCACGCTCTGCACGAACGCGTTGGGCTGGTTCGGGTAGGTCGGCTCCTTCTCGGCAATGGCGTCCCTGTCCTCGGTGTGCACCGTGTAGAGCTTGCCGTTGCTCTCGAACTCCGGATGGAAGGTCGCGAAACCGAAGCCGCTGCCCAGGCCACGGCCGGAGAAGAAGTCCTCGAAGCGTTCCTTGAAATCCAGATAGACGTGCTGCTGCTCGCCGTCGATGAGATACAGGGGACCGTTGAGGTCGGGCACGTACATCCGGCCGGAGCCGTCGGGCATCTCGCCGATGTGGTTGATGCGGTTGTGCCGCGTCAACCGGCCATCGGTCGCAGGCGGGGTCGGTTCGGTCTCGGGGAGCTGCGCGTACTCCTCGAGTACCAGGCCGAGGCGGGACTGTTTCGGATCCTCCGGGATCGGATCGATGATCGGTTGGTCTTCCGGCGCGGCGGCGACAGCCGTCACCGGTGGTGCCACCAGGGTCGCCGTGAGCACTGTCGCGGTGATCACGGGGACCCACCATCTGTGTTTGTCCATCGTTGGACTCCATCCCTCGCGGTGGGGTGTGGGATTGACACTCACTGCCGGTGCCGGCCGACAGCCTCACCGGCCCCGTGGTGCGCTTTCGGGGACCGGTGTGCTTTCAGGGGGCGTCCGGGCCCGGCCGGGCCCGGACGCCGGCCACGGTCACGTCGCGGATGCGGCCGTGGTTGTCGAACGAGCCGAAGCCCACCCGGCCGCCGGAGAAACTCTTGTCGGTCGCGGTCATCAGAGGCTCGCGCGTTTCGTCGACATACACCGCGATCCGTCCTGACGGCGCGTCATAGTCCAGCCGGACGTCGTGCCATTCCGTGTCGTCGATGGCTGCCGGGGCGCCGAAATCGCCGTTCCACTGGTCGTCGATGCGTTCGCGGTCCGCGTTGTCGATTACGAAGATCCCGTTGTGCGGGTAGATCGTGTTGTCCTGGGACAGGTGCGCGTAGTAGAAGCGCGTGGGCGACTGGTAGTTGAAGACCAGGATGACGTCCCGGTCGTTGCGGGTCACCGGTTCGTCGATGCGTACCTCGGCCCGATAGCGAAGCGAACCGAGCTCGGGTCCCTTCTCGACAATCGCGTACTCGAACGGTCGGCGCGGCCCGTCCGGTGCCTCGCCGCGTTCCGTCATGACGACCTGGCCGTCCTCGAACGCCCACTTGCCCGGCGTCAGCGGTTCCCAGTGCCGGTCGGTCGCGCGCGGCTTGACCACGGCGAATCCGTGGAATCCTGCGGGTGACGGCTCGGCAGCGGACGGCGTGGTGCCGGTCGCGGCCGTGCCCACGAGTACGAGCAGTCCCGCGGCCAGTGCGGCGGGCAGTCTTCGTTTCATCGACGTGGTCCTTCCCAACTGAGGAAACCCGGGGGAGGAGTCGCTACAGTTGCGGCTCCACGATCTCGACGTATCTGCGCGCCAGAGTGGCCACGACGTCGGCGCCGGGGGCGGCCCAGACGTCGGCATTGAAGATCTCAACCTCGACGTCCCCGGTGTAGCCCGCGGCGGCCACAGCTCTGGTCAGCGCGCCGAAGTCGATGTGACCGTCGCCCATCATTCCGCGGCTGAGCAGGGAGTCCGCGGGCAACGGGGTGATCCACTCGCAAACCTGGTAACTGACGATGCGGTCTCCGGCACGGGCGATCTGCGCCAGCACACCCGGCTCCCACCACACGTGGAACGTGTCCACCACGACACCGACCGCGTCCGCGGGATGCTGCTCCGCGATGTCCAGGGCCTGCGCCAGCGTCGAGATCACCCCACGGTCGGCGGCGAAGATGGGGTGCATCGGTTCGATACCGAGACGCACACCGCGTTCGAGAGCAGGGGGCACGAGTGCGGCGACAGCCTCGGCGGCACGGGCTCGCGCGGCGGCGAGGTCCCGGTCGCCCTCGGGCAGCCCCCCGGGCACCAGCACGAGTGTGTCGCAGCCCAGTGCCGCCGCCTCGTCGAGGGCGGTGATGTTGTCCTCGTGTGCCGCGGCACGGGCGACCGGGTCGGCAGCGGTGAAGAACCCTCCCCGGCACAGCGACGACACCCGCAGACCCGCATCGCCGATCATCCGGACGGCGATGTCGAGCCCTACTTCGGCGACCGGTTCACGCCACACACCGATCGAGCCGATGCCGGCCGCCACACAGCCGTCCACCGCCTCTCGCAGCGACCAGCGAGCGGTGGTGCGCTGGTTCAGCGACAACCGTGCCAGCCGGGGGTCGCCGGGGCGCGGGGTGGCCACGCGGGCGGGCAGGCCGGACGGGACGTCCAGTTCCTCTGCCCGCGTCGAAGGGGTGTGTGTGCTGGTCATCGGCCCGCTCCCGCCGCCTCGAGCCACAGCCGCATGCGGTGCGCGGCGAACTCGGGGTCGGGCAGCAGCCGCGCTTCGTTGGCGAGTTCGAACACGCGTGCCAGATGCGGCACGCCGCGCGCCGACTGCAGCCCGCCGACCATCGTGAAGCCGGGTTGGTGGCCGCTGAGCCATGCCATGAAAGCGATCCCCGTCTTGTAGTAGAACGTGGGCGCGCTGAAGATGTGCCGCGAAAGGGGCAGGGTGGGAGCCATCTCCGCGTCATAGGTTGCGAAGTCGCCCTCGTCGAGCGCGGACAGCGCGGCCGACGCGGCTGGGGCGATCGCGGCGAACGCGCCGAGCAGTGCGTCCGAATGGTGTTCCGGGTCGCCGCGGATCAGCTCGGGATAGTTGAAGTCGTCGCCGGTGTAGAGCCGCACGCCGTCCGGCAGCTCGGCGCGCAGGCCGCGCTCGTGTTCGGCCGAGAGCAGCGAGACCTTCACTCCGTCGATCTTGTCCGCGTGCTCGCGAACCAGGCCGAGGAACGTTTCCGTAGCGGTGGCCACATCCGTCGAACCCCAGTAGCCGGCCAGTTGCGGGTCGAAGGCCTCGCCGAGCCAGTGCAGGATCACCGGTTCGGCCACCTGTCGAAGAATCGTGTCGTACACCCGCCGGTAGTCCTCGGCCGAGCGCGCTTCGCGGGCGAGGTGACGCGAGGCCATCAGAATCACCTGTGAGCCGGTCGATTCCACGAAGGCGACCTGTTCCTCGTAGGCCGCGATGACCTCGTCGATACCACTGATCTCGGCGCGGTGGTCGGTGCCCGCGCCGGAGGCGATCCTGGCGTCCTGCGCCCTCGCCTGCTCGGCACTGCGCCGGACGAGCTGCTGCACGGCAGGCCAGTCGAGGCCCATGTTCCGCTGCGCGGTGTCCATGGCCTCCGCCACGCCGAGTCCGTAGCGCAGCAGCTCACGCCGGAAAGCCAGTGTGGACTCCCAGTCCACGACCGCGGGGGCGCCGGGGGTGTTGTCACCGAGTGGATCGGCCACCACGTGCGCCGCCGCGAACGCGACGCGCGACGCGTAGGGCCGGGGGTGGTCCTTCCACTGGCGTGGCTCGCGAAGTTCGACGTCGGTCCAGGTGCCTTCGGTCGTGGGCAGCTGGATTCGGGTTGCCTCCCGGCTCACGCGGCACCACCCTCCGGCATGGTGACGGTGCGGCCCTCCGCGGAGGAGGTGAGCCCGGCGTCGACGAGCTGGAGCCCGCGCACCCCGGCAGCGAGGTCGTAGGGATGGGGCCTGCCGTGGTGCACGTCGAGCAGGAACTGTTCCCACTGGGCCCGGAAGCCGTTGCCGAACGTCTGGTTGTCCGGCACCTCGTCCCACTGGGCGCGGAAATCCTCGGTGGTGGGCAGATCGGGGTTCCACACCGGTTTCGGTGTGCGCACGCGTGGCTGTACCCGGCAGCCGAACAGGCCTGCCACCGCGGAGCCGTGCGTACCGTCGACCTGGAACTCCACGAGCTCCTTGCGCTCGACGCGCACCGCCCACGAGGAGTTGACCTGGGCGATCACGTCGCCGTCGAGTTCGAAGATCGCATACGCCGCGTCGTCCGCTGTCGCGTCATAGCGCTTGCCGTGCTCGTCCCAGCGCTCGGGGATGTGCGTGACCGCTTTCGCGGTGACGGCCCTGACCTTGCCGAACAGGTTCTCCAACACGTAGTTCCAGTGGCAGAACATGTCCAGCACCATGCCGCCGCCGTCCTCGGCCCGGTAGTTCCAGCTGGGTCGTTGCGCCGGCGTGTGGTCACCCTCGAACACCCAGTAGCCGAACTCCCCGCGCACGGAGAGGATCCGGCCGAAGAACCCGGAGTCGATCACGCGCTTGAGCTTCTGCAGGCCCGGCAGGTACAGCTTGTCGTGCACGACACCGTTGACGATGCCGCTCGCTTCGGCGGCCCGGACAAGTTCCATGCCTTCGTCGACCGTGGCCGCGACCGGCTTCTCGGTGTAGATGTGTTTGCCCGCAACCGCGGCTTTGAGGATGGCCTTCTTGCGCTCACTGGTGACCTGGGCATCGAAGTAGATCTGCGCGGCGTCCTCGGCCAGCAGCGTGTCGAGGTCGGTGCTCCATTCGGCGATCCCGTGCTGTTCGGCGAGCCGGGCCAGCTTGTCGGCGTTGCGGCCCACCAGCACCGGCTCCACCTGGATCCGGTTCCCGTCGTCGACGGCGATGCCGCCCTCGTCGCGGATCGCCAGAATCGACCGCAGCAGATGCTGGCGGTAGCCCATCCGGCCGGTGACGCCGTTCATCAGGATGCGGTAGGTGTGCGTGGTCATGAGATTTCTGCTCCCGGTGTCGGAACTCGGCGTCATGGTGTCGAATTGGTGGCCGTCGAACCGGCCGGTGGCGTGGATTCGCCGGCCGCACGACGGTTGCCCAGGTAGAGGTCGGCGAGTTGCGGATCGGCGAGCAGGTCGGCGGCGGGGCCGGCAATATGGACCCGGCCGAGGTCAAGCACACAACCGAGGTCGGCCGTCTCCAGCGCTCTGCGGGCGTTCTGCTCGACGAGCAGTACCGCGGTGCCCGCGTCCCGCATCCGGGCGACCTGCTCGAACACGGTGGCAGTCGCTTTGGGATCGAGTCCCATCGACGGTTCGTCCAGCAGTACCACCCGAGGGCTGACCATGAGTGACCTGGCGAACTCCACCTGCTTCTGCTGGCCACCGGAGAGTGCCCCGGCGAGGGAACTCCACCGCTGCGCCACCACGGGGAAGAGGCTCTTGACGAAGTCGACCCGGTCGGCGATCTCCGACTTGTCCTTCATCGTGTACGCGCCGAGCAGCACGTTCTCCGAGACCGCCATCTCCTTGAAGACGCTGTGTCCTTGCAGGACATGGGAAAGCCCTGCTTCGAGCATCCGCTGCGGTCCACGGCCGGTGACGTCCTGGTCGCCGACCAGCACCCGCCCCGAGCGAGGCGTGAGCATGCCACTGGCCACCTTGAGCACTGTGGACTTACCCGCCCCGTTGGGACCGACAAGACAGACCACACTGGCCGGTGGCACTCGCACGGTCAGTCCGCGCAGCACCAGCGCCGCGCGGCCGTAGCCCGCTTCGATGTCGACGAGTTCTAGGAGATACTTGTCCGGGTTTCTCTCAGAGTCCGTTTGAGAACTCGGGTCCGCGATCGAGTCGCCAGGGCTCTGACTTCCAGGGACTGTCCGGTTTTGCTGGTTGGCGCCCTGCCGCCTCGACAGCGGGACTTCGTCGGCCGAGTTCCACGGATCACCGTGACCACCCAACTCCCAGTTCTCAGAAGCTCTCTCAGACGCCAAGGTAGGCCTCCAGGACTCGGGGGTCGTTCTGGACCTCGTCCGGTGTGCCCTCGGCGATGGGCCTGCCCCGGTCGAAGACGACGACGTGGTCGGACAGGCTCATCACCATGTCCATGTTGTGCTCGACGATGAGGAAGGTTCTGCCCTCGGCGTTGAGTGAGCGCACCAGGCTGCCGATGCGGTCGATCAGGGCCGGGTTCACCCCACCGGCGGGCTCGTCAAGCATGATGGTCTCGGGGTCCGCCATCAGCACGCCTGCGAGTTCGAGCAGCTTCTGCTGGCCGTAGGACAGATCGCGGGCCTCCGTGTTCTCCAGATGGTCAATGCCGACGCGGGCGAGAAGTTCGCGTGCCCGCTCCATGTCGCCGTGATGACGGGCCGAGGCGAGCCGGGCGAACAACGTGGGGGAGTGGACGGAGACCAGCATGTTCTCCAGCACCGTCATGCGCGGAAAGATCCGGCACAGCTGGAAACTGCGACCGATACCGGCACGGGCGATCCGATGTGGAGCCTTGCCGGTGATGTCCCTGCCCCGATAGCTCGCACTTCCCGCGTCGGGCTTGATCATGCCGGTGACGCAGTTGAAGAACGTGGTCTTGCCCGAACCGTTGGGGCCGATCAGCGCGTTGACCTTGCCGTGGTGGAAGGCGACGCTCGCCCCGTCCACGGCGTGGACGCCACCGAAGGACTTGGTCAGGCCGACGGTCGCGAGGCCGATGGTGTCCTCGCCGTTCGCGGTCATCGGTGCACCTCTTCTTTGGAGTCTGCGGAAGTCTGCTCGGCCGTTCTGCGTTGCTCGGCGAGTTCGGCCGCACTGACCTCCCTGATCGACGCCGCCTGCGGGCGGAACCGGCTCACCAGGTTGGTCAGGGCCGGGATGATCCCGTCGGGCATGAACAGCACCACCGCAGCGAGCAGCACACCCATCGCGATCAGGTGAATCTGGGTGTCGCCGTACTGGGCCTTGAAGAACTCCATGGCGTAGCCGACGAGCACCGCGCCCAGCAGCGGTCCGAACAGGCTCCGGATGCCACCGAGCAGACTCATCAGCACCATGTAGGAGCCGACCAGGATGGAGAACTGGAAGATCGGGTCGAGGAAGCCGAACCACAGGGCGTAGAGCCCGCCGCCGAGCGCGGTGAAGAACGCGGACACGACGAACGCGACCAATTTGTAGGTGAACGTCGGCACGCCGAGCGATTGCGCCTTGTCCTCGTCCTCGCGGATCGCCTTGAGTCCCATACCGAAGCGGGATCGGTTGATGGCCCACCAGCACAGCAGTGCCACTGCCAGCAGCGCTGCGTGCAGGTAGAAGAACCGCTCGTGCTGTTCGGGGCGCAGCACGTCGTCGCCGAACGGCCGGGGCACCCGCAGTCCGTTGGAACCACCGGTGAACGAGCCCCAACTCTGGAAGACCAGCAGCAGGATCAGCACGAGTGCGATCGAGACGATGACGAACGACGCCCCGCGAACCCGCAGGCTGGCGATGCCGATGGGCACCGCGATCGCCGCGACGATGAGTCCGGCCAGGATCAGCGCGACCCAGGGGTTCATGTCGGTCTCGAGGATCAGCAGCGCCGTCGCGTACCCGCCGAGCCCGGAATAGGACGCGTGGCCCAGTGAGATGTAACCGGTGAAGCCGCCGACGAAGTTCCACGAGGTAGCCAGCACGGCGTAGCTCATGATCACCACGCCGACCGAGAGGATGAACGAGTCGGGGGCGAGGCCGGGGAAGGCGATCACCAGCGCGGCCAGTGCCGCTACCGCGAGCAGCTTCACCGCACGGGCCGTGCGCCCGCCGCCGGTTTTGTGGACCCGCACGAGGTCAGAATCGCTGGGCAAGGCGGCCTCCGAAGAATCCCTGTGGTCGCAGCATCAACGTGGCGAACAGGGCGATGTAGAAGAACGTCTGCGCCCAGGTGGTCCCGAGCGGGATTTGCAGCAGGCTCTGGCCGAGCCCGAGTGCCATCGCGGCGATCGCGGCGCCGGGAATGCTGCCGAGACCACCGACGACGATGATCGCCATCAGCGGACCGATCCAGTGCCAGTGCAGGGACGGATAGATCGTGGAGTCCAGCGAGAGCGCCGTTCCGCCGATCGCCGCCGTGGCGAGGCCGAGGCCGAAGCCGTAGCCGGCGACCCTGTCGGTGTTGATGCCGACGAGCTGGGCGGCATCCCTGTGCTGGATCGTCGCCCGTAGCGCCTGGCCGAAGCGGGTCATCTTCAGCAGTACGAACAGCCCGGCCAGCGACACCGCCGCCAACCCGAACGCGATCAGCTTGACCACCGCGATGCTGGCGCCGAAGAGTTCGAAATGGGCGCCGGAGTACGGAAGCCGGATGCGCCGGTGCGTTCCGGTGAAGGCGAAGCCGAGTGTTCCCTCGATCAGCAGCGCGATCGAGAACGTCAGCAGCACCGACATCATCGTGAGCGTCGCGGGCCGCAGCCGGGAGATCAGCAGCCGTTGCATCATCACACCCAGGCCGAAGAACAACGGCACGGTTATCACCAGCGACAGCAGGGGGTCGAGTCCGGTTCGCGTGGTGAAGAACCAGGCGAGATAAGCCGCCAGGATGAGGAACGCCGAATGGGCGATCATCACCACGCGCATCACGCCGAAGTAGAGCGTCAGACCCGCTGCCAGCAGGGCATACAGTCCGCCGAGCAGCACGCCGAGCACGAGGCTCTGAAGAAGTAGTGCACCACTCACGTCAGTATCACCACTTCGGCTTGGGGTAGATCAGGTCGGCTTCCTTGGTGTCATCGGGAAGAACGATCTGGATCTTGCCGTCGACGTACTGCTGGATGAGGTGCGCGCCCTTCGGGCGTCCTGCCTCGTCCCAGCTGAGCGGTCCGACCACGGTGTCGACCTCGTTGCCGTGCAGCCAGTCGATGAGCTGTCCCTGGCATTCGGGGGTCGGGTCGGCGCAGCCGACGGCCTCGACGGCGGCGGCCACCACCTGGCCGGTGGTCCAGGCGTTCGCCTCGTCCTCGGTCGGCGCAGTGCCGTTCGTCTGCGTGTAGAAGTCGACGAACTCCTTGTTGCTCGGGTACACCGCCTCGGGGGTGTAGCCGGTGGGGGAGAGGATGCCCTCGGTCTGCTCGCCGATGGCCTTCGGGAACTCCGGGTTGGTCGGTGCGGTGGAGAACGCCGCGAGCTTGGGCTGATACCCCAGCTGGCGCAGTGCCACGATGAGGTTCACCGCGTCCTGGTACTGCGTGCCGCCGACGACGATGTCCGCCTTGGAGTCGCTGATCTTGGCCGCGATGGAGCCGAAGTCCGTGGTGTTGGGCGGATACACCTCATCCGCGACCGTCCGGATCCCGCCCGCTTCGAGCTTGTCCTTGAGTCCGTAGGCGGTGCCCTGTGCGAACGGGTCGTCCATCGCGGCGTAGGCAGCGGTCTTGGGCCGCTGGTCCGCCGGCATCGCCAGGATCGTCTCGGCAAGGTGGTTGTAGTGATCGTCGGCGATCGCCGGCGCCGCGTAGAAGAGGTTGTCGAAGCCCTGGGTGAAGACCTCCTCGGCGGCACCGGCCGGTTCCACGAAGAGAAATCCGTAGTCCTTGGCGACCTGAGCGGCCGGGACGACAAGGCGGGTGGAGAAGGGGCCGAAGACGAGATCGACTCCGTCCTGGTTGATCAGCTTCTCGTAGTCCGCCGCGACGCGGTCGGCGTTCGACTGGTCATCGAGGATGGTCAGGTCGATCTGGCGTCCGAGCAGGCCGCCGTTCTCGTTCACATACTTGGCCCAGGCCTCGTATCCGCGCTGGACGCCTTTGCCCGGTTCGGAGAAGTCGCCGGTCAGCGGCAAGGAGATGCCGATGGTGATCGGGTCGTCAGCGCCCTCCCCGCCCGCGGTTTGGCCGGAGTTGTCGCTGAGGCAGCCACTGAGCGCGAGGGCCGCGGTGGCCACCAGCGCGCCGAGTCGGAGATGGTTCGGAATGTGCATTGATTCACCCGCCGTTGGGTCGCCCTGTAAGCGCTTTCGTAAGCGCTTTCAGCAGCAGCATAGAGATCCGTGCCGGTCGGGGCAAGCGTTCGGCGTCGAGATCGGACAGCGGTGTGGGGTCCGGTGACGACGATCGCCCGTTCCTCCTGCGGGGAACGGGCGATCGCGGTGCGGCATTACTCCTGCGTGGACTCCATCCCGGGGGCGCGACGCGGCCGGTAGCGGGAGATCGCGACACCGATCAGGCAGATCGCGCCGCCGATGAGCCCGTACGCCGTCGGTATCTCACTGAGCAGGATCCAGGACAGCAGCACCGCGACAGCGGGGACGGCGTAGGTCGTCGCGCTGAGCCTGCCCGCGTCCATCCGATGCAGTGCGTAGGCCCAGGTGCTGAATCCGATCGCGGTCGGCACGAGGCCGAGGTACACCGCGCCCAGGATCGCACCCGCGGGCGCCGACGCCAGTTCTCCCAGCAGTTGTGGCACCCACGGCAGGAGCACCGCGGTGCCGACGACACAGCCGAGCCAGGTCACGGTGGCGCCGTCGACGCTGCGCAACGTCACCTTCTGGATCAGCACGCCCGCCGCGTACAGCAGTGCGGCCAAGATGCACAGCACGACTCCGAGCCAGTCACGCTGCCCGGTGGAGTCCATCCCGATGACCACGATCCCGGCCAGCGCGACGACGGAACCCACGATGAGCGTTCGCGGAAAGCCCTCGCCCAGGAACAGGCCCGCCCCGAACGCGATCAACAGGGGGGCGCTGTTGATCAACATCGCCGCCGTGCCCGCGTCGACAAGGCGTTCGGCGGCGTTCAGCGCGACGGTGTATCCCGCCAGCCACAGCACGCCGTACGCGATGACGAGCCGCAGCGACGTCGCCGACGTCGGAATCTTCGGGAGGCGACGGTGCCGCAGCAGCATCAGCACGGTGAGCGCGACACTCGCCACCGCGAGCCGGAGCAGCGCGAGGGGTGCGGGGGACAGGGCGTGCCCGATTCCGCGGATCGCCACGAACGCCGAGGCCCACAGCACCACCGTGAGGACGACAGCGGCTGCCGCCATGTTGCGTTCGGACAGAATCGGCGAGCGGGCCGCCTGCCCCTGCCGCGGAGGCTCGAGTAGTTCAGTCACAACTGCCATCGTCGCCAGCCAGATTCAACAGCACAAGCGATTACTACTTTATGACTGTTAAGTGGTGCTGTATGATCTGCGCATGCTCGACGTACCGCGTCTGCGCCTCCTGCGCGCCGTTGTGGCCACCGGCTCCATTCGCGCGGCGGCCGCCGCCCTCGACTACACCCCGTCCGCGGTGAGCCAGCAGCTCGCCCTGTTGCAGCGGGAGACAGGGCTGCGGCTCTTCGACCGCGTGGGCAGGGGAATCGAGCCCACGGTGGCGGGACGGACCCTCGCGGCCGAGGCGGAATCGTTGTTCGAGGCGCTGAATCGGGTCGAAGGAGTCGTGGGCGACCTGCGGCTGGGCCGGGTGGGCAGGCTGTCGATCGCTTACTTCTCCTCCATCGGCGCGACCTGGCTGCCGCCCGTCGTCGCCGCCCTGATGGCGGAGTTCCCGGAGTTGCGGCTGGACCTGCGGATGATGGAACTGCACGCAGCCACCGATTCCACTGCCGCTGCCGACGTCGACATCAGCATCTTCGTCGAACGGCCGGGCACCGAGTACTCGCCATTGCACCAGGTGCGCAGGCTCGTGGATGACCCGTACCTCGTGGTGGTCCGCGACTGCGACCCGCTCGCGGGACTGACCGAGGTTCCGCTCGCGGCACTGGCGGAGGAGCGGTGGGTCGACAACGATCTGAATCACGGTGCCTGCCGTCAGGTGCTGCTCGCGGCCTGCGCGGAGGCGGGCTTCTCCCCGCGGTTCTCCGTCGAGACGCATGACTACCACACCGCGATCCCGTTCGTGGCAACCGGAATCGGGATCACGGTGATTCCCGAGCTCGGCATCGGTGAGTTGCCCGCGGGGCTGACGGCGATTCCTGTTGTGGCACCGGCCCCGGTGCGGCATGTCAGCGTCGCGGTGAAGAAGTCGATCGGTGAGCACCCGGCGGTGCGCCGGGTCCTCGAACTGCTGGAGGCACGGGTGCCCGCGGTCGCGGGACGGTAGTCCCCACGCGCCGGATGGCTCAAGGTCTCGGGCGTGGTCCCGACACGGCCCACTGTCACTTCCATCTGAATTGTTCAGCGCTTGCTGTTATATCAGCGCTCGATGTACTATTTCTCGCATGCTGACATTGACATGTGAGACGCGGGGTGCGGCGCTGGCCCGGTTGGGCCGAGCGCTGGCGGATCCCACTCGATGCCGGATCTTGGTCGCACTGCTGGACGGGGAGTCCTATCCTGGGCGGCTCGCCGAGCAGCTGGGTCTGTCGCGATCGAACGTGTCCAACCACCTGGCCTGCCTGCGCGGCTGCGGTCTGGTCGTGGCGACATACGAGGGTCGCCTGGTGCGCTACGCCCTGGCCGATGTGCACCTGTCCCGGGCGCTGCACGAGATGGTGCACATCGTGCTCGCCGTCGACACCGCCGAGTCGTGCCTGGACGACCCACTGCCTGTCACCGCGGCAGCGAGGTCGAAGGCGCAGGGATGACCGAGAACCCACAGCGTCGTGCTGTTCAGCCGACCACCACCGACGCGGAGCCGGACGGTTGCGCTGACCAATGTCGCGGTCCGGACATCTCGGCGACCACCGGCGCCATCGATCCGGCTCGACGGGGCGTGCTCTCCCGGCGGGTGCGGTGGCTGGTGGCGGTGACGATCACGTACAACCTCGTCGAGGCGGTCGTGGCCATCTCCGCGGGTGCGGTGGCCAACTCCGCGGCGTTGATCGGTTTCGGCCTGGACTCGGTCATTGAGGTCGCTTCGGCCACCGCGGTGGCCTGGCAGTTCTCCGGTGCCGACCCGGAAGCCCGCGAACGGGTTGCACTGAAGGTCATCGCGGTGTCGTTCTTCGCGCTGGCCGGATACGTCACCGTCGAGTCCGTCCGGGCCCTGTTCGGCGCCGCCGAGGCGGAGCACTCGACGGTGGGCATCGTGCTGGCCGCGGTGTCCCTGGCCGTGATGCCGTTGCTGTCCTACGCGCAACGCCGTGCCGGGCGTGAGCTCGGCTCGGTCAGTGCGGTGGCGGATTCGAAGCAGACCCTGTTGTGCAGCTACCTGTCCGGGGTGTTGCTGATCGGGCTGCTGGCCAACAGTCTGCTCGGCTGGTCCTGGGCGGACCCGATCGTCGCCCTGGTCATCGCCGCGGTCGCGGTGAAGGAAGGTCGCGAAGCCTGGCGTGGTGAACACTGCTGCTGATCGAGCGCCGACCTCGATGCTCAGTAGGCCACGGTGAACCTGCTCCGGTGATGACGAGGGCGCTCGGCCTCGTCGACCAGTGCCACCGCCAGGTCCTCCATCGAGATCGCCGAGTTGCCCGCGGCGTCGATGAGGAGTTCGTCGGCACCCAGCCGGTAGCTGCCCGTGCGGAGCCCGGGTTCCAGCCGTGCGGGCGGGCTCAGGTATGCCCAGTCCACATCGGACACTTCTTGGCATGCGGCGAACTGTCCCGCGCAGGCCCGCGCAATGTCCCGGTAGGCGACAGGAACGAAGGCCGGATCATCCATTGCCAGAGCGCCGGAGCCGGGAACGGTGAGGGTGGCCGCGCCGCCGACAACCAGTAGTCGTGCCCTGGTGCCGGCTACTCCGGCCAGCGTCGACTTCGCGGCCGTCACGAGTTCGTTCTCCCTGCCGGGAATCGGGCGGATCGCGCTGATGACGACATCCTGTCCGGCGCTCAGGCGGGCGACGTCCTCGAGAGTCCCGGCGTCGCCAGAACGGGCTTCGGCGGCGGCGGGCAGTTCGGGAAAGCGGGCCGGACGGCGTACGACCGCGGTGACCTGGTGGTCGCGTGAGAGGGCTTCGGTGACGACGCGGCTGCCGACGTTTCCGGCAGCGCCGAAGACGGTGATACGCATGGTGTCGCTCCAGACTGGGAGATCAGTGGGTTGGGGAGAGGGAAACCGGTGCGGGTCCGGCGGGCTGTGGTCGTGGCGTGCGACTCCCCGGTGTGCGGCGGCGGGTCTGCGCCACGACCAGCGCCGCGAGGACCACGAATCCGCCGAGAAGCTGTGCGGCCGTGAGGTGCTGGCCGAGCACGAGCCAGCCGAGGGTCGTGGCGACCACCGGACTGAGCAGACCGAGAAAGGTGACCTGGGTGGGGGAGAGGGCGCGGATCCCGCGGAACCAGAGTGCGTAGGCCAGCGCGGAGCCGATGATCGTGAGATAGGCGTAGCCCGCCAGGTTCGAGGCGCTGAGTTCTGCGGGTGGTGGACCCTCGACGAGCAGGGTCACCGGAAGCAGTACGAGGCCGCCCGCGACGAGCTGCCAGCCGGTGGTGGCGAGAACCGGCGCCGGTGAGGTCCAGCGTTTGCTGAGGACGACGCCGGTGGCCATGGCGACCGCGCCGCCGAGTGCGGCAGCGACCCCGATGGTGTCGAGCTGCGCGTTCGCACGGAGGACGAGCAGGCTGACCCCGGCCAGTCCCGCTCCGGCGGCAACGATGGTGCGCACGGTCAGGCGTTCCGCGAGCAGGCCCGCCGCGAGTCCGGCGACGATGAGGGGCTGCAGTGCGCCGACGGTGGCCGCGACCCCGCCGGGTAGCCGGTAGGCGGCGATGAACAGCAGTGCGAAGAACGCGCCGATGTTGAGAGTGCCGAGCACCAGCGCACGCCACCACCATGTCCCCTCCGGCAGGCGCCGGGTGAGGACGAGGAGCAGGAGGCCGGCGGGCAGGGCCCGGAGGACCGAGGCCAGCAGCGGGCGGTCTGGTGGCAGTAGTTCGGTGGTCACGAGGTACGTGGTTCCCCAGATGGCGGGCGCGAGGGCCGTGACCAGGATGAGCGCCGTTCGATTGCTTAGCACTAAGACAATGTATCTCAGCGCTAAGCAATGCGCTAGGATGAGTTCATGGCCGACCACGTGGACCGAATACTGGAGCAGTGGGCCGCCGAGCGGCCTGACCTGGACGTATCACCGATGGCGGTGATCGGCCGGCTGTCGCGGCTGTCACAGCTGATCAGTGCCCAGCTGCGGGAGACGTTCGCCGCGCACGGGCTCGACCGGCCGTCGTTCGACGTGCTCGCCACGCTGCGCAGGAATGGGCCGCCCTACCGCCTGACTCCGGCGCGGCTGATGCGCTCGGCCATGGTCACGTCGGGGGCCATCACGCAGCGGCTCGACCGGCTCGAGTCGCGAGGGCTGGTGGTGCGTACCCCCAGCGCGTCGGACGGACGGGGAGTGGATGTCGCCCTCACCGACGAGGGGATGGCGCTCATCGACCGCGCGCTCCCCGACCACGTCGACACGGAGCACCGTCTGCTCGCCGCGCTCACCCCGGCCCAGCGGGAGGTGTTCGCGGGCACACTGCGGGATCTACTGGAGTCACTCGGCGACACCGTCGACTGAACGTCCACCCCCCCCGGGACTACCCTGCGGCGATGAGTGGATGGACGAGGGGTCAACAGTGAGCGCCCGGTTTCAGGAGCTCGACTGGCGCGTGACGCCGATGGGCGAGATCAGTCTGCGGCGCAGACTGGATCCCACTGTGGGCAAGGAAATCTACGAGATCAAGCTCGACGACGATTTCCTGATGTCGAGCCTGTTCACCGTCGCCGAGGTGGAGGTCGGGCGCCGTGCGCTCGCGGAGGTGACGGGATCCGGTCTCGACATCGTGGTGGGCGGGCTCGGTCTCGGCTACACCGCCCTGACGGTGCTGGAGAGCTCCCGCGTGGGTTCTCTCGCCGTGGTCGAGGCGCTCGGTGAGGTGATCGAGTGGCATGAGCAGGGGCTGATACCGGCGGGTGCGACGCTGCGGTCGGACCCACGGTGCACACTGGTCCACGGTGACTTCTTCGCGATGGTCCAATCGCCGTCCGCTTTGGACTCCGCGGTGCCCGGCGGGCGGTTCCACGCGATCGTCGTCGACATCGACCACTCGCCACAACACCTGTTGCACCCCAGCCACGCCGGCTTCTACGAACCCGAGGGCCTGCGCACACTCAGCAGCCGACTCCACCCCGGCGGAGTGTTCGCGCTCTGGTCGAACGATCCGCCCGACGCATCGTTCGTGGCCGCGCTGTCGGCGAGCTTTGCCGAGGTCAGGGCCGAGGTCGTCACCTTCCACAATCCCCTGCAGGAGCGCGAGGCCGCCAACACCGTCTACCTCGCCAAGGCCGAAGCGGAGTAGGCGGCGCGGCCTACTCGAAGCGGGCGGGGTCGCCCGCTCCTCGCCGGACGATTTCCGGTTCGTCCTTGGCGAAGTCGACGACGGTGGTCGGGCTGATGCCACAGCTACCGGAGTCGACGACCGCGTCCACCACATGGTCGAGCCGTTCCTTGATCTCCCAGCCCTGGGTCATCGGCTCCTCCTCCTCGGGGAGCAGCAGCGTGCTCGACAGCAGCGGCTCGCCCATCTCGGTCAGCAATGCCTGGGCGACGACGTGATCGGGGATACGGACACCGACGGTCTTCTTCTTCGGATGCATCAGCCTGCGCGGCACCTCCTTGGTGGCGGGCAGGATGAAGGTGTAACTGCCGGGCGTGGACGCCTTGATCGCGCGGAACACCGCGTTGCTGATGTGGACGAACTGGCCGAGCTGCGCGAAGTCCTGGCACACCAGGGTGAAGTGGTGCCGGTCGTCGAGCTGGCGGATCGACCGGATCCTGTCGATGCCGTCCTTGTTGCCCAGCTGGCAGCCCAGTGCGAAGCACGAATCAGTCGGGTAGGCGATGAGACCGTCGCCGCGGAGGATCTGGACCACCTGGCCGATCGAGCGTCGCTGTGGGTTGTCCGGATGCACGTCGAAGTACTTCGCCATGGACCGAGCCTAGGCCGTGTGCGCCGCGGTGTCCGGGTGAGGTGTCGGGTTCGCGATCAGGCTCGCCGGGCCCTGGCCCTGCGCTTGCCCTCGTGCATCGCCTGCACCCTGGCGACGGGGATCGCCCTGCCCTCCTCGATCAGGTCCGAGCCGAGCCGCTGCGGCGCGGGCATCGCCCCGGCCCACGGGTCGCCGTCCCCGATGAGCCGCGGCGCGGTGTGGATGGTGAAGTCGGCAGGCGTGACACGATCGAGCTCGTCCCAGGCGACCGGGAACGACACCGGTGTGCCGGGCCGCAGCCGGGGGCTGTACGCGGCGACCACGGTGGCGCCACCGGCCCTGGTGGAGTCGAGGAACACCCGGTCGCCGCGGTCCTCGCGGATGTACGCGGTAGTGGCGAGGACGGGATCGAGACGTTCGGCTCGCGCGGCGAGCGCGCGGGTCGCGGCCGCCACGTCGTCGGCCGTCGCGTCCGGGGCGAGTGGGACGAAGACATGGACCCCCTTTGCCCCGCTGGTCTTGACCGCACCGCTGAGTCCGGCGTCCGTGAGCGCCTGACGGACCAGCTGAGCGGCGCGCACGGCGAGGGTGAAGGCGTTGGCGACCGGCGGATCGAGGTCGAGTACGAGGTGGGTGGGACGCTCCGGCGCCTCGGCGCGGACCAGGGCCGGGTGGTACTCCACGGCACGCTGGTTCGCGAACCAGAGCAAGGTCCGCCGGTCGTCGCACAGGGCGTAGGACACCTCCCGCTTGGACGACTCGGCCCACACGGTGACCCTGCGCACCCAGGACGGGGTGTACTTCGGGACGTTCTTCTGCATGAACGGCCGCTGACCGCGGAGCACTCGCATCACTGAAAGCGGCCGCCCGCGCAACTCCGGGATGATCCGGTCGCGAACGGCATCCAGATAGTCCACGAGGTCCCGCTTGGTCGCACCTGCCCCCTCGAACAACGGCTGATCGAGGTTGGTCAGTGCCACGCCGTCCCGTTCGTCCCCGTGGCTCATCCGACTACTGTCCCCGGGGGGAACTGCGTGGTCAACAGGTCATTCCTGGTCGAGCAGGTGGAAGTCCGCGGTGGTCTCCCAGGTTCGCCGATACCGCGCTTCCTCGGTCATCGACGCCGCCGCGGGATCTTCTGCGCGAACTCCACGATATTGCCGTCGGGATCGGCGAAGTGCAGCGTGCGCTCACCCCACGGTCGATCCACCGGACCGGTCAGGAGGCGCACGCCTGCCTGACGCAGTCGCTCGGCCTCGGCGTCCACGTCGTCCACGACGAAGGCGATCTCACCGGTCGGTGCCCTGCCGCCGGGCCCACCGATGAGTTCTGGCAGCTTCGCGCGCGCGAACAGCGAGAATTTCGTGTTCTCCACGGCGAACTCGACGTAACCGTCGCCCTCGACCCTGACCTCGAGCCCGAGTACATCGCGGTAGAACTCGACGGATCGGCCGAGGGACTCGACATAGGTGATCACATAGTCGATGCGGCGCATGCGGAACACCGTAGTCCCTTGTCAGAGGCGACCGTGCGTGATGTGGAGGCCCACGTAGCCGTGCTTCGGGTGCAGGAAGCCCTCCGGCAACCTGCCGATGATGTCGAAGCCCAGCGAACGCCACAGCGCGACCGCTCGCGTGTTCGTCCCCACAACGGCGTGAACTGCCGGCCTGCTCGGGATCGACGATGAAAGCGGACTGCCGGGCGGCGTGCCGCCCCTGTTTTGGTTCTTCTGCCGCCGGGTACCTCACCGGAGCTTGATCACGGTCGTCGTCGTGGGAGGTGCACGATGCAGTCCGAGCGCACGCGTCGGTTCCGGTCGGTCGGCGCGCTGCTGGTGCTGGTTCTTGCTCTCACGAACGGTGGCTGTGCCAGTTGGGCGCTTTCTTCGGGATCCACTCTGGACCGGGCTGGAGAGAAGGTGTACTCGCAGGTGCAGGTGATGTCGCTGGTCGCCGAAGCCGCTCAGCGGGAACACCCGCCCACGGTGTCCCTGCAGGTGATGCTGGACGACGCGGAAACCGTGCTGTCCGAAAAGGAGGAAATCGTCACCGAAGTCCCGGCTCAGCGCCAGCACCGGGACGAGCTACTCGGACTGGTCCACCGGTCACAGGACATCCTTCGGAGCCTACGGTCCGCTGTGGACAAACGGGAAGTCGGAACACTGCGGAGCGTGCGACAGGAGTTGAGCTCGATAGCAGGCCGCATCGAGGCGCTGGGGATGACATGAAGAAGCTGTTGACCCTGACCCTTGGGGTGCTCACCGCCATCGGCGGATTCGTCGACATCGGCGATATCGTCGCGAACGGGCAGGTCGGTGCCCGATACGGCCTCGGCCTGCTCTGGGTGCTGGTTCTGGGCGTGATCGGGATCTGCGCCTTCGCCGAGATGTCCGGCCGGGTGGTCGCGGTCTCCGGCCGCCCGGTGTACGACGTGATCCGGGAGAAGCTCGGCCCGAGGGCGGCGTTGGCCAACCTGGTCGGCTCGTTCTTGGTGACCTTCCTGACGATGATCGCGCAGATCGGCGGCATCGCGCTGGTGATCGAACTCGCCAGCGGTATCCCGCACATCGCGTGGATCGTGCCGATAGTGCTGGGGCTCTGGCTGGTGCTCTGGCGAGTGAAGTTCGAGAAGATGGAGCAGGCGTTCGGTCTGGCAGGACTGATGATTCTCGTCTTCGGTCTTTCGGTGTGGTGGCTGAGTCCGGACTGGAACACGCTTGCCGACCAGGCACTGCGGTTCGCGGCGCCACAGGGGGAGCCGTTGCCCACCTATTTCTACTACGGTGTCACGTTGTTCGCCGCCGCGATGACGCCCTACGAGGTGTTCTTCTTCTCCTCAGGCGGAGTGGAGGAGAAATGGACGCCGAAGGACCTGCGTACGCAACGGCTGAACGTCCTGATCGGGTTTCCGCTCGGCGGGGTCTTCTCCGCGGGCATCGCCGCTGCCGCGGCGGTGGCACTGCTGCCCACCGGCATGAGTGTGGAGTCACTGGGGCAGGTCGTGCTGCCGATCGCTCTGGCCTTTGGTGTCGCCGGCGTCGCAGTGGCACTGTTCGGCCTGTTCGCCGCCACTGTGGGTGCGGCGCTGGAAACCGCTCTGTCCTGCGGTTACATGCTGGCGCAGTACTTCGGCTGGACCTGGGGCAAGCGACTGCCGCCGGTGAAGGCGTCCCGGTTCCACCTGGCACTGGGGTTGGCCCTGCTGGCGGGCCTGCTGGTGATGCAGACCGGAATCGATCCGATCAAGGTGACCGAGTACGCGCTGATCTTCTCCGCGATCGCCCTGCCGCTGACCTACCTGCCGGTGCTCATCGTGGCCAATGACCGCGAGTACCTCGGCGACGCGGTGAACGGGAAGCTCAGCAACGGCATCGGTCTGGTGATTCTGGTGGTGATCGTTATCGCGGCGGCCGCGGCGATCCCGCTGATGGTGATGACGGGAATGGGAGCGTGAGGCGGATATGAGCGACTGGCACCGTGGGCGAGCCGGGTACGGCATTGAGCGATGTGCAGCCCGCCGGCGAGTGAGGCGGATATGAGCGACTGGCACCGTGGGCGAGCCGGGTACGGCATTGAGCGATGTGCAGCCCGCCGGCGAGTGAGGCAGATATGAGCGACTGGCACGGACGCGAGTGGGTCGATCTGGGCACCGAGCTGCTCGACCACCAGATCGTGGCCCGGAACGAGCAATCGGCGGGCAAGGTCGACGACCTCGAGCTTCGGACCCGGCCGGACGGCCGTCTCGAGGTCCAGGCCCTGGTGGTGGGCACGGCCGCGCTGTTGCCCAGAATCGGCTGGGCGCGAGTACCTCTGCGGTGGCTGCTGGCCCGTTTCGGTGGTCCGGACGAAGCCAGGACCATCCCGCTCGATCAGGTGACCGGGGTGGACTCGGCGGTGCACGTCACCGACGACGCGGCAGGAGCGGTGCTGAGTCCGACCGAGCAACGATTGCGGCAGAAAGTGATCCGGCGTATTCCCGGAGGTGGCCATGCGAGTTGGTGAACTGCTGGGGACGCCGATTCTGGACGCGGACGGCAGGCGGCGGGGCGTGGTCATCGAGGTCAGAACACGCGCCGAGGGCGGGACCGGAGGAGAGGCCGCGCTGGTGGTGGACGGGCTCGTGCTCGCCACACATCGCTGGCGGTTGTTCGGCTACGAACGTCGGGACGAGCGCGGCCCGGCGGTCCTGCGTGCGGTCCTGCGCCTGGTGCATCGGCACACGCGGTACGCGGGCGTCGACGAGGTGGACATCGACGCGGGCAGCGCGGTTCACCTGCGCGAGTCCTGGGATGCGCTGCGCTCCGTCCACGACATACCGCACTGATCGGTGTCAGTGGTTCCCGAGGGAGTGAGGGCCGGTTTCCACGCGCCTCGTTCGGGTACGCGTCCCCAGTACGCGAGCGACGAGAGGAGCGTGACCATGTCGCAGCCGAATCCGGTCCAGTTGCAGAAATTCCTCGGCGGTGTCGACTATCCGTGCAGCAGGGACGACCTGGTGCAGCACGCCCGCAGCAAGGGCGCACCCGACGATGTTCTCCAGGGGTTGCAGGAACTGCCGGACCAGACCTACAACGGCCCCGACGACGTGAGTGGCGCCTACACGTAGACGGGGGACTCCGTACGAAAGCCGTCGGCCCGGGGTGAGTACCGGGACCGACGGCTTTCGTACGGGACGGTCGAACAGCTCCTAGTTCTTCCGTCCGCTGAGCCCGTCCCGCACCTTGTCGATCAGGCCCGCGCCGGGGTCGAGCATCAGGTTGGCCGGCGGCTTGTCCGGTGCGCCGGGATGCGGCCTGGTCGGTGCCATCTTCTTCGCCCGCAGCACCTTCTCGCCCAGGTCCCGAAGTTCCTGGTCGGAGCAGGCCGACTGCAACTTGGGCAGCAGGTCGTTCTCCTCGTCCTGCACGTGGTGCCGGACGTCCTCGATCAGCTGCCGCAGTAACTGGTCGAACTGGGGGTCGGTGGGCTCGACGTCCTCGAGCTGTTTCATCACCTGTTCGGCCTCGGCGTGCTCCTCGATCTCGTGATCAGCGAGCTCATCGCCGCCAGGGAGGTGCTTGCGCGCCGCGGGGTACATGAACTGCTCTTCTGCGACCGAGTGGCGGACCAGTTCGGCGATCACGTGATCGGCCAGGTCCCGGCGATGCTGTGGCGTGCCGGACCCGCTCTCCAACTCGGTGAACACCCGCTCGACCTCACGGTGGTCATTCGTGATGACGGTGATCAGGTCAGTGCGTTCCTGCGTTGTCATTGTGCCTCCGTGACGATATCGGTCAGTCCGTGGCCACGGGGTACCCGAACCTCCGCGAACTGAACATGGGCAGGGGGCACAGCTCAAGCACCGGGGGCGGTCGCGTGACTGCGTAGCCAACGGGCGAGCAGTTGCGGTTCGGCCACGGTGACGGTGAGGGCGGGGTGGCGAAGGACGCCCAATGGCTCCACTCCGCGGACCGGCCGGTGGAAGTCGATACACACGCCGATGAGCGTGTTGGTCCCGAACGTGAGCCCACGATCCATAAGGGACACACGTGTTCCGATCGCCCGCAGCGCCGAGAACGGCCCGGTGACCGAGGCGCCCGCGATGTTCGTCAGCGGCGAATGGACGTGCCACGGTCCGAACCGCACGGAAAGCCCGTCCCAGCCGACTCGAACGCCGCTGGTCTTCCGATCGAGATGTAGCGGGGTGAGCAGCCGGGCGAATCGTGGGTCCACGACGAAGGGGAAGTGGTGCTCCTGGTCGATGACGCCGTCCTTGTCGCTACCGAAGTCCGAATTGTCCACAGTGTTGTCGTTCCTGTCGATCGTGCCGGTAGGGGAGTGCGATGGGGTCGCGGCACGGGTACCCGGGGCACAGGCGCTTCACACCGTTCTCGTGGGGCCCGGGTGATTGGCCCGCGGACACCGCGGGTAGCCGGAGCGGCAGAGGGAACAGCCGGAGCACAGGAGGCATGATGGCCCAGAGGAACCAGCCGCCGCAGCAGCAGAACCCGCCCGGGTCCACCGAGCAGATGCGGCCCGAGCCGCGCGACTCGATGGAGGACTACGAGGGACGCGGACTGCTGGCCGATCGCAGGGCGCTGATCACCGGCGGGGACTCCGGTATCGGCCGGGCCGTCGCGGTCGCGTTCGCCAAGGAGGGTGCTGACGTCTGCATCGCGTACCTCGAGGAACACGAGGATGCGAAGCGCACCGCCGAGCTCGTGCGGGCCCAGGGCAGGCGCTGCGAGTTGGTCCCGGGGGACCTTGGCCGGGCGGAGCAGTGCCGGGCCGCTGTCGACGAAACAGTGCGTGCATTCGGCGGCCTGGACATCTTGGTGAACAACGTTGCCACGCAATGGCCGGTGGAATCGCCGGAGGAGTTGACCGAGGAACAGTGGATGCGGACGTTCGACGTCAACATCCACAGCTACTACCGGGTCACCGCTGCCGCTCTTGCGCATCTCGGCGAGGGTGACGTCATCGTCAACACGGGCTCGGTGAACGGGCTGCGGGGGAACAAGTCGCTGATCGACTACTCGGCGACCAAGGGGGCGGTGAACGCGTGGACCTACTCGATGGCCCAGGCGCTGACGCCGAGAGGGATCCGGATCAACTGTGTCGCTCCGGGCCCAGTGTGGACACCGCTCATTCCCTCGACGTTCCCCGAGGAGAAGGTCGAGGGCTTCGGGCAGCAGGTGCCCATGAAACGACCCGCCCAACCGGACGAGCTCGCTCCCTCGTTCGTCTTCCTCGCGTCGAACCGCCTCTCCTCGTACTACACAGGTGAGGTCATCGCGGCACTCGGAGGCGAGACGATGCCGGGCTGACGAACAACGTTCGGGGACGGACACCCGGTCTAGTGACAACTCGTGATGAAGTTGTTTCTGAACCGTGACAGAGAATATGCTCGTCGAGTTCGGTTGAGACAGCAGCCATGGGGAGTCCGTCCCCTTCCTGAGCTCGACGAACGGGTGACGGTCGCTCCCGCACAACATCCGTGTGTGAGGGAGGACGGGCATGACCACCCCTGTACCGCTACAGCGTCGCTCGAGTCGTGTGTCCCAGGACTATCTGCTGATTCGCTCGGAGTACGTCGACACGATCGCGGTGATCCGATTCGACGGTGACATCGACGCGTTGACCGGGAAGGCGATGAGTTCGGCGCTGGCCACCGAACTCGACTGTGCGCCCGCCGCGCTCATCGCCGACCTGTCCGCAGTCGAGTTCCTCGGGTGCGCGGGACTGTCGGTGCTCGCCGAGACCGATGCCCGTTCCCGCAGGGCGGGGATCCCGATGTGTGTCGTGTCCACGCGCCGTGCGGTACTGCGACCGCTGTTCGTCAGCGGCCTGCGTGACCGCCTGCGTGTCCGGCCTTCCCTGTCCAGGGCCCTGCTCGATCTGGGCCCCGTCGTGGCGTCGGCTTCGCCGCGGATCAACCACTGACCTTGGCACGGCCGCCCGGCGTGACCAGGTCGCCGACCACACGCAGATCCGCAGTGAACGCGGTGTACGCCGCGTCTCGGTCGGGAGCTCGCAACACCGAGGAGGGGTGCACGGTGGCCACGGCGTGCATCGGCCGGTGCACGAGTTCCTCGGGCAGGTCCACCACCTGGCCTCGGCGCTCGGTGACCTTGAAGCCGGTTCCGAGCACCGACTGGGCAGCGGTCGCGCCGAGAAAGACGACGACGTCGGGATCGGTGCCGCCGAGTTCCGCCAGCAGCCACGGACGGCAGGCGAGGATCTGCCCGCGCGAGGGTTTCTTGTGCAGTCGTTGCTTACCGCGTTCCGGCCTGGTGAACCGGAAGTGCTTCACGGCATTGGTGACATAGACCTGCTCACGGTCGATGCCGCAGTCCCGCAGCGCGCGGTCGAGCAGCCTGCCCGCGGGGCCGACGAAGGGCTCCCCCTCCCGGTCCTCGGCGTCGCCTGGCTGCTCGCCGACGAAGAGGAGCTTCGCGTCCTGCGGGCCTTCCCCGAACACCGCCTGCGTCGCGTCCTGGTAGAGGTCACAGCCCCGGCACTGCTGCACCGCGGTGCGTAGGTCCGGCAGCCTTCTGCTCCCCGGAAGGTAGTCGGATGCGTCGGTCATGTCGTCTCTCCTCAACCACCGAAGGGAACAGTCAGGCAGGCGATGCGCCCGCCTGCCTTCCCAGCCTCGCCGGGGCCGGTGCGTGTGGTCGCCGCTTCGTGGACCACGACAGAGTTCGGCGCGTGGTCGGTGAAGACGAAGGGAACCCGCGTGCTGGTCTCACCGTTGCCCTCGCCGTTGGTCACCACGTCGAGCCAGATCTCGTTCTGCGGGTTCGCGTACGTGGGATCGTGTGACGGGTCGTCCGGCGTGGCCTGTGGATCCACCTTGTGCTGGTAGTGCGGCCCTGCCTTGTCCCCGGTGGGACCACAGTGCTCGGTGTGCGCGTGCACCGCGTAGCCGCGATCCGGCAGGAAACCCTCGATCTCCAGTTCGACGGTGGTGCTGCCGTTCTCGCTCTCGGACTCGACGCGCATCACCGCGCCCACGGGAACCAGCTCCGTGTCGTAGGTGATGGAGTCACCGGTGTTGTCGGAGACCTCCCTGAGCGTCCCGTTCATGCTCACCTCGCTGCCGGTGGCCGAGGTTGCCGGAGCGGGAGCCTCCTCGTTCTCGTTCGCACTGGGAGCCGAGTCGTCGGTGCACGACACGGCGAGGAGCCCGACGGCGGCGAGCGTGATGGCGTACCGGCAGCTCGAACTGATCCTCTGGTCACGTCTCATCACTACGGTGTTCCCCGCGGTGACCAGGTTCAATCGGCTGCACGGAGCGCGCCATCGGACACGGCAGCGCGGAGCGCGTGGTTCAGTTTCCGTCGGGGGAGAAGCGGTTCAGGCCGGTCAGCACGCGCCGGGCGAGATCGGGATCCACCACCGCGCTCTCGCCTGCCATCTGCTCCTGCACCAGCGACCGCCTGCCGTCGCGTCGGGGCAGTGCCACTCCCGAGGCCGACACTCCCATCGGCAGCGGGATTTCGCACCAGGCGATCTTGCCGCGGTCGCCCCTGGGAACGACGCCGGTCCGCCGGTCCGCGAGACGGGGCGAGGCGGAAGGCGGCTGCGGGGATTGGTCGTCCTCGACCTCGACGAGCAGATGATCTGCCCGGACCTGTAGCCGAACCGTGATGAAACCCGGCTCGCGCGGGTTCGCCCGATCGACCACGTCGGCGACGAAATGAGCGGCGGCATGCGTGGCCTCGTCCTGCAGCGGCCGCAGGGCCCATTCGGTGAGCGTGAACCGGACGAAGAAGTCCGTGCAGTTCACAGCGCTGGGGTAGGTGACGAGTTGGAGGTCTTCGACCTGCGCGGTCTGGGAGTTCACTGGGATCCTTTCGTCGTCCGCGTCCGGCCCCGGCTGTTCGCCGCCGAAGGTGGCATCTTGCCAAGCCGTGCCTGTCCCGTCACTCAGGGGTGCCGAACGCACACCGGTTGGTCTGATCGGGCGATGACCGCAGGGATCGGTCCGGCAAAGAACTGTGCGGAGGTCTTGCACGCGGGACGTCCCCCGGCCTACTTACTCGGTAGACACGGACCGCAGGGAGGGAGCCGTGGTGTCGGGTGGGGGCAGTCCTGGTGATTTCGAACGGTTCTTCCGGGAGGACTACGGACGGCTGATCGCATACCTGCGCAAGAGCGGGTTCAGTGCGGTGATGGCGGAGGACGCGGCGGCCGAGGCCATGGCGAAGGTGATGGAGGCATGGGACGACGTCGAGCACGCCGGGGCGTGGGTGCGAACGATCGCACGCAGGTACGCGTGTCAGCAGCTGAAGAGGCTGGAAGCTGGTCTGGAGCGCGCGCGCTCGAGCGAGTGGGCAGGTAGCGCCGGGAACGGTCACCGCGATCAGCACGACGGCCCGGAGTCGTCGGTGTTGCGCGATGAGCAGATTCTCTCGCTGCTCAGCCGGCTGCCGAGGCGCCAACGCGAAGTGATGGCGCTGGTGTTCGAAGAACGCGACAATGAGGAGATCGCGGATGACCTCCGGATCTCCGAGGCCACTGTACGGTCGAACCTGCGCCACGCCAGGAAGCGGCTGAAGCGGATCTACGAGCGAGAGTATCGGGCCGACTCGGGGGATGGCGAGGAGCAGGGGGATGCCGACGATGAGTCGTGACGAGGCGACGTTCACCAAATGGCTCGATGAGGCCGACAGCAGTTTCACCGAATCCGTGCGTGGTGCCGTGGACGTCGAACGAGCACTGGTGGAGGTGCGCTGGAGATCAGTGACGCGAACTCTGGACGAGCCGCGGCGGAACCCGGGGATCGCGGGTGAGGACCTTCCGGAAATCGTCGCCGCCGCGCAGGAAGGGGAGCGGTACGCGATCGAGCGGCTGCTGTCGACGATCGGCCCGCTGATGGTCCGGTACTGCCGGGCGAAGGTGGGCAGTCAGGTTCGGGGGTTCACCTCGGCCGACGATGTGGCGCAGGAAGTCTGCATCGCGGTGTTCCGTGCGCTTCCGTCCTACCGGGACCAGGGCGACTCATTCCTGGCGTTCGTGTACGGGATCGCGCGGCACAAGGTGGCCGATGCGCATCGTTCGGCCGCACGGGACCTGTCCGTTCCGGTCGCCGACGCGCCCGACGGGCGGGACGGGGCACCCGGGCCGGAACGGAAGGCGTTGCGTCACGAGTTGACCGGCAGGCTGGGGCGGTTGCTGCAGGTGCTACCCGAACGTCAGCGCGAGATTCTCCTGCTCCGGGTGGTCGTGGGGCTGACCGCGGAGGAGACCGCGGTCGCGGTCGATTCCACTCCGGGAGCGGTACGAGTGGCGCAGCATCGCGCGTTGGCGAAACTCCGGACGATGATCACGGACGAGCGAGAAGAATGATTTCGGCATGCGCGTCACTGTCTTTCGTGAATCTGCTTCCGGTACCTGGATTGTATAGACGGAAATAACTGAGCGAGCATTGTTTCCCTGACGGATATTGATTTGCTCTTTTCTGTATTCGCGCAGATGTGTGGCTGATTGCATTGACGATCCGGCGGGTCGGCGTTCGCCTTTCCTTGCTTCCCCTGACGTATTCAAGGTTGTTGATGAATCCCGGGCTGTCGAGTGCGCCCCTCGGCTCAGGCGAGGGGGGCGGTTCGGGTGTCGCGTCGGGCCGATCGGGGCTCCGGTCACCCTGGGGTGGTGCTTCGTGTCAGACGGTGTGGCCGCAGAAGTGAACACACAGCGAACTTGAGATCGACCGCCGGATCAAACACGCGGGTTAAGAACTGATCACAACATCCACCGAGGGCTACATTGCGTTGCTGTCACTGGGCTGAACGAGTGAATGATCGGTCTCATCGGCAAGTCCGCACGAGCTCGCGCGACTGGCCCGCCCGGGATGTGCGTCCACAGCGCTACGACCACCCGGTATGGCCTGTTTCGTGGCCTGTTCGCGCTGTGTCCAAAGGTGCGGATCGCGTCAGTCCGACCTGTACAACGGGTGAAATCGCAGATCACGCCTTCGACGCATTGATTAACCGTGGTCCGGGTCAATACATTGTGTGTAGGCGGTTCACGGGCGGTCAGCGTCGATTCGCCGTGAGCACAGCCAGGGCCGGGCAGCACGGTCTATTATGGACGCTTCTCTGGGAGTGGGCGTCGCCGTGTGAAATGTGCCCACCGGTCCGAGGTGCGAGACGGATCGCATCCACCTGCACTTTTTCGTCAAGAGCGGCGTGCTGCGCGCCAGCATTTGTGTATCCGGCCTAATCTGGAGGGAAACGCACATGAACAAATCGACTCCTGGGGTGACGGATTCGAGACCGGCCAGTGGTGCTGGCGTTGCCGGTGGCCAGGCGGAACCGGCCATCGAGGCACACCCCGCGCAGGCGTTCGGCGACGACCCCTTGCTCGTCCGCGATACCGACCACTACACCGACGAGTACGTGACCGGTTTCGTGGAGAAGTGGGACGAGCTCATCGACTGGAAGAAGCGATACGAGAGCGAGGGCAGGTTCTTCGTGGACCTGCTCAAGTCCCACGGCGTGAAGTCCGTGCTCGACGTCGCCACCGGTACGGGGTTTCATTCCGTGCGGCTGATCGAGGAGGGCTTCGACACGGTGAGCGTCGACGGCAGCCCGGAGATGCTGGCCAAGGCGTTCGAGAACGGCAAGAACTACGGTGGTCACATCCTGCGGGTGGTGCACGCGGACTGGCGCTGGCTCAACCGCGACGTGCACGGTGAGTTCGATGCGGTGATCTGCCTCGGCAACTCGTTCACTCACCTGTTCTCCGAACGCGACCGGCGCAAGGCGCTCGCCGAGTTCTACGCCGTGCTGAAGCACGACGGCATCCTGATCCTGGACCAGCGGAACTATGACGCCATTCTGGACTCCGGATTCACCAGCAAGCACGCGTACTACTACTGCGGTGAAGAGGTCAAGGCCGAACCCGAGTACGTCGACGAGGGTCTCGCGAGGTTCCGCTACAGCTTTCCCGACCAGTCCCAGTACCACCTGAACATGTACCCACTGCGCAAGGACTACGTCCGGCGCCTGGTTCGTGAGGTCGGCTTCCAGCGGGTCGAGACCTATGGCGACTTCCAGGACGCCTTCTCCGCGGATGAACCGGACTTCCTGATTCATCTCGCGGAGAAGAGCTATGTGGAGGCCAAGGACGAGCGGCTCACCTACTCGACCACGGTGAACACGGCGCGGGACTACTACAACTCGCAGGATGCGGACAGTTTCTACCACTCCGTATGGGGTGGCGAGGACATCCACGTCGGACTGTACGACCACGCCGACGAGGACATCGCCACGGCCAGCAGGCGAACCGTCGAGCGCATGGCGAGCAAGCTCGAACTCGGTCCCAACGTCCGGGTTCTCGACATCGGTTCCGGCTACGGCGGTGCCGCAAGGTACCTGGCGAAGGTGTACGGGTGCCGGGTCTCCTGCCTCAACCTGAGCGAGGTCGAGAACGAGCGCAACCGTGCGCTGAACACCGAGCAGGGCCTGGCCGACCTGATCGACGTCGTCGACGGATCCTTCGAGGACCTGCCCTTCGAGGACAACCACTTCGACGTCGTGTGGTCGCAGGACGCCATGCTGCACAGTGGGGATCGCATCCGGGTGCTGCAAGAGGTCGACAGGGTGCTGAAGCCGCGAGGGGAGTTCGTCTTCACCGACCCCATGGCTTCGGACACCTGCGACAAGATTGCGCTTCGACCGATTCTTGACCGGCTGCATCTGGAATCGATGGGTTCCCCGGAGTTCTACCGGCGGGAGCTGAACCGGCTCGGCATGCGCTCCATCGAGTTCGACGACCACACCGATCAGTTGGCCATCCACTACGGCCGGGTGCTCGCCGAGACCGAGCGGAGGGAGGCGGAGATCGCGCGGCGAGTCAGCTCCGACTACCTGACGCCGATGAAGGTGGGCCTGCGGCACTGGATCGACGGTGGCAAGGCAGGCGATCTGACCTGGGGAATCTTCCACGTCCGCGCCTGAGGGCGCATCGAATCACCAGCACCAGCGCACCGCACCTCCGATCAGTGAAAGGTGACCTCCTTGAGTACCGGCAACCGCAGACTGTTCACCAGCGAGTCCGTGACCGAAGGCCATCCGGACAAGATGTGTGACGCCATCAGCGACACCATCCTGGACGCGATGCTCGCACTCGACCCGCGCAGCAGGGTCGCGGTGGAGTCCATGATCACTACCGGTCAGGTGCACGTGGCGGGCGAGGTCACCACGGACGCCTACGTCGACGTGCCGACACTGGTGCGGGAGAAGATCCTGGAGATCGGCTACGACTCGTCGAGCAAGGGCTTCGACGGCAACTCCTGCGGGGTGAACGTCGCGATCGGCTCCCAGTCCCCGGACATCGCACAGGGTGTGGACACCGCGTACGAGACGCGACTGGAGGAGGCGCTGGACGACCTGGACAAGCAGGGCGCCGGTGACCAGGGGCTGATGTTCGGCTACGCCTGCACCGATACCCCGGAACTGATGCCGTTGCCGATCGCGCTCTCCCACCGCCTCGCCCGCAGGCTCACCGAGGTCCGCAACAGCGGTGTGGTGCCGTACCTGCGCCCGGACGGCAAGACCCAGGTCACCATCGAGTACGTGGGCGAGCGCCCGGTCCGGTTGGACACCGTGGTGATTTCGTCACAGCATGCCGAGGGCATCGACCTGGACCGCATGCTCGCGGTGGATCTCACCGAGCAGGTCATCAAGCCGGAGATCGAAAAGCTCGGGCTGCAGTCCGAGGATCCGAGGGTGCTGCTCAACCCGACCGGCCGGTTCGTGCTCGGCGGACCGATGGGCGACGCGGGACTCACCGGCCGCAAGATCATCGTCGACACCTACGGCGGCATGGCCCGCCACGGTGGCGGCGCCTTCTCCGGCAAGGATCCGTCCAAGGTCGACCGCTCCGCCGCATACGCCACCCGCTGGGTGGCGAAGAACGTGGTGGCAGCGGATCTGGCCGAGCGTGTCGAGATCCAGGTCGCCTACGCCATCGGAAAGGCGGCACCGGTCGGGCTGTTCGTCGAGACCTTCGGCACCGAGAAGGTCGCACCGGACAAGATCCGCGGTGCGATCGACGAGGTGTTCGACCTCCGGCCCGCCGCGATCATCCGGGATCTCGACCTGCTCCGCCCGATCTACGCACAGACGGCCTCCTACGGGCACTTCGGCAGGGTCGACCTCGACCTGCCGTGGGAGCGCACCGACCGGGCCGCCGCGCTGAAGGACGCCGTGACGTAGCAGGCGTCAGTGCCCGCGGCCGCGGGTGTTCCAGCCCGAACGTGCGTAGAACAGTGTGCGTAGAACCCAAGGAGGGTTATGCACAACTCGGTTGACGGGGGCTGTCCGGAGCTTGCGGAGAAGGGCCCCCGCTGTGGCGTACTTTTCTGCCACAGTAGGGGCTGCTCGCGGCGACCGAGTGTAGGTGAGCTACGGATGATAGCTGCACCTGCGTGTGTGCATAACACTCAATACATAAGCCTCTAGGAGTGTGCGCGATGCGTATCGCGGTGACCGGCTCGATCGCGACGGACCATCTGATGGTCTTTCCCGGAAAATTCTCCGAACAACTCGTCGAGGGCCAGCTGGACAAGGTCTCGCTGTCGTTCCTTGTCGATCAACTCGACATCCGCAGGGGAGGGGTCGCGGCGAACATCGCCTTCAGCCTCGGTGCGCTCGGCATGTCCCCGATCCTGGTCGGCGCCGTGGGCGCGGACTTCGACGACTACCGCTCCTGGCTGGAACGCCACGGGGTCGACACCAAGTCGGTGCACGTCTCCGAAACCAGGCACACCTCGCGGTTCCTCTGCACCACCGACGAGGCGCAGAACCAAATCGCCTCGTTCTACGCCGGCGCGATGACCGAGGCGCGGGACATCGAACTGCGGACAGTCGCGGACCGTGCCGGTGGTCTGGACCTGGTGGTCATCGCGCCCAACGATCCGGACGCCATGGTGCGCCACACCGAGGAGTGCAGGCAGCGCGGTTTCCCGTTCGCCGCCGATCCCTCGCAACAACTCGCCCGCATGGGAGGTGCCGACGTCCGGCTGCTCGTCGACGGCGCGGCCTACCTGTTCACCAACGAGTACGAGACGTCACTGCTGTTGCGCAGCACGGGGTGGACCGAGGGCGAGGTCATGGACCGGGTCGGCTGCTGGGTCAAGACGCACGGCGCGGACGGCGTCCGGATCTCCGCGAAAGACCAGGAGACGATCGAGGTGGCTGCCGTCCCGGTTCGTGAGGAGGTCGACCCGACCGGTATCGGAGACGCGTTCCGGGCCGGATTCCTCTGGGGACTGCACTGGAAACTCAGTCCGGAGCGGGCGACGCAGGCAGGGTGCACGCTGGCCGCGATCGTGCTCGAGACGGTGGGCACCCAGGAGTACCAGCTCAACCGCGCAGACTTCTCCGACCGGGTCGCGCGTGCGTACGGAAACGACGCGGCGGCCGAGATCGAGTCCAAACTACGGGTGTGAGTATGAACAGTTCCTTCCTGGACGAACTCGGCAGGCGTGTGCTGGTCGCCGACGGCGCGATGGGAACGATGCTGCAGTCGTTCCCGCTCTCGCTCGACGACTTCGCCGGTTTGGAGGGGTGTAACGAGATCCTCAACGTCACTCGTCCCGATGTCGTGCGCGGTGTGCACCGCGGATATCTGGACGCGGGCGCCGACGCGATCGAGACCAACACCTTCGGGACGAACTTCGCCAACCTGGCCGAGTACGACATCGAGGACCGGATCTTCGAGCTGGCCGAGGCCGGCACGCGGTTGGCCAGGGAGACCGCGGACGAGTACGCCGAGCCGGGACGGCCGCGGTTCGTGCTCGGTGCGGTCGGCCCCGGCACCAAACTGCCGACCCTCGGCCATGTCACCTTCGAGAAACTGCGCGACGCCTACGAGCAGAACGTGCGCGGTCTGCTGGTGGGCGGTGCGGACGCGGTGCTGGTCGAGACGTGCCAGGACGTCCTGCAGACCAAGGCGGCAGTGCTCGCGGCCAAGCGGGCCATGTCGGCCGAGGGCAGGCGGATACCGATCATCGCCCAGGTGACGGTCGAGACCACCGGCACCATGCTGCTCGGTACCGAGATCGGTGCCGCGCTGACCGCGCTCGAACCGCTGGGCATCGACCTCATCGGGATGAACTGCGCCACCGGGCCCGCCGAGATGAGCGAACACCTGCGCACCCTCTCCCAGCGCGCGCGTATCCCGCTGTCGGTGATGCCCAACGCCGGCCTGCCCCAGCTCGGCGCGGACGGTGCGGAGTACCCGCTGCGGCCGGAAGAACTGGCCGAGGCACTGCGTGACTTCGTCACCCGGTACGGCGCACGGCTGGTGGGTGGTTGCTGCGGTACCACGGGAGAGCACATCCGCCAGGTCCACGAGGCCGTTCGGGACCTCCCCGCCGGCACGCGTGAACCGGACCCCCAGCCGGGGGTGTCCTCGCTGTACCAACCGGTGCCGTTCGCCCAGGACGCCAGCGTCCTGATGATTGGGGAACGCACGAACGCCAATGGCTCGAAGGCGTTTCGTGAGGCGATGCTGGAAGGGCGCATCGACGACTGCGTGGAGATCGCGAAGGCACAGACCAGGGACGGGGCCCATCTGCTGGACCTGTGCGTGGACTACGTGGGCCGGGACGGCGCCGCGGACATGGCCGAACTCGCGACCCGGCTGGCCACGGCGTCCACCCTGCCGATCATGCTCGACTCGACCGACCCGGAGGTCATCCGTGCCGGGCTGGAACGGTTGGGCGGCCGTTGTGCGGTGAACTCGGTGAACTACGAGGACGGCGCGGGGCCGGGGTCTCGCTTTCAGCAGGTGATGGAGCTGGCGCAGGAGTACGGCGCGGCCGTGGTCGCGCTGTGCATCGACGAGGAGGGCCAGGCTCGCACGGCGGACTGGAAGGTCCGGGTCGCGACCAGGCTGATCGAGGACCTGGTCACGAACTGGGGGATGCGGGTCTGTGACATCGTCGTCGACACCCTGACGTTCCCGATCTCCACCGGTCAGGAGGAGGTCCGGAAGGACGCGATCGAGACCATCGAGGCGATTCGCAGGCTCAAGGAGCTCTACCCCGAGGTGCAGACCACCCTCGGGGTCTCCAACGTCTCGTTCGGTCTCAACGCCGCGGCGCGGCAGGTGCTGAACTCG
>NZ_FOKG01000031.1 GCF_900111885.1 Amycolatopsis marina
GGAACAACCGCTGCCACCCCTTCATCTGGACCAAAACCCCCGACCAGATCCTCGCCAAGGCCAACCGTCAGACGACTTCAAACACGGCACACTAGAAACGCTTCTGGGTACTCCACGTCCGATTCGCCGAACTCCCCGACGACGACGGCCGTCGCCGCCCCTGCCAGCGTGAGTTCGCATCGCTGAAGCCTTACCGTCGCGATGGTATCGTTCCAGTCAGCTGGAAGGAATTTTCTGACATGAAGATCGGTGACGTCGCCAGACACACAGGAATGAACACCAAGACGATCCGCTTCTACGAAGAGGCCGGATTGCTACCTCCCCCGGCACGAACATCAGCCGGCTACCGCAACTACCAGCCGGAGGTCACGGATCGCCTCCGGTTTATTCGCCGTGGCCAAGCGGCCGGTTTGACCCTCCAGCAGATCCGCCAGGTGCTGACCATTCACGACCACGGCGATGCAGTGTGCAGCCATGTTCGTGACGTGCTGCAGAAGCGCCTGGATGACGTCCGCGGCCAGATCGCCGAACTCGTGGGATTAGAGGGCCACCTGGAATCGCTGCTACACCGGGCCGAGCAGAAGCCGCCCAGTGACCATGACCGATCCGCCGTCTGCTGGATCCTTGAGAACGAACTCGGCAATACAGACTCGTCGGCATCCGGCGATGCCAACCGCTAATCACTGACGTGCGCCTCAGCTTCGTCGGCCAAGCCTTACAGCACGCGAATCCATGGGGCCCGCGCCGACGACAGCTCGCGCTTCTCCTAGCCTACGTCGTAGTGACGTATTAGATACGTAGAAGCTGATCGAGGAGCGGGCATGCGGCACCAGTGGCCAGAAGCGATGACCAAGTGGATCTGACCGAGCTGGCCGTCTCTGGTCCCCTGTTGTTGGCCGCATTGTTGTCGATCGCCGCCGGAACGGTGTCGTTCGCATCCCCCTGTTGCGTTCCGTTAGTGCCCGGCTATCTGGGCTACCTCGCTGGCCTCGTGGGCGCCGATGCGCCGGATGTCACGGATCCGCAGGCGTCGCCGGTGAACCGGCGGTGGCGGGTCGCCGGCGCCGCCTTGCTCTTCGTAGCCGGGTTCACCGTGGTATTCACCGCCGCCATCATGGCGGTGCTCGGCCTCTCCGACGCCCTGATCACCAACCAGCAACTGCTGCAGCGCATCGGGGGCGTGATCACCATCGCAATGGGACTGGTGTTCCTTGGCGCTGTCCCGCCACTGCAGCGTGGAATGAAACTGCGGCACAAGCCCCGCGACGGCCTCTGGGGCGCGCCACTGCTGGGCGCGGTGTACGGGCTCGGCTGGACCCCGTGCCTGGGTCCCACTCTGACCGGTGTGATCGCTCTGGCCAGTGGCACCCAGGTTGGCCCCACCACTTGGCGCGGCCTACTGCTCATCCTCGCCTACTGCCTCGGTCTCGGTCTCCCCTTCGTGCTGCTCGCGCTCGGCGCGAATTGGGCGGTACGTGCCACCACCTGGCTCCGTCGCCACATCCGCCGCATTCAGCAAGTCGGCGGCGCGTTCCTCCTCGCCCTCGGCGTCGCCCTCGTCACCGGCCTGTGGGGCCAGCTCATCAGCTGGCTCCAAGGCCCCATCGCCGGCTTCACCCTCCCTATCTGAACGAGAGAAACGGGAACGCGTTTACCAACAGCACGCTGCGGGAACACCGCCTCTGCGTCGTTGCCCAATTACTAATATGTATAGTAGTAACTTCGGGATGCCTCGGCCTCCTGAACTCGACCACAGAGGAGCTTCAGTGACATGGGTTTGATGCAACGACTATCCATGGTCTTTCGGTCCAAGGCGAGCAAGGCGCTCGACCGGGCCGAGGACCCCAGGGAGACCTTGGACTACTCCTACGAGCGCCAACTCGACATGCTGCGCGACGTGAAGCGCGGAGTGGCCGACGTGGCGACCTCCCGCAAGCGGGTGGAATTGCAGGCCACGCAGCTGCAGCAAAAGGCGGAGAAGCTGGAGAGCCAAGCCCGGCAGGCGGTCGAGGCCGAGCGGGAGGACCTCGCTCGAGAGGCACTGTCCCGGCGGTCCGCGATCGGGCCGCAATTGGAGGGCCTGCGCACCCAGCACGAGCAACTGCGGGCAGAAGAGGACAAGCTAACTCAAGCATCGCAGCGACTGCAGGCCAAGGTGGACGCCTTCCGCACCCGTAAGGAGACGATCAAGGCGACCTACACCGCAGCGGAGGCGCAGACGAAGATCGGCGAGGCGGTGTCGGGCATCTCCGAAGAGATGGGGGACGTCGGGCTGGCGATTGAACGGGCCGAGGACAAGACCCTGCAGATGCAGTCCCGGGCTGGGGCGATCGACGAGCTACTGGCCTCCGGAGCCCTCGACGACGCCTCAGCGTCGCGCGACCCGATCCAAGCCGAACTCGACCGCGTCACGACCGACTCCTCGGTCGACACTGAGCTGTCCCGACTCAAGGCCGAACTGGAGTCAGATAAGCAACCCGCGTCGCTCGAGGCGCCCAAAAAGGAGGAAAACCGGTGATTGTTCGTATCCTGGGCGAGGGCCAGTTCGACGTGCCGGACACTGCGCTGAATTCGCTAAACGAACTCGACGAGATGCTGGTCGCCACCGTGGAGTCGGGTGACGACGACGCGTTCACGCGAGCTCTCGAGGCGCTGCTGGCGGGGGTCCGGGCCGCCGCGACACCGCACGCTGTCGACACGCTCGACAGCTCGGATCTGATCCTGCCTGGGCCCGACTCCACATTGGCCGAGGTGCGGGCATTACTGGGCGATGACGGCCTCGTGCCAGGTTGATGTGATGGCTCGCACCCGGTTCCCCGCCGACCGCGGCTTGGCGTCGCGAATGGTGGCGACGATGTTCCTGCTCGGCCTGCTCTATGTGGTGTTCGTGGCGGTCATCATCGCGATCGGCACCTCGGCGATCATTGCTCTGTTCCTTGCCGGAGGGCTGCTCGTCGTCCAGTACTTCACCTCGGACCGCATCGCCTTGGCCGCGGTGGGCGGCAAAGTGGTCAGCGCGGAGCAGGAGCCAGAACTGCACGCCGTCGTCGACCGGTTGTGCGCGATGGCCGACATGCCCAAGCCGCGGGTCGCGATCGCCGACGCCGATATGCCCAACGCGTTCGCCACCGGCCGCAGCCAGGATCACTCGGTCATATGTGTGACCACGGGGATGCTACGGCGGCTGGACGAGCCGGAACTGGAGGCCGTGCTGGCACACGAGTTGTCCCACGTGGCGCACCGGGACGTGGCGGTGATGACGATTGCCAGCTTCCTGGGGCTGGCCGCCGCCCTGGTGGTGCGCTTCGCCTTCTATGCTGGCCTCTTCGGTGGAATAGGTCGGCGCAACCAACAGGGCCCGCCGGTCGTGCTGGTGATCATGCTGGTCTCCAGCGTCGTCTACGGCATCAGCTTCCTGCTGACCCGGGCGCTCTCGCGCTACCGGGAACTCTCGGCCGACCGGGCAGCGGCGGTGATCACCGGCAGACCGTCCACGCTGGCGGCAGCGCTGGTCAAGGTCAGCGGTGAGATGAGCAAGATCCCCACCCGCGACCTGCGCAGCGCCGAACCGCTCAACGCGTTCTTCTTCACTCCGGCACTCGCCAACGGATTCAGCCTGTCCTCGCTGTTCTCCACACACCCGCCATTACAGCGCAGGCTGGACCAGCTCGCGCGCATCGAAGCAGAGAGCGGGCCGGCGACATGAAGTTCCTCGATGCGCTCCTCGGTCGCACCAAACCGAAACAACCCGATCTCAACGCTTTGTTCGCCGTGACTGGCGCTGCCATCACCATGCAGGCCGCCGTCGGGTTGCGACCGTCCGGGCAGGCCGCGGTGGCATTCAAACCCGCGTCAGCGCACGCCTTCACCGAGACCAGCCAGGAACTGCTGGAACTTGCCCGCTTCAGCGGCAAGTCATCGGGCACGGATCTGCGGACCGTTGACGACGAGTACGGCTACCGCTGGATCGTGCTGGACGATCCGGACCTGGAAGACCTCGTCACGACCGTGCACTTGGTGAATGCCAGCCTGGCCGATGCGGGTTTCGGTTCCCAGCTGCTGTGCTCGGTATTCGGGTTCGTCTCCGAGAACGACGAATCACCCTGCCACCTCGTGTACCTGTACAAGCGCGGCAGCTTCTACCCATTCGCGCCCCGATCGCAGCAGCGCCGCGACAACGAGGTGGAACTGCGGCTGCGCAGCGCGGTGGACGGCGAACTTCCCGTCGAAGCGGATCTGAATCGGTGGTTCCCGGTGTGGGGGCTTCCACTGGACGGCGGGGCCGCCGTGGCGACGTGACATCGCCTGGTGTCCTTCAGCGGGTGTGGACGTCCAATGGGTTCAGTCCGGCGTCGCGGGTTCATCGTGACCGAAGCGGCGCCGACCTTCGCTGGTGGACGCGGTCGGCCACATTTTGTCGATCTCGGCGTTGAGTTCCGCACCGAGCAACACGGCGAGCGCGGTGACGAAGAAGAACAACAGCACACCGATCGGTGCGCTCAACACCCCGTACTTGGCGGTGGACTCCAGGTAGGCCCGTAGCCCGAAGCTGCCGGCCAGCCACAGCACCATGGCGAGAGCAGCCCCGGGCAGATCACGGCGCCAGGGGCTGCGCACCGGCACGCCGAGGTGGTAAAGGCTCGCGAGCGCCAGTATCGAAACCAGCGCGACCGCAGGCCAGTAGCCCAGTTCGATCAGGGTCGAGGTGACCTGGGTGAGCGACCCTCCTGGCGCCAGGTCGATCAGCAGGTCGGGCCCCAGCACGAGCACCGGTAGCAGGACAGCTCCGACGGCGACGGCTCCGAGGTAGAGGCCGAACGCGAGCAGCCTGCCCTTCCAGGCGCTACGCAGGTGCGGCATGTCGTAGGCGATCGTAATGGTTCGCACGTAGGCACCCATCGCCGCAGAACCGGACCACAGCGCGAGAACGAAACCGAGCGAGGCGATGCTGGCATAGCCGCGTTCGAGCACGCGGCTGACGAGCGGCTGGACGACGTTGTCCACCGCTTGAGGTGCGAGCACATCGCCGGATACGGCAAGGACGCTCTCCCGGATTTGTGCCACGACCTCGGGACCGGCCAATTGGCCGACGTAGCCGACGATCCCGAGCAATCCGAGTGCCAGCGGCGGCAGGGACAGCAGCGTCCAGAAACTCGCCTCGGCGGCCAGGCTCAGCACCCGATCGTCCAGGGTGTCCCGAATCGTGCGGTACAGGAGTCTGCCCGCGGTCCGCACCCTGGTGGGCAGCCGGCGACCCAGCGAACGCGCGCCGGCGACCAGGTGCCGGCGAGCGTCGCGCCCGCGTGAGCGCCAAGCATCCGGTCGGACGATGAAACGACGTGCCATGCGGCTCAGGTACCCAGATTTCCGCTCAGACAGTGGCCTCGGGGACCGGACTGGGGGTGGCGAGCTGTTCGCGGAGGGCGGGACGGCGGACCTTCCAGGTAGCGGTGGTCGGCAACTCCGACCACCGGAACTGCCGTGGAGCCACCATAACTGGCAGGTCTGCAGTCGCCTCCCGCCAGCGGGCCGGGTCGAGGGGAACGTCATCCCGGGTACATACCACCGGCACCGTGGTCTCGTCTGGCAGCGCAGTGAGGACCAGTTCGGTGAGTTCAGGCAACCGGTCGAGAACCAGGTCCTCCACGGCCAGGTAGTCCGGCAGGCCGGGTACGTCATCGACCACCCGTCCGGCCAGTCGCAGCTGTCCGGTGCGGGTGCGGGTGCCGATGTCGCCGGTGTCCCACCAGCCCTCGTGCCGCTGCTCACGGGTGCGCTGCGGCTCACCCACGTACCCGGCGAACAGCCCAGGCCCGCGGGCCTGGATCCGCCCGTAGACACCGGGCCGCGGTGTGTGTCTCCCCGTGTCCGGGTCGATGATCCGGACACCGGTGAGCGCGAGCCCCGGCCAGCCGACGTCGCGGGCGTCCCCGGACCTCGCCTGCCGCCGGGTGCGGAATCCCACGGCCATGGCGCCGAGCTCACTTTGTGCATAGGCCTGTGCGTAGAGCGGGAACCGTCGCCGCGAAGCGCCCAGCATCCGGCGAATGGTTCGTGGATGCGCGGCGTCGAACGTGGACAGAAAGATCCGCACGTTGGCCAATGGCTGGTCGGGGTGGTCGGCGAGCTGCTCCCAGCGCTGGAACACGTTGGGGAACGTCTCGAGCAGGGTGGGCCGGTGGCGGGCGAGCAGACCCGCGGCCGCCATCGGATCCGGATCGACCATCGCCAGATGCGGTGCGCCGACTGCGGCAATGGTGAACGGTCCGGACAACGCCCTGGCGTGCGCGGTGGTCAGGCAGGTGGCGACGACGTCATGGGAGCGCAGTAGCAGCCGTCCACCCAGAACTTGGACCGCCGCCTGCCCGGCGAGGCTGTCGCCGGTGTGCCCGATCAGCTTCGGCACTCCGGTGGTGCCCGAGGTGTGCGTGATCGCCAACAGCTGATCTCCGGTCCGGCACTGGGGGGCGGGGGCGCGGGTGCCGCGCATCTCATCGAGCGGCACCGCCCCGTCTGCTGCGCCGTCCACGCAGACAAGACGGCGCAGGGCCGTGATCCCGCCGAGGCGATGGCGGGTGATCGCGGACCGGTCTGCCAGCGTCACGGGGTTGCCGAGGCGTGCCAGCAGTGTGGCGACGGTCGCCGCGTCGAACTCTGGGGCGATCACCGCAGGGATCGCGCCGAGCCGCGCCGCTGCCTGGGCCAGACCGATGACGTCGATGTTGTGGTCCTTCAGCACGGCGACGGTGTCGCCTGGACACACCCCAGCGGCATGCAGCCAGCCGGACGCGTCCTCGACGAGCCGGGCGAGATGGCCCCAGTGCAGGTCGCGGCCTAGTTCAGGGGCGATAGCCAGGGGCCGGTCCAGCCACATCGGCAGTGGTCCGTGCGTCTGTGCCGCTGCCTCCGCAACCAGACCCAGCGATGCCCCACCCGCACCCCATAGCCGCCGCATAGTGCGCGTGGTGGCCACCGCGCCCAGGGCGGTCATCCGAGCACCCCGAGAACCAGCAGCACGAGCACGACAACGACCGGCAGCAGGCAGATCGACCAGGACGCCACCATGCGCCATCGGGGACTGTGTTGGTTGGTCATGATGGCCTCCTGCGTGTTCCCGGGGCGCGCACGAACCGGTAGACGGGGCAGAAACCGGTGAGCCCGCTGAGCACGAGATCGACGACTCCGAGCGCCAGCAGCGCCCAGGCCCCGGCCGCCAGCCCACCGTCGAGTTGACTCGCGATCACCCACGATCCACCCACCGCCAGCAGGATCCCGGCCAGCAGCCGCACCCACCGCTCCACCCCGGTCATGTTGACCGCCGGGCGGCTCCACCGAGCGTGGTTGCCCTGTCCGGGATGGGCTTTCAGTCGATCAGCCATGGGTCTCCTCCTGCCCCGCCACGATCCCGGTCTGGTCGACCCGGCGGCTGAACATCGCGGCTGGCACGCAAGCTGGGAATCAGTGCCTCCGGGCCCTTCCTGGGTTTGCTGGCCACTGCCCAGTCACAAGAGTCGTCACGCCACGCTGGTCACGCTCGAGATCGAACAGACTCGCAATAGTTCCTACTATACACCTTAGTAGTTAATCATGCGTTCATTACCCGGCAGGACGGGCAGTCAGACGTGCACTGCCTCGCTGGGCTCAACACCATGCGGGTAGGCGAGCAGTCCTCGGGACCTCGACAGCAGTCGCTTGTTGAACATCCATCTGTACTGCGGATGTTGCAGGGGTCCGACGGGCCGTCGAGTGGAATGGCTAAGTCGGTCCCGGTTGCTCACCCTGTCACATCGGTGCTGCTCAATTGCCCATCATCCCGCCCATGCCCTTCTCGCCCATACGGCCCATGTCACCCATGTCGTCCATGTTGGACATCATCTGTTCCATCATCGGTCGCATCTGTTCGTGCATCTGCTCGGCGGACTCGCGCATGTCGGGTGGCATGGTCTCCAGCATCCGCTGCATGCTCTGGTCCATCTGCTGCATCCGCGCAGTGTCTGAATCGGACCCGTCCTCGACTGGGGGCGCGTCCGGTGCTGTCGTGTCGGCGGCTGCGAGGCCCGCCCCAGTAGCTCCGGCGCCGATGGCGAGGGTGGCAAGTAGGCCCCACCGCAGCGATGTCTTCGTCTGCACTGTTTCTCACTCCTCGGGTTGTGTTCACTCTGACAACCCCGACGCTAGACCGTGGTTGTGAAGATCCCATGAACGTCCGGAGTGCATTGCAGAAGGCAGTCGCACGAGGAATCTACGTGGCGGAGGGAACGCGGTGGACTGAAACTGGTCACCGGATGACTCGTCCTCGGCCAGGACACTGGTTGAATACATCACTTTGGCCCTGCCGGGAAAGTCAGAGCAACCCGGACACCCCGACGACACCCACGAGTACGAGTCCACTGGCAACCATCGTCACCGTGCGTCCTCGTGAGGTGCGGGACTCGGTACGAAACGGGAACAGTAGTTGCCGGCAGAAGGTGTACGCGGCGAGTGAGCCAACGAAGATCGCTCCGGGGAGCGGCGGTGGGGCCGCCAGAACCAGAGCCAGGCTAACGACACCGATCGCCAGCGCCGCTGTGGCTTCCAGGAGTTGAACGGGGCAGCGGCGGATGGCGAGTCGGCGGTCCGACGACCGCAAGCCCCACCGTGAGCTGGTCGGGCGGCCCGCACAGCATCCGGTGAGGAAGCATCCTGGCCTTCCGAGCGCCATGCCGAAGAACACCCCTGGTGTGGTGACGTCCAGTAGTGTGCCCGGCGGTAGTCGCAGCAGCGCCGCCCCGAGTGCGATCACACCGAGGGCGACGACGAGGAATCCTTGAATGCACGCGCCGGCGGTCAGGAACGTGCGAGGATGCCTGCGATGCAGGACGAGGTACCACACCTTCCCGCCCACAAATCCCAGCAGGCAGCCGACCAGCGACACCGCGAGCACGGCCGCGACGTTGATGCCTACCCGGGCCGCGAGCAGAGCTTGGAGTGCGATCGCCACCACGGCGCCCAGCCCGACGAGCAGGGGCCACGCCGCCAGCCGTACAGCTGGCCCCTGAGCCAGCTGCCCGAACACGGTCTTGGTAGTAATGACCCGGCGGGACAGGCCGGTGACCGCTGGTGTCGCACCGGGTCGCGTGACGGGGCTTGCGGTCACTCTCCACTCCCCCGCGTTGATTCCCGAAACACGGGTGGTGAGGGCAACGGGGCCAGTGCCCGCTGCGAGCCCGTCGACCCGTTCGGTCTGCTCAAAACGATCGCGAGCGTCGTCGGTGCCCTCGGCACCGACGCGAGTTCCGACGAAGCGAACGGTCATCGAGTATGGCTCTCCGGCCGTGGGGGCACGCCACGTGTACGTCGCGGCCAGTCCTTGGGGTTCGGCCGCGACGACTGTGGTGGGCGCGCACCCGTGACTTCCGCGCTGTTCTTCGTCCACCCGCAGCGTGGCAGGTCGTGCTGACGTGGCATTGCCGCGCGCGCTACGAGCCGCTGTCGAGGACTCGCGCACCGCGAGCGGCACAGCTCTGGTGCTGCCCGCCCGCTGCTGCTGCTGGCGAGCGAGTGCCACCGGCACCCCACTCGAACTCTGCCGCCGATCGAGTGGGTTCCCGGCCGACTTCGGTGCCCCCGTCGCCGCCGTGGGCCCTGAGCGTTTACCGGCCTTCTTCTTGCGTGGCTTATTGCTCACGTCCGCCAACCTTCCCGCCGCGTATCTCGAGCGGTCTACTATCGCAGATAGTAGCAAGGTGGCGAACGTCGCCTACGAATCTCGATAGTACTAGCTGGTCTCGATACGGCTTCCGCGTCAGGCACGGTGATTCGTGGGCAGCCGATGGCAGTCGGTGCCACCTCGGCGTGTCGACGTGATGCCGATGATCGTCAGGACATTGTGGAATCCACCTCCGGTGTCAGCACGAGGTTGACGACCAGTGCCCTTCAACTCCTCCGGCGATCCAGACTCAGATCGGCACGCCATGGTGAGATTTCGGTGCTCGGTTCGCACGACTGACCCCTTGCTGTTGGAGTGCGCGGTCAGATGAACCGGATCAGTTGACAATGAGCCCCGCTCAAGTCAACTCAGCGCACAAGGGTTTCCGTGTTCCACGTGCAGTCGAGGCGCTGCCCGCCGCGTCGCGACTACCCGTCTTTCCCGGCGACGTCGGCGGTGAGGAACGCGTACGCAAGCTCTTGATCGATCATCACCCCGGCGGTGAGCCCTTCTCAGTGGTGTGGCAACTCGGCGGCCACCACCGGCAAGCGCGAACAGACACGTGTTGGGGCGCAGGCCTGCGACCGAGGCGGCATTGACGAGTACCGGACAGGACAAACGAAACGACGGGCACCAGACGACCACGTCTCCCAAACTCCTAAGTTGTATAGTAGAGTGATCGGCGGGAACCGACTCCCAGCGTATGGAGGAAGCATGGACTCACTGCTGTACACCGTTGCCATCTTGGCTTGTCCGGTAGGGATGGGCGCGATGATGTGGATGATGATGCGCGGTCAGGGCAAGAGCACCGGTAGCGGACAGCCTGAGCAAGCGCAGCAGGTGCAGCAGCTACGCTCCGAAATCGACGAGCTTAAGGCGGAGCGCGAGTCTCGACGTGCGGAAGGAACTCGCTGACATGCCTACCTGGTTCTCTGCGTTCGTCGCAGTCGCCGCGATTACAGCCGTCTACTTCTTCTGCATCCGTCCGATGCGGAAGGGGAACTGCGCGATGATGCCTGGTTCCAAGCAGGACACCGACCTCGATCGACAGATTGCGGACCTGCAGGAAGAACTTCGGGTGCTGCGTGCGGAGGACTCGCTGGAGTCAGGGCGGCTTCCCCGGCGACCAGCGCCACCCACTGAGGGATAGTCTCGCACTGCTGTTGGAAGGTAAAGCCCATGACCGGCTCGAACGTTCGGGCGTCGGACGCTGACCGGGAGCAGGCAGTCGCCCTGCTACAGGGGGAAGTCGGCACCGGGCGGTTGACCCTGGACGAGTTCTCCGAGCGCTCAGCCGCCGCCTACCAAGCACGTACTGTCGGCGATCTCGCGACCTTGACCAGCGATCTCCCGCATACCGATCCGGCCGCGTCGCCGACTAATCGTCATGCTTACTCCCATGGGCTCATGTCGCTCGCGCTGCTTCTGGGTATCGCGTTGCTCGCCTTCGCCGGTCCACTCGCGGCGGCCGCCACGTGTCACTGAGAGTGGATCTCGTTTGGCCAGGCGTCGTCTCGCTGGCAACGGCTGCATGAAGCATGAGGGCGGCCAGGAAGTGGCTGGATGGCGCCTCGGGTAGCAAAAGGGTCCGCAACGACAATTTACCTCTCTGGCCATGATCTGGGTCCGGATCAACCAGGATCCAGACCGGACACCCCGGGGTACGCACTTGGAGTGGCTCTGCGCGAGCACTGAACTTTGGTCATCTCGGTAGGTGCCTACTGCGCTCTGAGTTGGTTGTGGACCTCGGGATCCTTTCGGCAGCTGGCCTCCGCGAACGAGCCGAGGGAAGATGCAACGCCACCATCATCTACCTCGCCGACCGACGGCTCCGACGCCCTGTTCGTCCGAAAGGGCTCGACGAGTACCCGAGGCGAAACCGGCCTGGGGTATCGGAACACACGTCGTTCCGCCAAAATGTAGGACGATCGTCAGGGACTTGTATATCCGAGTGGTGTGCGTGTCATCCAGTCTCGGAATCGGCATCTGGGTCGGTGTCGAGTATCCAGCAGACACCGGCTCGGTCGTGCGCGGTCGGCTCGCCATCTCTGGCATATGCGAGTAGGGACTCGAGGTGACTTTCCAGAGCGATCAGCTCGGCGATGTGCCCTCGTACTCCGTCCAATCGCGCATGCAGAATCTCACGTACGTGACGGCAGGGGGTATCACCGCGATCGTGGATCGCAAGGATCTGGCGCACTTCGCGGAGAGACAGGCCGGCGGCCTGGCCTCGGCGGATGAACGACAGGCGTTCAGCCACGTGGGGACCGTAGTCCCGGTAGCCGTTGGGTTTCCGGTCTGGATCGGGTAACAGGCCAGCCTGCTCGTAGAAGCGAACCGTCTTGGCTGTCGTGCCGCTGCGGGCGGCGAGTTCACCGATCTTCATTGATACCTCCCTTCCTCTTCCAGGTGCTGTGAACGTTTCCGTCCTCAGCCGTCTTGCCTGGCCCGCAACTCATCGACCTCGGCGTGCAACTGCGCGAGCTCCTTCTGCTGCTGTTTCGACTGGCCCGGCTTCGGCTGCCCCGATCCGCGCATCATCATCCACATCATCACCCCCATACCGATGGGGCAGGCCAACACGAGTAGGCCGAAGAGAAGTGTTTCGGACATCGGTATCACCTTTCGTCGTAGCACCATACGAGTGCTGTCAGGTCACTGTTTCCGCTGCCATCAGCGGTGCGGTCCGGCTTGCTCGGGAACAATGGAGGCCAGATCAACCCCTGCCTCCTTGGCACGTTGAAGCAGACGCATGACCGGCAGTAGTTCGGTAATCTCTCGTTTGCAGCTGGTGCAGTCCTCCACATGCTGGATAAACCGCAGGTGGTCGAGCGGATCCAGTGTGCCAATCAGGTAGCTACCGGCTGAGACGGTCTGCGGGCAATTGCTCATCATCCGTGTCCTTCCGATCCGAGCCAGATGTGGCGCGAGCGCGGACCTGGCCGGAGCCGTTACCGCGGCGTCGGCCGAATCTGGTGAGCCGCAGGCTGTTGGTCACCACGGTCACGCTGGAGATCGCCATGGCGGCGCCGGCGAAGATCGGGCTGAGGAAGCCCAGCGCGGCGACCGGGATCAGCAGGGTGTTGTAGGCGAAGGCCCAGAACAGGTTCTGCATGATGGTCCGGTAGGTGCGCCGGGACAGCTCGATAGCGGTGACGACGCCGTCCAGGCTGCCGCCGATCAGCGTGAGATCGGAGGACTCGATCGCGACGTCGGTGCCCGTGCCGATGGCGATACCGAGGTCGGCCTGCACCAGCGCGGGAGCGTCGTTCACTCCATCGCCGACCATCGCGACCCGGCGGCCCTCGTCCTGCAGCCGGGCCACTTCGGACAGCTTGTCCTCGGGCAGCACCTCCGCCAGCACCCGGTCGATCCCGACTTCCTTGGCAATGGCCTCGGCCGTGCGCCGGTTATCCCCGGTGATCATCACCGTCTGCAGTCCCATGCCATGCAGGTCGCGCACCACCTCGACCGCCTGCTCCTTCACCGTGTCGGCCACGGCGAGCACCCCGCGGGCCTGCCCGTCCCAACCCACATAGAAGGCCGTCGCGGCCTCCTGCTCGAAGCGCTCCGCTTCAGCAGTCAGTTCCGCAGGAATCGCCCAGTCCTCATCAGACAGCAAAATCGCGCGACCGACGACCACCCGTCGCCCGTGCACGGTTCCCGCGACGCCACGTCCTGCGACAGCGGCGAACTCGGTCACCCACGGGACAGTGATCTCCTGTTCCTTGGCGGCCTCGACGACCGCCTGCCCAACGGGATGTTCGCTGCCGCTCTCCACACCCGCTGCGAGTTCGAGTGTCTCCGGATCGCCCACCGTGCCGACGAGCCGCATCGCGCCGTGGGTGAGGGTGCCGGTCTTGTCGAACACGACGGTGTCCACGCGTCGCGACTGCTCCAGGACCTCGCCACCCTTGATCAGCACACCGAGGGCGGCACCACGCCCAGTACCGACCATGATCGCCATCGGTGTCGCCAACCCGACAGCACAGGGACACGCGATGATCAGCACCGCCACTGCGGCCACCAAGCCGTGGACCGGGGCACCACCGATCGTTGCCCAGCCCAGAAACGCCAGCGCCGCGACAGCCGCCACGACCGGGACGAACACGGCCGCAACCCGATCGGCGAGCCGCTGGATCGCCGGCTTGCCGCCCTGGGCCTGCTCGACCACCCGGACGATCTGGGCCAAAGCGGTGTCCGAGCCCACGTTCGTCGCCCGCACGACCAGCAGGCCACCCGCATTGACCGTCGCCCCGATCACCGTGTCACCAACGGCCTTGTCCACCGGCACGCTCTCGCCCGTGAGCATCGACTCGTCCACCGCGGAGGCACCCTCCACGACGACCCCGTCGGTGGGCACCTTCTCGCCCGGCCGCACCACCAGCAACTGCCCGGGTTCGACCTCGTCCACATCGACCAGTTCCTCGGTGCCGTCGTCACGACGAACCCGTGCCTGCTTCGCCCCCAGCTCGAGCAGTGCGGTGATCGCCCGCGACGCCCGTCCCTTGGCGCGCGCCTCGAAGTACCGGCCCAGCAGGATGAACGCCAGGATCAGTGCAGCAGTCTCGAAGTAGAGATCGCTGCCCGGGTCCCGCAACAGCTGCACCAGCGAGAACGTGTAGGCCGTTAACGTGCCCAAGGCGATCAGCGAGTTCATGTTCAGCTGACGATGCCGAGCGCGGGCTGCCGCGTCGGTCAAGATCGGCCAAGCCAGCACGAACTGCACCGGCGTGGTGAGTATCCACTCGAGGTAACCGGCCGTCGGGCTGTCACCGTAGGCCAGCGCCAGCACCATCACCGCGATCCCCAGCGGCCACGCGAGCAGCACCCGCCATCCCCAGCTGTGCTGCTCTCGCCGATGGGCATCGGTGACGGCTTCCGGCGGCGCTTCCGGTTGGTGCGGGCTGAGCGTGTATCCCTGATCCGACACCGCAGCTTCCAACGCCTCGGAATCGGGCGCGGGCCCCTCGAACTCGACCACCGCCTGCGCCGACCCGAAGTTCACCTCCGCCGACGCCACCCGCTCCTGACGAGCCAGCGTCCGCTCAATCCGCCCGGCACAGGACGCACAGTGCATCCCACCGACGCCGAACACCAGCCGCTGGCGATCCGTCTCGGACCGCTCCTGTTGCAGCGTCATACCCCACCTCCGGTCACTCGTCTCGAGCACCATGGTGAACCTTCCAGTGCGGTGGAATGTCAAGTCCTCGGACCGCGGGACAGGGCATACCCGAACCACACCCCCGGCAGACGGCGAAACGGTTCCTGCGCGCGGCGGCGCGACTGGAGTTGCTGCAACACGCATCGGCAACTTGTCGGATGCAACCGACGGTCGGACCGACGGAAGAACAGCGGACTACGTTCTCGTGCGGTCAGAGCGGCGCGGGTAGCGGCTTTGTACCCCGTTCCGTGAGCATCGCGGTCATCGCCTCGATCTCGGCGGTCTGCGCGGTGAGCATCTTCTCAGCGAGGTTGCGTACCTCACCCATTTCGGCTTTGTCCAGGGCCGCACGCATCATGGGCCCACCACCCTGGTGGTGCCGGATCATCAACTGCAGGAAGTAGACGTCCAGCTCTGCCCCGGACAGCGAACGCAACCGGGCCAGCTCCTTGGTCGTCGCCATGCCGGGCATCGGCCTACCCGCATCATCTGGCGTCGCCTGGGCATGGCCGGCGTGTCCGGCGTCGCTCATCCATCCCATATGCTCGCCACTCGGCAGCGACGCCCGGGACCACAATCCGAGCCACCCCTGCATCCGCCCGACCTGCTCGGTCTGACCACTCTCGATATCGAAAGCCAGTTGCCGGATTGCCGGATCGGAGCTGTGATCGCGAACCCAGCTCGCCATCGTGACACCCTGCAGGTGATGCACGGTCATGTCCTGGGCGAACCCGACATCCACGGCGTTCGGCGTTTCCGCTGAGCCATCGTCCTGGGCGTCGGCGAGGAGGAGACCGCCCGTGGCACCCAACAACGCGGCGGCCAGCAACGCTCCCGCCGCCAGGAGAGCGGTCAGCCATCGTGGATGCCGTGCACCAGTGGGAGGCTCAACCGAAGGGGACTCCTCGCCGGGTGCGGACTGTTTGTCCTGCATCACTTCTGTCCCTCACTGTTCATTGGTAACGCGCCGGGGCCCGGCGGCGTGGGGTCGAACGGAGGCGGGTTGTCGCGATCGAACCGGCCCGGGCCCAACTCCGAGCACGTGGCACCCACTTCTGGATGAGTGAAGCGGTTGGCGCGCAGGGCCTTGATGAACTGATCGACACGTGGATCCTGAGCGTTGTCGAGCTTGAGCTGGTGACCCCAGGACTGCAGGGATATCGGCGTGTCCAGCGTGGGCACCGGCGACATCAGCAGGTAGTTCTCCCCCTCCACCTTGGCGCGCAACGCGTCGAGCGCTGCGCCGGTGACCTTGTCGGGGTGGTAGGCGATCCAGACCGCGCCGTGTTCCAGGGAGTGCACGACGTTCTCGACCCGGATGGCTTCGTCGTAGACCACGCCGTCGCATGCCGCCCAGGACTGGTCGTGTGGTCCTCCGAACGGCGGAACCACGTCGTAGGCAACGCGCTGCTGCGCTGACACGTGGTTGGCGCCCTGGTAGTCCTGTACCACCACACCGGGAATCTGTGTCGAAGGATCGTTGTTCTCCGCGGATGGCGCGAACGGCTCCAGTGCGGCCTCCAGTTCCCGGTTGTCGGCTGCGCGGACGTACATATAGCCGAACACCACACCGGCGAGCACGACGACGGCGGTCACTGCCGCGATCATGCCCCATGGTTTTGGCCGACTCGCTGCGACCACGGGGCCGCCGCGACTGCGCTTCTTGGTTCCTCGTCCCACACCACACCTCCGAATGTCGCCTAAGCTACTACGTAGACTAGTTGGCGACTTTCGTAGGAGGCACCGCCGGGTTGTGTGACGGGAGGCGACATCGACCGGCGGCACTTACGATGGGTCTTAGGCCGACTGACGGAGAGGCGGTGGTGGCCTTGATGGACGGCATGATGGGCGGCATGGGCTGGTGGATGGTGCTCTGGGGGCTGGTCGGACTGGCGGTGCTCGTGCTCGTGGTGCTGGCTATTGTCCGACTGATCCGCTCGGACTCCAGCCGTGCCGGTACCCCGGTAGGCGAGGATCCAGCTCAACTCGAGCTGCGGCGGCGTTACGCCACGGGGCAGATTGATCAGGAGGAGTACCTGCGACGGCTCGACGATCTTCGACGACCGTGAACGCGGCACCGTCCGCCGGACCGGCAACAACCCGATCTACACTCGTTAGGGTTGAGTACGCGGATGGACGGAGAGGGATGCGGCAGTTCGGTGAACTCGAAGCCGCCATCATGGACGTGATGTGGGCCAGCGAGAGACCAGTCCCGGTCCGGGAGGTGGTCGAGGCGCTACATCCTACTCGGGCTCCCGCCTACACCACGATCCAGACGGTGATGGACATTCTGCACCGCAAAGGCTGGCTGGCTCGGGAGAAGGCCGGTCGCGCCTACGAATATTGGCCACTGGCATCCCGCGAGGAATACTCCGCCCGGCTCATCGACGACGTCCTCGCCGCAGCACCCGATCGCACCGCGGTTCTGGCCCGCTTCTTCTCCGAGATGGACCCTGACGAGGCGGCCCAGCTCCGCCAAGTCCTGGGCAAGGCCAAGCGGAAACCCCGTACCTCGTAATCGTCGCCGCGGTCCGGCTCGGCTAGCCAGCCCTTGCGCTCATCGTCGGCCTGCCCGTACTGAAACGGACGTCAGATCGGGGATTGGTTGGCGCAGGAGCGGGTACGTCGAAAGCATGTTGTTCGATCAGTTCTACCTGCAGTCGCTCGGGCACGCGTCCTACCTCGTGGGTGACGAGAAGACGGGACAGGCGCTGATCTTCGACCCACGTCGTGACGTCGGCAACTACCTCGACACAGCGCGAGAGCATGGCCTGCACATCGCCTACGCGTGCGACTCGCACGGCCACAACGACTACCTGTCCGGCCTGACCGAGGTCGCCCAACACACGGGGGCGCAGCTGTGGGGCTCGGCAACCGGTGACCTCAGCTACCAGCACCGGCCACTCCAGGACGGTCAGGTGATCGAGATCGGTGACGTCGGCATCGAGGTGATGCACACCCCGGGGCACACCCCCGAACACATCAGCTTGTTGGTCTACGACCGTTCGGTCAGCGCCGATATCCCTGTCCTGCTGCTGTCCGGCGGAGCGTTGCTGGTCGGTGACCTCGCTCGTCCCGACCTACTCGGGGGCGAGGAGCAGGCCCGCGACGCAGCGCGGGAGTTCTGCGAGACGATTCAGCACAAGCTGTTGCCTCTGCCCGACCACGTGGAGGTCTTCCCCACCCATGTCGCGGGCTCGCTGTGCGGCGGCAACATCGGCAGCCGTCTGTCGACCAGCGTGGGGTACGAGCGGCGCACCAACGCGATTCTGGCCGAGGTGGACTCCACGGACGGGTTCGTCCGCGAGTGCATCCGGTTGGACAACCTTCCCGCGGTCCCGCCGTACTGGCGGCGCATGCGCTCGCAGAACCTGGAGGGTGTCAGCCCGCTGGGAACACTGGCCGAGCCGCCCGCACTGAGCCTCGAGGAGTTCGATCGGCATCGCGAGTCGGGTGCGCCCGTACTCGATACCCGCGCCCCGGAGGCCTTCGGCGGCTCCCACGTACCCGGCTCGCTGAACGTGGGGATCGGCTCCGCATTCGCCACCTGGGCAGGCACCGTCCTGCCGGAGGACACTCCTGTACTGCTGGTTCTCGATCGGCCGAGTGACCTGTGGGAGGTCACCTGGCAACTGTTGCGGATCGGCTACCCCGCGCCGCTCGGGTGGCTGCGGGGCGGGGTCACCACCTGGCGCACATCCGGACGTCCGATTGAGACCATTCCGCAGATCACCGTCCACGAACTCGAAGAACGACTGGAGCGCGGAGACGTCCACCTGCTCGACGTACGTCAGCCAGCCGAATGGGCCAATGGACACGCGCCCGGCGCGACTCATATCACCGGCGCCGAACTGCCCGGGCGACTCGACGACGTCGACGACAGCAAACCCGTGGCGGTTACCTGCGGCAGCGGTTACCGCTCCTCCGTCGCCGCCAGCCTCCTTGCCCGCGCCGGACGTACCAACGTCGTCAACGTCGCAGGTGGCATGACGGCCTGGAACCGCGCGGAACTACCCATACAGGATGGTTAAGAGCAGCCTGCGGGTGCTCAGTGGCCTCGGTTGGTGAGCACCCGCAGGGCAGTTCAGGCTGGGCCTTCGACCCGAATGGTCACGCCTGGGACGACGATCCGTCCATCATGGACTTACACTTCTCGGCCATCGCCGGATTCTGACGCATCATCATCTCGCACATCCGCTGCATCGCGGGATTGCGCATCATCGCTTCGCGGACGTGTTCCATCCCCGGCCGATCCTGCATCATCATCTTGCAGATCGTGCTCATTCCCCGATCGACGTCGGCGCCGGCCCCGTGAGCGGGCGACGCCGACGCGGGACCCGCCAGAGCGAGCACCGCAGCACCGCTTGCCACCATGACCGCAACGCTCCTGCGCAGCAACATAATTTGGTACTCCTTCTCCACCTAAGACGGTTAGTTTGTGCAATGTCAGTGTTGCAGCTCGCCATCGGTGACGCAGCCCCGGGAGTCCCCCCGCGGAATCTGCCGCTGCCCAGAGCGGGACTATCACACCCGGTTGGGTGACGGTGAGTTCCGCTAAACTCGGTGTTCATGTTCGAGCTCGATCGTGGCGGTGTAGCGGCGTTTCACTGGGGCCGTTCGGCGATGTTTGCTGCCGGGTCGGGTCTGCTCGCCCTTAGCCTGTGCACTGCGTGGGCCATCCGCCATCGCGGCACTGACGCCGTGCGGAGCTGGCACACCCCAACGGGACGGCGGCTCCGAGCAGGGCCACTGTTCGCCCGGCTCTTGGGCTCCGGCGACCCCGTCATCGTGCTGCTACACGGCTTGGCTGGGTCGGGAGAATACTTTGGCGCCGCATTCGACGAGCTCGGTCGCACCGGCACTCTCGTCATACCGGATCTGCTGGGGTTCGGCGCCTCGATGCGCCCGCCCGGCGGTGACCCCGCCGACTACAGCGCCGCAGCGCACCTGGAGGCACTGGACGCGATGCTCGCCGCGCTCGGACTGGCGAACCGGCCGTTGGTGATCGTCGGGCACTCGATGGGCGCGTCGCTGGGTCTGCGGTGGGCGGCCCGTCAGACAACTACCCAGGCGGTGGTCGCATTCGCCGTGCCGCTGTTCGCCAACGCCCGGCAGGGCCGCGCACGCCTGCGCGAGCTAGGCACGATGGCGGCGCTGGCCACCAGCGACGGACCAGTTGCACGGGGGATGTGTGCGTGGATGTGCCGGTACCGCCGCACCGCATCCTGGATTGCCACAGCGCTGCATCCGGAGCTGCCGGTGCCCATCGCCCGAGCCGCGGTACAGCACACGTGGGCGTCCTACCACGGCAGCCTCACGGAACTGGTACTCCACAACGGTTGGCGCGATGCCGTCGTCCATCTGGCCGCCGCCGGTACCCCGCTGTTGCTGGCCAACGGCGCCGCCGACCTCATGGCAGAACCCGGGCACGCCGCTGCGCTCGTCGCCGAGTTCGGTCCGTCCGTGACCGTCACAACTCATCCCACTGGAGGCCACGATCTCCCACTTACCCAGCCCTACTGGTGCCTGGCACAGGTTCAACAGGCGCTCCGGCACGTGCCTGCCCCGCCGATCGGAGGCTAGGGCGTGTCTGACGGATCCGCTTGCCGGCTGCGCGGTGCCCAGGCGGCGCCTCGCGGCGTTGCCCCCGCACCCCCGTACAACCAGTACGAGGGCGCGGGGGCGCCTTGCGATGCATCCACCTGGATCACCGCTCGCACGGAGGAGATCCATCAGACACGCCCTAACCGCGGCTCTCTTCCGGCCCTGCGACTACCCCGGCCTGGTCGACTCGCCGACCGGACGTCCACTTCGGACGACTGAGTAGTACCGCGCCCGCGATCATCAGGGCGATGGACCACAGCTGTGGCTGGGTCAGGCCGAGGACGACTTCGTCGTTGACGCGGACGAACTCCACCAGGAGCCGGGCGGCACCCGTGAGTACCGCATAGCTGCCGATGACGGCGGCCGGACGCCAACGTCGCCGGACGCTCCACAGGACACCGGCGATCGCGAATGCGGCGACAGCTTCGTACAACGGGGTGGGATGGACCGGTACTGCCGTGGGGACCATCCCGTGGGGAAACGCCATTCCCCACGGCAGATCGGTCGGTGTCCCGTATGTGCCGTCTCCGGCGAGTAGGCATCCCAGCCGTCCAATGCCGTAGGCGACCGACATCGGTACCGCAGCGGCCCCGGCGAGCTGCCCCAGGGGCAGACCGTGACGGCGGGCCATCATCACGAACATGGCCAGACCGGCGAGGAATCCTCCGTACCAGGTGAATCCCGAACCGCCGAAATCGTGCAGCGTGAGGCTATCGGCATGCTCGGCGAGGTAGTACACCTTGGCCCCGGCGAAGCCACCCACCGTGGTCGCGACGACCACATTGGTCGCTACGTTCGGGTCCCAACCCAGGCGACGAAACTCCCGGCCCAACAGAAAGATCGCCACCACAGCCGCGAGGGCTTTGCTCACGCCATAACTTTGGATCGGCACACCGAACAGGGTGAACAGGGTTGGATACATCCAGCCTCTTCCAGACGTCGACAGTCGTGTGACGAGGTGATCGATCCCCCGCTAGGCAGTTCCCTCTGTCTCGGACCGTGTTTTCGCTGCGGCACGTTTGCTCAGGGCTCGGCGGAGCTTGCGCTCGGACAGGCGGCCATAGGAGAACGGTTCTCCGTCGACGAGCACGCCGGGGGCGAACATCACGCCGGCTCGTCTCGCCAACTGTTGTCCCTCCTCGCCGGCCAGGTCGATCTCCGTGATGTGCAGCGGGTGGTCCTGCCCGACCCGGCGCAAGACGTCTTTGGCGTGGTCACAGAACGCGCAGTCCCGCTGGATCAGGAAGGTGATCTCCACCGGCGCCGTCACGAAGCTCGCTCCCGAGCCAGGTCGGCGAGTACGTCCTCGGTCGGCACGAACATCGTGTAGTCAGGCGCGCCGCCGTAGTCGGCGCGCCACTGGATGGTTCCGTCCGAGCCGACGAGGATGAAGCTGTGCCCGGCTGTCGTCTCGTTCATCATGCCGTACTTGTGCGCGTCGTAGGCGCGGATGACGTCTTGACTCGGGTCGGACAGCCAGGGGGTGGACAGGTTCTCGTCGGCGGCCTTGCGGCTCACCTGGTTGATCGGGTCGTGGGAGATCGCCACAACCTCGTCCACCCCGGCCTTCTGCAGCGCTGCCTGGTTTTGTTCCAGGTCGGTGATCTGGTCGATGCACGGCTGGCACATCAGGCCCTCGTGGAAGTACAGCAGCACGTTCTGGCCCTGATAGTCGGCGAGGCTGACCTCGCCCCCACTGCCGGAGGGCAAGGTGAAGCCGGGGGCAGTGGCACCGATACCGGGTTCGCCGACAACGTGCTTGTAACCGCTGCCGCCACCGGAGGCGTCCGGCGTGGTCTGCGAGTTCTGATAGACCAGGTACAGCACGACGACAGCAAGTACGGTGATCAGCGACGCGCCGATCAGCGTGCTGCGGCGCGGCCCGCGCGACCCACCACGGGCCTTGGCGACCGTACGGGCCCCCTGACTGCGGTTGCGGGGCGGTGCGCCACGGCCGCTTGCGCCGGTGGCGGGACGCTTCGGCTGCGTCTTACCGCTGGTCTTGCTCACGGTGGTTCTCCTCCATGGTTACGGGAATCGAAGCGGGCTCGTGGTTCTCCTCGTCGCCGCCACAACACGGCGCGGCGGCGCTGGTCGCCCTGGCCGCCTTGCTGCGCATCGCACGACGCAGCAGGACGGCGAAGCTCAGGACAAGAATCAGGGCGAGCGCCCAGCCGGGGATCCAGGACAGGGCATTCACGGTGACGGACGACAGGTGCTGCAGCCAGGCGCTCAACTCGGTCTGCCAGCCGCCACTTGGCATCCCTGGCCCGGTAAAGGCCAGCACGAACGCGAGCACGCCCATGCCGACCATCAGCAGGCCACTGATCACCGTGCCCAGTGCCAATTGCCGCTGCCACCGGCCCAGCCGCAGCCGCACCGTGCGATCGCTGAACACCCGGCTGGCCCGGTCACGACGCCGTTCCCAAAACACGGCGACCAGCGCCAACGGCGCGACCATTCCGGCGACGTAGGAGACCCCGATCGCCAGTGCGACCGGGAACGAGCCGGAGGCGCCGGAGAGCACCGCGACCCCGACCAACACTGGGGCGCAGCAGGCACTCGCCAGCCCGGAGAACGCCCCGAGCACGTAGGCCGAGCCGAAGCTACCCTCCTTCACCCTGCGCGCACCTGGCATGGGCAGGTTTGGCTTCCACCCGGCAAGTACTGCCACCCCGCCTACGACCATCAGGACGCCTCCGACGGTGAACAGCCATACGTGCTGCTCCACCAGCAGCCGGCTCAGCGCCGTCGCCCCCAAACCGATCGGCAGGATCACCGTGGCCACCCCCGCACCGAACACCAGAGTGGCGGGCACCACGCCCCCACGGTGCCGGAAACCAGTGGACAGATAGGCCGGCAACATCACCGACACACAGCACGGCGCCAGCAGCGCCACCACACCCCCAAGAAACGAGGCCAGCAACGTCGTGCCGAACAACAGTTCACCCACGGCGAGACCCCCTCGGCGGCACCGGTGTGCCCATGAAGACCCTTTCCCGAACAACTCTTAGTCTACTGCCTACGTACGTAGATAGTAGCGGCTGGGTGTGAACTCGTGGTCTTGTCCATCCACAGGGACGGTGACCAGGGGAAAAGGTGAGCAGGCTGCACCACGTAGTCTGGTGGGGGCCGAAGTGCAACGGGAGGACATATGCGTGGGTTCGGCGAGCTCGAAACGGTGGTGATGGACCACGTGTGGGGCAGCGATGACACGATCACGGTGCGTGATGTCTTCGAGTCGTTGAAGAAGACCCGCGAGATCGCCTACACCACCGTGATGTCCACCATGGATAACCTGCACCGCAAGGGCTCGCTTGCGCGCACGCGAGAGGGCAAGGCATTCCTGTACTGGCCCACCCTCACCCGTGAGGAGTACAGCGCGCGGCTGATGCGGGACGCACTCGAATCCGGCGGGAATCCTGATGTCGTCCTTTCCCGCTTCCTCGAGCAGATGACCGACGACGAGTCCACTCGCCTGCACGGCGTGCTACGGCGGTGGGCGTCGGCCAAGGAGGCCCTGTGAGCATCGCCGCCTGCCTGCTGCTGTACAGCTTCGCGGTGGTCGTACTCGGACCACGCCTGCTGACCCGGTGGACCCGAGCCGGAGTGGCGCCCCGGCTCGGCATCACAGCGTGGCTGGTCGCGATTGCCAGCGTGCTGGCCTCGTGGGCGGCAGCGGCGGTATTCCTGACGGTCGAGCTGATACACCACTGGAACCAGCCGGGGCAGATCCTGAGCACCTGCTTCGCGGTGCTCCAGGTGGTAGCCACCGGTGGCGCCGGGATCATCCTCCAACTCGGACTGTTCGTGCTCACCGCACTGGCGACGGCAGCCGCGACGGTCCTGGCCGTCCGTCTCGCCCGTTCCCTGGCCCGCGCCCGGTCCCGCACCCACGACCACGCTCGGATGGCCCGTGTAGTCGGACGGCGCATGCCGGGCTCGGACGCCATCGTTCTCGACGCACCTGAACGGCTGGCCTATTGTGTCGCGGGCCGGCCGCACACGATCGTCGTCACCAGCGGCGCCCTGGACGTGCTCGACGATACCCACCTGCGCGCGGTTCTGGCCCACGAACGTGCCCACCTCACCGGCCGCCACCATCTCCTGCTGGCCACGACCCGCGGGCTCACCGCCGCGCTGCCCAGGGTCGCACTGTTCACCGCCGGCGCCACCGAGATCGCGCGTTTGCTGGAGATGTGCGCCGATGACGCAGCCGCGCGCAGCCACGGCCCCCAAACGGTGCTCGGGGCGCTGCTCACCCTCTCCGGTGTCGCCTCGCTGCCTGCCGGCGCACTGGGCGCCACAGGTGTGGGAGTCGTTGCCCGGGCGGAGCGGCTCGTCGAGCCCGCCGGCTTCACGCAGCGGATGCGCTCCCGGCTACTCCTCGCCGCTGCGGCAACGTTACTGGCCGTCGGCCCCCTGCTCACCGGGGTACTCGCCGCCGCCGGTATCGCCTTCTGCGACCCGAGCACCATCTACTGACCACTGGCCAAAACCGCAAGCACCGTGATGGAAGCCGGGCGGGCCCCTGGGGGTCGGGCCCGCCCGGCGATGCGGTGCAGACCGGCGCTAGGAGGGGGACAACCATCGTCGGTCTCACCGAGTAGTGCCCTCGGTAACCCGGAGAGCCGCTACTACCACGAATCGTATCTGACGAGCGTGTCACCGACACATCGACCACAGGGATGACAACGTCGGTCGTGCGCCGTCCAAGGCGGCTGGGGCAACCTCGGCATGCGTCGAGGTTGCCCCAGCCTGCCGTCAGGAGTTGTGCCGGCCCATGCGCAGTGCCAATCCGAGCCCGGCTACCAGCAGCACGCCGGCTCCGGCGATCCACACCCAAATCGGCACACCCGCGGTGGCGTCGTCCGACTCGGCCGCGGTCGCCGTGCCGGGCGCGGTCGTCACGGCGGCGGGCGCCGACGTTGCTGCCCCGGTGCCCGTCTTGGACAGTTCGAACCTGATCGAGTCGGAGACCGGGTGTCCGTCACCGGACAGCACCCGGTACCCGATGGTGTAACCACCCGCCGGACCGAGCGGACGCAGTCGGGCGGTGACGACGTTCTCCCGCACCTCGACTTCTCCTTCGGTCCACTGTCCACCGTCGGGCCCGGTGACGACGATCTGGTTAGTGCCTCCGTCTTGGATGGGCTCGTTGAATGTCAGGGTCACCGCCGACGGGCCGGTGTCGACCTGTGCGCCGTCGCTCGGGTCGGAGGAGACCAACGAGGTATGCGCGAGCGCGGGGCCGGCCAGCCCGACCGTAGTGGCCAGCACCAGCGCCGCGATCACCAGTGCGCGCCTCATGATGTCGGCTTCGCTGCCTTGCGGCTTCGGAGCAGAGCGCCGGCGCCGACACCGAGGCCCAAAGCGCCGACCGCGACACCGGCACCACCGAGCCAGCGGGCAGTGTCGTCCTGCGACACAGCGATGTCGGCGGTGTCTGGCTGGTCACCACCGCCATGGCCGTTTCCGGATTCCGCTGCCAGTTCGACCACCGGGGCGGGATTCTCCGGCTCCTCGGCGCCCTCGGCGGGTGGCGGCGCGTCCCAGTTCGCCACCGTGCCGTTGGAGTAGGTTTGCGTCACGGGAAGCATGAGCGTGTCGACGGTGCCGGGTAGCGGTCCCGCGGTGAAGGCGAACTCCTCGTAGGACGTGGTGCCTGCGGCGATCTCGTTGCCGGGCTGCGCGGTCCAGGTGATCTTGGTGGCGACCTCGGTGACGTCGGTGCCCCTGCCGTTCCGCACCGGATTCGGCAGTGTTGTCGTCGTGACCTCGGCGGTCCAGCCCGGCACCGGCGTGGTGCGCGCGGAACTGATCGCGTACTCGTTCGGTATCGTCATCTCGATCTTGTTGGTGCCGGCCTCGGCCTCCTCGTTGGGGACGCGCAGCACGATGGCCCCGTAGCCGCCTTTTTCTGGTTGCTCGCCGTAGACGTTGGCGGTGACGTGGGCGGCGGCGATCCCGGTGGTGAGCAGGCTGGTCGCGCCGACAGCCCCCAGCAGCACGGCCGAACGTCGAATCACATGGGTTCTGGACATCAGATAACTCCTGAGAAGTTGGGAAAGTTGGAGAGCTGAACTTCAGGAGTTCTCTGGCGGGCCGCGACGCCCGTGTACGCGCCGCAACTGGATGTCGACGAATTGCCCGTCGCCAGCGGCACGAACGATGACAGCGGGTGTCGCCCCGCTGGGAATTGGCGGCAGGCGCCATGCGGTGTGCACCAAGCGTCGCAGGCTCATCGCGACGGCCTGCAGCATCGACTCCGCCCGCGCCAGCAGTATCGCGGTGAGGACCGTCGCGCCCAGGTGTGCGGCGAGGATCATCGCACCTGGGTCGACTCCACTGTGGATACTGGGTCCACCCGGATCTGCTGGGCTGTGTGTTCCGTGTCCCCCGAGCATCACGTGCATCACGACCTGCGCGACGCCCAGCACCAGTACGACGCCGAGCAGCCCGTGCAGACGCTCGGCGAGGACAGTGGCGAGCCAGCCGATCACCGGCGTCAGCAGCACTATCACTACGGCGCGCGGCATACCACCGTCGGCGAGCGCGTGCGCGACGATCGCGGGCACCGCCGAAGAACAGGTGAGCAGCCCGCCCCGCACGACGCGCAGAGCAACAGGTCGCCGCGATTCACGAGAGCGCCGGTGATGTAGAGCCGACACCGGTTCCGTCACGCGCTTGCTCCGGTCAGGTCGCATCACTGCCTCGGGGCGGGTTGGACGGGGCCCTCGGTGTGGGACCGCGGTGTGTGGCCGGCGAGGATCGCGTCGAGGGTTCCGGACAGCAGTGGGTAGGTGACCGGCCCGGTGATCTTCGCGACGACGGTTCCCGTGCGGTCGAGGAAGAACGTTTCCGGGACACCGAAGACGCCGAAATCCAGCGCAATCCTGGAATCTGGGTCGGTTACATAGCGGTACGCGGAAGGATCGCCGCGGCCCATCTCGTCCAGGAAGGCGATGGCGGAGCCACGCTGGTCCTGGTAGTTCACCCCAACGAAGACAGCGCTCGCCTCGCGGTAGTTGTTCGCCGCCGACACCAGGGCAGCGTGCTCCTCACGGCAGGCCACGCACCAGGAGGCCCAGAAGTTGACCACCACGACCTGGCCGTGGAGGTCGGCCAGCGAGAGCGAGCCCTCGCCCTCCAGATTCGGCATCGTCGCAGTGGGCGCGGGTTTGCCGATCAAGGGGCTGTCGACCAGCGTGGGATCCTCACCCAGCTGGCTGCCGAATATCGAACCGACACCGATCGCAACGACCACCACCGCGATCGCGATCCAGCGGACCAGCCGCCAGCGGCGGACATGTGGGGCCGGCTGAGTATCCCGTGCGTTCATTGTCCGTCCGCCTGCTCGGCTCGGGTGATCAGCTGCCGCACCTGCGCCTGGCGGTCATCCAGCAGGTCATCGCGCTGGGCAAGTTGTCGAAGCAGGGCGAGCGCGGTGGCTGGGTCCTTGCGGGCGTCGAGCAGAATATTCGCCTTGTACCACTGAGCGTCTGGTGATCTGGGGTCGATGGTCAGGGCTTGGTCGATGAACCGGAGGGCGGCGTCGACCTGGCCGAGTTGGAACAGCACCCACCCGGCTCCGGCCAGGACTTCGGGGTTGCCGGGGTCCTGTTTCAGCGCCACGCCGTAGTGTTCGGCGGCCTTGTCGTACTTTCCCTGGTCCAGGTAGCGGCCGGCCAGAGCGAGTCGCATCCCGAGCACGCTGGGGTTGTCGGTGACCACCGCTTCCATCTCCGCGTCGGTCACCGTGGAGAGGTCCCGCGGTGCGGGCACCGGGCTCACCGATGGGGCCGCGGTTGGCAGTTGGGCAGCCTCATTACCGGTGACGAACCCGCCCTCGGGCCGACTCGCCACATACTGGGGAAGCACCACGACCGCGGCGATCACCGCGATGACGGCAGCGACGACGTATGCGGCGCCCCTGGCTCGGAAACGGCGCGGGGTACGGCCGGTGTCCTGCGCCTGGGGCTCTGGTACCTCGTCCAGGGCCTCGATCGCCGAAGCCACGGACGCCTCGTACCGCCGGCGGAGCTGGACGGCGACGTCGTCGGGAATCTCGTTGTCGGCGACCTGCCGTTCGAGGTCGGCAAGGTCGGCCAGGGCCTGGTCACGTTGGTGCTCCAGCGTTTCCCAGTCGGCGCTCATCACAGACCCTCGTCGTCGCCGGTGGAGCGCGCCTGCTCGACGGCGTGGCCGACTCGCTCGCGCTGCTCGGCCGTGAGATCGCCGCCCGGTTCGGGCCGACGCCGCACCAGGAACACTGCGATACCGCCGACCACGACCGCCGCGACGGGCAGCACCCACAAGATCAGGGTCGCTCCGCTGGCGGGCGGGTCGAGCAGCACCCAATCGCCGTAACGGGCACGGAAGTAGCCGATGATCTCCTGGTCGCTGCGCCCGGCGGCGACCTGCTCGGCCACGGCGATACGCATGATCTGCGCCGTCTCGGACGGAGACTCGGCAATGGACACGCTTTTGCACACCGGGCACCGCAACCGCTGTTCGAGCTCGTAGGCACGATCCGCCGGACCGGACCCCGCGGTGAGCAGACCGACGACAGCAACAGCGAGCAGGGACAGGATGGCCATGGCGAGCCCGGCCTGGGACAGCCTGCGCCTACGCATCAGTCACCACTCGCTCGACCGTTGTGTCCGATGTTGTGCGCCGCGTTCGGCCGCTCAGCGCCCAGAACCCGCCGGCCGCGACGAGCCCGCCGCCGACCCACAACCACGCCATGAGTGGATAGCGGTAAAGGTTGAGGGAGACTCGCTCGTCGCCGAGCTGCGCGAGGGCGACATAGATGTCGCGGGTGGGAGCGGTCCAGACGGCCGGCTGTCCCACCGACTGGGTCTGGTTGTTGAACGCGGTCAGCTGTGGCGTCGCGGTCCAGGAGACCTGCCCGTCCTCGCGGAAGACGATATGCGCGTCGCGGCTCACCCGATCCGGCTGGACGTGCTCCTCGCTGCGGTCGAACGTCAGCGTGTAGCCAGCGAACTCGACCGATTCGCCGCGGTCCAGTGTGACGGTCGTGCGAGTGGCGAGTGACCCGGACACCGCGATGACGACGGCGACCACGGCCACCCCGAGGTGGGCGAGCTGCCCACCCCAGTAGGCGCGCTGCCCGCCGAGGACCCGCGGTATGCCTCTCAGGCGTGGTTTCGGCGCGGTGACGACGAGCTGCCGCACACTGGCGGCGGCGACGCCCACGGCGATGGCCACGACGGCGACCACTCCGGGCGAGGAGACACCGCCCAGCACCACCACCGCGGCCGCGGCGGCACTGGCCAGCAGCAGCGGGAGGCGCAGCCGGACCCACAGCACGGCGAGGGAGGCGTAGCGGTACGGGGTGAACGGTCCCACGCCCATCGCGAGCAGGAGGGCGAACGCCAGTGGCACGGCCATGCGGTCGAAGAACGGCCGGCCCACCGACACCTGGTTACCGGTGAGGGCCTCCACGATGATCGGGTAGACGGTTCCGGCGAGGACGACGAACGCGAACACGGTCAACAGCAGGTTGTTGATCAGGAACACGCCCTCGCGACTGGCCAGTGTTTCCGGGCGGGAACCTGAGGCAACGCGTTCACCGCGCAGCGCGAACAGGGTGAACCCGCCGCCCAGGACCAGCACGAGAAACGCCAACAGTGCCGGACCCACCCCCGACTCGGTGAAGGAGTGCACCGACGCCACCACCCCGGAGCGGGTCAGAAACGTGCCCAGGATGGTGAGCGCGAACGTATCGATGACCAGCACGAAGTTCCACGCCTGCAGCATGCCCCGCTTGACCTGCACCACGGCCGAGTGAATGAACGCGGTGGCGACCAGCCACGGGATCAGCGCCGCGTTTTCCACCGGGTCCCAAGCCCAGTAGCCGCCCCAGCCCAGTACCTCGTACGACCACCACGCGCCGAGCACCAGGCCTGCGGTGAGGAAGCTCCACGCCACGAGGTTGGCCCGGCGGGTCCGGCGCAGCCAGTCCACTCCTCCCCTGCGCAGCAGCAGGGCCGACATCGCGAACGCGAACGGCACGGTGAACCCGACGAACCCGAGATAGAGCAGCGGCGGGTGGAACGCCACCATCGCATGGTCGGCCAGCAACGGGTTCGGGCCAGGGCCGTCAGCGGGCGGGTTGGGCAGGATCCGGAACGGGTTGGCCACAGTGGACACCAACCCGAAGAAGAACACGGCGACCACCCCGAGCACGGCGAGCGCACCGGTACCCAGCCGGTCGTCGGTGTCTCGTACCTGCCGCAGCACGGCCGCGGTGTAGCCGGCGAGCACCAGAGCCCACAGCACGATGCTGCCGCCGAGCGCGGACCACGCACTCGTGATGGTGAAGAACAACGGAGTCGCGCGGGAATGTGTCTCGGCCACATAGGACACGGCGAAATTGTCGGTGAGCAGCGCGACCTCGAGTGCCGCCATCGCCAGTGTGGCGCCACCGAGCATGCAGCCCACAGCGAAGCGCAACTGGCTGCGCCGCACGGCACCCGGGCGGTGCTGTGCACGGAAACCGAACACCGCAAGCACGATCGAGCCCGCGAGGCCGAGGAGGATGCCCACCCAGCCGACAGCGGGCGTCACCACGGTCACGGGGACTCACCCTCGGCATCGGGCGGCTGGTAGTTCTCGTCGTGCTTGACCTTCATCGTGTCCGAGACGAACCCACTGCCCCGCCAGGAGCCCTCCAGTACCACGCCGATCCCGGCCTGGAACAGCTGCGCCGGCGCACCGTGGTGCTCCACCGCGACGGACGGCCCGCCAGGCCGGGTATCGGCGGCGACCACGAACCGCAGCCCCTCCGGGGTGCGTGTCACGCTGTCGGGCTCGACGAGCCCGCCCAGCTGGAAGCGCCTGTCGTCGGGGAAGTCCGCGCGGCGCTCGATCGCCTCCTGCGGCGTCAGGTAGTACACGAGGTTGTCGTTGAGGTTGCCGAAGAACAGCAACCCGGCCAGCACCGCAACCACGCCCACGCCGGAGAACGCCAGTAGCCGGTACCTCTTCACAGCCGCTCCCCGATCCGGCGCCGCAGCCGAACCCAGCGTCGGGCGAGACCGAGGAAGTACCCGGCTACCGCGACGCCGGCGACGCCATACCCGAGCACGACCCATGCCCACTCAGACATCCGCTCGTGATCCCTTCTTCAGTGTGGGAGCCAGCACGGCACTACCGGCCAGCTCCGCGGATTCCGTCCGCTGCCTGGCTTCGTGCTCCTCCTCGACGGCCGCCAGGCGCATCCGTGCCCGTAGTGCGAGCAGGTACAGCAGAGTGAACGCCAGCACATTGATCAGCAGGGTCGCCAACATGGTGTGGTCGATCGTCGGATCGCCCGGTTTGAGAACTGTCGGCGGCTGGTGCAGCGCACGCCACCACACCACGGACATGTGCACGATCGGCACCTGCACGAAGGCCACCACACCGAACACAGCGGAACGTCGCGCTCGAGCCGTCGGGTCCAGAGTGGCACGCCGCAACGCGAGATAGCCCAGGTACACGAACAACATGACCGCGGTCGTGACCACGCGAGGGTCCCAGGTCCACCACACGCCCCAGGTGGGCTTGCCCCAGATCGAGCCGAGCGCGATCGCCAGCCCGGTGAAGAACACGCCGACCTCGGCGCTCGCGGCGGCGAGGCGGTCGTAGCGAGGTCGGCGCCGCCACAACCACAGAATGCTGGCGGTCAAGGTGACGGCGAAGCTGAGGTAGGCGATCCAGGCAGCAGGGACGTGCACGTACATCAGCCGCTGCAAGTTGCCCTGGAGCCGGTCGGGCGGGGCCAGCATCGCGGCGGTCAGCCCGATCGCCACCATCACGGCGGCCGCGATGGGCAGCCGACGTCCGAACAGTCTCATGTGGACTCCTCCAAGTGCCTGGCGACGAACCCGGTGGCCACTACCGCCACGAGGTCCACCGTCAGGATGAGTAACAACCACGACCACGGCTCGCGGCCGTAACGAGCCGCTTCCAGCGTCTGGCTCGCGGCCAGCAGCAACGGCAGCGCCACCGGCACGACCAGTAACGGCCCGAGCGTCGTTCTTCCCGCCAGCCCTTCCGCGAGCGCGCTCGCCACCGTGCCCAGCACCGCGAGTCCAACCGCCACCAAGGGAAAGACCGGAAGCAGCCACGGCCAGCCAGTCAACTCCGGGTCGTAGAGCAGCACAGCGACCGGAGCGAGCAGCACCTCGAACGCCAACAGCAGCACCGCGTTCGCCACCGCCCGGCCGGCCAGACGGACGCCAGGGTGCACGCCACACAACCGCAGCACCGCCAGCTGTGCCGGCCCGTCCAACGCGCTCTGCCGCAAGGTCACCAGGACCCCGAACAGCAACACCACCACCCAGTACAGACCGGGCCCGACCTGCCGCAACAACGGGACATCGCTGCCCACCGCCAGCGGCATCAGCAGCAAGGCCACCGCGCCGAACGGTGCTGTGACCAAGAGTGCTTCGCCCGCACGCAACTCGAGCCGCAGATCCTTACGGGCGAGTTCGACACACTGCCGAAACGCGCCGGGAACCGCCGTCGTCTGGTCCGTCACGCCGGCACCTCCGCCCGCACCGGCCGTGCCCGACCCTCGACGATCTCGACCAGCCGATCGGCCGCTCCGCGCAACCGTGCATGGTCGTGCGAGACCACCACACTCGCCCCACCGCGCTCACGCACCTGCTCGGCCACGGCGTTCACCAGACCGGTCGAGGCTGGGTCCAGGCCCGTGTGGGCTTCGTCGAGCAGCAGCAGCCGCGGTTCGGTGAGCAGCACACGAGCCAACTCGGCACGGCGCTGCATTCCCTGTGAGCACGCATCGGCGCGCCGGTCCGCGGCGCCAGCCAACCCGACCGCCTCGAGGGCCTCGTCGGCCGCGTGTTCCCGCCGTCCCGTCAAGCGGGCCAGGAAACGCAGGTTCTCCCGGACGGTCAGTCGCGGATACAACGCGGCGGTATGACCGACCAGTGCGATCCGGGGGCGAACGACAGCGCACTCTGCGCTGCCCAATGCCGCACCGAGAACATGACCGTGTCCACCGACCGGCGGCAGCAAGGTCGCCAGTACCCGCAGCAGAGTGCTCTTGCCTGACCCGTTCGCGCCCACGAGACCCACGGACTCGCCTGGGGCCACCGCGAAATCGAGGCTGCGCAACACCGGAGCGCGCTCGACGTCGACCGCGACGCCGACCAACATGGCGACGTGGTCGGTGTCGGGCACCGGGCTTGGCATGGTCGGACTCCGTACACGAACGAGACTGTCCTACTATTTGCGACCGTAGGTTACGTGCAACCCCATTCGCACCGGAAGCGGGGGCGCGTCGAGCGGCTGCCGTCAGGAGGAGACCAGTGGAGTTCCTGGCGCTGGCCTCGCTCGCGGTGGTCGCCGGACTGCTCTCCTTCACCTCACCGTGCACGCTGCCCTTGCTGCCGGGCTACGTCTCGTACGTCTCCGGCTTGTCGGAAGGATCAAACGACGGCGGATCGCGCGTCGTCCGTGCGCGCCGCCGGACCCTGACAGGCGCATTGCTGTTCGTCGCGGGCTTCTCCGCGGTGTTCACCGCGTTGGGAGCCACCGCCTCGACCCTCGGCTTCCTGCTCACCAACAACCTGCGTGAGATCAACCTCATCGGCGGGACGCTGATCGTCCTCATGGGCCTGACGGTGACCGGACTGATCAGACTCCCACTGCTGCAACGACAACTCCGGTTCGACCTCACCCGCGTCAGCCGCGGACCAGCTGGGGCCCTACCGCTCGGTGCCGCGTTCGCCTTCGGCTGGACCCCGTGCGTGGGACCAGTTCTGGCCTCGATCCTGACCACCGCCGCCAGCACCGCCACCATCAGCCGCGGCGCCCTGCTCCTGCTCGCCTACTCACTCGGCCTTGGACTTCCATTCCTGCTACTAGCGGCCGGACTCGCTCGCGGACGCGCCGCCATCGGCTGGATCCAGCGCCACACTCGCAAGATCGAGATCATCGGCGGGCTGACCCTCGTCGCGATGGGCATCGCTGTCATGACTGGCGGCTGGACCGTCCTCATGAGCCGCCTGCTCGCCGTCTATGCCCGCCTCGGCTGGCCCCCGATCTGAGCCACTCCCCAACTCATCTACTATCGATGCTAGTAGATCTGGAGGTGGTCGATGACGAGCGCGGGACGTTGGACGATCGTGGTCGTCGTCCTGGCCATCGCCGGAATCGTCGCGCTCTGGCCCGAGATCAACGACGACACGACGGGCTCACAGACCGATCGGAATTCACGCGCGGTCCTGCGCTCCGCCGGCCCCGCTGAGCCCGAGGCCGAACTCGCACCGCTACGTGAGCATGCCGGCATCGAGCCCTGCCCCAGCCCGGCAGCCCCGGAAACCCCCGTGCCGCCCGGCCCACTGGCCGGGGTACGCACGGCGTGCCTGGGAACACCCGGGACCGTCGACGTCGGTGCCGCGCTGGCCGGGAAGACCACACTGGTGAATGTGTGGGCGTCGTGGTGTGTGCCCTGCCGCGAGGAAATGCCAGTGCTTGCCAGCTACGCCGACCGCCCCGGTGCCGTTCCCGTGCTCGGCGTAAACGTCAAGGACCAAGCCTCCGCCGCGCTGGAATTCATGGCTGACACGGGCGTCGACTACCCCTCACTGTATGACGGCGACGAGCTCGTGCAGCGGGCTCTGCGCGTCCCACCGCTACTGCCCGTCAACTACCTGGTACGACCGGACGGCTCCGTCGAACGCATCACCGACCCCCTCGTGTTCCACAGCCCCGAGGAGGTGCACGCCGCCGTCGAACGCTACCGGAACCCGAACCGCTGACCGCACCACGGAGAATCACGTGCCGAAATCCAAGATCCACCAGAAGACCGCATACACCCCTACGTCTAATCGGCGCACTCCCGTCAAGGTCCGATCCGTCGCGCCGTCCCAACTGCTCTACAAAGTCGTGATGTTCGGACTGCTACTGCTCGCACTGGCGTGGATCGCGGTGTTCTACATCGCCGGACCCGAGATTGCATTCATGGACGAACTCGGCAAGTGGAACTTCGCGATCACCTTCGTCCTTGGCGTCACCGGACTACTCATGACCCGACGCTGGCGGTAGATCAACGGACCAGACGCGGCGTACGTGCGGTACTATCCTTCTTCGTGGGTGGCGGAATGCAGGGACTCGGTGAACTCGAATCAGCGGTGATGGACGTGCTCTGGCACGCCCAGGAACCACTGAAGGTCCGTGACGTCATGGGACAGCTGAACACCGGCAAGGTACTTGCGTACACCACGGTCATGACCGTGCTGGACAACCTGTTCCGCAAAGGCTGGGTCGAGCGCGACCTGAACGGCAAGGCGTACTTCTACGAATCGGTACTCAGCCGTGAGGAAGCCGCAGCGCGCGCGTTGCGCGAAGTGCTCAACGCCTCCACCGATCCCGAGGCCGTGCTGATGCACTTCGCCGCCACCGCGTCCGAAGAGGAATCGGACATGCTGCGCAGCGTTCTACGCAAGAGGCGAGCACGGCGCCGCTGAGGTTGAGGCCGGTTCCGGCAGACCCAGCGCAGCTACTATAGATGTTAGTACTAGACTGCGTGTCATGCCTACCCCTGCAGGAGGTGGACTCACGCCCGGCTGTTCGGTGAGCCGTGGTCATGTCGTGCGACCGCGCGATGTGGTCATCGCTGCCGGAACCGCGGCTGACGTCCGATGACGACGAGCTCCCGCCCCAGCACCACACCTACGCGCGGCTCTCATCGCGGGCTGCTGACCGCGCTGGGGCTCGGCATGGCCAGTCTGACCGCCGCCGTCCTGACGGCGGCCGTGGTCCTGCAACTCGGCGGGGGCGCGAGTAGCGGGCAGATCCCCGGCATGCCGGGGCCAGGCCCCGTGACCCGGTGGGCACTCCCCGCGACGCGGGTGCTGACCGATCTGGCGGCCGTGGCGACGGTCGGGCTGCTGCTGGCGGCCGCGGCACTCGGCCCGCTACCTGCCGGCCGCCCGAATCAGGTCCGGACAGTGGGGCCTCATGCCTACCGTTGGGTCCGGGCGGCCGGCTGGACGGCGCTCGCCTGGTTCATCGCCACCGCACTGGGTATCGGCTACAGCGCCTCGGACATTCTCGGCCGCCCCTTGCACGAGCTGATCGGTGATCCGCAAGTTGCCGGCTCAGCACTGGATCTGCCGCCTGTTCCTGGCCTGCTGGTGGCGGCAGGCCTTGTTGCGCTGCTCACCGTGGCCTGCCGGTTCGTGCTGTCGCGAGCCGGTGTGGTGCTGCTCCTGGGAATCGCACTGGCCGCGACGCTGCCCCCGGCCTTCGGCGGCCATTCGGGCGGCAGCTCGGGGGATCACCGGCTGGCGGTCTCGGCGATGCTGGTGCACGTCGTCGGGGTCGTGCTGTGGGCCGGTGGACTGCTCGCACTGGCACTTGCTCATCGGCTCTCCACCCCGGACCTCGATCACGCGGTCCGCCGCTATTCGCGGCTGGCCGGGTGGTGTCTGGCCGCGGTGGGCTTGTCCGGGCTGCTGAACGTCCTCGCGCGGCTCGACCCACTCAGCGAGCTGTGGCAAAGCCCGTACGGCTGGCTGGTACTGGCCAAGGTTGGCGCGTTCGGGGTGCTCGCCGCCGTCGGGGGTCTGCACCGCACGCGCACGCTTCCCGTGCTGCGCCAAGGGCGGCGGTCGGCGTTCATCCAGCTGGCCACGGTTGAGCTGGTGATCTTCGCGGCCACCATCGGCCTGGCCGTCGGACTGTCCCGCACTCCCCCGCCAGCCGGTGAAACAGCGTCTGGCACGCACGGCGCCCACGGAGTGACCAGCGCCGCGATGCCCGACGCACCAGGCCTACTATCCCTGTTGCTGCAGTGGCGACCCGAACCCATATTCCTGGCCGCAGCCGGCGTCGCGATCGTGCTTTATCTCGCCGGCCTTCGCCGACTGCGCCGGCACGGCGATTCCTGGCCGCCGGGAGCGACGCTCAGTTGGCTCTCCGGGTGGCTGCTGTTCGCGTGGACCACCAGCGGTGGGCTCGCCCGCTACGGCGAAGTGCTCTTCAGCGCCAACCTGGTCCAGCACCTCGCGCTGGCACTGGCCATTCCCTTGCTCCTGGTCGCCGGACACCCGGTGACGCTCGCACGCCGTACACTCCCGCTGGCCGAAGACCCTCGCTGGCCAGGACCGCGCGAATGGCTGCGGGACCTGCTCAACTCACGACTCCTGCACATCTTGATGCGACCCCACGTCGCCGTGGCCGTACAGGCCGCAATTGCCCTCGTCGTCTACTTCACCGGGCTCTACGAAACCATGTGGCGCTCCGCCGCCGGCCACCTCATCACCTACGGACTCGTGCTGGTCGTGGGTTACGCCTTGTGGTGGGGTGTGACCGGGATCGACACCGCCCCGCACCGACCCACCCCCCGGACCCAGGCGACCGCGCTGGGAGCGACCGTCGTCCTGCTGGACCTGCTGGGTGTGGCGCTGATGCGCACCAGCGTCGACATCGGTGGCTACAGCGACATCGGCGTGACTCGCCCGTGGGGAGCCAGCGTGCTCGGCGACCAGGTCCTCGCGGGTCAGATCACGCTCTGGGTAGCCGGCTCGGCAAGCGTGCTCATTGCCGTCGCCGCCCTGCTCGCCACCTGGCTGGCGAGAAGAACGGGCCCGCCGAGGAACGGGCTGGATTCTCCCAACTCCCAGCCCCATCCCACTGCCGATGTCCACGCCGGGCAGCCCACTTCTCCTAATTAGCTTAGGTGGCGGTACCGGGTGCGCCGTACGTCCTGATCATCGAAGGATGGCCGGTGGGGCGTAGCGCGGGGAGAGGTGTGGACGGGCATGACGCATTCGGCACTGTTACCTGACTGGCTTCGCATGGGGTGGATCATCGCGTCGTGCGCGGTGGCCGCAGTCCATCTTCGCCACGTCTGGACGATGACCGGGCAACGTCGTTACTGGCATGTCGGGCACGTCTTGATGTCGGTGGGCATGGCGTACATGTACTTGCCGCACTCGGCCCACATTGTGTCGACGGAGACTGGGACAGCGTTGTACGCGGCAGCGACCATCGCAGCGGTCGTTGCCGCCGCGGTGTTTCGGGCGCGCCACGGTGTTCTCAATCCACTGTGGATCGTAGTCGCGATCGAGATGGCCGTGATGGTCTACATGTTCCTGCCCATGCACACGCAGTCGCCGATGCTCAGCTACCTACTCGCTGTCTACCTGGCCGGAGTCGGTACGGTGTGGGCACTGGGAAAGTGGGACCGTCACTACCTCTCCGGCCACCATCCCACGATGGGTCAGACCGCATCGCTGGCGGTTCGGGCGACGGCACCAGCACTGCGAGGCAGCCTCGTCACCATGTCTGGCGCGATGACATACATGCTCCTGGCGATGTAACCGCCACTCGCCAACATCAGGCCTTGGCGGGCTTGAGGGCGGTGAGCCGTTCGACAAGACCGACCTTGAAGCGCTGCACGTCCTCGATGTCGAATCCGGCCGCAGCAAGGTGATTGCGCGGCCTGCGCAGGAAATGCTCACCGGCCAGCGGAACCGTGACCGCCTCCAGAAGGCGTTGCACAACCCGCGCCAGCGATGACGAACTTTCGACATGGTCCACCAGAACCAGTCGACCACCGGGGCGCAGCACCCGGTGCATCTCGTCGATCGCGGCGTCCAGATCCGGGATCGCGCACAGGCCGAACGTGCACACCACGGTGTCGAACGCGGCATCGTCGAACGGCAAGGTGTGGGCGTTGCCCTGCAGGAGCGTCACGGAACGACCGAGCTCCGACGCCCGCGCCCGGGCAATGTCCAGCATGTCCTCACTCAGGTCGATGCCGGTCAGATTGATGTCGTCGGAGTAGACAGGAAAGTTGAGGCCCGTGCCGACTGCAACCTCGAGCACGTCCCCCGTGGCTCGGGAGCATGCCCACTGGCGGGAGTCGCCGAACACGGCGCGATCCATGAACTGCATCTGCCTGTCGTACGTGCGGGAGTGCTTGTCCCAGTGCCGCTGCCAGCGAGCACTGCGGTCCCGTGTTCCGAACATGTGTTCCTCCGTAGCTTCTAGCTTGTGACGAGTTCGGCGACGCCCATGGCGATTCCGAGGGTGAGCCCGTATACGACGGCCATGACAAGAGCGGGCCTGCCGATTACCCTCATCACCGCGCGCAAGTCCCGCGGGGACGTTCCGGTTCGGCGGAGTCGGCGGGCCAACCACAGCACCATCACGGCGACCCCGGCAAGGACAAAGTAGACCTGGTAGCGCTCCATCAAGGCACCGAAGAAACCGGCGGCACCGAGCCCCACCGCAGTGGCGATCGCCCCGCCGATGCAGCAGACCCCGCTCAGCAGACCGGAACCCAAACTTGCCCGCACCGACCGCCACGCACCCCAGCCGCGCCCTCGGACCGTTACCGCGCCCTCCGAGGTCACCATGTGAACCCACCCGCCTCTCATCGATCTACTACCTATAAATAGTACTACACTAGTCTAGTAGGCAGTCGTTGGCGGGAAGGACGGCGGCTCAGCTGACGCAGCACACGGTGATGGCGAGACACAGCTGATACAGGAGAACGCCGTAGACGGCGACCATGGCGATGCCGGGCAGGCTCCTGAGCACGGTCTCGCGGCGGACGGCGGTGAGCATTCGTGGGCCGCGTCCCGTCTCCAGCTGGATGACGCGGGCTTCGAGCAGGGCGGGACCACCCATCGCCGCCTGTGCCGTCCCTGGCGCGGAATCCGGTTCTCCGGTGGCTTTGAGTAGCGCGGCTGCGACCGGCGAGACACCGCACTGTCGAACGGCCGCACGGTCGGCTTTGAGTTCCTGGCGGTCCAGGATGCGCTGGAGTACGTCGCCGATCAGCGGGATGAGGAAGAACGCGGCGGCCCAGGTGCGCAACGCCAGCACCTTGAGCGGGTCTCGATGGCGGACGTGGTAGTCCTCGTGCCGAAGCACGGCGACGAGCTCGTCCTGACTGACCCGCGCGACCAGACCGCTACTGACCGCCACTCTCGGGTGCCAGACCCCGTAGGTGAAGGCGTAGGGAGCGTCCGCACCGATCTCGACCACCTGGTGCTCCGATCCGGCGCGCTCGGCGGCGGCCGCCAGTGCGGGCGAGGGAGTGGACGCGGCACGATCAATCCATCGGCTCAACTGGTGACTGCGCCGGCACTGGCGCAGCAGAGCGGTCAGCCCGGCCTGGATGAGTCCGCCCCACAGGAAAGTCATCAGCACGCCGAACACGACGCGGGCAACCGTCAGCTCGGGCACGGCGACCTGTCCGAACGCCCTGCCGACGATCATGATGATGTACCCCACCACCATCACCAGGCCGTACACCGTTCCGCCAGCGAGGAGCCCCAGCAGGGCCCCGTGGAACAGCACCCGACCAGCGCGGCGCATCAGGAGTCCTTACCTGCCGAGTCGGGCGAAGTGGAGCCCAGCAGCCGTTCCAGCCGCTGACGCAGGTGGGGCGTGCCACGTGCCTGATCGACGAAATACGTCACCGCCGCGTCCCCGTGCTCTCGGACCACATCCTTCACAGCCAGTTCCGCGGCGTCCCGCACGGCCGCGGCGTACAGGTATCCGCGCCCGGCGGTAGTTCGCGTAGCCGCCCCTCGCTCGCTCAGCCTGGCCAGCACAGTCATCACCGTGGTGTAGGCCAGCGGCTCCGAACGGTCGCGATTCAGCCGGTCCAGCACAACCCGCACCGGCACAGGTTTGCCCGCCGACCACAACGCCTGCAGCACCTCGGCGCCCAGTGGTCCCAGCAGCTTGCTCAACTCATCACCACGTTCACCCACCCGACCATTGTCTACTATTTGAAAGTCGTAGACAACGAGCAGTGGCCATTCCGGCGGTGTCGCTCACGCCTGGTTGTGGTCTGGTGTGGATAGAGGCAGGCGCACCAGAAAACTGCTGCCATGGCCGGGTTCGCTCTCGACCACGATCTCACCGCCATGTGCCGCGACCAACTCGGCGGCAATGGCGAGGCCGATCCCGGAACCGGCAGCGGACGAGCGCGCACCGCGGAAGAAGCGCTCGAACACGTGCGGCAGTTCGTCGGGCGGGATCCCGGGCCCGTCGTCGGCGACGGTCAGCTCCGCGTGGCGGTCGCGCTGGTCGAGGGCGACCGCGATTTGCCCGCCGTCGGGGGTGAACTTCAGTGCGTTGCTGAGCAGGTTGTCGAGGACCTGGCGCAGGCGCACATCGTCGACATTGGCGGTCACCTCGCCGAGATCCGTGCCGAGTTCGAGATTCTTCACGGCCATCTGGTTGGCAACGCTATCCAGGACGTCTTCGACCAGGGGGCGCAGGGCGACCTCACGGCGGTGCAGGGTGAACCCGGCCGCACCGGCGTCGGCCAGGGTCTCCAGGTCGGCGACCAGCCTGCCGAGGCGCAGGATCTCCTCGTGTAGCGACTCGAAGACCGCACTGTCGGGAGCACTCAACCCGTCCCGGATGGCCTCCACCTGGGTCTGCAAGATTGTCAGTGGTGTGCGCAACTCGTGGGCCACATCCGAGGCAAACGCCAACCGCAGCTCGTCCTCGCGGGTGACCGCATCGGCCATCGAGTTGAACGACTCAGCCAGCTCGCCGATCTCGTCGTTCACGTACACCGTGGCGCGGCGTTCGCGCCGTCCGGCCGCACGCTCGTTAGTGGCCGCGGTCAGCTCCCCGACCTGGGCTGTGGTCCGCCGTGTGAGGGCCAAACCCACCAGCAGTGCCAGCATTCCCGCGGTGACAGCGCCGCCGAGCAGCAGCCAGTTGACCGAGTCCCGGAACTCGCGATCCGCCGCCGGAAGCGCCGCCTGCGGCACGCGCACCACTGTGCTGCCGACCTGCTCACCGCCCACCACGATGGGCAACCGCCTCTGCGGTGCCGGCGACGGCATCCCCATCATTTCCCGGTGCATTGCCGACATAGCTGGGCTCATCGCCGCCGCGGACGACGTCCAGACCCGGTTTCCGGAGCGGTCGAGGACCTCCACCGTGGCGCCGGACATTGCGAAGGCGGGTGCGAGTTCGTCCAGCGACTCGCGCCGCCATTGTCCTACGCGGCGATACTCGGCAGCCAGCACCGCCGCGATCTGCTGCTCTCGGGCCTGTTGTTGGGACTGCAGGTAGGTACCGAACCGAGTGTCGATCGCGAGGTTGACCAGGATCGCGGTCAGCGCCGCCGCCGCAACCGCGGTCACCAAGAACGCGACAGCGATGCGCCGGGAGTACCGGCCACTCCGGACAGCCCACCGCAACTTAGCCATCCCGTTCGACCGCCAGCTTGTATCCCACACCCGGCACGGTCGCCACGAGTTGGGGCTGTCCGCTGCGGTCCCCCAGCTTGCGACGCAGGTTCTTCACGTGCGCGTCGACAGTGCGTTCGGATGACTCATGCTCACCCGACAACCGCGACAGCAGCTCAGTGCGGGACCACACCCGGCCTGGACGGGCCGACAGCGTGCTCAACAGTTCGAACTCCGCGCGCGTCAGGTCGACATCGCGGTCGCCCACCGAAACCTCGCGGCGTTCGGCATCAAGGCGAAGCATCCCGCCGCCGAAGGAAGCCGGTTCCGTCCGAGCGGCTTCTCCCCTGGTGCGGCGGAGCACCGCATCCACCCTGGCGGCCAGCTCGGCGAGACTGAACGGCTTGGTGACGTAGTCGTCCGCGCCCACCCGTAGCCCGGCGATCCGCTGCGCCTCATCGGCTTTCGCGGTCAACATGATGATCGGCAGGCCGCCTGCCGCGCGGAGTTCCCGGGCCACGTCCTCGCCCGCCCGATCCGGCAATCGCAGGTCCAATATCATCAAATCGGCGACGCGCGCCAGTTCCAATGCGCGGGCACCGGTGCCTGCCTCCAGCACCGTGTATCCGTCGCGCTCGAGATGGGAACGCACGAGACTGCGGATCTTGGTTTCGTCGTCCACGACAACGACTGTCCCGCGCATAGTTTCCCCTGGTCTCAACCGGTTGGTCGGCTTGGCAGGTAGGACAGCACAGACGCCATTCCAGCGGCCATGTGGTAGGCATTGTGGCAGTGCATAAGCCACTGCCCAGGATTGTCCGCGGTGAAATCCACCAGCAGGCGCTCACCTGGCGCGACCATCACCGTATCCTTACGGGTGCCGGTAGGCACATTCGTGTTGTCGATCGTTCTGATGGCAAAGGTGTGCCCGTGCAAGTGCATCGGGTGATACATCGGGGTCTGGTTGATCACTTCCAGTCGGACGTGTTGCCCCTCGTGCAAGGGCATCGGGGTGATGCCGTCGAACGGGCGGTGGTGGTTGTAGGTCTCAGCGTTAATGCGCCACTCGAAGGTGGACATGTCGCCGGTCAAGTACAAGCTGTGGCTCACGTCGGGCTTTCGGTCGTCAAGCCGCACGTCGGGTGCCGACCGGAGGTCGGCGAGAGCGAGGAGCCGGCCGGCCAGCTCGCGCGGCGCGCTTGAAGTGGGCGGCACGGGACCGGCGGCGGTGCGCACCACGCCCAGCGCCTGGGCGCGCTTGCCCTCCGCGACGGCGACCAGGGGAAAAGCCCCGTCGTCGAGGGTGACCAGCAGGTCGTAGCGCTCTCCTGAGCCTAGCTGCAACGTGTCGACGGTGATCGGCTCAACCGGGAAGCCGTCGGTGTGTGTCACGGTCAACCGGTGGCCGCCGAGGGCGACTCGGAACACGGTCGCCCCCGCGGCGTTGATCAGTCGAATACGGGCCCGCTGGCCGGGCTTCGCCCGGAGCGTTTCCGGCGCGGTCGGCAGCCGCCCGTTCAGCAGGTAGAAAGGGAAGTCGACGCTTCCCGCCAGGCGAGAAGCCGCCGACACCGGGGCGATTCCCGCCGGTGGATTCGCCAGCGACTCGGGCACGTGGTACTGCCACGCCTGCGATCTGTCAGCGATCTGCCCGGCCTGCACCGCAGTCTGGAATCTGGCGTCCATGCCGCCGCTGCGCAACTGGGTCAGCACCTGATCAGGGGTCGCGCCTGCGTCGTCGATCCAGTCGTCGAGCACCACGATGAACTCGACATCGTAGTCACCGGCCTCGCGCGGATCGTCGATGATCAGCGGGCTGAACAACCCCCGCTCACGCTGCAATCCGACGTGAGGGTGAAACCAGTAAGTGCCCGGATCAGGCGCGACGAACGAGTAACGCATGCTCTCGCCCTCCCCGATCGACGGCTGAGTGAGGTTCGGTACCCCGTCCATGTCGTTGCGGAGACGCAGCCCATGCCAGTGCACCGTGGTCGGTTCGGGCAACCGGTTGACCACGTCAACCTCGAGCTGGTCGCCCGCACTACAGCGAACGACCCGCCCCGGCACCTGCCCGTCGTAGGCCCAGGTCTGCACCATCCGCCCCCCGAGGTCCACCTCGACCGGCTCGGCTACCAGCGACGCCCGCACGGTGCGACCTGAACCCTGGCGCCGCCGGACCTGCTCGACCCTCCGCACATCATCCGAGGACGCCTGTACCCGTCCCGCACCTACCGCTTCCTCGGGACGAAATGCCCACCAAGCGCCAGCGGTCAAGGCAGCACCTCCCGCACCGGCCGCGCCCAACAGCACACTGCGGCGCGACACAACCGAGTCCGGCATTCCTCTCCGTCTCTCCCCACAGCAGCCAACTACGTAGTGCCATAGTAGATGAACCACGGAGGTCAACCGGACACCACGGGCGACCGCAGCTGTCCACGGACGAGTTTGACGATTCATCGGTACCTTGGTCCAAGACCTTCAAGTCCTGCATCCTCAGCAACCCCTGCTCGTCAAGCGATCTGCGGTTGTCACCCCGTAGGGCTGGCGCAATGGCTCGATGGAGTGACGGTGGGAATCTCTCTGTCCCTACTACTTTTAGAGGGGCAGGGATTACCGCGCACCCCGCTAACCCGGAATCGGGACCGAGTGCCCGACCTTCACACCAGCTCTGCCCGTGCACCACCCCTCCCACGAGCGTGACAAAAGGGGTTTGTGAGGTAAACGCGGCAGACCACACCGCCCACAAGTAGTCGCCCCTTGACCGGTGGTGCCGAACGGGGATCGCAAGCTCGTGTGGTCTCCCCGCGGTGGCCGGACCGGCCCGAGCCGGCCCGGTTCGACGGGCGTAGCGTGCCTTTCGGATTGACCCCGTGACCCGGACGTCGTGCGGGGTCTACTTTGGTTCCTTCCCCGCCGTAGTGATCGAGGATTTTCTCGGCCGTCTTCTTCGGTGCCTCGGGCACTGCTCGGTGATCGACCGGGCCTCATCGAGAGACACGAGAGACACGTCGTGGCGCTGGCCCGGCTCCGACGCGGCGGAGCCCTCGGCGTGCAGCCTTTGGCACACTGGGGCTTTGCGCACTCGCTGCGGGACACGGTCCATCGCCACCCGAACGCGGCATCCCCTGATCGCCAGCCACGGAAACATGCCGGTGCCCGCGCTGCGATGCATTCGCACCCATATCAGCGCGGCAAAAGGGCACGGGTCCCGGAAGCGTCCGCGTACGCGTCGCTGCGCACCGTCACCTCTTATGCACTGGGTGCCGCTCTCAACGAGGTCGCGTGGGGTTCCGGCCAAGAAGGATGCCGGCCGACCGCCATTGGTGACTTGCTGCGGCCAGATGTCCCGCCGGAACTGGCCGAGGTCGCCGAGGTCTTCTGTGGACAGTCAGACCCCGGCGCGCAGTTCGACCTGGGCCTCGGCCTCATGCTGCGCGGCATGGACACGCCGGAGTGCACGTGACGAAACCACGCTTGGCACGCCGTGGACACGTCAGCGGCGTCGCGACGGATCGAGTTTGCGGCGCTGCCATCGAGGGTAGGACTGATTCATCCGGAAACACGAATGCGATAGTTCTATGCCCGGGGTGGCTCGCCGAACCCTGAAGCAGGTGGCGCGGGTTCCACCACGGCCTGTTCAGGAGAGGTGCACGGGATGGTCCAGCAGTTCGATGTGATCGTGGTCGGGATGGGACCGGGTGGGGAGGTGGTCGCCGGGGAGTTGCTGGCCGCCGGTAAGCGGGTCGCTGTGGTGGAGCGGGAGCTGATCGGTGGCGAGTGTGGCTACTGGGCGTGTATCCCGTCCAAGACGCTGCTGCGTCCACCGGAGTCACAGCGCGGCGTGGATCGCGCCGCCGGCGTGGACGGCGCGCGGCTGGATTGGTCCTCGACGCGCGAGTACCGCGATTACATGATTCGCCACCTCGATGACAGCAACCAGGTCGCGGGCTATGAGAAGTCCGGCGCCACGGTGATCAAGGGAACCGCGCGTATCACCGGCCCGGGTGCCGTCGAGGTCGACGGGCAGCAACTGCGCGCCGCCGACATCGTCATCGCGACCGGCTCAAGTGCCGTGGTTCCGCCGATCGAGGGCCTGGACCGGGTGCCGGTGTGGACCAACCGGGAGGCCACCACCCTGACCGAGATCCCGGCGCGGGTGGTGATGATCGGCGGCAGCGCGGTCGGCGTCGAGCTGGGTCTGTTCCTCGCCCGCTACGGCGCCCAGGTCACCATGCTGGAGCGCTCGGCCCGGCTGCTGTCCCGCGAGGATCCGCGGCCGGGAGAGCTGACGGAGCAGTACCTGCGTGAGGACGGCGTCGACGTGCGCACGAACGCCACCGCACGCAGGGTCCGCCGTGACGGGGCGGACACCGTCGTGGAGCTCGAGGGCGGCGGCGAGGTTCGCTGCGATGTCATCGTCGTGGGCACCGGTCGCAGTCCCCGCACCGACGGGCTGGGGTTGGACCGCGCCGGGGTGCGCCTCGGTGAGCGGGGTGGGGTGTCCGTGGACGAGCACTGCCGCGCCGGTGACGGAGTGTGGGCAGTGGGCGATGTCACGGGCGTCATGCCGTTCACTCACGTCGCGATGTATCAGGGGCGGGTCGTGGTCGACAACATCCTCGGTACCCCGCGCACCGCCCGATACGAGGGGATCCCGCGGGTCGTGTTCGCCGATCCGGAGATCGCCGCGGTGGGATTGACCGCCGAGCAGGCGCAGAACCAGGGGCTGCCGAACGCCGCGGCCGAGGTCGACCTGGCCCAGGTTCTCGCGCGTCCGTGGACCTACGAAACCGACCCGCGCGGGCACCTCGGTGTGCTGGCCGACCGCGAGCGCCGGGTGCTGCTCGGGGCGTGGGCCGTCGGCCCGCAGGCCAGTGAATGGATCCACACCGCGGCCCTGGCCGTGCGCGAACAGATCCCGATCGACCGGCTGCTCGACCAGATCGCGCAGTTCCCCACCTACAACGAGGGCTACCTCAAAGCCCTGCAAAACCTCGACCTGGAGAGCCGGTCGTGACCCCACCCTGCCCCGAGCTCGCTCAGGTGCCGCGGTCCTCTCGGGACTGAGTGACCTCGGCCTCCGCGGCGGTGGTCGGTGCGCAGCAGTCCTCCAGCGGATCTTCACGCCCGCCAGTCGCGGAGGTGCGGGAGCGCTGGGCGTACGCGGTGAGGGCGATGGCGGCGATGAGGGTGAGCGCGATGGCAACGATCAACAGTTGGTGGGTGTTGATCCACACGGCGAGGCCACTGACCGGGCCGGCGAGGGCGTTGCTGCCCGGCCCGCCGCTGCCGGTGAGTTGGGGTAGCCAGTAGAGCAGCAGGTAGCCGCCGGAGAGGGCGAGCACGGTACCGGTGATGCGGTGCATGTGCGGCAGCAGCCGCCGCAGGAACCGATTGATCAGACCGCTGGCGAACGCGGCGAACACCGCGAGAAACAGCAGTAGAGTGGCCGATCCGGCGGCATAGGCACCGAACATGACCAGGATTCCGGAGAAGTTGGTGGTGGCCAGGGCCTGGGTGACCACGGACAGCAGCACCGCCAGCGTGCAGGAGGCCGACGCGAGGGCGTACCCGGCGCCGAAGGCGATCATTCCCCTGGGGCCCTGGCGTGGGGTGCCGCTGCGGCGGGAGGGCAGGCGCAGTGGAATTCGCCTTCCGGCCACCATCGCCAGCCCGGCCACGGCGAGAACACCGCCGAGGACGGCGGCGGCCCACGGGACGACGCCGATCAGCGACCGCATGCCGACCGCAAGCAGGATGCCGATGACGGTAAAGGTTCCGGCGAACCCGAGGGTGAGCGCGGCCCCGGCGCGCAGTCCACCGCCCAGCCGCGCCGCCGTACTCCTGCTCGCCGCGGCTCCGTCGGTGGTGTCGGTGCCGACGGCGTGGGCCAGCAACGCCGGCAGCACGGCGAATCCGCAGGGGTTGACCGGGGCGAGCATGCCTGCGCCGAACGCGAGCGCGAGCAGCGCCTCCATCAGGCGGTCACCGTGGCCAACTCGGCCTGGATCTGCTCGGCGGACGGTTCGATGGCGCGGAACACTTCCTTACCGGAGGCGTCGAGCACCACCACAGTGGAGAGCTGGTTGACCTGATAGGTGCGGATCCATTGCCCGTCGGTGTCAATGGCGTAGGCCAGCGTCGTGGCCTCGTGGGCGGTCAGGAAGTCCGTGACGTCGGCCTTGGTTTCGTAGCCGGCGACGTCGACCGCGACGAAGTTCGCTGTGTCCCCGACGGCCTGCTCGGCTTGAGCCAGCGCTGTGGTGGCGGGGCCGCAGCTGCCGCACTCGACGGAAAAGAAGAACAGCACACTGGGCCGGTTGCCGGGCACCGTGATCTGGCCGCCGTCCACCGTGCGGGCCGTCAATGCCGCGGGAGCCGCGGCGTTACCAGCGTTCGCGCCGGCCGGGGCGGAGGTGGCCGGGCGCTCTGCCCCGGAGAACGCGGAGTACAGCACGGCGGCAACACCGAGCACGGCGACGACGGCCAGGGCGATGAACAGCGTGCGTCGACGACCGGGGGTCGCCTCGGCGCGGGCGCCGGTCGGGGCGTGGGGCATGAGTCAGTGCTCCTTGGGGTGTGTCGGCGATTGCGTGCTCTGGCGGGGTTGGTCACGGGCCGGCTGTTGCGGTGGGCGGCATCCGGGGTCCCCGGAGGGGGTGGAGGTGTCGGTGTGGCGGCGGAGCCGCCACACCAGAACGCCGACGAGCAGCGCCACGCCGGCGCCAATCACCCACGGGTTGCCCAGGGCCGACCCGAGCCCGGCGAGTGCGCCACCGGCGATCAGCAGCGGCAGGCCACAGCACAAGACGGACAGCAGGACGACAGCGCCGGTGGCCCGGGCCGTGCGCTGGCCCTCGTGATCGGGACTGGTGGGCATGACGGACCGCGTCCTTTCTCTCTCGCTCAGCTGCCGGGGGTGATGCGCATGCAGGTGGCCAGGGCGGTGGCGTTGTCCGCGGCCAGTGACCGGGCCAGCAGCACCAGTTCGGCCACGCGCGGGTCGGTGACCTGGTAGTAGGAGAAGCGGCCCTGGCGGCGCAGGTGCACGTAACCGCAGTCGGACAGGCAGGCCAGATGGCTCGACACCCGGCCCTGCGACAGGCCGATGTGCGTGACGCACTCGCTGACGGAGTGCTCGTCGTGCAGCAGGAACTCCAGCAGCCGCAGCCGGTTCGGGTCGCCCAGGGCGCGGAAGAACTTGGCGACCATCTCCACCCCGTTGGCCTCGGTGGGCAGCAGGGTCATGCTGGATTCAGAAGTATCGGCCACGGGTGCCGTCCCCTCATCGAGTCTTGTCGTATCCGGATGTCCGAATCTTAGGTTAGCATTGAGGCATTCGGCAAGACAGATGCATGGGACTGGACGGAGAACGACGGTGCACTACGACCTGGCAGTGATCGGTTCCGGCGGGGGTGCGTTCGCGGCGGCGATCGCGGCGCGTGGCAAGGGCAAGAGCGTGGTGATGATCGAGCGCGACACGGTCGGCGGGACCTGCGTCAACGTCGGGTGCGTGCCGTCGAAGGCGCTGCTGGCCGCGGCCGAGGCCCGCCACGTGGCCCTGGACCAACGGTTTCCGGGGATCGCGACCAGCGCGGATCCGGTGGACGGTGCCGCCTTGATCGGCGGGAAGGACGCCCTGGTCGAGGGGCTGCGGGCGGAGAAGTACGTCGACCTGGCCGCCGAGTACGGCTGGGAGATCCTGCCCGGCGAGGCCCGGTTCACCGAGGGCCCCGCGCTGGAGGTGGATCGCCGCGACGGCAGCCGGACCCGGATCGAGGCCGAGCACTACCTCATCGCCACCGGCTCCACCCCCCGCGCACACGACCTCGACGGCACCGACCGGGTCGACTACCTCACCTCGACCACCGCCATGGAGCAGACCGACCTGCCCACATCGCTGGTGGTCGTCGGCGGCGGCTACGTCGGCCTGGAACAGGCCCAACTGTTCGCGCACCTCGGTGTCGAGGTCGCCGTCGTGGGCAGGTTCGCTCCACACACCGAACCGGAACTGTCCGCGATCCTGGCCGACGTGTTCCGCGACGACGGGATCACCGTCATCGCCGAACGCGCCACCAGCGTCGACACCGACGACACTGACGCTGGGGGCGTGGCGGTCACCACGGACACCGGTCAGCGGGTCAGTGGGCAGCGGCTGCTGCTCGCGACCGGGCGGCATCCCGTGACCGCCGGACTCAACCTGGACGCGGTCGGCGTGAAAACCGGCTCTCGCGGCGAGATCGTCGTCGACGAGCACCTGCGCACCCACAACTCCCGCATCTGGGCGGCCGGGGATGTCACCGGACACCCGCAGTACGTCTACGTCGCGGGCGCCCATGGTGCGGTCGTGGCCGACAACGCCTTCGACAACGCCGACCGCACCCTGGACTACCACCATCTGCCCGCGGTCACCTTCACCACACCCAGCCTCGCTTCGGCCGGGCTCACCGACGCCGCCGCCGTCGAACAGGGCTACGACTGCGACTGTCGCGTGCTGCCCCTGGAGTATGTGCCACGGGCCCTGGTCAACCGCGACACCCGCGGCGCGATCAAACTCGTCGCCGAACGCGAAACGGGACGCCTGCTCGGCGCGCACGTGCTCGCCGCCGGAGCCGGCGACGTCATCGCCACCGCCGTCTACGCCCTGGCCAACCACATGACCGTGCACGACATGGCCGACCTGTGGTGCCCCTACTTGACCATGGCCGAAGGCCTCAAACTCGCCGCCCAAACCTACACCCGCGACGTCACCAAACTGTCCTGCTGCGCCTCCTGACCACCACGCAGAAAAAGGAAACACCCGATGACCAACGACATCCAGACGCTCGCGTCCACCATGGACAGTGTCTTTTCCCGGCAGGACAGCCCGACCGGATGGCTGTGGCACCCCCTGCTGCTCCTACTCTCCCGTGGCGAACCCGTCACCATCCCCGACCTGGCTATCACCACCGGCCGCGCCGAGGAAGAGGTCAAACAGGCGATGGAACAGTTACCCGACACCGAGTACGACGACACCGGCCGCATCGTCGGCTACGGGGTCACCTTGCGCCCCACCCAGCACCGGTTCACCCTCGACGGGCGCCAGCTCTACACCTGGTGCGCGCTGGACACCCTGATCTTCCCCACCATCCTCGGCCGGCCCGCCCAGGTCGAATCGCCCTGCCACACCACCGGCCAGCCGATCCGGGCGACCGTCGAACCGGACCAGGTCACCGCCGTCGACCCTGAGACCGCGGTCGTGTCCATCGTCATCCCGGCCGACCTGACCTCGGTACGGGGCTCCTTCTGCAACCACGTGCACTTCTTCACCGACACCCACGCCGCGCAGCCCTGGTTGGACCAACACCCCGACGGGACCGTGCTCCCGGTCGCCGACTCTTACCAGCTCGGACGCCAACTCGACACAACAGGGTGCGACACGTCCGAACCCGGCGCCTGCTGCTGAAACAAAGAAACCACAAACACACCACAGGGACGAACCCGCGAAGCCCAAGCGGTGAAGGAACGCACCCTCGCCACGAGGACCGCCTGAACGAACGCCGGTTACCAGATGGAGGTCGACGATGGACTACGCACGCACGATTACTCTTGATATGCCGTACGAGCAGGCCGTGCCCAAAGTCAAGGAAGCGTTCCAAGCGCAGGGGTTCGGCACGCTCACCGAGATCGACGTGCGAGCTACCCTCAAGAACAAGCTCGACGCGGACATGGAACCCTACGTCATCCTCGGCGCCTGCAACCCCCAGCTCGCGCACCGCGCCCTCGACATCGACCGCCAGATCGGACTGCTGCTGCCGTGCAACGTCGTCGTCCGCGTCACCGGCGACAACCAGACTCTGGTCCACGCCCTCAACCCTCAGGTCATGGTCACCGTGCCCGAACTCGACGACCTAAAGCCCATCGCCGACGACGCCGAACACCGCATCAACACCGCCCTCGACGCTTTGACAACCGCCAATGGTTAGCAGCGCTTCGAAGACTGGAACCCACCGTCAGCGAGGCGAAACAGGCGACCGGCGACGACTCGAGTGATGACCATGATGGACGATTCTATGATGGGCTGGTTCTGCTGACTCTGCTCGGTTACGCGCGACCTAGCGGGTCTACAGAGTAAAGGCCCGGTGCGCAAGCGGGTTCCCCCTCCGCACGCCAGTTCCTCGACGAGCGATATGCCCGAGGCGAGATCGACGAGCAGGAGTACCGCAATCGGCGAGCCGACCTACCAGCCTCTTGGTGCTGCTGGCGTTCTCGATCCTCACCGCCGCCCTGCTCGGCCTGCTCGCGGACCGGCACCTCGGTGCGCACGTGTTCGACCCGGCCAACGGTGGCGTGATCCTGTGGCGACACCTGTTCTGGTTCTTCGGCCACCCCGAGGTCTACATCGTGGCGCTGCCGTTCTTCGGCATCGTGTACGAGATCTTCCCGGTGTTCAGCCGCAAGCCGATCTTCGGCTACAAGGGCCTCGTCTGGGCGACGCTCGCCATCGCGGCACTGTCGGTCGCGGTCTGGGCGCACCACATGTACGCCACCGGCGCCGTGCTGCTGCCGTTCTTCTCCTTCATGACGTTCCTGATCGCGGTGCCCACCGGGGTGAAGTTCTTCAACTGGATCGGCACGATGTGGAAGGGCCAGCTCAGCTTCGAGACGCCGATGATCTTCTCGGTCGGCTTCCTCGTCACCTTCCTGTTCGGTGGCCTCACCGGCATCCTGCTTGCCGCGCCCGCCATCGACTTCCAAGTGTCCGATTCGTACTTTGTCGTGGCGCACTTCCATTACGTGCTCTACGGCAGGATCGGTGCCTACGTCCTCGGCGCATCGACGCTGCCGTTCATCTGGAACATCTTCAAGAGCTACCGCTACGGCGAGGTCGCGGCACAACTTCACCGAACTGCCCCGAATCCGCTCCGAACGGCCCGCCTTCGAGCTGCACTACCCGCACATGATGGAGACGATGCACCGGGAAGGCCACGTCACCTTCACCGGCAAACCCCTGCCGCGCGCACAGGCCGCGCGGACGCCGTCACAACAGGCCACCGACGCGCTTATCCCGGGCGATCGCGACCGGGACAACGCGGGCGAGCGATGACAAGGCCCACGGTTCAGGGTTCGGCTGGAACGCCCAGCCAGCGGTGTGTGGCACCGACGTACTGCCGATACGGCCGACCGAACTGGAGCACAAGGTGACGTTCCTCGACCCGGACCCACGAACGAAACACCAGTCCGACGCCAGCGGTGTACAGCAACACCGACCCACTGCGCCAAGCGAGACCGGTACCTGCCAACACCAGCGAGAGCCCGAGATACTGGGGATTGCGACTGTAGCGGTAGACACCCCGCACCACGAGTTCTCCCGACTCGGTCCCGCTGACCTGCCCGGCACTGCCGAACCGACGCAGCCCGCCGGCACACAACCCGAGACCCACCGAGGCCAGGCCCGCCCCCGCCCCCAGTGCTGGGAGCCGGGACACAGGGAGGGCAAGCCGACGCCGGCGAGCGACCGCCCCGACGGCCGCGGCGTGAACGGCGTAGGCAGCGTAGACAGCCACTGCCGTCCCGGGCCGGAACCGTCCCTCACGCAGCATCTCCCGACGCATTCGCCGCAGAAGTACCCCAGTGCCGCCATATACCGCAGCCAGCGCCACCGTCCACGCCGGTCCTGCGCGTTGCCTCGACATCACACCTCCTAACATGCATACATGCGCATGTGACATTACTTTGCTGAGTTCTTCGGCGCAATGACAGCGGTGGTGTCGTCGTGATAGCCGCCGTGTGGCGAAGAGAGGAGACACTGTGCTCGCATCCAGATCGCCCGCCGGACGCTCGTGGCGCTGCTTCCGCTGGTAGCCGCGCTGGCTGTGCTTGCGGGCTCCTGCAGCGCGCCGGGCGAGCCGGCCGCCGACGGTGGTCCGGAGTCGACCGCCGCAGCCCCCGGTCAGCTTCGTATCCAGCCCGGCGACGGCAGCGACTCTGTCCACGGTGACCATGACCAACTCCGCTGGCACCGACGTCAGCGGCTCCCTGAACACCGCAGGCACCCGCTGGACCTCCACTGGGGAGCTGGACTTCGACACGCGATACTCGGTGACCGCGAAGTCGGCGTCCGGGACGAAAGTGGCGCGTTTCACGACGGCGTCCCCAGCCGCGACGGCGTACCCCTCGATCGTCCCACTCGACGGCGAGACCACGGGAGTCGACATCCCGATCATCATCGAGTTCTCCGAACCCGTCACCGACCGGGCAGCGGTGCTGCGCAATCTGCGGGTCACTTCGAAAATGCCTGCAGAGGGCGCCTGGCGGTGGTTCGGCGACGACGAGGCGCACTACCGCACCAAGGAGTACTGGCCCGCCTACACGACGGTCACACGGGACATCGGCATCAGCGCGTACACCTCGGCAAGGGAGTGTATGGCGAGACCGACCGCCAAATCTCGTTCGAGACCGGCGCCTCGATCATCACCAGGATCTCCGACAGCGACAAGACGCTACGAGCCTACAAGGATGGCGAACTGGCGCAAACCGTCCCGGTGAGCCTCGGCAAACCGTCCGCGCCAAGCGTCTCGGGAACCCTGCTGGTGATGACCGTGCAGACGGACTACGTCCTGGACTCCAGCACCTACGGAGTCCCGGTGGATTCACCGGACGGGCACCGTATCGAAGTAGACTCCGGACAGTTCCTGCACTCGGCGCCGTGGTCGCTTGCCCAGCAGGGCAAGGTCAATGACTCGGGATCACTACGCCAGTCGCAAGGCCGCACCCGCACCTAACGAAGTGACAGCGCTGCAGCACGCCTTTGAGTGGAGCCAATACGAGGACCACGGCCCGGGTGACGAACTGCTCGGCACTCCCCTCCCCACGCTCGAACTGGGCAGCGGCAGCGGAAATGTCGTTGCTGCACTCGCCCTCAAAGGCATCTGCGCCACCGGCATTTGACCTGTCCCGCACCCAATGCGAGAAGGCCTGGCAGCAGTGGGGAAAGATCACCAACGCCCACTACGAGCACGACGACGTCACCTAGTGTGCCGTGTTTGAAGTCGTCTGACGGTTGGCCTTGGCGAGGATCTGGTCGGGGGTTTTGGTCCAGATGAAGGGGTGGCAGCGGTTGTTCCAGCCGTTGATGAAGGCGCGGATCTTGGTGTTGAGGTCGCGGACGGAGCGGAAGGTGCCGCGGCGGATGGCCTGGCGCTCGATGATGCCGAACCACACCTCGACGAGGTTGAGCCACGATGCGGAGGTCGGGGTGAAATGCACGCGGATTCGTGGATTAGCCCCCAGCCAGTCGCGGACCTCGACGCGTTTGTGGGCGGCGTAGTTGTCCATCACCAGGTGCAGCTGGCGGTCGGGGTAGGCCTTGGCGACCTG
>NZ_FOKG01000022.1 GCF_900111885.1 Amycolatopsis marina
CCTGATGGTCGGAAGTTGTTGCGGCTTGAGGTTCGTAACAGTGAGACGCCGATTGAGAAGAAGCCGTCGTGGATTCGGACTCGGGTGCGGATGGGGCCGGAGTTCACGGAGTTGAAGGGGTTGGTGCGTCGGGAGGGTCTGCACACGGTGTGTGAGGAGGCTGGGTGCCCGAATATTTATGAGTGTTGGGAGGATCGGGAGGCGACGTTCCTGATTGGTGGGGATCAGTGCACGCGGCGGTGTGATTTCTGTCAGATCGATACGGGTCGTCCGGCGGAGTTGGATCGTGAGGAGCCGCGGAAGGTCGCGGAGAGTGTGCGGGCGATGGGTCTGCGGTATTCGACGGTGACCGGTGTGGCGCGGGATGATCTGGCTGATGGTGGGGCGTGGTTGTATGCCGAGACGGTGCGTCAGATTCATGCGGTGAATCCGGGTACGGGGGTGGAGTTGCTGATCCCGGATTTCAATGCGGATCCGGATCAGTTGGCGGAGGTGTTTTCGTCGCGGCCGGAGGTGTTGGCGCACAACACCGAGACGGTGCCGAGGATTTTCAAGCGGATCCGGCCCGGGTTCCGGTATGACCGCTCGTTGCGGGTGATCACCGCTGCCCGGGAGGCGGGGTTGGTGACGAAGTCGAACCTGATCCTGGGGATGGGTGAAACCCCCGACGAGGTCACCGCCGCGATGCGGGAGTTGTTCGACGCGGGGTGTGAGATTTTGACGATCACCCAGTATCTGCGGCCCTCGCCGCGGCATCATCCGGTGGATCGGTGGGTGAAACCGGAAGAGTTCGTGGAGCACTCCCAGCACGCGGAACGGATCGGGTTCGCCGGTGTCATGGCCGGGCCCCTGGTCCGCTCCTCCTACCGCGCGGGACGGCTCTACGCCCAAACCAAACACCACCGCGGCGAAACCCTGCCCGACAACCTCACCCACCTCCTCACCAACACCACCCCCGCCACCCAAGAAGCCAGCAGCATCCTCAGTAGACAGTGATCGGAGCGGATCAATGGCGATCAGCATCTTCGACCTGTTCTCGGTCGGCATCGGCCCCTCCAGTTCCCACACGGTGGGGCCGATGCGGGCCGCGCGAACCTTTGTGGACGGACTCGCCGACAGTGGTGAACTGGAGCGCGCGCATCGGGTGAAGGCCGAGCTGTTCGGCTCACTCGGGGCCACCGGCCACGGTCACGGCAGCGCACAGGCGGTCCTGCTCGGTCTGGCGGGGGAGCGGCCGGAATCGGTGGACACCGACTCGGTACCCACTCGGGTGGCCGAGATCCGCGAGGCACGCAGGCTGCGGTTGCTCGACCGGCGGGAGATCGGCTTCCGCGAGGACACCGATCTGGTGATGCACCGGCGGAGGTCGCTGCCCGCGCACCCGAACGGCATGGTCTTCCGCGCGTTCGACCCCGAAGGTGAGCTCTTGCGAGAGCGGACGTTCTACTCGGTGGGCGGTGGTTTCGTCCTGGACGAGACCGCGTTTCCGGCGGACGGCTCCGATCCGGTCATAGTCGAGGACAGCACCCCGCTGCCGTATCCCTTCCGCACGGGCGGCGATCTGCTCGCGCACTGCGTGGAGACCGGCCTGCCGATCAGTCAGATCATGTTGCGGAACGAGCTTTCCTGGCGCAGCGAGGACGAGGTCCGTGCGGGGCTGCTGCGGATCTGGGACGTCATGGTCGAGTGCGTTCGCAACGGTTGCGAGCACGATGGTGTGCTGCCCGGTGGGCTCAAGGTACCGCGCAGAGCAAAGTCCTTGTACGACAAGCTGCGCGGCGAGGACGGTGTCGGCGACGCCCTGTACGCGATGGACTGGGTGAGCCTCTACGCGCTGGCGGTGAACGAGGAGAACGCGGCTGGCGGGCGCGTGGTCACCGCCCCCACCAACGGCGCGGCCGGGATCATCCCCGCGGTCCTGCACTACTACCGCCGGTTCATCGCCGAAGCCGACGACGACGGCGTGGTGACGTTCCTGCTGACCGCTGGTGCGATCGGGTCGGTGCTCAAACAGACCGGGTCGATCTCCGGTGCCGAGGTCGGCTGCCAGGGTGAGGTCGGTTCCGCGTGTGCGATGGCGGCGGCGGGCCTGACCGAGGTGCTCGGCGGGTCACCGGCGCAGGTGGAGAACGCGGCCGAGATCGGCGTCGAGCACCACCTCGGCCTGACCTGTGACCCGGTCGGCGGTCTGGTGCAGATTCCCTGCATCGAACGCAACGCGGTGGGGGCCTCGAAGGCGATTCACGCCGCGAGGATGGCGATGCGCGGCGACGGCAGCCACATCGTCACCCTCGACAAGGCCATCAAGACGATGCGCGAAACCGGCGCCGACATGAAGGTCAAGTACAAGGAGACGGCGCGCGGCGGCCTCGCGGTGAACGTCATCGAGTGCTGAGCTGGGCGTGCCGATCGGGCTGCCCGGCCTACACTTGGTGTTCCAACGCATGCCGGGAGGGGAGTGCGCCGTGACCGCCGAGCCCAGTAGGGACGCGGAGCCCGTGCGGGGTGGTCCGGTCCGTGGGGTGAGCGCGGGGGAGGCGCTGTTCCGCCCGGTGCGGGCGGGCAACGCCTTCGAGGAGACGGTGGAGCGGCTGCTGCAGGCGGTACGACTCGGTGTCGTCGGCGCGGGGGAGCGGCTGCCTGCCGAGCGGGAGTTGGCCGAACGCCTCGGCGTCAGCCGGGTCACGCTCAGGGAGGCCATCCGGGCGCTGGCCGACGCCGGATACGTCGTCTCCCGCAGAGGTCGCTACGGGGGCACGTTCGTCACCGAAAGTCTGCCGGTACCAAGGGCTGCCGGCCGGGCGGCCAATCCCGACGCACTGGAGGACGCGCTCAGCCTGCGGCACGTACTGGAGACCGGTGCCGCCGAGCTGGCGGCGGCCCGCTCGCTGACCCCGGCCGACCGCAGGCATCTCACCAGCACTCTCGCCGAGGCCAGTGCGGCGGGCATCGACGACTATCGGCGGCGGGACTCGCGGCTGCACCTGGCCATCGCGGAGGTGACGGCGTCGGGTTCGCTCACGACGGCGGTCGCCGACGTACGGATGCGGATCAACCAGCTCCTGGACGAGATCCCGCTCCTGGAGCCGAACCTCGAACACTCGAACGTGCAGCACGAGGCGATCGTGGACGCGATCCTGTCCGGCGACTCCGGCGCGGCCCGGCACGCCATGGCCGAGCACATCGAGGGCACCGCCTCCCTCCTCCGCGGCTTCCTCACCTAGCCCACTCAGACCGTCCAGAGCTTGGAGCGTCTGCAAGTACTACCAAGCAAGATCGACACCGTCTTCAACCACCACCAACTCGCTCGGTCCACGCGTCAGCAAGGCGCCGAGTTGGTAGCGGTTGGCGACCAAGATGATCTTGCTTGGTAGTACTTGCAGACACACCTACCGTCAAGTGGCTCGTTCAACCGAGCAGGGCCCGCTCCTGCTCCGGGCTCAGACCGCCCGCTCGCTCGCGGTCGATTCCCCTGGCACGTTCGTCGGCGAGGACGTCCTGCACCGTGTCTTCGAATGGCCTCGTTTCGAGTCCCTCCCTGTACGCGGTGGTGGGGTCGTGCGACACCATGCCGTAGTGCGAGGCCGGCAGCCACAACGGCAGCGCGCCCGGTCCGGCCCAGTAGTCCACACCCTCCGCGCTCAGCCGTTCCAGTGAGACCGGCACGAGTTCCGTTCCCGCGGGTGCCACGAGTTCCGCGATCCTGTGCAACGTCGAGTGCAGCGTGGTCGGATGGGTGACCGTGTCGTAGGTGCCGGTGGTGCCCTGCTCGCCCGCGGTGACGATCCAGGCGGCCAGATCGCGGACGTCGATGTGCTGGTAGGGCTGGACCCGGTCGTCGGGGATTGCCACGCGACCGCCCCGGCTGAGCCGCACAGGCCAGTACCCGAAGCGGTCCATGTAGTCGCCCGGCCCGCAGATGTCGCCGGGGCGCACGACAAAGGTGCGGTCGGCACCGACCGCGTCGCGGACCGCGTTCTCGCAGGCCACCTTCACGCCACCGTTGTGTTCCGCGGTCCGTTCCGCGGGTGCCTGCTCATCGGTGATCGGCTCCAGCACAGGTGCGTCCGTCTTCTGCCCCTGGGTAACCGTGTCGGCGTAGGCGTTGATGCTCGAGACGAACGTCCAGTGCCCGACGTTGTCCGCCAGTACGTCCAACGCATCGCGCACCCACGGCAGTGCCATCGTCGCGACATCCAGGACGGCGTCGAACCGCTCGCCCGCGAGCGCCGTTCGCACGGCATCCGGTTGGTCGCGGTCGAGGGGCAACAGCCGCGCGCCCTCCGGGATCGTTCCCGATTCGCCCCGTGCCGCGCACACGACCTCGTGCCCCCTGCGTACCGCTTCGGCGGCTGTGGCGCGGGAAAGGAACGAGGTACCGCCGAGAACAAGGAGTCGCATACCGAGAACAGTGGCACCGGCAGCGCCGGCGGCGCGAGCGAGATCGCTACCGGTGAACAACAACGTTCACCACACCATCCAGATGGCCAGCGCTCCGATCAGGACACCGGAAGCCAACCCGGTCAGGAGTCGACCACGCGGGCCGGTCAGCAACCTGCCCAGTAGCGCACCTCCACCGGCCAGCGCCAGTTGCCAACTCGCCGACGCGGTGAACGCCGCCACCACGAACACCATGCGGGCAGGCGGGGAGGCGGCGACCGAGTGGCTGTTGCCCACCACGAGCGCGGTGAAGTACACGATCGTCGCCGGATTCAGCAGCGTGAGGCCGAGCAGTCCGGCGTAGGCGCGCCACGCTCCCGGCGTGGCGGGTGCGCGGACCGTGCCCTGCTCCCGGTACGCCCGCACGGCGGTCACCGCCGTCCACGTCGCGAGGCCCAACAGCACCACCGCCGAGGCGATGCGGAACTGTGCCGCGACCGGTGCCAGCAGGCCCGCCACTGCACCGCCACCGACCACGGCGGCGAGTGCGTACAGCCCGTCCGCACTGGCCACTCCCAGTGCCGCGGCACACCCGACCCGAAGCGAGGTCCTTGCCGTCAACGCCACGAGATACGACCCGATCGCGCCGACCGGCAGCGCGATCCCGTACCCCGCGAGCAGCCCGGCCACGAGCGCGCCGGTCACGACAGTGCGGGAGTCGGCCTCCACATCGGACTCTTCTGCTGCCGTACCGCGGCGATGGACATGGCTGACGGTGACGGCGGAAAGGCACGAGCGGAGGTCATGCCCGGAATCGTGTCCGGGCAGTGCCCGTCAGGCAACCGAATTTGCCCGTCAGGATCCGACCAGTGCGATGGTCAGCCCGTCGTACCCCTTGCCGCCCACCGTCTGCAGCGCCGTCGCGTCCACCCGTGGCTCGGCGGAAATGAACTCGTGCAGCCGGCGAACGCCCTGCGCCGCCGAGTCGGACGGATCGTCCCGCGCCACGCGCCCGGCCCGGACCACGTTGTCCACTATGATCACGCTGCCCGGCCGGGACAGTTGCAGAGCCCAGCGGAAGTACTCCGCGTTGTTCTCCTTGTCCGCGTCGATGAACGTGAGGTCGAACGGCCCGCTCAGCTGCGGCAGGGTGTCCAGCGCCCGGCCCACTCGCACCTCGACCCGTTCGCTGAGCCCTGCCGTCGCCAGGTTTGCCTCGGCCACCGCGGCGTGCTTGGCATCGGCTTCCAGCGTCACCAGCCTGCCGTCCTCCGGCAGTGCCCGCGCCAGCCAGATGGTGCTGTACCCGCCGAGCGTGCCGACCTCGAGGATGCTCCGCGCACCGACCATCGTCGCCATGAGGTGCAGGAGCTTTCCCTGGTTGGCCGCCACCGCGATCGACGGAAGCCCCGCATCCTCACTGGCCCGCACCGCGGCGTCGAGGGCTGGGTCGGCCGGGATGAGCAAGCCGTCGAAGTACTGCTCGACCGCGTTCCATACATCCTGATTCATTGATCGCCTCCCACAGATCACGCTACCTCTAGTCAACATACAATCCTGTTGGTATGTTTGTTGGATCGTCCCGCGCAGGGGCGGTTGGCAGGCGAACTAGACACAGGGAGTCCCAGGTGAGTAACAGGACCTACGTCGTCGGTGTCGGGATGACCAAGTTCGAGAAGCCCGGGCGCCGGGAGAACTGGGACTACCCGGCCATGGCGAAGGAGTCGGGCACCAACGCCCTCGCCGACGCGGGCATCGCCTACGACGAGGTGCAGCAGGCCTACGTCGGCTACGTCTACGGCGAGTCGACATCCGGCCAGCGCGCGGTATACGAGCTCGGTCTCACCGGCATCCCGGTGATCAACGTGAACAACAACTGCTCCACCGGCTCGACCGCGCTCTTCCTGGCCGCGCAGGCCGTGCGGAGCGGCACAGTGGACTGTGCGCTGGCGCTGGGCTTCGAGAAGATGCAACCCGGCTCACTCGGCAGCACCTACGACGACCGCGAGCAGCCGATGCTCAAGCACATCCTGGCTCTCGCCGAGCTGCGCGAGGTCGCGATGCCGCCCGCGCCCTGGATGTTCGGCGCCGCGGGCCGCGAGCACATGGAGAAGTACGGTACGACCGCCGAGCAGTTCGCCAAGATCGGGGAGAAGAACCACCGGCACTCGGTGAACAACCCGTACGCGCAGTTCCAGGAGGAGTACTCCCTCGCGGAGATCCTGGCCGCCAAGATGATCTACGAGCCGCTGACGAAGCTTCAGTGCTCACCGACGTCCGACGGCTCCGGCGCGGCGATCATCGCCAGCGAGGCCTTTGTGGACAAGCATGGACTCGCGGGGCAGGCGGTGGAGATCGTCGGACAGTCCATGGTGACCGACATGCGCAGCACCTTCGAGGACAACTCGGCGATCAGTCTGGTGGGCGGTCAGATGTCCAAGACAGCGGCGGCGAACGTGTACGAGCAGGCCGGTCTCGCACCGGCCGATGTGGACGTAATCGAACTGCACGACTGCTTCTCCACCAACGAGTTGATCACCTATGAGGCACTCGGCCTCTGCGCCGAAGGCGAGGGCGGCAAGCTCGTCGACGCGGGCGACACCACTTATGGCGGACGCTGGGTGGTCAACCCTTCCGGCGGGCTCATCTCGAAGGGGCACCCACTCGGGGCGACCGGCCTCGCGCAGTGCGCCGAACTCAGCTGGCAGTTGCGCGGCACCGCACAGCGCCGTCAGGTCGAGGGCGCCAGCGTCGCCCTGCAGCACAACATCGGTCTCGGTGGCGCCGTCGTGGTCACGGCCTACCGGCCCGCCGAACGCTGAACCAGCACGGTACGAACCCGAACCAGCTCGATCGCAGGAGGAAAGCACATGGGCCAGATCAACGCGTCGGTTGACCTTCCCGCGCCGCCGGAGAAGGTGTGGGAGGTCTTCTCCAACCCGAACAACTTCGAGAAGTGGCTGACCATCCATACCAAGTGGAAGGGTGAGGTGCCCGCGGAGTTCAGCGAGGGCAGCAAAATCACCGAGGTTGTGACCATGATGGGAATGCCGAACACCATCGAGTGGACAGTGGACTCTTACCAGCCGCCGACCGCGCTCTCGATCTCGGGCACAGGGATGGCCGGGGTGAAGGTGAAGTTCGAACTCTCCGTGCGGGAGGCACCCGATGGCTCGACCGCCGTCATCGACGCGGAGTTCACCGGTTCGATGATCGTCGGCGCACTCGGCAAGGCCGTCGAGAAGGACGGCAAGAAGAACCTCGACAGGTCCATGGAGAACCTCAAGGAACTGCTGGCCTAGTCGGAGCAAGGGAGCGGACATGACAGGCAGCGGCAACACCGGCAGCAGCGACGAACTCGCCTTCGATGCGTCCGGACTGGACACCTGGGCGGAGGCGCACCGGTTCGAGGTGACCCGCGAGCGGATCATTGAGTACGCGGAGGCGACCAATGACCCGATCGAGGCACACCGGACCGGCGAACTCGCCCCGCCGGTTTTCGCGATCGTGCCGGTGTTCCACGCGTTGATGGAACCCGCGCTGGAGGTCGTCCCGGTCGAGTTGATTCCACGGCTGGTGCACGGGGAGCAGGACTTCCGGTTCCACCGGCCCATCGTGGCTGGGGACAAACTGGTCTCCCGTGGCAAGATGATCGGCTACGAGGGGTTGCCCAACGGAACTCGCTCGGTGATCTACCTCGAATGCCGGACCGAGGACGGCGAACTGGTCAACGAGCAGTACGTGACCGCGTTCTTCCGCGGCTTCGACGCGGGTGCGAACGTCGGCGCACAGGCTCCCGGGCACAAGTTCGACGAGGGGCTGCGGTCGACCCCGCCGGTGGCGAAGCTGACGCAGCACGTCGACGAGGACCAGACCTTCCGCTACGGGCCGGCCGCCGGTGACCCCATGCCGATCCACCTGGACGCCGAGATCGCCAGGTCCGCGGGCCTGCCGGGGATAATCGCGCACGGGCTGTGCACGCTGGCCTTCACCTCGTGGGCCGTGCTCACCGAGGTCGCGGACGGGCGCAGTGAGCGGTTGCGCAGGCTCGCGGTCCGGTTCTCCAAGCCGGTCTTGCCCGGCCAGGACATCACCACGCACATCTGGAACGCCGGTACGGCCGATGGCGGCACCGCGTACGCGTACGAGACGGCCGTCGGTGACGACCTCGTGATCAAGGACGGCTTCGCCGTCATCGACTGACAGGCAGGGAGCTGGTGACCATTTCCGGTCGAGGTGATGTGTCGAACGTGCCCTCCGAAGGCACGCGATCGCGTACGCACGTTCTTCAGAAAACACTGACCGGGCAACAAGACAACAGGCCAACAGGGCAGGGAGCACGACTGATGGGAAGTCTGGACGGGCGCGTCGCGGTGATCACCGGTGCGGGACGGGGAATCGGGCGTGAGCACGCCCTGCTGTTCGCCCGCGAAGGGGCCAGCGTGGTGGTCAACGACCTCGGCGGGGCCAATGACGGCAGTGGCGCCGACAGTGGTCCCGCACAGCAGGTCGTGGACGAAATCACGGCGTCCGGCGGCACCGCGGTGGCCAACACCGACAACGTCGCGGAATGGGCGGGTGCGGAGGCACTCGTGGGCCAGGCGGTCGCGGAGTTCGGCGGGCTCGACGTGGTGGTGAACAACGCGGGCATCCTGCGTGACGGCTTCATCGCCGGGCTCGAGGAGTCGCAGTGGGACTCCGTCATCGCGGTGCATCTGAAGGGGCACTTCGCCGTGCTGCGGCACGCCGCGGCGTACTGGAAGTCACGGTCGAAGGCGGGCGAGCCGGTGGCGGCCTCGGTGATCAACACGGCCTCGGCGTCGGGCACCACGATGCCGAACGCGGGGCAGGCCAACTACGGTTCCGCCAAGGCCGGTATCGCCGCCCTGACGCTCGTGGCCGCCGGGGAGTTGGAGCGCTACGGGGTGCGGGTCAACGCGATCGCGCCCATCGCCAGAACCCGGCTCACCCTCGCGACTCCCGGCATGGGCGCGATCTTCGCGCAGGAGGTGGAGGAGGGCGAGTTCGACGCGTTCTCCCCGGCCAACATCTCGCCGGTAGTGGCATATCTGGCCACGGAAAAGTGCCCGATCACCGGAAAGGTGTTCGCGGTGCAGGGCGGAGCGATCTCCGAACTGGCCGGCTGGCACGACGTCCGCACCATCGAGACCGAAGGCCCCTGGTCGATCGAAGACATCGCGAACCGCCTGCCTGTGGAGGGCTGATCCGTGCTCGACTGGTCCGAGACCGACCTGCTGATCCGTGACGCCATCCGGGAATTCATCGACAAGGAGATCCGGCCGAACGTCGACGCGTTGGAGAGCGGGCAACTGCCGCCGTACGACATCATCCGCAAGCTGTTCGCCTCCTTCGGCGTGGACACCATGGCAAGTGAGGCTGTGACGTCACTGCTGGAGAGCCAGCAGGCGCGCGCCGAGGCCGGCGAGCGGCCCGGCACGAAGCCGAAGGGGAAAAAGTCCGGTGCCCTCGGTTTTGAACTCGGCGGACAGGAGAGCCTGGCGCTCGTCGTCATCAGCGAACTCGCCGGGGTGAGCCTCGGGATCGTCGCGTCGATGGGAGTGAGTCTGGGTCTGACGGCCTCGACCATTCTGAGCAAAGGCACGCTGGCGCAGAAGGAACGCTGGCTGCCTGGCCTCGCGACCTTCGAAAAGGTGGGTGCGTGGGCGATCACCGAACCGGACTCGGGCTCGGATGCCTTCGGCGGTATGAAGACCACGGTTCGCCGTGACGGCGACAAATATGTCCTCAATGGACAAAAGACGTTCATCACCAACGGCCCGTATGCGGACACCATCGTCGTTTACGCGAAGCTGGACGAGGAGGACGGCACGCCGGCGCGGGACCGGAGGGTGCTCACCTTCGTGCTCGACTCGGGTATGCCGGGCCTGACCCAGGGCAAGCCGTTCGCGAAGATGGGCATGAAGTCCTCGCCCACCGGCGAGCTCTTCTTCGACAACGTCGTACTCGGCAGGGACAGGCTGCTCGGTGCGACCGAACAGCACACGGGTGGCGACGGCAAGGACAGCGCGCGGGAGAGCTTCTCCTTCGAACGGATGGGTGTCGCGGCGTTGTCGCTCGGCATCATCGAGGAATGCCACCGCCTGTGCGTGGACTACGCGAAGAGCCGCACGTTGTGGGGCCAGGAGATCGGCCGGTTCCAGCTGATCCAGCTCAAACTGGCGGAGATGGAGATCGCCAGGATCAACGTGCGGAACATGGTGTTCCGCACTATCGAGACGCTGCGGGCGGGCAAGCTGCCGACGCTGGCCGAAGCCTCGGCGATGAAGCTGTATTCCTCGCGCGCCGCGACCGAGGTCGCGATGGAGGCGGTGCAACTGTTCGGCGGCAACGGATACATGGCGGAGTACCGGGTGGAGCAGCTGGCCCGCGACGCGAAGTCGCTGATGATCTACGCGGGCAGCAACGAGATCCAGGTGACCCACATCGCCAAGGGGCTGCTCGGAAACGGCCGGTGACCGGTGGGCAGTCAGCGCGCCCGCATCGGGGGTCACTGATACGTTGCGCTGGTGGTCGATGTCAGTGATCTCACCCTCGTTTCTCCCGTCCGCGAGTCGCGGGCCGTCACCTTCGAGAATCCCACCGGCGAACCGGGTGCCGGTGGTGCGGCCGCAGGCGGGCGCAAAGGCGCGCCGAGCCGGGACGTGCAGCCCGGAGAGCGGGTCGTGCTCGCGGACCTGCGGGGACCGGGCACGGTGCGGCACCTGTGGCTGACCTTCCCACCGGGACCACCGACACGGACGCGGGCGCTCTATTTGGAGATCTACTACGACGACCTGACGGAGCCGAGTGTCTCGGTGCCGTGCGCCGACTTCTTCGGCGTACCGCACGGCAGGCCCGTCTCCTTCTCGACCGCGCTGACCAGCATCCAGGAAGCCCGCGGCTTCAACAGCTACATCCCGATGGCTTTCGGCGACCGCATCAGGGTCGAACTCGTCAACGGCTCTCGTAAGCCGTCCACCGTGTACTTCCAGCTGGACTACACCCTGGAGGACACCGCGTCGCCCGGCAGGCTGCACGCGTCGTTCCGCAGGCAGAACCCGACGATCCCGCGCGCGGACTTCGTCATCACCGAAGGACTGCGCGGGCCCGGCCGCTTCCTCGGCTGCGTCGTCGGCGTCCGGCCGCTGGATCCGGGGACCTGGTACGGCGAGGGCGAGGTGAAGATGTACCTCGACGACGACCGGGACCTGCCCACGATCTGCGGCACGGGCCTGGAGGACTACGTCGGCACCGCGTGGGGAATGGGGCCGCACAGCGCGCCCTACGGTGGTGCGCCGCTGGAGGTGCGTGAACCGGGAACGGGACTGGGCACGCTGCCCGACTTCGTCGGGTTCTACCGCTGGCACGTGCTCGATCCGATCGTGTTCTCCGAGCGGCTGCGGGTCACAATCCAGCAGATCGGCGCCGACCACTTCTTCGAGGGCGAGGAGGAGCGCCTGGAACTCGCCGTGAGCGAGGGCCGGGTCGCGGGCAACGGCATCCAGCGCAGGCAGGGTTCGCCGGTGATCGCCAGTGGCTTGTTCGAGCGAGTGGATGACTACTGCGCAACCGCGTTCACCGTCTGCTCGTGGCCGCAGCCGGTGCCCAGGGTGGATGTGGAGACCGCCATCGCCGATCTCGGACGCAGGCCCTACGAGGAGGCCGACGAGCTGGAATTCCTCTTCGTCTGAGCCCCGGCTGGCTTCAGGGGCGCGGAGCGCCGCCGTTTGGGTGGTGGTGGGAGACGGGCGGGCTCAGGGGCGCCTGCGCCAGAGCAGTCTGGTGACCGTGCCCGCCACCGCGGCCAGCGGAGGAGTTCGCGGCTGGTCTCGTGCTTCCGGCGCGGACTCCGGGACGGCCTGGTACACGAGGTTCGCCGCGAGCCGTGCCAGCCGCGGGGCGAAGCGCCCCGCCAGTTCCGCCGCCGTGCCTTCGGGCAGGTTGCGGACCTCGGGTCGTTGCTCCAGCGCCTCGATGACCAGTGCGGCGGCCCGGCGGGGACTGCTGGAGGGGAGCGTGCGGTAGATGCCGGTCGGGGCGATCATCTCGGTCCGCACCAGGGGCATGCGCACAGAGGTGAAGGTGATGCCGTCGGCCAGTGTCTCCCTGCCCGCCGCGAGGCCGAACTCCTCCAGCGCGGCTTTGGACGCCAGGTAGGCGGCGAATCGCGGGGTGTCGGTCTGCAGTCCCTGCGTGGTGACGTTCACGATGTGGCCGAAGCGGCGTTGCGCCATTGAGGGGAGCAGGCCGAGGATCAGCCGGATCGGCCCGAAGTAGTTGATGGCCATCGTGCGCTCGAAGTCGTGTACGCGCTCGGTGGACAGCAGCACCGACCGGCGGATGGAGCGTCCGGCGTTGTTCACCAGCATGTCCACCGCGCCGTGCTCGGCGAGGACCGTCTTGACGAGGGACTCCACCGCGTCCGGATCGGTCAGGTCACACGGGTAGGCGCTCGCCCGTCCGCCTGAGGGGGTGATCTCGGAGCGGACCTGGTCGAGTTCGACTGCCCTGCGGGCCACGAGCAGTACGGTGGCACCGCGCTCGGCGGCCTGCAGCGCCGTCGCCCTGCCGATCCCCGAGGACGCGCCGGTGATCAGGACTGTTCTGCCGTGCAGGGCGCCACCCGGCCGCTTGCGACGCGCGCGGTCCGGGTCGAGGTGGCGCAGCCAGTAGTCGTAGACCGCGCCCGCGTACGCCGAGAGTTCGGGAAGGGTGATGCCGCTGCCCGCAAGGGCGGCCACGGTGGCGCGGGTGTCGAACCGCACCGCCATGCTCAGATGGGGCAGGACCGCCAGCGGGATTCCGAGTTCGGCCAGTACCCGCGCCCGCGCCGCTCGACCGCCGGGCAGCCGATCGACACCCGCCGCGGCGGCACGCGCCGCCCCGGAGCCCAGTGCGCGCAGCAGGGCGGAGGCCGGTTCCGGCAGGGTGGCGCCGATGCGCGGGGCGCCCGCGGCGGCGGCGAAGGCGTTGTAGACCTCGGTCAGCGCCTGGGGGCGGGGAGAACCGAGGTGGTAGGTGGCCCCGGAGGGGGCGTTCGTGTGCATCAGGTGGTCCATCGCGGCGATCACGTAGTCCACCGGCACCAGATTCGTGGCACCGAGGTGTGGCCCGGCCAGCGGCAGAGCGGACGGCAGTGCGGCGAGCCGGGAGATGGCAGGCAGGAAGTAGTACGGGCCGTCGATCTTGTCCATCTCGCCCGTGCGGGAGTCACCGACGACGGCGGAGGGCCGGTAGACGGAGTAGGGCACGTCGGTCTGTGCGCGCACGAGCTTCTCGGCGGCGAACTTGGTGGCGTGGTACGGCGATTCGAAGCCCTGCCCGAGATCGAAGTCCGCCTCGGTGAACCGGCCAGGGTGGTCGCCTGCCACCGCGATGGACGAGACGTGGTGCAGGCGTCCGGCGCCCGCGGCGCGGGCGAACTCGAGAACGTGCCGCGTGCCGTCGACGTTGGCCGCGGTGTTGGCGGCCTCGCTCGCGGTGAAGTCGTAGACGGCGGCGAGGTGGACGACGTGGTCGATGGGGGAGAGGGCAGTGGGGTCGATGCCGAGGCCCTCGTCGGTGAGGTCACCGGTGACGGGAACGAGGCGCTGCGAATTCGGCCAGGTGGCGGCGAGTTCGGTCAGCCGCTGCGCCGAGGTCTTGCGCACCAGGGCGTACACGGTCGTGGTTTCGTCGCGTTCCAGCAGCCTGGCCACCAGGCGCCGGCCGAGGAAGCCGGTCGCGCCCGTCACGAAGTAGGTCGTCATCGCACACCCTCTGATGGGAGGTATCGCCGTCGGCTCCCACTTTACCTACTGATCAGTAGGAACGAGGTGCGGGTCAGCTGCCTACGCGGGTCAGACGCCTTCGGACGTCTCGGCCACGCGAACGACGGCGTCGCGCAGTGCCGCGCGCAGTCTGCCCACGTCAAGTGGGGCCAGCACGGCGGCCTCGCCGGGTGGAGCGACGAGTACCACGTGGTCATCGCTGGCGAACACCGTCACCGCCCGTCTCCTGCCGGCCAGATCCCGGCAGCTGATCTCCCATTCGTCTCGCACCGCCACGGTCATCGCCCCTCCGTCGCTGCTTGTCTCGGTCGTGCGTGCGAAGGGGGAACGCACGTGGCGGGCTGCCATGACGCGACTCCACGGGGTTATTCGTTCACCGATCTTTCGCAGGGTGCTCGCACCGGTTTCCGGCGGTACGGTCGGTGCATTCGCAGTCGGTGAGGAGTGCAGATGGCCGGGCCAGAACGAATTGTGATCATCGGTGGGGGACTGGCGGGTGCGTCCGCGGCGGGAGCGTTGCGGGAGCACGGATACGAGGGCGGACTGGAGTTGCTCACCGAGGAAGCCCATCGTCCCTATGAGCTTCCGCCACTGTCCAAAGGGGTGCTTCTGGGTGATACCGATGAACCCGATTGGGTGCACAGTGAGGACTTCTACGCCGATCACGACATCGATCTGCGACTGGGCGTCACCACCACCAGGATCGAACTGGGCGCCCGTCTTGTCCTCGACGCGGATGGCGGCGAACACCCGTACGACCGGCTGCTACTGGCGACCGGGTCGGGGCCGAGGATGCTGCCAGTGCCGGGCGGTGACCTGCCCGGGGTGCACACCTTGCGCACCCTCGACGACTCGCTCGCACTTCGTGGGGAATTCAGATCGGCCGAACGGGTGGTGATCGTCGGCGGCGGCTGGATCGGCACCGAGGCCGCTGCCGCCGCCCGCAAGCACGGTGCGGAGGTGACGGTGGTGGAGCAGGCGAACGCCCCGCTCTGTGACGTGCTCGGCGACGAGATCGCGGAGGTCTTCCGCACCCTGCACGCCGACCACGGCGTGGATTGGCGACTCGGTTCGAAGGTCACGGAGGTGCTCGGGGACGCGAACGGCGCACGCGGCGTCCGTCTCGCAGGCGGAGAGGAGGTGACCGGCGACGTCGTGCTGGTCGCGGTCGGCGCGAGCCCGCGTGTTGAACTCGCACACGCCGCCGGACTCGAACTCGCCGACAACGGCGGTGTCTGCGTCGACGCGGCACTGCGCAGCGCGGCGCCGGACGTCTATGCCGTCGGCGACATCGCCGCTCAGTTCCACCCCCGCTACGGTCGGCGTGTGCGTGTCGAGCACTGGGCGAACGCCAAGAACCAGGGCGCGCACGTCGCCGCCAACCTGCTCGGCGCCCACGAGCCCTATCTCGGCGTCCCGTACTTCTTCTCCGATCAGTACGACCTCGGCTGCGAGTATCGTGGACTGGCCGATGTGGACACCGACGAACTGGTCATCCGCGGCGAAACGTCCACACGCGAGTTCATCGCCTTCTGGCTGCGTCACGGCGTCGTGACCGCGGCCATGAACGTGAACTCCTGGGACTACGGCGACGCCCTGAAAGCCCTGGTTGCCGCGGAAACCCAAGTCACCCCAGCCGACCTACGTTCCGCCGACCTGAACGCCCTGGCAAGCTAACCGACTTCGCAGGTTGTGTGCGGTTTGTATACGCGTTTGTGCGTTCTGGGGACGACATTTGTCAGCCAACGAACTTCCGGATCAGAGCGGCTAGTGTGGCGGGGTGTTCGTGCACCATGTTGTGGCTGGCAGGGAATCGTTCGACACGGAGGTCGGGGTTGTCCCGTTCGGCGACGACGAGATCCCGTTCGATGCCGCGACGGTGCGCATCCAGCAGTTCCGCGTACTGTTCGGTGTCCGGCAAATCCCTTGTTGCGGCGCACACCAGCAGCGGGCACCGTGCTGAGGCGAACACCTCGAACAAATCCAGGTCGATCATCTGTGCGCGGAAGGCCGTGACGGTCTCAGTGGCGGGTCGCAGGAACCTCGAACCGTCTTGAGACATCACGTTGCGTTCGAACGCCTCAACCGCCACGTCACCGCCGAGTTGCCGGTGGTGTTCCCGCATCGCGGCGTGCTGCTCGTCGGTGAGCGGACCCGCCATCGCTGTTGCCTGGGCCTGAAAGGTCGAGCTCAACTCGGTCAGCTGTCGGCGAATGGTCTTCCGGTCGGCTCCGATGTAGTTCTCCTCGGCAGTCTCCACCGCCCGGATACCATCGATGTCCACTGCACCGGGACATTCCGGATGCCGGCGCGCCCACAGCGCAGCCACACCTCCGCCGAGGGAATGGCCCACCATCGCGGGGCGGTCGAGCCCAAGGTGCGTTACCACTCGTTCGACGTCGTCGACCAGCAGTTCCCATTGCCACGGACCGTCGCCCGACTTGCCGTGGCAACGAAAATCGAGCGCGACGACTCGGTACCGATCGGTCAGCAGTGGCGCGAACGTCGTCCAGTTCAGCGCGTTGCCGCCGAATCCGTGGAGCAGCACGATGCTCCCACCGTCCCTCGCACCACCGAAGTCACGTACCACCACGGCCGGCTCTCCCGGCACCACCAGCTCGTCGACCATGTCCTTGCTCCTGTTTCCGAGCCACTCAGCTACTTGACGAAATTCGTCAAGTAGCTGGCACGCTAGAGTGCTTGACGTATTTCGTCAAGCAGTACTGAGCAGCCGAGTGGCACTTTGACGCAGTCGAGCAGATGCTTGACGATGCGCGCGTCAAGTCTTGAGGGGTGAGGACGTGACATCAGCGGCGGAGCTTCGCGACCAGCTCGTCGGGTTGGTCGACATCCGTTGCATGGATCCGTTGGAGATCCTGCTCCAGGACGCCAGTTCGGTAGCAGCCCTGCGAGCCCGAATACGCACTGAAGCCGAGGTGTGGACCCGCGAGATGCTCACGGCCGACGACGACACCGCCCTCGGCGTCATCATGCGGGTGGTCGCTGCGCTGTTTCCCGGTGACGAGCCGTTCGACCCGCCGGTGGATTGGTGGCGAACGCCCATGGGGCAGGTCACGGCGCGGCGAGTAGGTCATCCGACAGCTGTTCGCGTGTCCTATCCCGTAGCTGGGGCGATGCTCGGCATCAGCAAACAGGGCGTTCACGATCTGATCAGCCGTGGCAAGCTGGCCCGTCATCCGGACGGCGGGGTCGTCCCGGCCTCGATACGCGACCGGCTCCGCCAGCAACATCACGTGTGAGCCGGAACGGGCCTCGCTCGACTCGGCAGGACAGGCCTTACCGGGTCGTCGGCCTTGCCAGTGTCGCGAACGAGAGCAGGGCCAATGCTGCGAACGACGCCATGAGGATGCCCATCGGCAGCGCCGTTTCCTGGCCACCCAAGCCGACCAGCGGCGCTGTCAGTCCACCGATCAGGAACTGCAGCACGCCCAGCAGCGCCGAGGCCGAGCCCGCGTTGCGTGGGTGGTTCGCCAGCGCCAGCGACGTGGAGTTGGGCATCACCAGACCGATGCTCGACACCATGAGGAGCAGAGGCGTCAGCAGCGCGGCGAGGCTGAGTTCGAACGCCGCCGCCGCGGTGATGCCCAGAGCACTCGTCATCGCCAGCAGTAGACCGGTGGCCAGCAGTTGTCGCTCGGAGAAGCGGCCCACGATGCGACCGTTGACCTGCCCGACCACCACGATGCCGACGCCGCCGAGACCGAACGCGAGACTGTACTGCTGCGGGCTGAGGCCGTAGACGCCCTGGAGAACGAAAGAGCTTCCGGAAATGTAGGCAAACATCGCGGCGAACAGGAAACCGGATGCCAGCGCGTAACCGAGGAACGCCCGCTCCCGCAACAGCGCCAGGTAGGCGCGCAAAACCGACCCGATCCGCACTGGGCTGCGCCGGGACACGTCCAGTGGTTCGGGCAGGAACACCATCGCCACGATCAGCAATAGCGCGCCGAACCCGGTCAGCACGAGGAAGATCCCGCGCCACGAGGTCACCGTGAGCACCTGCCCGCCGATGAGCGGCGCCAGGATCGGCGCCAAACCGGTGACCAGCATGAGCATCGAGAAGAACCGAGTCATCTCGGTCCCGGAGAACAGGTCGCGCACCGTCGCCCTCGCGACGACCAGACCGGCGGCCGCGCCCACCGCCTGGAGCGCTCGCGCCGCGATCAGCAGCTCCACCGACGGGCTGATCGCGCACAACACCGACGCGATCACGTAAACGCTGACGCCGACGATCAGCGGCCTTCGCCTTCCGAGCGAGTCCGAGAGCGGCCCCGCGACCAGCTGTCCGAGAGCCAGCCCGATCACGAAAGCGGTCAGCGTCAGTTGCAGGGTCGAGTCGATCGTGTCCAGGTCCGTGGCCATCAGAGGCAGGGCGGGCAGATACATGTCGACCGACAGCGGGCCGAATGCGGTGAGTCCACCGAGGATCAGCGCGTACCGAGCCTTGCTCGGCCGGGCAGAATTCAACTCTTCCCGGGTGCGGGTGTCGGGCCTCTCCTCGGTACGCGTGCTCATCAATCTCCCACCAGTGTCGACTCCAGTAGAAGAACTTGTGTAGCGGTACTAAATATTCCCGATGTGTCCCAGTTCACTTGTTTGGAGTACGCAACGAGTGCTCCGGTAGATCGTCGGCATGCATTTGTTGCAGTGGATGCACAGCGACCGGGTCGCGGGTTCGGCACGCAGGCGTAGTGGGAGGTCCGGTTCCCGAAGCAGCGCCCTGGCCATCGCCACGAACTCGAAGCCCTCGGCCATGGCTAGATCCATCGCCGGTCGCCCGGTGATGCCGCCCAGCAGGATCAACGGCAGCCGCAGCGCCGCCCGGAACTGGCGCGCCGAGTCCAGCAGGTACGCCTCCCGGTACGGGTAGGACTTCAGGAACGCGCGACCCCCGACGCGGATGGCGGTCCGCTGCGGGCGCGGGAAGGTCGCCGCGAACTCCCGCAGCGGGACGTCCCCGGTGAACAGGTACATCGGGTTGAGCAGTGAGCTGCCCGCCGTGAGTTCGAGTGCGTCGACCGAACCGTCCGCCTCCAGCATGCGGCCGACCTCGACGCTCTCGTCGAGCCAGAACCCGCCAGGGACACCGTCGTCCATGTTCAGCTTCGCGGTGATGGCGATCCGGTCCCCGGCGGCGTCCCGCACCGCCCGAAGCACCTCCCTGGCCAGCCTCGCCCGCCCTTCGAGGTCACCGCCGTAGTTGTCCGTGCGCCGGTTGAGCCGTGGACTGAGGAACGCGCTCACCAGGTAGTTGTGGCCGAGGTGCACCTCAACGGCATCGAACCCGGCCGCGATCGCCAGTCGAGCGGCGTTTCCGTGCGCCTCGACGATCCGGCGCAGGTCCTCCCCGGTCGCCGCTCTGGTCAGGCGCAGGCTCAGCGGGTTGGGCCGGCGGCTGGGGCCGAGCGAGGGCAGGCCGGTGGACAACGAGTTCGAGACCGGGCCCGCGTGCCCGAGTTGCGCGGACACCGCAGCGCCCTCGGCGTGCACCGCCTCGGTCAGCCTGCGGAGCCCGGCCAGCGCCTGCTGTCGCATCCAGATCTGGTGGCGATCCGTGCGGCCTTCCGGGGAGACGGCGCAGTACGCCACCGTGCTCATCGCGACGCCACCCGCGGCCTGCCTCCGGTGGAAGTCGATCAGCTCGTCGGTGACGAGGGCGTGCGGCGTTCGTCCTTCGAAGGTGGCCGCCTTGATGATCCGGTTGCGCAGCCGCACCGGCCCGAGCCGTGCGGGGGCGAAGATCTCGGGTGCCACGGTCACCGCCGTCCTTCCCCGCTGGGCGAAGCGCTCAGCCCGGCAGTGACGAACGCGGCGAGTGTGGGCAGCGGCACCGATGGGACGGGCCGTGAAGGACGTCCCTCACCGAGGGGATCACCGAACTCCCGCAGGATGAGGTCGAACGCCAGCCGCCAGCGGTCCGTGGCCTCCTCCCGGCTGAGTTCGGGACAGTTCGCACGCAGCCTGTCGACCCATGGGGCCAGGCTGAACCACGGCGAGTTCCAGCGCACCGCCTTGCCCGCCAGGACCGTCCTTGCGAGCAGGTGCAGCCGCAGCCTGCCGACCGGATCGGCCACCAGGTCGGCGAACGGGAGCAGGATCGCGTCCACCAGTTCGGCCAGCGGTGTGTGACCCGCCCCGGCGATCTCGTCGAGGCGTTCCCGCCACAACGGCGCGAGCCGGTCCTCCAGCAGGCGGACGACGAGGCCCTCCTTGGAACCGAAGTGGTAGTGCACGGCGGCCGGGCTCATGCCCGCAGCCGTGTTGATCGCCCGCACCGACACCGCGTCGTACCCGTCCTGCAGGAACAGGGACTCGGCGACGGTGAGCAGTCGTTCGGCGGTGGACGCCGTGGAGGCGTCGGGGCGCGTCGGCATCACTCCAGCAGAGCACACCTCGGTCACCGATTCAATCACTGATTCAATCACTGATCGAAACAGCGCCTGACGTACCCTCTGGCCATGTCGGCAGAGCACGTGGTCGTCGCTACGACGATCGACAGCGAAGAGGCCGCGCGCAACCTCGCGGCGAAGGCGATCGAGGCCAGGCTCGGAGCGTGCGCGCAGGTGGTGGGGCCGATCACCAGCGTGTACCGCTGGGACGGCGCCGTGCAGAACGACACGGAGTGGCGCGTCGAGATCAAGACCGCCGCCGACCGCGTCACCGAACTGACCGAGCGGCTCACGGCCTGGCACTCCTACGACGTTCCCGAGGTCGTCGCGACATCCATCGTGGGTGGTAGCGCCGAATACCTGGCATGGCTGATCGAGGAGACCAGGGCCTGACCCGGCGGGTGCCGTCCGGCGCGACGGCGGAGGCAGCGGCGATAATCGGCCGCGATTCCGGGGAAGACGGAGGTTGGCCGATGGAACTCTCCCGGCGCATGGCCCGGCAGTTGAGCGGCAGGCTGGACGCGCTGACTGACAACCTCGTCGCCGACATCCTGGCCGAGAACCCCGGTTACCACGACGCCGAACTGGTCTCGCTGGAGGATCTGCGCCGCTCGTGCGAGCACAACCTCGGCCGGGTGCTGCAATTGCTGGGGGAGACCGTTCCCGAGGGAGCGAACCCGTTCGACGCCGCCGTCGCCACCGGCTCCCGCAGGGCGGAACAGCGGGTGCCGCTGGATTCGGTGCTGCGCTCGTACCGGCTCGGCGGCCGGGTGATCTGGCGGGCGCTGGTGCAGATGGCCAAGGAGGACGACGAGGTCGACCGGGAGCAACTGCTGGATGTCGCCACCTCGGTGTGGACCGTGGTGGACGAGACATCCTCCGAGCTCGCCAGGGCCTACCGGCACACCGAGCTGCAGTTGCGCAAGCTGGACGTGCACCGCAGGCACGCGCTGGTGGAGGACCTGCTGCGTGGACGTGGGCGCGAGAGCGGGTTCGCCGAGCAGGCCGCGGTCGAGCTCGGGTTGCCCGCGGGCGGCGACTACCTCGTGCTGGCCGCCGACCTGGCTGAGGACGGCACACCCGGGCTGGCGATGCCGCAGGACGCGCTGGCCGTGTACGGCGTGCGCTCGGTGTGGGAGCCGCGCGCGGGGACGTTGGTCGGCATCGTCGCGCTCGAACGGCGCGGGGCGGACTCCGTGCTCGATCTGCTGCGCGGCGGGGTGCGGGCGCGCGTCGGGGTCAGCCCGGCCGTGTACGGGCTGGCGGAGGTGGGGGCAGGTCATGAACTGGCCCTGCTCGCGTTGCGCACCCTGCCCGCCGACGACACCGGGCTCGCCCGGCTCGACGAGCGCCTGCCCGAGGCGCTCGTCGCCCGCTCACCCGAACTGGCCGAGCGCCTCGTGTCCGGCGTGCTCGGCCCGCTGCTGCGCCTGTCCCCGGCCGAGCGGAACATCCTGCTGGAGACCCTGACCGCGTGGCTGGAGACCAATCGTTCCGCCGCGGCGACCGCCGCCCGGCTCTACTGCCATCGCAACACCGTGCTGAACCGGCTGCGCAGGCTGGAGAGCCTGCTCGGCCGCTCGCTGCAGGACTACCAGAGCGGACTCTCGCTCTCCATGGCCCTGATCGCGTACGGGTTGCGGACCGATGGCGGTTCTGCACAACCAAAAGACAGGCATTCTGGGCATTTGGCCTAGTGCGATACCTCCGGTTGGTCGATAGACACAGTGTGTCGCCTGTCACATCCACCACTGGAGACGGACAATGAGCCAATCCCCGCTGGCCCGGCGTGCCTTTCTCGCGCGCATGGGGCTGCTGGGCGCCGCTGTCGGCGTGGGCGGGCTGCTGCCCCGCAGCGCGCTCGCGCCACCAGCCACCGCCGCTGAAAACAGCCTGCTGCCCGACCTGGTCGGACTGCTCCGACCCGTCCTCGCCGAACTCGCCAGGGACACGTTCAACGGACTGACAGTGTTCGTCTGTCCCGGCCCCGACGCGTACTCCGACGCGCAGGGCACCCCCAGTCCCGAGCCAGGCGCCCTCCAGGCCGAGGGCACGGACTTCATGATCGCGTCGCTGGACAACTTCGTGCCCTTCCCGGACGAACTGGCCCGGCCCGTCGCCGCGGCGCTCGCGACCGGGCTGGCCGACACCGGGGTCGACCTGCCGGGGCTGAACCTGCTGCCCGCCGAGGTGGGCACCCTGGACCGGGCGCTGCGTACGCTGCTGGAGAACGACGCGACCATCCCGCTCTCGCTGCCGGTCGCCGGAATGCTCAATCTGCTGGCGACCCAGGTCAATCCGCTGGCCGTCAACGGGCCGTTCCTCTCTCCGTTCGCGCGCCTCACGTGGGCCGAGAAGGCCGCCGCGTTCCGGCTGCTGGAAGGCCCGGACTCCGACCTGGTCTCCCTGCTGGACGCGGAGTTCCCGCAGCCGTTGCGGAGTTCGGTGTCCGGACTGCTGAAGTTCGTCGGCGGAGCGTTGCTGGAGTTCGCGACGTTCGGCTCGTTCTCCGAGTACGGCGTGTTCGACCCGGAGAGCAGGCAGCTCACCGGACGTCCGGTCGGTTGGGAGCTCACCGGGTACCAGCCGGACGGCCCAGTGGACGGCTGGGACGACTTCATCGGGTACTACCAGGGCCGTACGGAGGTCAGCGATGCGTGACGTCATCATCATCGGCGCGGGCGGCGGTGGCCCTGTCGTCGCCAAGGAACTCGCGGCGCGCGGACTCGATGTGCTGCTGCTGGAGGCAGGTCCCCGGCACGCGAACCCGCGCACGGAGTGGACGCACTTCGAGAACGACGCGAACAACCCACTCACCGGGTTCTTCCGGCTCGGCCCGAGTGACAGGTCGAAGCCGGCGTGGTTCCGCGAGTGGCCGCAGAACTCCTTCGTCTGGCAGGTCTCCGGTGTCGGCGGCACCACCCAGCACTACTACGGCAACTCTCCCCGCGCCTACCCCGGAGTCTTCAACGACTACACCGGCGCCGACCGCGAGCAGTACGACATCGCCCACCGTTTTCCCTTCGGCTACGCGGAAATGGTGCCGTACTTCGAGTGGGTGGAAGCCACCCTGCCGGTGCAGACGGCCGCCATGGGCACCAAGGAACAGACCTGGTTCCGTGGCTGTGAGACGCTCGGAATTCCGGTGCAGACCACGAAGACCACCACGGGTCCGTCCTACCGTCCACAGGAGAACGCCATCCTCCAGCCGGGCGGCAACGCGGGGCGGACGTCCGATCGCGACCTCCTGCAGTACCCCAAGGCCACGGGCTGCACGTTCTGCGGCTACTGCTTCCAGGGCTGCATGCAGCCGATCGCGGCACCCCGCAACCAGTTCGCCAAGCGCTCCACCGACAACAGTTACGTCCCGATGGCACTGACCGCGGAGGTCTGGTCGGCAGGGGGCAGGCCGGTCGAGCTGATCACCGACGCCTACGTGACCAGGGTGCACACCGAACAGCGGCAGGGTGGGCTCGCGGCCACCGGCGTGACGTGGCGCGACAACGCCTCCGGCGAAGAGCACAGGGAGGACGCCCGGGTAGTCGTCATGTCCGGCGGCTGCACCGAGAACCCGAGACTGTGGTTCAACAGCGGCCTGCCGAACCCGAACGACTGGGTCGGCCGCGGCTACACCGACCACCATTTCGACTGGCTGATCGGCTCGTTCGACGGTGACACCGGCAACTCGAAGGGGCCCGGGTCCTCGGCCAGGCTGGAGATGCCGGGGTACGGCGGGCTGGAGAACGTCGGCCTGCCGCCCGCGCTCGAGGCGTTCGCGATGACCTTGTCCGACAGCGGTATCCGGGGCCAGTACGACAACGACAACGGCAGCGCCGGTCCCTGGGACGGTCCTGCGGGCCGGGTCATCGGGCCGGAACTCAAGGAGTTGCTCAGCGGGGGCATCGACACGTTGCTCAACGCGCTGGTGATCACCGACGACGACGTGGAGCCGGACAACAGGGTCACCCTTTCGGCGTTCCCCGCCGACGAGCACGGTCCGGTGCCGAAGGTGTCGTTCCGGCAGCGTCAGCGCAGCGCACGGACCCTGCGCAACCGCGAGTTCATGGCGCGGAAGGCGGCGGAGTTGCTGCGCGGGGCCGGTGCGAAGAAGGTGTACCGGATCAACTGGGCGCCACTGATCCTGCATGTGCAGTCCTCGATGCGGATGGGTGAGTCGGCGGCCGACTCGGTGCTCGACGCGAACGCGGAGTCCAGGGCCGTGCGCCGCCTGTTCATCGCGGACAACTCCGCACTGGCCAACTCACTCGGCGGCCCCAATCCGACACTGACGACGCAGGCGGTCGCGACCCGGACCGCGGAGAAGATCTTCCAGCGCTACTTCGGTGGGGATCCGTGGGTGCGGGCAGAGTCGCCCGTGGTGTCCACCGACCCGCGGATCAGCGTCCGCCTCGGCGAGCTCGGGTTGTAGGCCCGGGCAGCTCCGTCACGGACCGGTGATCGCCGGAAGCGGGGATCGCCGGTCCGCCACGGCGGTCCGTAGGATACCGGCGGGTATGGCGGGGCAGCGACGAGGAGGTCCGGCATGGCGGAACGGTTCGGGAGCTACCAGAGCGAGATCTACCTGCAGGGATTCGGTGGTACGAAACCGGAGTTCTCCACCGATGCCACCCGGCTCGAGTCCTCCGCTGAGGCACTGATGGAGCCGGGCCCGTTCTCCTACGTCGCGAGCGGAGCCGGATCCGGTTCGACCGTGCGGGCGAACCGCGAGGCGTTCGACCGCTGGAAGCTCGTGCCGCGGATGCTCACCGACTCCACCGATCGCGACCTCTCCACTTCCCTGCTCGGCACCCCGATGCCCGCGCCGGTCCTGCTCGCCCCGGTCGGGGTGCAGTCGATCGTGCACCCCGAAGCCGAACTCGCGACCGCGCGCGCCGCGGCGGAACTCGGCGTGCCGATGGTGCTGTCCACCGCGTCCTCGAAGACGATCGAGGAGGTCGCCGCGGCGAACGGGGCAGGGCCGAGGTGGTTCCAGCTGTACTGGCCGAACGATCCGGACGTCACCGCCAGCATCCTCAGCCGGGCGAAGAAGGCCGGCTACACAACCCTGGTGGTCACCCTGGACACGTGGACGCTGGGCTGGCGTCCCTGCGACCTCGACCAGGCGTACCTGCCGTTCCTGGAGGGCGAGGGGGTGGCGATCCCGTTCTCCGACCCCGCCTTTCGCGCCCTGCTGGACAAGACGCCGGAGGAGGACAGTGCCGCGGCAATCCTGCGTTGGATCTTCATGGTGACCGGCACCGACCGCACCTGGCGGCAACTGCCGTTCCTGCGTGAGCACTGGGACGGCCCGATCGTGCTCAAGGGCATCCAGCATGTCGACGACGCCCGCAGGGCCGCCGACGCGGGGATGGACGGCGTCATCGTCTCCAACCACGGTGGCCGTCAGGTCGACGGAGCCGTCGCCGCACTGGACGTGCTGCCCGAGATCGCCACCGCGGTCGGGGATCGGATCGAGGTGCTGTTCGACTCCGGCGTGCGGACCGGTTCCGACGTGCTCAAGGCACTCGCTCTCGGGGCGAGCGCCGTGCTGCTGGGCAGGCCGTACGTGTACGGGCTCGCCCATGGCGGTGAAGCAGGGGTGCGGCACGTGCTGCGCTGCCTGCTCGCCGACTTCGACATCAGCATGGGCCTCTCCGGCAACCGCAGCGTGGGCCAGCTCTCGCCGAGCGTGCTGCGGCGGTAATCCGGTAGCGCGCGACGCTATTGTGGACGAGGTATGTCTACTCCCTCCCCGCTCGAGGCGCTGCGCTCCCGGCTGCCCGAGCTGATGCCCCGCGACGCGCACCGGCTGCGCAGGCGCATCGACGGTGCCCGCCGCCGCTCCCGCGACCAGAAGTCGATGGCCGGTCTGGTGGAGCAGATCTCCACCGACATCGACGCGGCCGAGCTGCGTGTCCGCAGCAGGAGGGAGTCCGTCCCGCGCATCGAGTACCCGGCGGAGCTGCCAGTCAGTGCCCGTCGCGAGGATCTCGCCGCGGCCATCCGGGACAACCAGGTGGTGATCGTCGCCGGGGAGACCGGGTCGGGCAAGACCACGCAGCTGCCCAAGATCTGTCTCGAACTCGGGCTGGGCATCCGCGGCCAGATCGGGCACACCCAGCCGCGCAGGCTCGCCGCTCGCACGGTGGCCGACCGCATCGCCAGCGAGCTCGGCACCGAACCGGGCTCCACCGTGGGCTACAAGATTCGCTTCACCGACCACTCCGGGGACGACACGCTGGTCAAGGTGATGACCGACGGCATCCTGCTGGCGGAGATCCAGCAGGACCGGATGCTTCGGCAGTACGACACGATCATCATCGACGAGGCCCACGAGCGCAGCCTCAACATCGACTTCCTGCTCGGCTACCTCAAGCAGCTCCTGCCGCGCAGGCCGGACCTGAAACTGATCATCACCTCGGCCACCATCGATCCGGAACGGTTCTCCAGGCACTTCGGCGACGCGCCGGTGGTCGAGGTCTCCGGCCGGACCTACCCCGTGGAGGTGCGCTACCGCCCGATCCTCGACCCGGACGACCCCGACGGTGACCCCGACCGGGATCAGGTGCAGGCGATCTGCGACGCCGTGGACGAGCTGGCCGCGGCGGGGCCGGGCGACGTGCTGGTCTTCCTTTCCGGTGAAAGGGAGATTCGCGACGCGGCCGATGCGCTGTCCAAACAGGACTTGCGGGACACCGAGATCCTGCCGCTGTACGCTCGGCTGTCCTCCGCCGATCAGCACCGGGTCTTTCAGCGACATCGTTCGCGCCGCAGGATCGTGCTCGCCACCAACGTCGCCGAGACCTCGCTGACGGTGCCCGGCATCAAGTACGTGATCGACCCGGGTACCGCGCGTATCTCCCGCTACAGCCACCGAACGAAGGTGCAGCGGCTGCCGATCGAACCCGTCTCGCAGGCTTCGGCGAACCAGCGCAAGGGCCGCTGCGGCCGTACCTCCGACGGCATCTGCATCCGGCTCTACTCCGAGGCCGACTTCGAGTCCCGCCCCGAGTTCACCGACCCGGAGATCCTGCGCACGAACCTCGCCTCGGTCATCCTGCAGATGACCTCGCTCGGCCTGGGTGATCTCGCCGGGTTCCCGTTCGTCGAGCCGCCTGACCGCAGGCAGATCACCGACGGGGTGAACCTGCTGCTGGAACTGCACGCCCTCGAACCAGGACAGACGGGCGCGGGACGGCGGCTGACACCGATCGGGCGAAAGCTCGCCCAGTTGCCGGTCGACCCACGGCTCGGCCGGATGGTGCTGGAGGCGGACAGCAACGGGTGTGTCCGCGAGGTCATGATCATCGCGGCCGCTCTGTCTATTCAGGACCCGCGAGAGCGGCCCGCGGAGAAACAGCAGGCCGCCGACCAGCTGCACGCTCGGTTCGCTGACAAGAACTCCGACTTCCAGGCATATCTGAACCTCTGGGAGTACCTGACCGAGCGGCAACGCGAGCTCTCCGGCAACCAGTTCCGCAAGCTCTGCAAGGCGGAGTACCTGAACTACCTGCGGGTGCGGGAGTGGCAGGACATCTTCAGCCAGTTGCGCAGGCTGGCCAAACAGCTCGGCGTGACCCTGAATTCCGAGCCGGCGGACTTTCAGCGGGTGCACACCGCGCTGATCGCCGGGATGCTCTCGCACATCGGGCTCAAGGACCCGGCCAAGGGCGACTACCTGGGCGCGCGCGGCACGCGTTTCGCGGTGTTCCCCGGTTCGGCGCTGTTCAAGAAGCAGCCCCGGTGGGTGATGGCGGCCGAACTGGTGGAGACCTCCCGGCTCTGGGCGCGGGTCGCGGCCCGGATCGAGCCCGAGTGGGTGGAGCCACTGGCGGAGCACGTGCTCAAGCGCACCTACTCGGAGCCGCACTGGGAGCGCAAGCAGGGCGCGGTGATGGCCATGGAGAAGGTGACGCTGTACGGCGTCCCCCTCGTGGCCGGCCGCAAGGTCAACTACGGCCGCATCGACCCGGAGGTCTCCAGGGAGCTGTTCATCCGGCACGCACTCGTCGAGGGTGACTGGGAGACCCGGCACCGGTTCTTCCACGAGAACAGAGCGCTGCTCGACGAGGTGGAGAGCCTGGAGCACCGGGCCCGCCGTCGCGACATCCTGGTGGACGACGAGACACTGTTCGACTTCTACGACCAGCGGGTCGGCGCCGAGGTGGCGTCCGCGCGGCACTTCGACTCGTGGTGGAAGAAGACCCGGCGTGAGCAGCCGGACCTGCTCAGCTTCGAGAAGTCGATGCTGATCAACGAGACCGCGGGCGCGGTGACCGAGTCGGACTACCCGGACGAGTGGACGCAGGGTGCGCTGCGGTTCCCGCTGACCTACCAGTTCGAGCCGGGCAGCGACGCCGACGGGGTCACCGTGCACATCCCCGTCCAGGTGCTGAACCAGGTGAGTCCCGACGGTTTCGACTGGCAGGTGCCCGGTCTGCGCGAGGAACTGGCCACGGCACTCATCAGATCGCTGCCGAAGCAGATCCGCCGCACCGTCGTTCCCGCACCCGACCACGCGCGCCTCGCCCTCGACGGAGCCGGCCCAGGGGACGGCCCGCTTGCCGACGTTCTCGGCGATCGGCTCCGGCAGCTGCGCGGTGTGGTGATCCCGCCGGATGCCTGGCGGCCGGACGAGGTGCCCGAGCACCTGCGGATCACCTTCCGCGTGGTCGATGCGAAAAACCGGAAACTGGCCGAGGGCAAGGATCTCGAGGCGCTCAAACGCGAGCTCAGTGGCGAGGTGCGGGCCACCATCTCCGCGGCCGCTGACAGCATCGAGCGCGGTGGGCTGCGCGGTCCCGGCTTCGGGGAACTGCCCGAGGTCTTCGAGACTTCACAGCGTGGCCATGCGGTGAAGGCGTACCCCGCACTGGTGGACGAGGGTGAGACCGTCGCGGTGCGGATGCTCGACAACCCGGCGCGCCAGCGGGCGCAGATGTGGGCCGGCACACGCAGGCTGCTGCGGCTGAGCCTGCCTTCACCGATGAAGTTCATCAACCGTAATCTCGGTAACCAGAGCAAGCTCGTACTCGGCCGGAACCCGCACGGCGGGGTCGCGGCGTTGCTGGAGGACTGCGTCGACGCCGCGGTGGACAAGCTGATGGCCGACAACGGCGGGCCGGCGTGGGACGACGCGGGCTTCGCCGTGCTGTTGGAGAAGGTCAGGGGCGAGTTGGGCCGCACCGTGCTCGACACCCTGCATGAGGTGGAGCGGGTGTTGCTGGCGGCACACGATGTCGAAGCCCGGCTCGAGGATCTTCCCCGCGGCCCATACGCCGAGTCGGTCGCGGACATTCGATCCCAGTTCGCCGGGCTGGTACGTCCGGGATTCGTCACGGAGGCCGGTGTCGCCCGACTGCCGGACGTGGTGCGGTACCTGCGCGGGATCGAACGACGGCTGGACAAGCTGCCCGGGGACCTGCCACGCGATCTCGAACGACTGCGCGAGGTCGAGTGGCTCAGCCAGGAGTACCGCGCGGTGCTCGGCGCACTGCCGCCGGGGACACCGCCCAGTCCTGCGCTCGCCGAGATCCGCTGGATGATCGAGGAGTTGCGGATCAGCTTCTTCGCGCAGACCCTGCGCACCGCCTTCCCCGTCTCGGTCAAGCGGATCCTGCGGGCGATGGACAAGGCGGCCGCAGCGGGGTAGCGGCCTATTTGGCGTCGGCATAAGTTCCAACTACCGCGATGTGCAGCGGGAAGCGCACCGGGCAGGAGGCGCCGAAGACCAGTTCGGCGGTCTCCCGCACCGACTCCTCGACACAGGTGCTCACCGTGTCCGCCAGCTCCGTCGGCGTATGCACCAGCACTTCGTCGTGCTGAAAGAACACCAGGTGCGCGGGCGGCGGGAGTCGTCTGCGCAGGGTGGCCAGCAGCACCGCGGTCCAGTCCGCCGCGCTCGCCTGGACCACGAAGTTGCGGGTGAAGCGTCCCCAGTCCCGTGCGGCCCTGCGAGCCCTGTCCGCGCCGGCGAGGTCGTCGACCGTGCCCCCGGTGAGCGCGCGCCAGGCCGCGGACGGGTCGGGGGAGGTGCGGCCGAGTCGGGACCGGACCCGCTCGCCGCGTTCTCCTGCCAGCGCAACATGCTCTACATAGGACACCGCGTCCGGGAACCGCTGGCGGAGCACTGCGAGCAGGGCTGCGGCCTCGCCCGCGGTCCCGCCGTACATCGCCGAGAGCATCGCGATCTTCGCCCTCGACCGGTCGTCCCGGTCGTCGAAGGCGGCGGCGGGCAGCGCACCGCCGGAGAACATCACCTCCGCGAGACTGTCGTAGAGGTCGCTGGCGGCCGACACCTCGGCGAGCCGCCTGTCGCCGGACAGCGCGGCAAGGACCCGTGGTTCCAGCTGTGCCGCGTCCGCCACCACGAGCCGCCATCCCGGGTCGGCCCGCACACAACTCCGCAGAGTCCGGGGAATCTGCAGGGCCGCCCCGCCCCGGCTGGCCCAGCGTCCCGACACCACTCCGCCCACCACGTACACCGGCCGGAACCGGTTGTCCCGGACCCAGCCGTCGAGCCAGGCCCAGCCGTGCGCCGAGTGCAGCCGCGCCAGCTCCTTGTACTCCAGCAGGGGAGCGACGGCGGGATGGTCGACTCGCCGAAGTACGTGTGCCCTGGCCGAGGGCACCTCGATGCCCGCCCTGCCGAACGCGCGCACCACGCTCGCCGGAGCGTCCGGGTTCACCTGCCTGCCGTCGAAGGCGTCCTGGATACGTTCGGCGAGCCGGGCGAGTGTGCGCGGCCGCTGGCCAGCGGGGACCCGCGGACCGAGCAGTTCGGTGAGGAGTTCGTCGTGCAGATCCGCCCGCCATGGCAGGCCGTCGGCCGACATCTCGGCCGCCGCCAGCGCACTGGCCGACTCGGCGGCGACCAGCAGCCGGATCCGTTCGGGGTGGTCGGTCCGCTCGATCCGCCGCCGCTGCTCGGCGAGCACGGTCGCGGCCGCGTCGAGCACCGCGACGTCGCGGGGAAGCCCCGCGCCACGCGGGTCGAACAGGGCAGGCTGGTCGTCGAGGTGCGCCTCGCTGTCCGGCGGCGGTGGCAGGCCGACCGCCCTGGCGTAGGCGCCTGCCAGCCCGCGCGGCTCGCCGTGCCTGCCCTCGTACGCGAGCAGCAGGCCCTCGGTGAGGGTGAGGTCGTGGCAGCGGCGCACCCGGATCCCCGCCTGCAACAGCACCGGATAGTCCTGCTCGACCGAGGTGAAGATCCAGCGGGGAGCGTGATCTCGCTCCCACTCTTCTGCGCGAACGCATAGCTCGGCGATCCCCACACCACGGAGATCCGGCAGGTCAGCAGGCCCGCGCAGGGAGTAGACGCCGTCTGATTCACGGGCCACGATGATGTGCACAGACGTGATTCTGCGCGTCGGCACCGACAGTGCTCGACCAGAGGCCTAGCTGCTCAGCCGGTGGTTCGGATACTGTCAATCAGCGTTCATACCGCCAGTACGGTATGGATGCCGCGATGATGCGCTCTCGGCCGCAGCAGCAACGGAGGTGCCCGGATGAGAAACCCGTCCAGCGTGACAGCGGTGACCGAGAAGGCGGCCGAGACCGCCCGCAGTATCCGAGTCATGTGGCAGGCGGGCCTGGTGCCCTTTCCCCGCCTCGACGAGGGCCTGCGGTCGCTGGTCGCCGTGCGCAAGTTCGGCCCGTTCGCCGGCTCGACCCAGATCGCCGCGCGACGGGACTCCACCGCCGTCGGTCTGGTGGACGAACTCGGGCCTCTCACCTTCAAACAGCTCGACCTGCGCTCCAACGCCCTCGCCAGGGCCTGGTCGGAGCGCGGGCTCACCCCGGGCTCGGTCATCGCGGCGCTGTGCCGGGACCACCGTGGGCTGGTCCTCGCGATGCTGGCCGCGGGGAAACTGGGTGCCCGCCTGCTGCTGATGAACACCGGGTTCGCCAAGCCGCAGCTGGCCGACGTCGCCAAACGGGAGAAGGTCGGCGCACTCGTCTACGACGAGGAGTTCACCGACCTGCTCGACGCCGTCGAGGGCCAAATCGACCGCTACCTCGCCTGGGTCGACCACGACAGCCCGGTCGCGCAGCGCCGGGATCCGGACATCCCGATCCTGGACGAGCTGATCGCCAGCAACGACGACCGGCCGCTGCCCGCACCGCGCAGGCCCGGCGGTTTCGTGCTGCTCACCAGCGGCACGACCGGCACCCCGAAGGGCGCCCCGCGCCCGCAGACCTCGCCGCTGCACTCCGCGCAGTTCCTCGACCGGGTTCCGCTGCGCGCGGGGGAGAGCACCTACATGGGGGCGCCGATCTTCCACGGCACCGGGCTGTCGCAGTTCATCCTCTCCTTCGCTCTCGGCTGCAAGGTCGTCATGCGCAGGCGGTTCGACCCGGAGGAGACCCTGCGCGGAGTGGAGGAGCACAAATGCACCGCCCTGGTGCTGGTGCCGACCATGCTGCAACGCATCGTCGACCTCGACCCCGCGGTGCTCGCCAAGTACGACACGTCGTCACTGCGGATCGTGTTCGTGGCCGGTTCGGCCCTGTCGCCGGACCTCGGCAACCGCGCGACCGCGCTCTTCGGCGAGGTCGTGCACAATCTCTACGGCTCGACCGAGGTCGCCGTCGCCACCGTGGCGACCCCGGAGGACTGGCGCAAGGCCCCCGGCACCGTCGGCAGGCCGCCAGTTGGCTGTCACGTCGCGCTCTACGACGAGAAGGGCCAGAAGATCACCGAGCCGAACGTCACCGGCCGGGTCTTCGTGGGCAGCGGCCTGAGCTTCGGCGGGTACACCGACGGGCGGAACAAGGAGATGATCGACGGGCTGCTCTCCAGTGGCGATGTGGGCCACTTCGACAACGACGGCCTGCTGTTCATCGACGGCCGGGACGACGAGATGATCGTCTCCGGTGGGGAGAACGTCTTCCCGATCGAGGTGGAGAACCTCCTGGTCGAGCGTCCCGACGTGCTCGAGGCGGCGGTCATCGGGGTGCCCGACAAGGAGTTCGGCCAGCGGCTGAAGGCCTTCGTGGTGCCAGCTGAGGGCGCGGACCTCGACGCTGACACCCTGCGTGAGTTCGTCAAGTCGAACCTCGCCAGGTACAAGGTGCCGCGCGAGGTGGAGTTCCTGGACGAACTCCCCAGGAACGCGACGGGCAAGCTGCTCCGGAACAAGCTCGTCTGAACGGACGTCTCGGAACCGGGTTCAGCTCCAGTCGATCCCGAACACACCGGGACCGAAGTCGAGGGCGACCGCGTGGACGGCGTTCGTGCGGTCGACCCGGATGTCCCGGCGCATCGGTTCGGCGGTGGCCGTTCTGGAGTACTGGGTGCAGCGCGCGGGCATGATCCCGCTGTCGAAGCGGACTTCCAGCAGGTACTCGCGAACCGGCCTGCGGAACTCGCGGTAGTGGGTGTTGCGGCACTCCGGGAACGGCGGACCGTCGTTGCTGACCGAGTACTCGATGAGGCAGGTCTCGCCCTTGTCGATGGCGCTGTCGAAGAGCAGTTCGGCGACGGTGACCCCGTGGTCGGCGTCCACCTCGACGCGTCCGACCGTGCAGTTGCGCTCGGCATGCAGCACGGGAGTGCCCGCGGCCGGGTCGTCCTGGCTGTAGACGAGTAGCCACCGGTCCTGGCGGCTGGTGCTCGCCTGAAAGACAGCGCGGGTCGTGACGGCGCGCTGCCCGCCGTCGGCCGCGATATCGCAGCGGTCGTGCAGGCTGACCAGGGCCAGCTGGTGGTGTTGTTCCAGTGCGTGCGGTGCGCCGACCCTGGCGAGCAGGGGTCGCAGCACCGTGTGCGCGAAGGCCAGCCCGTCGTCGGGCAGGGAGCTGCGCTTGCGCGAGTTGGTCCCGCGCGGGCGAGGCGGGGGCAACAGGCTGATCAGGGAGCCGGCGGGGATCTCCAGGATTTCCTCGAGCGCCTGTACGGCCGCTATCGAGCTCTGTCGTTCCGGCTGTCGCTTGCCGGACTGCCAGTAACTCAGCGCGGTCACACTCACCGAGACGCCCTGCCGTTGCAGCCGGGCCTGGATCCGGTCGAGGCTGAGTCCGCTGGCCGAGATCGCGGTTCGCAACGCCTCCGGAAACGATTCGCCGAACGGGGTACCACCGGCTTCCCGTCCGGTACCGGCACCCGACGTCATCTGAGTGTCAACCGCCCCGACTGTTGGTTCCCGCCGAGATCGGCGTTGGTAACGAACACGACAACGTTATCAGTGGTGACCGCCTGCACTTCCGCGTCGGAAGCGGCACTACCTCACTCTGACGAGGTGAATTACTCCGAATGGTCTAGTACTGGTAACTGTGAATCATTGCTTACTTGCGTTCCGCGGGATTGCATAACAGCAAGGCAACAGTGGCCGTTCCGACAGTCGAGGGGTCGGGGCCGCACCGTGACGATGCTGGGCCCGGCATGGAACTGGCTCCCGTTGCCGCCTGATGAACAGCGGAAAGGGAACCAATGGGCAATTCGCGACAGCTACGAAGGAGCCTCGCGGCGGGTGTCTCGCTCGCCGGAGCGACCGCGGCGGCTGCAGTTCTCGGGGCCGGAGCGGTACAGGCCGTCCCAGGTGCGGAGGTGCAAATTCGGGCGGCGAACACCGCCGATTCCGTGACGGACAGTTACATTGTGGTGCTCAAGGACAGTCCCGCGACCATGGCGGCTGCCGAGGTCAGGACCGCGGTGGGGGTCAAGGCGCAGAGCCTCGCCGGCCGCTACGGCGCCGAGGTGTCGCACACCTACGGCACCGCGCTGGAAGGATTCTCCGTAACGGCTACGGAGGCAGAGGCCAAGCGGCTGGCAGCGGACGCGGGCGTCGACTACGTGGTGCAGAACCAGCGGGTGCACGCGATGGACACCCAACCGTCGCCACCCTCGTGGGGGCTGGACCGGGTCGACCAGCGAGATCTGCCGCTGGACGATTCCTACACCTCCGCCTCGGACGCGGCGAACGTGACTGCCTACATCGTCGACACAGGAGTGCTCACCGACCACGCCACCTTCGGCGGCCGGGTCTCCGGAGGCAAGGACTTCATCGACAACGACGACGATGCCACCGACGAGAACGGGCACGGCACACACGTCGCGGGCACCGTAGGCGGCAAGGAGTACGGCGTGGCCAAGGGCGTGAAGATCGTCCCGGTCCGGGTGCTCGACGCGAACGGCAGCGGTACCACCGCCCAGGTGGTCGCCGGGATCGACTGGGTCGCCGAGAACGCCAGCGGGCCGTCGGTGGCGAACATGAGCCTCGGTGGCAGCGTCGACGACGCACTCGACGAGGCGGTCCGCGGTGCCGTCGAGAAGGGCGTGACCTTCGGCGTCGCCGCGGGCAACAGTTCCGAGGACGCGTCCGGCTACTCTCCGGCCAGGGTGGCCGAGGCGATAACCGTGGCCGCGAGCGACAAGCAGGACGCGCAGGCCGACTTCTCCAACCACGGCAGCGTCGTCGACATCTACGCCCCTGGTGTGAACATCACCTCCGCGTGGAGCGACGGTGCCGAGAACACGATCAGCGGCACCTCGATGGCCACGCCGCACGTGGTCGGCGCCGCCGCGCTGCACCTGGCGGGCAACCCGGATGCCACGCCCGCCCAGGTGGCCGACGCGCTGACCGGCGCGGCGACGCCGGACAAGATCACCAACCCGACCGGCGACACTCCCAACAAGCTGCTCTACACCGGCACCGAATAGCCGGTTCCGCACAGGGAGTCGTCTGCCCCCAGACCCGCGCCCTCCCTGGAGACGGTGGCCCGGTGTCCCGCGACTGGCTCGCGGGCCACCGGGCCGCCGTGCTTGTTACCAACCAGTAGGTAATGCGATCATGTGCCATGACCTACCGGAAGAACATCGTGATCACCGGCGCCAGCTCCGGGCTCGGCGAAGGCATGGCCAGGAGGTTCGCGGCCAAGGGCCGCAACCTCGCGCTGTGCGCCCGCCGGACCGACCGGCTCGAGGAACTCGCCGCCGAGCTGCGGGCCCGCCATGACGGCATCACGGTCGTCACCAGGTCTCTCGACGTCAACGAGCACGACCGGGTGTTCAGCGTGGTCAAAGAGTTCCGCGCCGAGCTCGGCACCATCGACCGATTCGTGGTCAACGCGGGACTGGGCAAGGGGCAACCGGTGGGCACCGGCAGGTTCGACGCGAACCGCGAGACCGTCGAGACGAACCTGGTCGCTGGGCTGGCCCAGTGCGAGGCCGCCATGGAGGTCTTCCGCGAGCAGAACGCGGGGCACCTGGTGGTCATCTCGTCCTTCAGCGCCCTCCGGGGTCTCCCCGGCAACGTCACCGCCTACGCCGCGTCGAAGGCCGGAGTCGCCGCGCTGGCCGACGGGATCAGGGCAGACACCGCCGGCACCCCGATCGCGGTCACCACGCTGCTGCCCGGCTACATCGAGTCCGAGATGACCGGCCGCGCGGGCAGTACCCCGCTGCTGGCGAGCGCGGACAGGGGGGTGCGCGCACTGGTCGACGCGATCGAACGCGAGCGGGCCAAGGCCTACATTCCGACCCTGCCGTGGGCGCCGTTGAGCGTGGTCATGCGCTTCGCCCCGGCGGGCCTGCTCCGGAAGTTCACGTGAGCGGCGCGGGCGAAGCACGTCCCGTCCGCGCCGAGGACAGCTTCGACGTCGCCGCGGTGCACGAGTGGCTCGCGGCGAGAGTGGACGGGCTGGCGGGACCACCCGAGGTACGCCAGTTCCCGGGCGGCGCGTCCAACCTGACCTACCTGCTGGTCTACCCGGATCGCGAGCTGATCCTGCGCAGGCCGCCGGCGGGGGAGAAGGCGGCTTCGGCGCACGACATGCGTCGTGAGTACCGGGTGCAGGCAGGTCTGGCGCCGATCTTTCCCTACGTCCCGCCGATGGTGGCGCTGTGCGAGGACCACGCGATCCTCGGCGACGACTTCTACGTGATGGAACGGATCGACGGCCTCATCCTGCGCGGCGACCTGCCGGAAGGGATGACCCTGGAGCCGCCTCGCGCACGAGCGCTGTCCACCGGGCTGATCGACCGGCTGGTGGAGCTGCACGAGGTGGACGTGGAAGCCGCGGGTCTCGCCGACCTCGGCAAGGGAGCCGGGTACATCCGGCGGCAGGTCGAGGGCTGGAGTCGCAGGCTGGACCGGTCGCACACCCCCAACGTCCCGGCCTTCACCGAGGTGCGTGACTGGCTCGCGGCCAATCAACCGGAGGAGGTGCGGATCTGCCTTATTCACAACGACTTCCGGCTCGACAACGTCCTGCTCGACCCCGAGGACGACCTCGCCGTCGTGGGCATCCTGGACTGGGAGATGGCCACGCTCGGCGATCCGTTGATGGAACTGGGCACCACACTGTCCTACTGGGTGCAGGCCGATGACGACGAGGTGTTCCAGGCCAGCAGGCGCCAGCCGACGCACCTGCCGGGTATGCTCACCCGAGCCGAGGTCGTCGATCACTATGCCGAGCGCACGGGGACGGCGATCCCCAACTGGACCTTCTACGAGGTGTACGGGCTGTTCCGGCTGGCCGTCGTGCTCCAGCAGATCTACTACCGCTACCACCACGGCCAGACACACAACCCGGCATTCAAGGACTTCTGGATGTTCGTGGGCTATCTCGAATCGCGCTGTCGCCGCGTCATCGACGAGGGCAGCGGCTGATGGGCGCCGTCTTCCTGGTCCGCCACGGCCAGGCCTCCTTCGGAGCGGCCGACTACGACGTGCTTTCCGAGCACGGCGCCGCACAGTCGGCCGCCGTCGGGGCCGAGCTGTGCAGGCGTGGCGTCACCGGCAGCGGTGCCTGGTGTGGCTCGATGCGCAGGCAACGGGCCACGGCGGAGGCGGCACTGGCGGAAATCGGCCAGGGTCTCGTCGCGAAGGAGGACCCGAGGTGGAACGAGTACGACCACCTCGACGTGCTGGCCCAGCACGGCAGTCCGACGGTGCAGGGTGCTGACCCGCGTGCGTTCCAGTCGGTGCTCGACGCCGCGCTGGCGGACTGGGCACGCTCGGGCGGCACGAGCCTGTGTGCCGAGAGCTGGCCCGCGTTCAGCGCCAGGGTGCGCGGTGCACTGGACGAGTTGGTCGCCGGGCTGGGCAAGGGCGAGCAGGCGGTGGTGTTCACCTCGGGCGGGGTGATCGCCGCGCTGTGCGCCCAGCTCATCTGCTCGCAGCCACAGGCGGGCTCGGGACTTGAGCACACGTTCCTCGCCATGAACCGGGTCACTGCCAACGGCGGAATCACCAAGATCGTCTCGGGTCGGGGCGGGCTCAGTCTGCTCTCGTTCAACGAACACGGGCACTTCGACGGCGACGGTGCGACACTGCTCAGTTACCGTTAGTGCCCTGCCGTCGGGTTCGGTGAACAACCCGCCAGGGAAGAGGGAGTTCTGCATGCGGTTCGGCGAGGTCCGGGTGATTCCGGTCAACGGCAACGGCCCCGAGGACGTGGTGGTGGACGCACAGGGCAGCGTGCTCACCGGCCTGGACGACGGCCGGATCATCCGGCTGAGCGAGGACGGCAGCCGGATCGACACCGTCGCCGACACCGGTGGCCGTCCGCTGGGGCTGGAGCTGTACGGCGAGGACGAACTGCTCGTCTGCGACGCGGACCGCGGTCTGCTCATGGTGCAGCTCGGCGCTGGCACGGTGCGCGTGCTGGCGGAGTACGCCTGCGGTGCACCGCTGCTGGTCTGCAACAACGCCGCCGTCGCTGCCGACGGCACGATCTACTTCAGCGACTCGTCCTCGCGGTTCCCGGTGGCCCAGTGGCGCGAGGACCTGATCGAACAGACCGGGACGGGACGGCTGCTGCGGCGATCCCCGGACGGCGAGATCGAGGAGCTCGCATCCGGGCTGCAGTTCGCGAACGGCGTCGCGCTGGCGCGGGACGAGTCCTTCGTGACCGTCGCCGAGAGCGGCTCGATGCAGGTCCGGCGGGTGTGGCTGACCGGTGAGCGGGCGGGCTCGACGGACATGTTCCTCGAAGGACTCAGCGGCTTCCCGGACAACACCTCCACCGGCAGCGACGGTCTGATCTGGGTCACCCAGGCCAGCCCGAAGGTGGCCGCGCTCGACGTGGTGCGGAAGTTTCCCGCACCGGCGCGGGCACTGGTGCGGCGCGCTCCACTGTGGATGCAGCCGTCGCCCGCGCGCACGGTCGGCGTCCTCGGGGTCGACATGGAAGGCCGGATCGTGCGCCAGTACAGCGGCGAGATCGACGGCTTCCACATGCTCACCGGTGTCCGTGAGCACAACGGAAAGCTGTATTTCGGCAGCCTGGTGGAGCGGGCCATCGCGGTGACCGATCGCTGACCGTTGTCGACGAATTTGGTTGTGCCATTTGTGGTGATGGGTGGAACGTGCCCGCCGAAGGCCCGCGATCGCGTACGCACGTTCTTCGATCGGCGCTGACGGTGCTGCACTAGGCTCGGCGCGTGACCACGGGGGCGCGCGGGACTCGGACCGCGCTGGACGAACCGACCACACCGGTTCCGCTGGGCTGGACGCTGCGCCTTTCGGCGGCTGTTCTCGGCTTCTCGATGGCGGTGGTCGCGCCGATCCAGATCCTGCTGCCGCTGCAGATCGAGGAGATCGACGCGGCGGACAAGGAAACCAGCCTCGCCGTGGTGACGGGCTGTGCGGCTGTCGTGTCGATTCTGGCGGCGCCGATCGCCGGAGCGCTGTCGGACCGGACCACCTCGCGCAGGGGCAGACGGCATCCGTGGATCCTCGGTGGTGCGCTGCTGTGCGCGATCGCGCTGGTGACGCTGTCGGTGCAGGCCACCGTGCTCGGGGTCGGGTTGTGCTGGATGGTCGCGCAGGGTGCGCAGAACTCGATGTTCGCCGGGCTGACCGCCACCGTGCCGGACCAGGTTCCGGTGCGCCAGCGGGGTTTCGTCTCGGCGTTCGCGGGTCTGCCGCTGCCACTCGGGCTGGTGCTCGGCGTGCTGCTGGTGACGGTGATCGTGCCGTCCCGCACCGGCGGGTACCTGGCGCTCGCCGTACTCGTGGTGCTGCTGGCACTGCCGTTCGTCCTGGGCACGCCGGATCCGCGACTGTTGCCCGAGCAGCGTCCGCCGTTCGAGCTGCGCCGGTTCGTGCGCGGGTTCTGGATCAGCCCCCGGCGCCACCCCGACTTCGCGTGGGCGGCGGTGGCGCGGCTCGCGATCCAGCTGGCGAACTCGATCGCGACGCTCTACCTGCTGTACTTCCTGCGCGACGAGCTGGACTTCGCCAACCCCTCGGGCGGGGTGTTCGTCCTGACCCTGGTGTACACGGCGGGCATCCTGTCCACCAGTGTGCTCGCGGGCCGGATGTCCGACCGCAGTGGCAGACGCAAGATCTACGTGGCGGTCTCGTCCGTGGTGATCGCGGTGGCGATGCTGATGCTCTCGGTCTGGCACGAGTGGATCGCGGTGGTGATCGCCGCCGGGATCCTGGGGCTCGGGTACGGCGTGTACGTGGCGATCGACAACGCACTGATCACCCAGGTCCTGCCGACGGCGCACGACAGGGCCAAGGACCTCGGCATCGTCAACCTCGCCAACACCGCTCCGCAGGCACTGGCGCCGATGATCGCCGGCGCGATCATCGCGCTGCTCGACAGCTACACCGTGCTCTACCTCAGCGCAGGGGTGATCGCACTGGCCGGAGCCGTGCTCGTGCTCCCCATCCGCTCGGTCCGCTAGACCGAGTTGCACTTTCCTGTACACGAGTTGCACTTTCCTGTACACGAGTTGCACTTTCCTGTACACGAGTTGCACTTCTGTGCACTTGAGCCCGCACGAATGTCGATTTCATGTACACGAATCGCGCACTCATGTACGTGAAACGCACACTCATGTACGTGGACGGCGAACTCGCGTCAGGTGTTGAGGAGGGTGCGGGCGTGGGGCCAGTAGCGGGTGAGCATGTGCCGCCAGGTGGTCCAGAAGTGGGTGCCCTCGGTGAAGTCGGTGGTGAGGTCCACCTCCGCGCGGCGCAGGCTTGCGGCCAGGTCCTCCGACATGGCGCGCGAGTAGCGTTCGACCAGGCCCATGCCCGCGACGAACTCCTCACCGGGGCTGCGCCTGCCGTTTCCGGCCGCGAGGTAGACGTCCGTGCCGCGCAGGGCGCCGGCGTGCAGGAAGGGGTCGTTGGCCGCCCAGTTCTCCCGGCAGTGCCGCCGGGGACCCCAGACCCGTCCTGGGCGCATGCCCTCCCGAACGGACAGCGTCGCGAGCAGGGCCGCCATGCCCGGCCGGGTCAGGTGCATGAGCCCGCTCAGTGACGCGACGCCGCGGAACACGCCGGGCCTGCGCACGGCATAGCGCAGTGCGCCGTACCCGCCCATCGAGATGCCCGCCGCCACCCGCACGTCCGACGCGCCGTATCGGCCTTCCAACAGTGCAGGCAGTTCGTCCAGGTGGAAGGTCTCCCACCGCGGGACTGTCCCGGCCCGGTCCCGCACCCGCCAGTCCGTGTAGAAGCCCAGTCTGCCCGCCTCCGGCATGACCACCAGTGCGCCGGTGTCCTCGGCCAGCCGGACGACGTCGGTGTGCCGCAGCCACGACGTGTGGTCGTCGGAGGAGCCGTGCAGCAGGTACAGCACCGGGTAACGGCGGTCCGGGCCCGGCCGCCAGCCGGGTGGGGTCAGCAGTGTCGTCCCGACCTCCCTGCCGACGGCGGGGGAGTGCAGCCGCAGCTCCCGCACGGTCGGGCCTGCCGAGACCTCCTCGCCGAGCACCGTCAGCGCGGTGTTGGTCACGGTCACGACGTCCTTGTCCCCACCGCGTCGAGCACCGCGGACAGCAGGTGCCGCAGATGCCGGCCGACGACGTCCACATTGGGCGGATCCAGCAGCGAGAGATGGTGGCCCGGCACGGTGATCACCTCGAGGTCGGCGCAGACCGCGTCCCAGCCGCGCGCCGGGTCGGTCCGGTCGAAGCGCTGGTCCCGTAGCCCGCCGGGCACCTGGTCCGCCGCACTGAAGAAGACCGCCCTGCCGTCATAGGGGTCCGGCTGGTAGCGCTCCAGTGATCGGGCGTCGAGGAAGGACGTGCGCTGATGGTGCAGGATCGCCTCGCTCACCGCGCTGTTCACCAGCCCCTCGGCGAGCATCGTGTCGATCAGCAGCTGCACCTGCGCCTCGTCGTCCAGCCGGGCCAGCCGCTCGTACGGCAGTGAGATCCGCCTGCCGTAGCTGCTCTCCAGGAACTCCTCGAACCGCTCGAACCGCTTCTCCAGCAACGCCACGTCGCTCAGGCCGGTCTCGTTCGGCAGCGGCAGGATCGGGTCGATCATCGCGAGGATCTCCACCTGCTCGCCCGCCGCGCGCAGCTGCTGTGCCATCTCGTAGGCGAGGAATCCGCCGAACGACCAGCCCGCGATCCGGTAAGGGCCACGGGGTTGCACGGCCCGCAGCTCCGGAAGGTAGTGCCGGACGCGGTCCTCCACATCGGCCACACCCTCGATCCGGTCGAATCCGTACACCGGCACATCAGGGTCCAGCAGTTGGACGAGCTGGCGGTACACCGCGGTATCGCCACCGCCCGGATGGAAGAAGAACAGCGGGGACCGCGTTCCGTGCTCGCGCAACACCCTGAGTGGGGAGCCGGTGTGTTCCTCCTCGCGAAGGTGCTCAGCCATTCGCTCGATGGTCGGGCGCTCGAAGAGTTCGGAGATCGTCAGCTCCCGGCCACTCCGCTCGACCAGCAGCGCCGTCACCGCCTCGGCCTTCGCCCGGGTGCCGCCGATACCGTAGAAGTCCTGGGTCACGCCGACCTCGGTGCCGAGCACGTCCCGCCAGGCGCTGGTCACCAGCCGCTCGGCGGCGTCGCGTGGCGGAATCAGCACCGGCGCGGCGGACTCCGCGGGCTCGGTGCTCTTCAGGCCGAGTTCGCCGAGCAGCCACTGCTCCACATCGGCGGTGCTGGCACCGCGCAACAGCAACGACACCGGCAGCGCGAGTTCGAAGTCGTGCTGCACGGCGTTGCGGATCCGGACGGCAAGCAGGGAGTCCACGCCGAGTGCCGCGAGCGCGGTCGTGGTGTCCAGCCGCTCCGGTGCGAACCCGAGCACCGAGGCGATCCTGGCGCGCACCTGTTCACCTGCCGCGGCCGCCGCGGCCACTGCTGGCAGCGACCGCAGTGCGGTGAGTCCCGCCCAGCCCGTGGACTCGGGATCGATACCGGCTTCGCCGAGTACCCCGGTGAAGAACGGCACCCGGGACAGACCGGGGAACGCGTCGAGCAGCCGGGGTGTGTTCAGGCGTGCCGCACCGACAACGGCCTCGTTCCGGCACATCGCCGCCTCCAGCGCGGCCAGCCCGTCCTGCGGTGCGACCGGGTGCAGCCACGGGATCTCCAGCCCGGCGGCCGCACCGACCTCGGCCCAGGTGCCCCAGCAGACCGACACCGCGGGCAGGCCCTCGGCCCTGCGCAGTGCGGCGAGTTCGTCGAGGTACGCATTGGCTGTGGCGTACGCGGGTTGTCCCGGCAGGCCGTGCAAAGCCGCGGCGGAGGAGAAGCCGACCCACCAGTCCAGAGCACAGTCACGGGTGGCCTCGTGCAGCCGCCAGGCTCCGTAGGCCTTGGGCAGCCAAGTCCGGTGCAGCGTGTCCGCGTCGAGCCGGGTCGTGGTCCGGTCGTCGAACACCGCCGCCGCGTGGACCACTCCGCGCAGGGCGGACGCGCCGCCCGCTGCCTCGACGAGGCGGTGTGCCGTTCCGGCATCGGCGAGATCGCCCAGCACCACCTCGACCTCCGTGCCGGCCGAAGTGATCGCCTCGATCGCCGCGCGGGCGACGGGACCGGGAGCAGAGCGTCCATTCAGGACGACCTTGCCCGCGCCGTGCCCCGAGAGCCAATCGGCCAGCAGGAGGCCGAGGCCACCGAGACCGCCGGTGATGACGTACGCGCCGTCCGGGCGGGCGAGGTGGACCTTCGCGCCGGTCGGCGCTGGTGCGTGACCGAGCCGTGCGGCGAGCCGCGTACCGGCGCGCCAGGCCACCTCGTCCTCGGCTCCACCCTCGCTCAGTTCGGCCAGCAGGTGCCTCGCGCTGTCCTGTGCCGAGTCCCGCGGGTCGAGATCCACCAGGCTCGCGCCGAGTTCGGGGTGTTCGTAGGCGAGCACCCGAACCAGTCCGCGCAGGGCGGCGAGCGCGGGATCGCCCGCGTCGTCCCCGACCGCCCGTGCGCCGGTGGTGACCAGGTGCAGCCGGGCCCGGCCGGCTGCACCCTCGACGAGTTCGCGGACGGTGGCACTGATCGCGAGCACCGCCTGCTCGGCCACCGCCAGCGCCGCAGGGCCGCCGGCGGTTTTGGTGGGCAGCAGGAACACCACCTCGGCTGGGGCCGTCGCGGTCAGTGCCGCCCTGACCTGTTCCGGCTCGCGATAGTCCGCCCAGTGCAGCGCGCTGCCCGCCGATGCCAGATCGGTGAGCGGTGCGGTCAGCGGGTGCGCGCCCGCGCTCAAGGCCAGGACCGGGCCCGCTGGAACGGCCGCGTCGCCGGAGTCGAGGCCGGCAGGCTCCCAGGTGGTGGTGACGAGGCTGTCCGCGAGTGGCGCGGCGAGTTCGGTCCTCGGCACCCTGCGAATGAAGATATCGTCGATCTCCAGCAGCACCCGCCCCTCGTTGTCCACGAGGTGCAGTTCACCGAGCAGGCCCGAGGAGTCGTCGTCGGATGTGGTCACCGAGACGTGCACGAGGCTGCCCCTGCTGACCTCGCCGTAGGTGCGGATGCTGCCGAACTCCATCGGCACGAGTGCCGCTTCGCTCGTGTCACGTCCGCCCAGCGCACCGGCGAAAGTCTGCAGGCAGGCGTCCACGAGCGCGGGGTGCAGCGACATCAGTGGATGCCGCAACGCGGCCTCCGGCAGGGAGATCTCGGCGATCGCGCGGGTGCCGCTCGCCCGCACCCTGCTCATTCCGGTGAAGGCGGGGCCGTAGTCGACACCCAGTTCGTGCAGTTCCCGGTACAGCTCCGTGGTGGAAACGCCCTTGAACTCGGAATCGTCCACTTCGGATAAATACTCGTCGGAGGTGGTGCCGGGTACCACGGAAACCGTGGCGCTGGCATGCAGTTCCCAGGTCCCGCCGTCCGGACGGGTGTGCACGGTGACCGAGCCGCCGTGGTCGGATTCCGGCGCCAGCGTCGTCGTCACCGCGGTGTGCTCGCCGAGCGCGAGTGGTTGGTGCATCACCAGCGAGGTGACCGCGACCTGTTCGGCCGCGGCCCCGAACGCGGTCCGTGCCGCGGCGTTCGCCATCTCGGCGTAGGCGGCTCCGGGCAGCACCGCGCGTCCGTCGATCCGGTGGTCGGACAGCCATGGCTGGACGGCCGAGCCAAGGTCGGCGCGCCAGAGGTGCCGGGAGTCGACAGGGGACTCGACGTGCGCTCCGAGCAGGGGGTGTTCCGCCCGCGCCACCGGCGCCGCCGCAGGACGGGGTAGCCAGTGCCGCGCGTGCCGCCACGGCGTCGTCGGCAGGTCGAGCACCTGACCGGAGCTGCCGTGCAGCCGGGCCTTTCGATTCCGCAGTTCCAGTTGGGCGAGCTGCTGGTGGAAGTGCGTCGTCTCGTCATCGCAGTGCCGCAGGGTGGACAGCACGAGCGGTGCCCCGTTCCCGGTCAGCGCGTGCCGCAGCACCGGGTGCGGGGATATCTCGACGAACGCCGAGTGGCCGTCGGCGATGGCGGCGGTGACGGCACCCGAGAACCGGACCGGCTTGCGCAGGTTCTCCGCCCAGTAGCCCGGGTCGAACGCGGGCCGGGCGCGGGGATCGGCAAGCGCCGTGCTGTAGAAGGTGAGTGCTGGGGTGCTGGGGCGCAGTCCCGCCAGCCCTTCCAGGAGGATTCCGGTGACCCGGTCCACGATCGGCGAGTGTGCGGCGACGTCTAGTTTCACCAGCTTCGCCAGCAGCCCACGAGAGTCCACATCAGACACGATGCGTTCCACGGTGCTCGCGGTTCCCGCGATCACGGTCTGGTCGGGTGCCGACAGTACGGCCACGTCCACGTCCGGGAGACCGCGTACCAGCTCGGCCGCCTCCTCGGCGCCGACCTCAAGCAGGGCCATGGCACCGTCCCCGGCGAGGGAGGCGAGCAAGCGCGAGCGCAGCGTGACGATCCGCGCCCCGTCGGCCTCGGAGAGCGCTCCCGCGGCGACTGCCGCGGTGACCTCGCCGAAGGAGTGCCCGATCACGGCGGCAGGAACAACCCCGCGGTCCTGCCACAGCTCGGCGAGCGCGAGTTGAATGCCGAAGACCAGCGGCTGCACGTGGTCCATCGTGCGTGCCTCTACGCCGGCGAGCAGGTCCGCCCGCAGCGAGAAGCCGGCCTCGGCACGGATCAGGGGGTCGAGCCGGTCGATCGCCGCGGCGAAAACCGGCTCCTCGGCGAACAGCCTGCGGCCCATCCCGGCCCACTGCGAGCCGTGCCCGGAGAACACGAAGACCGGCCCGCGACCGGCGGCCCCGTCGATCACCTCGGTTTGCTGCTCGCCCTCGGCCAGCGCGCGGAGTCCCTCGGTCAGCTCACTTACGTCCGATCCGACGACCGCGGCCCGTGCTCTGCCGTCCAGCCGCCTGGCGAGCGTGTGCTCCACGTCGGACAAGCGTGCGGCCGCACCGGCGCCGTCGAGCCACCGCGCCAGTGCGCCCGCGCTGTCCGCCAGTCTGGCCGGGTCGGGCGCGCCGAGCAGGAACCGGGTACGCGCCTGTGGCGCGGCCGGTTCGGAGCTGAGCTCCTGCTGTTGCAGCACCACATGGGCGTTCGAGCCGCCGAAGCCGAAGCCGGAAACACCCGCGATCGCGGTGTTGCCCTGTCGCGGCCAGTCCTGTCCCGTGTCGGTGACCCGCAGGCCGAGCTCGTCGAAGGGGATGTGCGGGTTGGGTGCCGAGTAGTTGAGGCTGGCCGGAAGCCGACCGTGGTGCAGGGCGAGGACCACCTTGATCAGGCCGACGACGCCCGCCGCCGCTTCCAGATGCCCCAGATTGCTCTTCACCGAGCCGAGCAGCAGCGGACGGCCTGCCGGCCTGCCCGCTCCCAGCACGGTCCCGAGCGCCCGTGCCTCGATGGGGTCGCCGAGCAGAGTGCCGGTTCCGTGCGCCTCCACGTAGTCCACGGCGGTCGGGTCGACGCCGGCCTGCCGGTACGCGGTCCGTAGCAGTGCCTGCTGCGCTTCGGAGTTGGGTGCCGTGAGGCCGTTGGAGCGACCGTCCGAGTTGCTCGCGGTCCCCCTGATCACCGCGAGCACGCGGTCACCGTCGGCACGCGCGTCGCGCAGCCGCTTGAGCACGAGCATTCCGGCGCCCTCGGCGCGGGAGATGCCATCGGCGTCGGCGGAGAAGGGTTTACACCTTCCATTGGCCGAGCTGATCCCCATCTGGTCGAAGTTCGCGGTCACGCCGGGCCCGAGCAGCAGGTTGGCCCCGCCGACGACGGCCATCCCGCTCTCCCCGGAGAGCAGACTGCGCACGGCGAGGTGGACCGAGGTCAGCGAGGACGAACAGGCGGTGTCCACGGCCATACTGGGGCCGCGTAGATCCAGTGCGTAGGAGAGCCGGTTGGCGGCGATGCTCAGCGCGGCGCCGGTGCCGGTCCACGCGTCGACTCCGGACACGTCGGCGAGGGACTGCGCGCCGTACTCGGTACCGCTGATACCGACGAAGACGCCGGTGTCGCTGCCGCGCAGGGTGCTCGGCGCGATGCCGGCGTGCTCCAGTGCCTCCCATGCGACTTCGAGCACCATGCGCTGCTGCGGGTCCATCCTGGCCGCCTCACGCGGTGCGATGCCGAAGAACTCGGCGTCGAATCCGGCGATGTCGGCCAGGAAGCCACCCTGCCTGCTGATCCCCTCGGGAATACCGGGAATGTCGTCCCAGCGGCCCGGCGGGACTTCGCCGATGGCGTCGCGACCTTCGGTGAGCAGCCGCCAGAACGCCTCGGGACCTTCGACGCCGCCGGGCAGCCTGCAGCCGAGGCCGATCACCGCGACTGTCGTGTCGGGATCCGGCTCTCCGACGGTCACCTGTCCATGTGGCGTGTCCTGTGGGACCGGCAGGCTGGGCCGCCCGGTCCCGGTCAGCGCGATGGCCAGCTGGTCGATCGTGGGGTGGTCCCACAGCAGCGTCGTCGGCAGGTTCCGGTCGAGCAGGTCCTCCAGCGCGCCGGACAGTTCGACCGCGTCGCGTGAGGACAGTCCGTACTCGTCGAGCGGACGCCGGACGTCGATCTCGGCAGGCTCCAGATCGCAGGCCTCACCGACCTGTTCGACGAGCCAGTTCCGCAGCTGTTCGGTCGTGAGAGCCGGCTGGGTCACCGCTATTCCTCCCAGAAACGCTGCTTGGTCGCGGCGCGGGCGATCTTGCCGCTGGATGTCCGGAGCACACTGCCCGGCGGAACCAGTCTGAACCCGCGGAGCTTGACGTCGTGCTTGGCGGAGACGGCTCTGCGTACCGCCCTCGCCACCTCGTCCTCGTCGGGCGTGGCAGACCCGGCCTTCCTGCTGAACTCCGCCACCACAGCCGCACCTTCACCGGCCGTGGAGGAGGTCACGGCGAAGGCGGCCACGTGGTCCCTGCGGATCGCGGGGTGCGCGTCCTGCACCGTGGCCTCGATGTCCTGCGGGTAGTGGTTCTTGCCGTCGATGATGATCAGGTCTTTGATCCGGCCGGTGATGTAGAGCAAACCGTCGTGCACCAGGCCGAGGTCGCCGGTGCGCAACCAGCCAGTCGCGGGTGTGTCCTCGTCTGCGCCGGAGATGGTCGCGTCGAAGGTCTCCGCGCTGCGCTCGGGCTGCTGCCAGTACCCGCGTGCGACGTTCGGCCCGTGTACCCAGATCTCGCCGACCGCGCCGTCGGGGCGAACGGTGCGCTCCTCCGGGTGCACGATACGGACGAGCTGGGCGTGCGGCCTGCCTGCGGCCACCAGCTCGAGTGCGTCCGCGCTGCCCCTGGGCAGCGCTGTGGCCCGATCCTCGGCGAGGGCCGCGCGGTCGAACGCGGTGACCGTCGGCCCGTCCTCCCTGGTGTTGGTGACGAACACCGTCGCCTCGGCGAGACCGTACGACGGCCGGTGCGCCGCTGCCTGGAAGCCGTGCGGGCCGAACGCCTCGAGGAAGGCCTCGATCGTGCCCGAGCGGACGGGCTCACTGCCGTTGATCACGGCGCGGATCCCGGACAGGTCCAGGTCGGCCCGGTCGGCCTCCTTCACCTTGCGCACGGCGTACTCGAAGGCGAAGTTCGGTGCGGCGGCGAAGACGTTCGGGTGGCTCGACATCTGCCGGAGCCAGCGGGCCGGGCGCATGATGAAGTTGAACGGCGTCATGAACACCGAGTGCGCGCCGGTCAGCGCAGGGATGCACAGCAGCTGGATCAGGCCCATGTCGTGGAAGAACGGGATCCATCCCGCGCAGGTCCAGTCGGCCTCCACACCGAAGGCGGAGCTGCCCTGCCACGTGTTGCTGACCGCGGCGCGATGGGTGATCACCGCACCGGCCGGGGCCCTCGTGGAGCCGGAGGTGTACTGCAGGTACGCGGGCTCGTCCAGGTCGAGGTCGGGGGCGACGAAATCGGCACCGCCGACGATCTCGGGTGCGTCGACCGCGAGGATCTGCTTCGGCATCGGGACCGGGTTGGACTCGGCCAGCGAGCGGACCGCTTCCAGCGCGGACTCCGACGTCAGCCAGACCTCTGGCGCACAGTCGGCGAGCGCGTTGACCAGACGGCCGCCGTGCTGGCTCACCTCGGGTGCGAACAACGGAACCGCGACGGTACCTGCGTGCAGGGCACCGAGAAAGCCGACCACGTAGTTGAGGTCCTGCGGCGCGAGGATGGCGACTCGCTGTCCGGGAGAGGTGACTTGCGTGATCGCTGCGGCCGTTGCCCGCACCCGGTCGGCCAGCTCGGCCCAGGAGAGGGTGTGCTCGACGCCGTCGCGGTCTCCGGAGTAGTCGACGAAGGTGAAGGCGCGGCGTGCGGACCCGGCCCGGTCGAACAGGTACGAGGTCAGCGGTCGTAGCTCCGGGACGTGGGTGCCTGTCTCGGCGGAGTACCGGCGCTGCGCCAACGACATAGTAGTCACCTAACAGGAATAGTGGGGATCGACGGGGACACTCAATGGCGTGCGGGGACGCGGGCTACGTGGCCACGTAGCCGACGCTGTGTCTTATTCAAAAGTCGGGTTATTCACCGCCGATGCCGCAGCGGGGGCCCTCTCCGGGGCGGCCCCGTCCGCCGACTAGTGAATAACCCTCCCGGTCTGGAGAATCTGGTCTTCTTCGGTCAACCTGTTGCTGATGTTGTCGTTCGGGTCGACAACTACAACTCTGCGAACTCGTGGGCGGCGAAATCACGCTATTGGCTGACAAGCGGACCCAACCGTAGCCACGGTGTGAACCGTCCGCAAGCCGCGATCGCAGTTTCTCCCCGATCGGGTAACGCCTCTGGCGGGTATATCACTAACTCTACGGAGTTAACTGTCACCATCGTGAGCGTTTTTGCGTAGGGGTGGGGGTGTTGTCGGGTGCGCTGAGTGACAAGTCATGCTAGGCGGCGATCCGTCGAGGATGCACCCGACCGGAAGGCGGAGATGTGGCACACGGTGACACCGGGCGCGATCCCGCGGTAGCGGAGGCGACAGCCCAGGTAGCAGGGCCGCGGCCGGCCCGTGCCGCGCGCAGGGGACGACCGTGGCTGACCCTTGTCGCGACGGTGCTCGGCGGGGCGATGGTCGGCCTCGACGGCACCGCGATCACCATAGCGGCGCCCTTCATCTCCGCGTCGGTGGGTGCGAGTCTCGGTGAACTGGAACTGATCGCCAATGCCTACCTGGTCGCACTCGCGATCGGCCTACTGCCCGCGGGCAGATTGGCGGACCGGTTCGGCAGGCGGAAGATATTCGTCATCGGAGTTCTCGGTTTTGCTGTCGCATCTGTCGGAATCGCCCTTTCCGGCAGTGTCCTGGCTCTCGTTCTGTGTCGTGTTCTCCAAGGATTTGCCGGAGCGTTGTTGCAACCTGCGGCGCTCGCATTGCTGCGTAATGCGTTTCCTGTTGAGAAAATCGGGCTTCCGCTGGGAATCTGGGGTGGCGCGAACGCACTCGCGATCGGCCTCGGACCGGTGATCGCGGGCGTGATCGTGCAGGGCTTCGACTGGCCCGCCGTCTTCCTGCTCAACGTGCCCGTCGCCGCGATCGTGCTCGGTCTCGTGGTGTACGGCGTCGCCGAGTCTGCAGGCGGGCGGGACGAGCGCAAGGGAGTGCTGCGGGCCCTGTTGCGAATCCGGGCCGTGCATCTGGGCTCGGTGCTCGTCGGATTCACCTCGTTTGCCGTGTTCGCGCTGCTCTTCCTGCTCACGTTGTTCCTGCAGAACGTCAAGGGACTGCCGCCGATCCAGGCGGGCGCGTGGATGCTGCCGCCGACCTGCGTCGTGGTGCTGTCGGCCCCGCTCGGGGGACTGCTGGCGCAGCGGTTCGGGCCGCGCCTTCCTGTCGCGGCCGGTTTCGTGTTCGTCGCGGTCGGCCTCGCCGGGGTCGCGTCGTTGCAGGCCGGGGCCGAGTTCAGCGACCTGCTCTACCCCGGCGCGCTCGTCGGGTTCGGTATCGGGATGAGCGTCATCGCCGCCACCGAGACCATGCTCGGAGCGACGCCGGAGGCCGAGACCGGCACGGTGTCCGCGGTGCAGCAGATCGCCAGCCAGATCGGCGGCGTGCTCGGCATCGTGACGGTCGGCGCCGTGATGTCCTGGCAGGTGCTGCGGTCCCTGCCGAACCGGATCGCCGAGGCCGGGCTGCCCACACCCATCGGCGACGCTGTTCTGGGTGGGGCCGATTCCGTCACACAGGGCACCGTGCCCGCCGGGTTCGAGGGCGGGCAAACGGCGCTGTCCGGTGCGGTGCGGACGATCACCGCGCTCGGCTTCACCGACGGGATGGGGGCGGCCCTGCTGGTGGTCGCGGGCGTCGCTCTCCTCGGTGCGGTGCTCGCGCTGGCGCTGCCGAAGCAGCGCCCGGCTGCGCTTGCCGGGGTGGACGAGGGGGTTGCCCGCGCTGTGGTGGGGGAGGAGGCCGCCGCTCCGGCCGGGGCTGCTGCCGGTTCGGCCGATGCCGCTTCCGCTGCTCCGCCTTCGGCCTCGCGGCGAGGCGACTCGGCCACCAGATGATCCTGCCGAGATCCACGGCCAGTGCGGGGACCAGCAGGGAACGCACCACGAAGGTGTCGAGCAGGACACCGAAGGCGACCAGGAACGCGATCTGAGCCAGGAACAGCACGGGGATCACCGCCAGTGCGGCGAACGTCGCGGCCAGCACGACTCCCGCCGAGGTGATCACCCCTCCCGTGACGCGTAGCGCGCTGAGCGTGCCCGCTTCGGTGCCCAGCAGCGCCGTCTCCTCGCGCGCCCTGGTCATCAGGAAGATGTTGTAGTCGATTCCGAGTGCCACCAGGAACACGAACGCGTACAGCGGGATCGCCGGATCCGCTCCGGGAAAGCCGAACACGTCGTTGAACATCAGTGCGCCGACGCCGAGGGTCGCTCCGAAGGACAACACGACGGTGGCGATCAGCAGCAGTGGCGCGAGCAGCGAGCGCAGCAGCAGCGCCAGCACTGCGAAGATCACCACCAGCACGATCGGGATGATCGCGTTGCGGTCGTGGGTGGCCGCTGCCAGCATGTCGGTCTGCTGCGCGGTCTGGCCGCCCACCTTGGCGTCGGCCCCCGGGATGTCATGCAGGGTGTCCCGCAACGCGCCGACCACGGCGACCGCTTCCTCGGAGTCTGCAGGCGCCTGCAGGGTCGCGTTTATCTCGACGACGCCGCCCGCCACCTTCGGGCCCGCCGCCGGATCCACCGGGTCAGCGGGGGTCGGGAAGGCGTCGGCGACCCCGTCCGTCGCGCGGGTGGCGGCGAGCACCTCGTCGGCTGCGTTCGCGTCCGCGATGATCACCGCCGGGCTGCCGGTGCCGCCGGGAAAATGCGCCGACAGCACGTCCTGTCCGCGTACGGCGTCGACCTCCTCCAGGAAGAGTGCCTGCTGTGACGTGCCTTCCGCCTGCAGGGACGGCACGAAGGCGACCCCGGCGAACAGCACGAGCGCGGTCAGCACCCAGGTCCACCTCGGTCTCCTGCGCACCAGCCCGGCCAGGCTGTCGAACATGCCGCGCTTCGTCCTGCGGTGTTTGCGGGGCACCGGGTCCTGTGGCCAGAAACCGGCCCTGCCGAACAGCAGCAGCGCGGCAGGCAGGAAGGTCAGCGAGGCCAGCAGCGCACCGGCTATACCGATGGACACCACCGGTCCGAGACTCGAGTTGCTGGTCAACTCGCTGACCAGCATGCAGAGCATGCCCAGGATCACCGTGCCGCCCGAGGCGAGAATCGGCTCGAACGAGGATCGCCACGCGGTGCGCATCGCGTCGGCGGCCTTCGCCTGCCGGGTGAGTTCCTCCCGGTAGCGCGCCACGAGCAGCAGGGCGTAGTCGGTCGCGGCACCGAAGACCAGGATCAGCAGGATTCCCTGTGTCTGGCCGTTCAGGACGAGCGCACCGTCCGAGGCGAGCCAGTAGATCACGGCCGAGGAGGTACACAACGCCAGCCCGGCGGAGAGCAGCACGATCAACGGCAGCAGCGGGCTGCGGTAGACCAGGATCAGGATCACCGCCACCGCACACGCGGTGACCAGCAGCAGCATGCCGTCGATGTGCCCGAACACCTCGGCGAAGTCCGCGTTGTACCCGCCTGGTCCGGTCACGAGGGCGGTCAGCCCGCCAGGGAGTCCCCGCTCCAGGTCCTGGCGGATGTCCTTGACGGCCTCGCTCGCGGCGAACGGGTCCTCTCCGGACAGCGGCAGGATCAGCTGTGCCGCCTGTCCGTCGTCGGCGGGCAGCGGGGGCGATGGCTGTCCCCGCAGCTCGGGCGCGTCCGCGAGTTCGGCGGCCTTCGCCCTGATCGCGTCGTTGTCCGCCGCGGTGAGTCCGCCCGGCCTCTCGAAGACGACGACGGTGGGCAGGATCCGGCTGTCGGCGAAGTTCTCCTGCAGCTCCGTCACGGCGGTGGACTCGGCGGTGGCAGGCAGGAACGAACCGGGATCGTTGCTCTGGACCTCGCTCAGCTTGCCGAGAAACGGACTGCCTGCTGCGCCGAGTGCGAGCCAGAGCAGCACGAGGAGCGCGGGCACCACCCAGCGCACGACTCGCATGTCACCCCTAGGTTCGTCGACGACTTGCCGGGCACCTTACTGAGCCGCAGTCGCCTGCCGCACCATCTCCTGCTCCGCCAGGGACAGCTGGCGGTAATTCGTCGACGAATCACCGTAGGGGTCAGCCGGGGATGTGGAATCCCGTGACCGGGGCCGGCGGCGCGGAGCGCTCCCTGTTGGCTGGTGGTGGGAGACGGGTGGGGAACAGGTCGGCTTTGGTGCCGAGGGGGTCGGAGCCGAGCAGCGCGGCGATGGTGTCAGGAGCCTCGCTGGCCGCGACCGCCCTGCTGCCGTCGGGCAGACCGCACAGGACGATGCCCCGCTCCGGCTCGCCCGACCTGCCGTAGACCACCGTGTACGTTTCGACCGTTGCGGCACCGGTGGCGCCGGTCGTGATCGCGCGGCGGGGCAGCCGGGAAACCTCGGTGGTCCGGTCGTGGTGGGCGTATGGCGTGTCCGGCGGCCGCCCGGAGAGCACCACTCCCGCGTGCTTGGTCAGATACCAGCCGACGGCCGTGGCCAGACCGTACTGCTCCGGCTCGGCCCTGAGCCGCGTGGCGAGGGTGGCCACGGAGTGCGTCACGTAGTTGCTGCCAGGACCCCCGGCGAAGGTGAGGCCGCCGGTCACGGTCGGCGGCCGGTTCCGGTCCGTGAGAGCCGCCCGGTTGAGGCCCAGTTCGGTGGCGGCGACCTGCACGGCGGAGGGAAAGCAGGAGTAGAGGTCGAGGTGCGCGATGTCGTCGATGTCGAGCCCGGCGTGGGTGAGCACGGCGTCACCGACGGCGGCGATGGCCGGGGAGCGGTGCAGGTGCGGACGCTCCGAAGGAAACCAGTGATCGTTGGCGGTGGCGGTCGCGTGCACGAAGACCCAGTTCGCCGGGTCGATACCCGCCGCGCGCGCGGCCTCGGCGGAGCAGACCACCAGTGCGGCGGCCTGGTCGACGAAGATGTTCGCGGTCATCAGCTTGCGGTAGGGCGCTGCTGCCATCCGGTTGCGCGGCCCCGCCGTGGTGATGTCGTGCGCGCTCGGAGCCGCACCCATCACCGCATGCGGGTTGACGGTAGCCACGTCGGCGAAGCTCGCCCACAACCTGCCGAGCCACTCCAGGTGTTCGTCGGTGCCGCTGCCCGCGTCCGCGCGGATCGCGTTCTCGAACAGCGGGTAGAACGCCACCGGGATGAGCAACTGCGCGGCGGCCTCCGCCGCGTGCTGTGGTTCCCGGTCGATGCCCAGCATCCGGGACGGCGCGGTGCCTTCCGGCTGCTTCGGACCGCCGCCGTACCGGCCGCCGAACAACGCCTTGACCGCCTCGCCGCCGGTGATCAGTGCCGCGTCCAGTTCTCCTGCCGAGATCCGGCCAGCCGAATCGGCGAGGAGGTCCAGCGGGCTGGTGCCGCTGGTGTGGGTGTAGACGGTCTCGGCGGGGGAGATGCCGAGGTCCTCGGCGAGCAGGGCGGCCGGATCGGCCGTTCCCCAGGAGAAGCTGTCCACCACACCCAGCGACTGGACGCGGCCGAGCACGCCAGGAGCGCCGGTGTCGGCCACGGCCCCCTCGATCGCCAGCCGCATCAGTTCACGGGGAGACGTGGGGGTGGCGTCCCGCCAGGTGTGCTGGCCCACGCCGACGATGACCGGGGTTCTCGGATCCACCCGGTCACGCTAACAGTTGCTGACGAAGTGCCAACAGTGCTCTGTGCGGTCAGCCGGTGCGGTCCACGCTCCGCACCGCTGGGAAAACCTCGCCGATCAGTGTGAGCAGCGACCTGCTGAGCAGCAGATGCACCTCCTCGCGGCGGAGGGCTCCGCGCACCAGCCACTCCCTGCCTGCTGCCTTGACCATCCCGCCGTAGGCCCGGACCAGCGCGTTCAGCTCGTTCCACCGATTGTCGTCCGCTTCGATGCCGACGGCCTCGAGTACCCGGTCGGCCGACTCCCTGTCGGCGTCGGCGAGAATGCGCTCGACCTCGGTGTCCCGCCCGATGCCCTCGGGGGCGGTGGCCGCGAGCCACATCTTCTCCTGCTTGGTGATCATGTCCAGGAACCAACCGACCGCGGCGTCCACCCTGCGGTCGAGCGGGCCTTCCGGGAGCAACTCCACCGCGAAGTGCGGAACGGTCATGGCGCGGCGGACCACCGCCAGATAGAGCTCACGCTTCGTGCCGAAGTAGTGGTTGATCAGCCCGCGCGCCACTCCGGCACGGGCCGCGATGTCCGAAGTGGACACGTCGGTGTAGGGGCGTTCGCCGAACAGATCGGCCGCGCAGGTGAAGATCTGCTCCCGGCGCTCGTCGGGCTCCAGTCTTCGCCACTTGGGCGCCGAATCGGTACTCATGGTGAGCATCTTGTCACGTGCGTCACACTCGCACGACGTGGCGGCTCTGACCGTCCGAGCGGCCAGCTTGCTTCGGTGGGGTCAGGAAGCGCGCTGTGCCAGCACATCGAGCGCGAGTTCGCGGACCACCTGCTCGTCCACCTCGACGCCGAGGCCGGGGCCCGTGGGCACCTGTGCGACCCCGTCGCGAACCAGCACGGTCTCGCCGGTGGCGTAGACCGAGTCGACGAACTGCCGGCCGTTGAGGTCCACGGGGGTGTCGACGCCGAAGGCGGCGAACAGGTGCAGTGACGCCGCGAGTCCGAGGTCGGAGTCGGTCAGTCCCGACCCCATCAGGGACACGCCGCTGTCCTGCGCGAGTGCGCACAGCCTGCGCGACAGGGTGAGACCGCCACTGCGCTGGACCTTCGCGATGGCGATGTCCACGGCGTCGAGCCGGACGAAGGTGGCGAGGTCGCTCGGATGCCGCAAGCTCTCGTCGAGTGCGACGGGAACGGCCGAGTCCTGACGCAGCCGCCGCAGGCCCGCCACGTCGTTGGCGGGCAGCGGTTGTTCGAAGGCGTGCACGTCGAGTTCGGCCAGCCGCCTTGCCATTCGCAGTGCGGAACTCGCCGAGTACGCCTGGTTCGCATCCACCCACAGCGGCGCGTCCGGAGCCGCTTCGCGAACCGATCGGACCACGTCGAGGTCGGCGCGCTCGTCGTGCAGGCCGATCTTCACCTTGACCGCCCGGTAGCCAAGCTCCCTGCCCTCGGCGACCCGGTCGGCGACCTCGGCGGCGGACTGGCCGGACACCATCCAGCCGAGTTCCACCGTCTCCTGCCTGCGCTGTCCCCAGAGCACGCCGACCGGAACGCCGAGCGCGCGCCCGAGCAGGTCGTGCAGCGCGACGTCGACAGCGGCCTTGGCCAGCGGTGCGCCGATGGAGAAGCCCCTGTTGATGGCGCGGTCGAAAGCCGCGCTCACTCCGTCGAGATCCCAGCAGGGCCTGCCGAGAACCGCGGGGGCGAGGTACCGCTCGATGGTGGTGACGATCGATTCGCTGGTCTCGTAGGTCCACGCCGGAATCGGCGTCGCCTCGCCCCAGCCCGTGACGCCCTCGGCGCTGACCTTCACCAGTACCCGGACGCTCGGGGTGCCCACGGTCGCGACGGCGCCCCCGGAGACGCCGAACGAGCGGAGGGTCGGCAGTGCGACAGCGAAGGTCTCGACCCTGTCGATGGTCAGCCCGCTGAGATCGCCCGCGTTCGGCCCGATCACCGGGAGGCCCCCTTCGCGGTGCCCTTCGCCGCGCCGGTGCCACCGGGAGGAGGTGGCGCGGTACTTTCGCGGAGCACGACCTCGCCTGCCATCCGCAGGATCCGGCTCCGTGCGCTCGTGGTGTCGCGCACGGCGAGTTCCATGGCCCGCTCGCCGAGTTTCTCCAGCGGCAGCGCGACCGTGGTCAGTGGTGGCGTGAGGTCACGGACCACCGGGATGTCGTCGAATCCGGCGAGGGACAGATCGTCCGGAACGGACAGCCCGGCCTCACGGGCCGCGGTCAGCGCACCGATGGCCATGACGTCGGTGACGGCGAAGACGCAGGTCGCCTCGAGGCCCCTGGCGAGCAGCTCGCTCATGGCGGCGTGCCCGCCGTCCCTGGTGAAGGGCGCCTCGACGATGGACTGCTCGTCGAGTTCCACGCCGGCTTCCCCGAGTGCTTCCCGGAAGCCGCCGAGACGGTCCACGACGGTGGTCAGCGCCCGCGGGCCGGTGAGCACGGCGAACCGGCGGTGGCCGAGGGCGAGCAGGGCGCGGGCCAGTGCCGCGGCCCCTTCCCGGTTCTCCGGTTGCACCGTGTCCACGCGCAGGCTGCGGTGCCTACTGACGACCGCCACCTGTCCGCCGCCCTTGCGGTAGGGGTCGATCTCGGCGGCCAGTGCCCGTTCCCACGCGCGGTCCTCGAAACCGGAACCGATGAGCAGGATCGCCGACGCCCGCTGTGCTCGCAGGGTCGAGACGTAGGCGATCTCCTTCTGTGGATCCCTGAAGGTGCTGGCGAGCATCACCAGCAGGCCGTTCTCGCCTGCGACCCGCATGATTCCGCGAGCCACACCGGCGAAGTAGGGGTCGCTGACGTCGTGACAGATGACGCCGACCGTGCGGTGGGTGGCGCCGGCCAGCGCCTGCGCGTGTGCGTTCGGCGTATAGGCGAGTTCGGCCGCCGCGGCGAGCACGCGATCGCGTAGGTCGGACTTGACCTTGGTGGTCCCGTTGAGGGCGCGGGATGCCGTCGCGAGGGAGACCTCGGCGGCACGGGCTACGTCCTCGAGTGTCACGTGTGGCCGGTCGTTCATCCGCCCTGTCCTCTGTTCGCGTGGTGGGATGCCTGTAGTCGGAGCCCGGAGACGAAGTCCTTGACCGGTTCACCGGGTATGCCTACTCTACCTGAAAGCGCATTCAGAAAGCGCATTCATCGGACACGGACGAGCTGAGTTCACTTTGTCCCGGCCGAGCCGGATATCAGGTTAACGTGCCAGGCCAATGTGGGCCTGCGGAGGCGAGGGTCATGGTCACGCAAACCCCTGCGGATGGTCTCGACCGCGCGGCGAACGATGCGCCTGACGGCGTCGTCGAACGTCAACGGCCCGGGATCGCCCAGCGTGCGGCCGGACTGGCAGAGCGGGCATGGCGGCCGGTCGCGCTGCTGCTCGGGATCTTCGCGCTCTGGTGGCTGGTGACCGCGGCGGAGTGGATCGAACCGTATCTTGTGCCCTCCCCCGGGGACACCATCGGAGCGATCACCGACAACCCGGAGTACTTCTGGGAGCACACCTGGACGACCGGTTACGAGACGCTGCTCGGGTTCGTGATCGCGGCGGCGATCGGCGTGTTCGCGGCCGTCGTGATGGTGTACTCCTCGACGATCGAGAAGACGCTGTACCCGCTGCTGTTGTTCGCACAGGTGATTCCGAAGATCGCGATAGCGCCGCTGTTCGTGGTGTGGCTCGGGTTCGGGCTCGGTCCCAAGATCGTGGTCGCGGTGCTGATGGCGTTCTTCCCCGTCGTGATCTCGATGGTCACCGGGTTGAAGTCGATCGACCCGGAGATGCTGCAGTTGTCGGCGACCATGGGCGCCAAGCCCGCGCAGACGTTCTGGAAGATCCGGTTTCCCGCCTCGCTGCCACACTTGTTCTCCGGGCTGAAGGTCGCGGCCACGATGGCGGTCACCGGAGCGGTGGTCGGCGAGTTCGTCGGAGCGGACGCCGGACTCGGATTCGTGATCCTGCAGGCCAACGGAAATCTTGACACCCCCGTGCTCTTCGCGGGGTTGCTGGTGATGTCGCTGCTGGGGGTCCTGCTGTTCGTGGTGGTGGAGTGGGCCGAGCATCTGCTGCTCCCGTGGCAGGCGAGCCGCCGCACGGACTCCGTCACGACAACGATGTAGAGAAGGAGTACGTCCATGAAGGTTCGTGCAGTGATCGCCGGCGCCGCCGCTGTGCTGCTGCTGGCGGCCGGGTGCGGCGGATCGGAACCCGCCACCACGACCAATGCCGAGGGCGAGCAGCTCGATCGCGTCACCCTGACGCTGAACTGGTACCCGTACGGTGAACACGCACCGTTCTACTACGGCAAGTCCGAGGGCATTTTCGAGAAGCACGGCATCGACCTGGAGATCAGGGCGGGCCAGGGATCGCAGAAAACCGTTCAGGCCACCGCGGCGGGACAAACCGACTTCGGCTGGGCAGACACTCCCGCGCTGCTCGCCGGAGTCAGCCAGGGGCTTGAGGTCAAGAGCATCGGTGTGTTCCTGCAGACGACGCCGTCCTCGGTGCAGTTCTTCAGCGAGCAGAACATCAGTTCGCCTGCCGATCTGAAGGGCAAGACCATCGCGAGCACCGCAGGTGACGCACTGAGCCGGACCTTCCCCACGTTCCTCGAGGCCAACGGTCTCGCCGAGGGAGATGTCTCGTTGCAGAACACCGACGCCGCGGGCAAGATGGCCGCGGTCATGTCGGGACAGACCGACGCACTGCTCGGCTATGCCACGGACCAGGGGCCGACGATGCAGGAGAAGGCCGGCAAGCCGGTGTCCTATCTGCGGTTCGCCGAGCACGGCCTGAACTTCTTCAGCAACGGGCTGCTCACCTCCCTGGACACGCTCGAGGAGCGGGAGGACCTGGTGCGGCGAATGGTGGCCGCGTCCAGTGAGGCGTGGACCGCGGCGGCCGGCGACCAGGACGCCGCGGTCGCGGCGATGCAGGGGGCCTCCGAGCAACTGCCCTCCACCCAGGTGCTCTCCGAGCAGTTCGCCAGCACGCTGGAGCTGCTGCACACCGAGGCCACCGAAGGTATGGCGCCGGGCGTCAACGACGAGGCCGACTGGCAGCAGACGATCGACATCTTCGCCGGGGCAGGCGTGATCGAGAGCCCCGAGGCGCCCAGTGCGTACTGGGACGCCGGTCTGGCACCGAAGGGATAGCGGATGAGGCCGGGAAACAGCACTGCCGAACGGACCGAGAGCGCCGGAGTATCGCTCGCAGGCGCGACCGCCGCGGTCGAACTGGACGACGTCGCGGTGCGGTTTCGCACGAAGAAGAAGGACGTCACCGCGCTGAGCGAGGTGACACTACGGGTTGAGCAGGGCGAGTTCGTCGCGATCGTCGGTCCTTCCGGGTGCGGCAAGTCCACATTGCTCAAACTGGCGTCTGGATTGCTGCGGCCGTCCAACGGGCAGGTGCGGCTACTCGGTGATTCCGTAACCGGCCCCCGGCGGGACATCGGATACGTGTTCCAGCGCGCTGCCCTGCTCGACTGGCGTTCGGCGCGTCGGAACATCCTGCTGCAGGCCGAGATGCGGCACATGCCCGCCGCGGAGGCGGCACGCCGTACCGATGAGCTGATCGAGATGACCGGGCTCACCGGCTTCGGGGACGCGTACCCGCACGAACTGTCCGGGGGCATGCAACAGCGGGTGGCGTTGTGCCGTGCGTTGCTGCACCGGCCGCCGGTGTTGCTCATGGACGAGCCGTTCGGTGCGCTGGACGCGCTGACGAGGGAACAGATGAACGTCGAGCTGCGGCGAATCTGGCAGGAGACCGGTACGACCGTGCTGCTGGTGACGCACTCGATCGCGGAGGCGGTCTACCTCGCCGACCGGGTGGTCATGATGACGGCGCGGCCCGGCACGGTGGCCGGGGTTGTCGACGTCGGTCTCCCGGCGGACAGGGACTACGGCGCGACCATGGCCGAGCCCGAGTTCGCCAGGGCCACGAAGGAGATCCGGGCGCACCTCGGCGCCGCATCCGCCGCCGACTGAGTGTCGGCAGGCAGTACCGAAAAATCACCACCGCCGCACCCACAACCGAATAACCCGGCGATCACCAGAGTAAGCGCTTTCATCGACTACTCAACGGAGAGAATCGCATGTCGAAAGTCAGATGCGCTCGATCGATATCCCTCGGCGCGCTCGCAGCGGCGACGGCCGGCCTGGTGCTCGTGGCTCCGCCCGCGAGTGCGGGGCTGACCACACACTGCGCCGGAACAGCGGGTGCGGTCACCGTGCCAGGTGATCTGCTGGTGCCCGAAGGTAAATCCTGTGTGCTGGACGGCACCACGGTAACCGGGGTCGTCACGGTCGCCGAGGGGGCCAACCTGATCATCACCGGCGGTGCGTTCGAGCAGGGCGTCACCGTGCTCGACGACGGGTTCTTCGACGCCGAGTTGACCGGAATCGGCGGCGGTGTCCGCATGATCGATGCCTACGGCACATATCTCGCGGATCTCACCACTGGGGGTGGCCTGCGCGTGGAGGCTCCGGAGCATCCGGAGCGGGCGACGTACGCCTACCTCAGCGGAGCCACGGTCGGCGGTGACGTGAGTTCCCGCGCGGGCGAACTGTACGCCGAGCACTCCATCCTGCGGTCCGGGCTCTCCGGTGCGGAGGTGTCCTATGTGGATCTTTACGATGTCGTGCTGGAAGGCGACCTTGCCGTTCGCGACGCGCAGCTCGGATCCGTCGTCTGCGGAAGCGAGGTGTACGGCGACGCGCATTTCACGGACAACTCCGGCACTGTCCAGGTCGGCGCGGACGGCCCCGTGGCGAGCTGTGCCGCCGCCGGCTACTGGGACGGTGACGTGCGGATCGCCGACAACACGGCCCACGTCCGGGTGAGTGGCAACATCATCCGGGGTGACCTGTCGGGAACGGGCAACGCCCCCGCGCCCGAGGTGTCCGGCAACCGCGTCCGCGGCGAGGCCTCCGGTCAGTTCGACACCTCCTCGGCGGCCCGTGCGGAAGCCATGGCGGACAACCGTGCCGGGCAGGCGGACCGTGGCGCGGCGCTCGCCGAGCAGACGCGGGACCGGCGTTCGGCCGCACAGGCCGTCGCCGTCGCCGCGGGCCCGGTCGAGCTGTGAGGGGGCCGACGATGAGAATCACGCGTCGCCGTCTGCCCGCACTTCTCGCGTCCCTGCTCACGGTCGCACTCGCACTCGGGGTGGCGCTCGCGCCGCCGGTCGCCGCCCAGCCGAGGTTCTCCGTGCTGGTCTTCTCCAAGGTGACGAACTTCTACCACGACTCGATTCCCGCGGGAATCGCGGCGATAGAACAGCTCGGGGCAACGCACGGGTTCGAGGTCGAGGCCACCGATGACGCGGGTGCCTTCACCGACGAGAACCTGGACCGGTTCGACGTGGTGGTCTTCAACAACACCAACTCGACGCCTCAGTCGGGCGACCTGCTGGACTCGGACCAGCGGGCGGCGTTGCAGCGCTACATCCGCGACGGCGGCGGTTGGACCGGGCTGCATGCCGCCTCGGCGAGTGAGCGTGACTGGCCCTGGTACGAGGGGCTGGTCGGGGCGATCTTCGACTATCACCCCGCTCCACAGGTCGGCAGGGTCAAGGTGCTCGACCGTGCGCATCCGTCCACACAGGATCTTCCGGAGCTGTGGGAGCAGCACGAGGAGTGGTACAACTGGAAGACCAACCCGACGCAGAAGGTGCACACACTCGCCCAGATCAAGGTGCGGGACGGGGTCGATGGCCTGGACGAGGGTGTCGATCACCCGTACTCGTGGTGCCAGAACTACGACGGCGGCCGCTCCTGGTTCACCGCGGGTGGGCACGACGCGGGGAAGTTCTCCGACGAACTGTTCCTGCGGCACCTGCGCGGGGGCATCGAGTGGGCGGCGGGCGCGGTCGAGGGTGACTGCTCGGCCACGCAGACCGGGACCTTCCAGCGGATTCCGTTGGTGACCGAAGGGCTGGCCGACCCGTTCGAACTCGCGGTCGCACCGGATCGGCGGGTGTTCTTCGTCCAGCGCACCGGAGCGCTCAAGATCGTGAACCAGGACACGCTCGAGGTCACGACCGCACTCGACTTCCAGTACACCCCGGAGATGACCAGCCAGTCCGACGGGTTGCTCGGGCTTACCCTGGACCCGGACTTCGCCGAGAACAACTGGGTCTACCTGCTGTACTCCGACAAGGTGGAGAACAGGCTGAACCTGTCCCGCTTCACGGTGACCGGCGACGTGGTGGACCCGTCGTCGGAAAGCAGGCTGCTGGAGATCCCGACCTTCCGCAACGAGGGCAGGGCCAACTCGCACATGGCGGGCTCGATCACGTTCGACACGAGGGGAAACCTCTACATCGCCACCGGGGACAACACCGATCCGTTCGCCTCGGACGGTTTCACCCCGATCGACGAGCGTGACGGGAGGCGTGCGTGGGACGCGCAGGGCACGTCGGGCAACACGAACGACCTGCGGGGCAAGGTCCTCCGGATCACGCCACAAGACGACGGGACCTACACGATCCCCGAGGGCAATCTGTTCCAGCCGGGCACGGCGAAGACGCGTCCGGAGATCTACGTGATGGGGCTGCGCAATCCCTTCCGCATCACCGTCGACCCGCTCACCGACGCCTTGCTGGTCGGCGACTACGGACCGGACGCCAGGCAGGCCGTTCCCGACCGGGGTCCGGAGGGGACGGTCGAGTTCAACCGGATCACCGAGGCGGGAAACCACGGCTGGCCCTACTGCACCGGGGACAACACCCCGTTCAACGACTACGACTTCGCGACGGGCACGTCGGGGCCGAAGTTCGACTGTGCCAACCCGGTCAACGACTCACCCAACAACTCCGGGTTGACCCAACTGCCGCCCGCCACGCCCGCCTGGGTCTGGTATGCCTACTCGGAGTCCGCGCAGTTCCCGGAACTGGGCACCGGTGGTGGCGGTCCGATGGCCGGACCGGTCTACGACCACGACCCGGACAACCCGTTGGTCACGAAGTTCCCCGAGTACTTCGAGGGCAAGTGGCTCAACTACGAGCTGACCCGGAAGTGGTTCAAGGCGTTCTCGGTGCAACAGGAGGATCAGACGTTCACCGATGCCCGGTTCGATCCGGCGAAGGCGGGCGACCTGCTCTCGATCAACGGCGTCTTCGCGGACATACCGTGGATCCAGCCGTTCGACGCGCACTTCGGGCCGGACGGCTCGCTGTACGTCATCGACTTCGGCGAAGGCAGCGGCACCGGTCGCGGTGGCAGCAACGAGGGTTCCGGGATCTACCGCATCGACTACGTGGCCAACGGTCGTGCGCCGACCGCGGAGATCACCACCTCGGCCGACTCGGGCCGCAGGCCACTCACCGTCGAGTTCTCCAGTGCGGGCTCCGAAGGTGGCCCCGACGAGGCGCTCACGTACGCGTGGGACTTCGAGAACGACGGGGTCGTCGACTCGACCGAGGCGAATCCGGCGCACACCTACACCGAGGCGGGCCAGTTCACCGCACGGCTGACGGTGACCGGGGAGAAGAGCGGGCTGACGGCCGTCGCGGTCACCCGGATCACCTCCGGAAACACCCGGCCGGACGTGCGCATCGAGATGCCCCCGCACGGAGGCATGTTCGAGTTCGGCGACATCATCCCGTTCGTCGTCCGGGTGACCGATCGCGAGGACGGCAGGATCGACTGCTCGAAGGTGGTCGTGCAGTCCCAGTTGGGTCATGACGACCACCTGCACCCGATGGACAACGTCGCCGGATGCAGGGGTGAGGTGCGCACCGACTCCGGGGACAGCCACGGACCCGGGCAGAACCTCTACGCGGCGCTCAGCGCCACGTACGCCGACGGCGGTGGCCGGGGCGGTGTCCCCAGCCTCACCGGATCCGCGCACGCGACCCTCGAGCCAAAGCACAAGGAGGCCGAGCACTTCGAGCACACCGGCGGCGACGGTTCCGGAACTCAGGTCCTGAACCGGGCCGACGCCTCCGCGGGTAAACGACTCGGTGAGATCGAGCACGGTGACTGGGTGGCGTACGAACCGGTCAACCTGACCTCCATCGACTCGGTGACGCTCGCGGTGAGTTCCGGCGGTATCGGCGGGACCGTCGAGTTCCGGGCCGATTCGCCTGCCGGCGAACTGCTCGGCTCCGTCGCGGTACCCAACACCGGAGGCTGGGGCGAGGTGATCACGCCGACGGTGCAGCTGGCCGATCCAGGTCGCAGCATCACGTTGTACCTGGTGTTCACCCATCCCGAATGGACGCAGGACAAGCCGGATCTGCTGTCGCTGGACCGGCTCGACTTCAACGGCGAAGGAGTGGGGCGATGACTGAGCAGATCGGGCTTGCCGGTTCCCGGCGCGGTTTCCTGAAACTCGCGCTCGGCGCGGCCGCGGTCGCGGGCACCGGCGTCTGGGCAGGCGGAGGTGCGGCCGCAGCCGCGGGGCTGACCCGGGTGCCACCCGGGCACATCGGAATCCAGTTGTACACGGTCCGCTCACTGATGACGGTGGACGCACAGGGCACACTCGACGCGCTTGGTGCGATGGGCTACTCGACCGTCGGTGTGAGCGGGTTGTACGGGCACAGTCCACATGAGTTCAGGGCGATGCTCGACCGCGCCGGACTACGTGCCGTGCTGACCCACGTGGGCCTGGACACGATCCGCGGAGACTGGCAGCAGGAACTGGAGGACGCCCGCGTTCTCGGTGTCCGTTACGTGGTGGTGCCCTGGCTGCCGGACTCGTTGCACAATCCGGCCGGGTACCGGCAGTTGGCTGCCGAGTTCACCGAGGCGGGCAAGGCAGCACGCGGTGCGGGCCTGAAATTCCTGTACCACAACCACGGATTCGACTTCCGCGCCGTTGACGGTCAGGTGCTCTACGACATCCTGCTCGACGAGACCGATCCCAGGTTCGTGAACTTCGAGCTGGATCTCTACTGGATTGTCGACGGTGGCAAGGATCCGCTGGACTACTTCGACCGGTATCCAGGCAGGTTCCCGGTCTTTCATGTGAAGGACAGGGCGCAGGACGGCTCGTTCGAGGATGTGGGGTACGGCACATTGGACTTCGCGGAGATCTTCCGCGGACAGCGGGATTCCGGGGTGCTCGAGTACGTCATCGAGCATGATCAACCCGCCCAGCCGCTGGTCAGCGCGGAACGTAGTTACCGATATCTGCGCACCATGCGGTTCTGAGCTTGTCCGAGAACAACAGTCAGCGGCGCGGGCATGCCTGCCGGGGCACGCCCGCGCCGCCCTTACTTGCTCATCCGGTTGCCGGAGCGGGCAGACTGTACTCGTGCAACTGGTGAAGATCGAGGACATCCGGGACGCCGCTGAGCGCATTCGCCACGCCGTCGTCCACACCCCACTCCTGCCGTGCCCCTGGGCCGATCCGGACCGGCCGCTCTGGTTGAAACCCGAGAGCCTCCAGCCCATCGGCGCGTTCAAACTTCGCGGCGCCACCAACGCGATCGCCCGGTTGAGCGAGAGCGCCCGTGCGCGCGGCGTGGTCGCCTATTCCAGCGGCAACCACGCGCAGGCAGTCGCGTATGCCGCGCGTGCCGTCGGGGTCAAAGCCAGCATTGTGATGCCGGATGTGACGCCCCAGGTCAAGATCGACCGGACGCGCGAGTACGGCGCCGAGGTCGTCCTCGTCCCCATCGCCGAGCGGGAGTCGGCCGCCGAGGAGATCGTCGAGCGGACCGGCGCGGTGCTGATCCCGCCGTTCGATCATCCCGACATCATCGCCGGGCAGGGGACCGCAGGGCTGGAGATCGGCACCGACCTGCCCGATGTGGAACTCGTGCTCATCCCGGTCAGCGGGGGCGGCCTCGCGTCCGGGATCGGCACCGCGATCAGGGCGTTGTGCCCGAACGCGGCGGTGTTCGGAGTGGAGCCCGAACTGGCGGGCGACGCCAGGGAGAGCCTGCTTGCCGGATCCCTGGTGGACTGGCCGATCGAGGACAGGGCACGCACCGTGGCCGACGGCCTGCGCTCGCAGCCCTCCGAGCTGACCTTCGCGCACCTGCGCACCGTGCTGGACGGCATCGTGACCGTGGGGGAGGACCAGATCCGCTCGGCGATGGCCGTGCTCGCCCGCAAGGGCAGGCTGGTCGTCGAGCCCAGTGGCGCCGTCGGGCTGGCCGCCTACCTGGATCACGCCGCCGAACTGCCCGTGGGCCGGACGGTCGTGGTGGTGTCGGGCGGCAACGTGGATCCGGCGCTGCTGGCCGATGTGCTCGGACAGCGGGACTCCGGCTCGCGGCAGTAGCGTGGCCGGGTAGTTGAGTTCTCACGAGTCGTCTGAAGGGAAGGTTCATGCTGTTCGGTGACGAGCACGTTCGGCGTTATGAGGAGACCGACGGCGAGGTCGGGCACATCTGGGAGAAGGGCGCGCCGGTCCTGATCCTCACCACGAAGGGCCGCAAGACCGGCGAGGACCGCAAGTTCGCGTTGATCTACCAGGAGCACGAGGGCAACCACGTCGTCGTCGCCTCCAAGGGCGGCGCCGACACGCATCCTGGCTGGTACCTGAACCTGCGGGCCAACCCTGAGGTGCGGGTGCAGGTCGGTGCGGACAAGTTCACCGCGCGGGCCCGTACAGCCGACGGCGAGGAGAAGGCCGCGGTGTGGCCGAAGCTGGTCACGGTCTGGCCGGACTACGACGAGTACCAGAAGAAGACCGAGCGTGACATCCCGGTGGTCATTCTCGAACGCGCGTCCTGACCGGACCTTTCAGCACCCTCCCGTGGCCACGCCCCGGGAGGGTGTTCGCTTGCCAGGGCCGCTACCGTTGAACGTGCTCGTCGCTCCTTCTGCCACCGCTTCGTCACGGCCCGACAGCCCAATCGTCTGAGGGGATGAGGAAGATGTCGCAGCAGTCGTCGGTCGATGTCGCGGGCCTGCTGGCGAAACTCGCCGAGGCGCAGCATGCCGCCGAGCGCGGCGAGCTGGACCCGGCCGAGCTTCCGGGACTGGTTCGCGCGCAGCGCATCGTGCGCGAGCTGGGCGGTTGGCCTGTCGAGGCCGACTCCGACCGATAGCGTCCTATCCACCACACCACCGACGGACGATTACCTCATATGCTGCTGCTCCGCAGGTCCCGGTTCCGCTGGGTCAAGCTGAACGCCGACGCCCGCGCTTCCGAAAACACCCCGCTGACCAGGGCACAGGCGGTGCGGCTGGGGTCGCGCTTCCCGCGGCGGGGGCGGGGTCGCTGGTTCGGGGTCGCCATCGACGTCATCTGGCCGTTGCTGGTGCTGGGTGCCCGGCTGCGCTTCCGGGGCACCGAACACCTGCCGAAGGACGGGGGAGTGCTGGTGGCGTCCAATCACCTATCCTTCGCCGACCCGGTCACGATGACGGCCTTCTGCCTCGCCGGCGGCCGGATTCCCCGGTATCTCGCCAAATCGGAGCTGTGGTCGGGCCGCGTGGTGGGGTCGGTGATGAGCTCGGGCAAGCACATCCCGGTGCAGCGCGATGTCGGTGCCAGGGCGGCCTATCTCGCGTACAAGGCCGCGGTGGACGCCGTGCGGGACGGTGAGTGCGTGGTTGTGTTCCCGGAGGCCGGATTCTCCACCCGGGATGACGGCTGGCCGAGCGACGGCAAGGCGGGACTGGCAAAAGTGGCGCTCACCACAGGTGTGCCGGTCGTGCCGGTGGCCAACTGGGGCACGCATCACCTGCTTCCGCCGGACTCGAAGCTGCCCAAGGTGTTCCCCAGGCGCACGGTGACCCTGGTGGCGGGGCCGCCCGTGGACCTGTCCGACCTGGCCGGACCGCGTCCGACCAGCAGCGCGGTCGCCGAGGCGAACGTGCGGGTCATGGCCGCGGTCACCGAGTTGCTCGCCGAGGTGCGCGGAGAAACCCCGCCCGCTGCGTGACCCCTCGCCGAGGCGGCATAATCGGCGTACATGAGCGAACATTTCGGCGTGGTGGTGCTGGGTGCCGGTCCGGGTGGATACACGGCCGCCGTGCGAGCCGCGCAGCTGGGATTCGACACCGCGATCATCGAGGGCCGCTTCTGGGGCGGGGTCTGTCTGAACGTGGGCTGTATCCCCTCGAAAGCGTTGCTGCGTAACGCGGAGCTGGCCCACCTGTTCCACAATGAGGCGCGGACCTACGGGATCCAGGTCGACGGGCAGGTGACATTCGACTACGGCGCGGCGTACCAGCGCAGTCGCAAGGTGGCCGACGGTCGGGTCAAGGGCGTGAACTTCCTGATGAAGAAGAACGCCATCACCCAGTTCAACGGCTGGGGCAGCTTCACGGACGCGAACACGATCACCGTGCTGAACTCCGACGGCGAGACCGAGACGGTCACCTTCGATCACTGCATCATCGCGTCTGGGGCCACGACGAAGTTGCTGCCCGGCACTTCGCTGTCCGAGCGCGTGGTGACCTACGAGGAGCAGATCCTCGATGCCGAGCTGCCGGAGAGCATTGTCATCGCCGGTGCGGGCGCGATCGGCGTCGAGTTCGCCTATGTGCTGCACAACTACGGCGTGCAGGTGACGATCGTCGAGTTCCTCGACCGGATGGTGCCGCTGGAGGACGAGGAGGTCTCGGCCGAACTCGCGCGGCGTTACCGGCGGCTCGGCATCGACGTGCTCACCTCCACCCGGGTGGAGTCGATCGACGACACCGGCGAGAAGGTCGTCGTCACGGTGTCGAAGGACGGCGAGCAGCAGAAGATCGAGACGGACAAGGTTCTGCAGGCCATCGGGTTCCAGCCCCGGGTCGAGGGATACGGCCTGGAGGCTGCTGGTGTCCGCCTGACCGAGCGCGGCGCCATCGACGTCGACGGACGGTGCAGGACGAACGTGCCGCACATCTTCGCCATCGGTGACGTGACGGCGAAACTGATGCTGGCGCACGCGGCCGAGTCGATGGGAATCGTGGCGGCGGAGACCATCGCCGACGCGGAGACCTTGGAACTGGACTACCGGATGATCCCGAGGGCGACGTACTGCCAGCCGCAGATCGCGAGCTTCGGATGGACCGAGGCAGAGGCCAGGGACCAGGGATTCGACGTGCAGGTGGCGAAGTTCCCGTTCTCCGCCAACGGAAAGGCGCACGGGCTCGGCGATACCGTCGGCTTCGTCAAGGTCATCAGCGACGCCAAGTACGGCGAACTCCTCGGCGCGCATCTGATCGGCCCCGAGGTGACCGAGCTGCTCCCCGAACTGACCCTGGCCCAGCAGTGGGACCTCACGGTGCACGAGGTCGTCCGCAACGTCCATGCCCACCCGACCCTGGGCGAGGCCGTGAAGGAAGCAGTCCACGGCCTGGCCGGACACATGATCAACATGTGAGGGAAGCCCCTGCTGTGGCCGGAGTTTCCCGGCTGCAGCAGGGGTTGGGCCGGTACGGCGGGTTGGGCGACCACCACGTCAGCGCATCAGACAGAACTCGTTTCCCTCCGGGTCCGCAAGGACGACCTGACCCTCATGCTCGGCGAGGACGGTCGCACCAAGACCCGTTAAACGCTCGATCTCGACGTCGACATCGTTGCTGTCCAAATCGAGATGCATCCTGTTCTTGACCGTCTTGTCTTCCGGCACGGTGTTGAAGAACATTCGCGGAGTCCCGCCCGCAGCGGGTTCGACAAGAACACTCGGGTCATCTTCCGGATCGTCGATACCGATGCCGCGTAGTCGTTCCAGTTCGGCTTCGTCGTAGGGAGCCACCTCGTAGTCCTCCAGGGCGGCTGCCCAGAACCTGGCGAGCGAGGCCGCATGCCGACAGTCGAACACCACATCACGAATTCGGGCCATCCGGCCATAATGCCCCACTCGCGCCCGTACCCGTCGATGCCTCGGCGTTGGCCACATTCGAAACGTGAGCCAGAATGTCGGTAGTTCATCCGCCATTTTCTATTACGGACCGTGAGGCTCATCCTTCCGTTGAGTGATTGTATCTCGAACTGGTGTTCGAGAGAATGGCGTGGTGACGGAGTTCGTGCAGGCGGGAAGCGAGGCGGGGATCATGTTCCTGCCCGCTGATCTGGTGAACCCGCCGCCGTTCACGGCTGAGGAGTGGGCCGACCACCGTTTCACCGCGCGTTCCGGTGTGGATTTCTCGGAGTTGAGCGATGTCGAGGTGGTGGAGGCGTTGGCGGTGGCGCGGCGGATGCGGGCCCGTGCTGATGCGTTGGAGGCGCGTGCGCTTGACCGGTTGCACCGCCTGCGGGGTGCGGACAAATCTGCGGCGGTGGAGGCGTCGCTGGAACTACGCATCTCCCGCCAGCGGGCCGCGAACCGGATCGCCCGGGGTACTGCCCTGGTGTCACGGATGCCACGGGTGTTAATGGCGATGGAGGCCGGGGACATCGAGGGCTACCCCGCCGGGCAGATCGCCGAGGTCACCGCGATGTTGACCGACGAGCAGGCCCGGGAGGTCGACGACCGACTGGCGGGCAAGCTCGCGGCGGGCCGGCTGGGGTTCACCGATCCCGCTTCGCTGGTGCGCGCGACCCGCCGCCTGGTGACCGCGATCGATCCCGACGGGCAGACCGCCCGAGCAATGAAGGCCCGCAGTGGTCGGAAGGTGGAGCTGATTCCCGGCGAGGACACCATGTCCACCCTGGCGATGGATCTCCCCGCCGAGGTCGCCGCGTCGGCCTACGCCCGCATCGACGCCATGGCCCGTGCCCTGCGGAACCAGGGTGACGAGCGGACGTTGGAACAGCTCCGCGCCGATGTGGCCGCCGACCTGCTGCACGGCCGCGACCCCGGCGTCCCCGTCCCACCCGGTACCGCCCGGGTGTTCCTGCACATGCCCGTCGACACCGCCCTGACGATGTCCGACACCGGCTGCGAACTGTCCGGCTATGGCCCGATCCCCGCCCCGATCGCCCGGGAGATCATGACTCGTCGCGGCAGCATCTGGCGCACCGTGCTCACCGACCCCGCCACCGGAGCGGTCAAGGACCTCGGCCGGACCCGGCGACGGCCCAGCGCGTTCCTGCGGGAGCTCATCGCAGTCCGCGACCGCGAATGCACCGCACCGGGCTGTCACCGCCCAGCCCACCGCTGCGACTACGACCACCTCCGCGAATGGCACCACCACGGCCAGACCGCCGACACCAACGGCGGCGCCAAATGCGAACCCCACCACTACCTCAAAGACCAACCCGGCTGGACCCTGACACACGATCCACAAACCGGAACCTCCACCATCACCACCCCCACCGGACGCACCTACACCAAAACCACCCAACCCATCAACGAACCACCCGCCCGGTCCGTGCCGAACAAGCGCGTGCGGTCACGAGGGTGTGCTCGTTCCTTCGACCCTCCAAATGAGACTCCTCCACCGTTCTGAGTCCCTTTCATCCCGCGCGTTGGGTACCTCAGCGCGGCGTCAGCCGGTCGATCTCGGCGAGTACCTGTTCGACGTGGGCACGTACCTGTTCCCTCAGCTCATCGCTCCAGCTCTCCTCGGAGTACCGGCGGTTGCGATACAGCTCCTTGGCGTGTTCGAGGACGGGACGGTACTCCGGTGCGAGCCGGCCGAGAGCCCAGTCCGCGGCGACGTCCTTCGAGCTGATCTCACCGGTGGCGAGGGTGTGCCAGATGCGGGCGAAGGTCAGGACGACGTTGCGCGTGTCGCCGTTCAGGTCCTCGAGAAGGTCAGGGATGCCCGCCACGCTCGCGCGCACCAGGTCAGTGTGGGGAACTGGGTCGAGGACCCGTGCCGGTGGCGGTCCCGCGAGGGGATGGTCACCGGAAAGCACCATCGTGATCAGTAGCGCCAGGTCCGGCAGTCGTTCCGGCTGAGGGGGTCCGTCGATCTCGAGTTCAGCACGTAACCACTCGCCGTACAGGAAATCGGCGGTCGGCGGGAACCGCCACGGGCGAACCTGGGATTGCACGACAACGGTGAGTTCGACCGGGCGCATCCCCTCCGTGAAACCGGAGATCCTGAACAGGCCATCGAGGAGTGCCCCTCGCTCCTGGGCGTTCATGCGTCGTTGGGTGACAACGAGGACATCCAGATCACTGGCAGGCTGAAGCCCGCCGAACACGGAGGATCCGTGGAGGTAGCTCCCGATGACCTCGCGGCCGAGCACGTCGCCGACCAGCCGCACGATCTCGCGAATCTGATCCATTGCTCCAGTGTCCGCAGTCGGTCCGCACCATTGGCCCCCACCGACAGGTCTGCCTCCGGTCGGGAACGCTCCCGACCGGAGACAGACCGGCGTCACCTGCGCCTACGTCACGGGCAAGCCGGTGCGACCGGGTCGTTCGAACCAGTGTCGACAAAACCATCACTGATCCAGTTGCCCGTGTCCAGCTTGTTCCACAGGTCGGTGCTGCCCCATACCCCGTTCACGGCACCGCCCCTTGCCGTGCAGGAAATCCTGACCACCACACCGTTCGCCACCGTGCCGGTAACGCTGTGCTCGAGACCGGGACCGGTGCGCAGGTTAACGGAGCTGTACTGACCGCCGTTCACCGTTCCAGTCGGCAGGCTCGGTGTGTCACCGCCACCGCCGTAGTTCGTGAGCCTGCCACCGCGGTTGACCCGGTCGCCGCCGCGCAGGGCGTAGCCGCCGTAGGCCGACGAGCCCTCGTAGAACGTCCAGCCGCCGATCGTCATCCTGTTCACACTGACGTGGGTGTCGCCGCGCAGCAGTGAGAAGTGCACGTGGGCGCCCGAACTCGACCCGCCGCAGGGCAGCTCGTTACCGATGTGGCCGAGGTACGTTCCGGCCCGCACGGCACTGCCGTCGGGCAGGCTCGTCAGGTTGTACATGTGGTAGTACGTGGTGCTGTAACCGTTGGGATGCACCACTTTCACCAGGGCGCTGCGACCACGCACGCAGCTCTTGTACACCCGCCCTTCACCCGCAGCCAGTACTCGTCCGTCGCCGCCGTTGAAATCGATCGAGCTGAACGGCCTGCTGTTGCCGCTGTTGCCGTGCGGCCCGCCGCCCATCCACCAGGCCACACCGGTCGCCCAGGGCAGGCCGAGTCCGGTATCGGCCAGTTGCGTGTTCCGAGCTGCGAAGTTCTTGGCGAACAGCGTTTTCTCGCCCTCGCTGACAACCTCCGCCGGCGCCTGCCCGGCCAGTGAAACGAACTCGGCCGTCCCGTCAAGTGCGACCTCCCAGCCTCGGGCGTTCTGCCGCGCCACGAACAGTGCGGACTCCGGGGAGGCGTGCTCGACAACGGGCATGGGAATAGTGGTCGAGCCGAACGCCCACCCGGCCGCGCTGACCCGGGTGGGTTCCACCAGCGGCTCGTCCAGGGAGGTCACCTCGTACTGCTGCTTGGCTGCCGCGCCGCGCTCGGCGAGCATCGTCGAACGCACCGACTCGGCGAGGTCGCCCTGGCGTTCGGTGGCTGCCGTGGCCGTCGGCATGGCGAGCAGCCCGGTCGCGGTGACGAGTGCGGCCGCCGCCGCGAGAAGTCGTCGTCTGGTTGCCGTCAATGCGGTCAACGCCGTCAACATCGTTGTCCTCCGAAGGTGGGAGCACGAGCAGGGAGTATCGACGCAGGCAATCCCTTACCTACCGGCGCGTCAATACCTGCTACTAACGGCGCTTGTGCCTGCTGAACGCCGAGCCGAATACTGTTGACGGCGCTGCGGTCGACGGGCACACGTGACCTGGCCGAAGCAGCTGGGAGCCAGGTCCGGGACCGTGAACGCCGAATCGAAAACTGTGTTGTTCCACAGAATTTCCCCCATGGCCGGGAGGTGTCGTGTCCTATCCACCGACGCAGGCGCAGGTCCGCGGCGGGGCGGGATCGCGTTCGCCGGATGTCGATCTGCTGCTGCGTGCCGGCCCGTTCCACACGGCACTGCGGGCCGCTATCGAGCAGAGCGGTCTGACCCTGGAGGCATTGCAGCATCGGCTGGCCCAGCGCGGAATCCGCGTGAGCCGCGCCAGCCTGAGCTACTGGCAGCAGGGCCGCAGCCGTCCGGAGCGGGCGGACTCCCTGCGGGCGGTGCGGGCCATCGAGCACATTCTCGGCCTCCCCGCGCACACACTGGCGGCACTGCTCGGCCCACCCCGGCCGCGCGGAAGGTGGACGCGCGGCGGGAGCGTCGCCCGGCGCTACGACGGGCTGCTCGAACCCGCTCCCGCACTGGCCCAGACCATCGAGCCCGTACTCGGCCCCTCCGATCGCAAGATGCGGGTGTTCTGCCAGGAGGATCGTGTCCGAGTGGGCCCGGACCGGGCGATCTACTCGGTGCGTACCAGGGTGGTAGTGCGCGCCCTCGACGACGACCCGGACCGGTTCCTCGCCGTCTACTGCGCGGAGCCCGGCAGCCAGGCACGCGACATCGTGCCGACCGCGGAGGAGAACTGCAGGCTGGGACGGGTACGACGACACCCACAGGCCGCTGTCATCGCCATGGAACTGCTGTTCGACCGCAGGCTGCGGGCCGGCGAGACACATCTGTTCGACTACGAGTTCGCGATCAGCTCACCCATCCCCAGCGCCGACTACCGCCGGGGGTTTCGCTACCCCGGCGACACCTACGTACTGGGTGTCCGATTCGCCGAGGAAGCCGTTCCCGTGCGGTGTTTCGCGCTCACCCAGAACGGTGTGCGCCAGGACGGTGTCGAGGCCGAGTGCGACGAGGTCGACGGAGAGCTGCCACTGACGCCCGGCCGGTGGGTCCACAGGGTGGCGCGCGATGTCAATCCCGGGGTGCTGGGCGTGCGGTGGGAATGGGAGTAGCGCACGGCGTTACCAGTCGAACAGAGAGCTAAAAAAACTCCAAAATATGCGTTTCTCTGACTTCGCACTTTCGACCTGACTGTTTACCTACGTTGTTAACCTGCGGGTAAGCGTGAGTATCTGGCTTCTCGAAAGAACTGGAGGGAATTGTGGTTTATCGGAGAATCGTGTTTCTGGGTGCCGCGTCCGCACTGCTGGTCGCGGCCGGTGCGGGAACCGCGGCGGCCGCCGCAACGGGTACGGCGGGGGTGCACCGCGGCGACGTGTGTACGCAGCCGTCGCAGTCCTGCTCGGGTTCCGCGTCCTTTGTCCGGCATGGTGAGCACCTGTACATCTGGGACAACGCGGGCGAGGGCCGTCAGGTGGCCGTTGAGTACGAGCGATCCGACGTCAGTCAGAAGGGTCAGGCATGGAACGCTCGCGGGTTCGCCAGTGAGCCCACTGACCACAACATGAATATGCCCGAGAACGCGACAATCAAGTACCGGGTCTGTCTCGGTGTATACGACGCGGATGAAGGCACGCGATACATCAATTACTTGTCGTGCTCCGCGTGGAAAACCGAACGGGCAAGCTGAAACGGAGGGGAAGTGACATGACGATCGCGAAGACCGCCGCGACCGCGGCCGCTGTCGCGGCCATGGCCGGCGGGCTGGTCATGACGGGCACGTCGCAGGCCGTCGCCCACGTCGGCGATGTCTGCACCGTTCCGGGCTGCAACGGGTCCGCCTCGTTCGTGCGCAACGGTGAGCACCTGTACGTGTGGGACAACAAGGCCGACGGGCGTTCGGTGGTGGCCGAGTACGAGCGGTCGGATGCGGATCAGCTGGGGCGGGCCTGGAATGCGAGGGGCGCGGGCAGCAGCCCGACCGACCACAACATGAGCATGCCCGAGCGCGAGACGATCACCTATCGCGTGTGCCTCGGCAACTACAGCACGAACGCACCGGATCGGGTCGTCCACGAAGGCACCTGCTCCGGGTGGTACACCGAACCAGCTGGGTAGCCTGACCGGTCTTCTGATCCGGCGACGCTGGCGACTACCGTGGTTTCCGGAAGCGGGCGCGGTCTGCCCGCTTCCACCAGCGGTAGCCGAGCAGCGGAGGACAGGCCGACATCGTGACCGATGCCACTGAGGCTGCCACCAATCGCGGAGCTGACGGCCGCGTCACCTCCGCCGAGCCATCCGACACACCCGCTTTCGCGCGCTGGCCGGTGCTGGCCGTCGCCGGACTGGCCATGGCCGTGCTGCTGGCCTTCGCCGGGCGCTACGGCTACCACGGGGACGAGCTCTACTTCATCGCCGCGGGCAGGCACCTCGACTGGGGCTACGCCGATCAGCCGCCGATGCTGCCGTTGCTCGCGCTGCTGATGGACACGATCTCGCCGGAATCCGTCCTCGGGTTCCGGCTGCTGCCGATCGTGCTCACCGGTGCGGGCATCGTGGTGGCGGCGCTGACCGCGCGGGAGTTCGGTGGGGGACGCCTGCCGCAGCTGATGACCGCAGGCGCCTTCGCCTGCTCCCCGTTCCTGCTGGCCGGTGCGGGCCATATCGTCGCCACCCATACGGTCGATGCCTTCCTCTGGACGGTGATCGTGTGGCTGCTGGTGCGCTGGGTCCGCCTGCGCGAGCAGGCGACGCCGGACGACCGGCTGCTGCTCATCACCGGCGTGGTCACCGCGCTGGCCTTGCAGACCAAGTTCCTGATCCCCGTGTTCTGGGTGGCCGTGGCGATCACGTCACTCGTGTTCGGTCCGCGCGATCTGCTGCGCAGGCCGCTGTTGTGGGTGGGCGCCGTCCTCGCGGTCCTCGCCACGGTGCCGACTTTGCTCTGGCAGGCCGGGAACGGCTGGCCGCAACTGGAGATGAACCAGGCTGTCGCCCAGGAGGTGTCCTTCGCGGGAGGCCGGTTCACCTTCCTGCCGATGGCCCTGCACCAGGCCGGGGTCGTCGTGGGTGCCGTCCTGTTCGTGCTCGGCACCTGGTGGTTGCTGCGCGCGCCGCGACTTCGTCCCTACCGCTTTCTCGGCTGGACCGTGCTCGCGGTGACCGCGCTCTTCTGGCTCAACTCCGGCCGTCCGTACTACGTGGGTGGCCTGTTCGCCCTGTGTTTCGCCGTCGCTTCGGTGGAACTGGTCCGCCGCGTGCCCGGCCGCTGGCTGCGCTGGACCTCGGTCCCGGCCTATGCGGTCTCCGCCGCCGTCGCCATCAGCGGGCTTCCGGTTACACCGGTGGAAGAGTACGCCGGCGAGCCGTACAGCCCGATGAACATGGCGCTGGAGGAGTTCGGCTGGCCCGAGGTCGCGGACGACGTGGCCGACGCGTACCTGGCGTTGCCGCCCGCGCAGCAGGCGCGGACCACCATCGTCACCGACACCTACTGGCTCTCCTCCGCCGTCGACAAGTTCGCCAGGGGCCGGGGACTGCCGGAGGTGCACAGCGGCAGTCGCGGTTACTGGTACTTCGGGGCGCCACCGGAGACCGCGACGGACACCCTCTTCGTCGGCGCGGACCGGCATCGCCTCGAGCAGTACTTTGGTGGCGTTCGCCAGGTCGGCGTCATCGACAACGGTCTGCGGGTCAACAACGGCAGCCAGGGCAGGCCCATCTGGCTCTGCACGGACAGGACCGCGCCGTGGAGTGAACTCTGGCCGCGGTTCCGGCATATGACGTTCCACTGGTGATTGTCCGGTGATCCAGGTCACTGGACACTTTTGCATGTCTTGGACCTAAGTTTCGGTCCCTGAACCAGGCAAAACACGGTCCGTGGTGGTCAAGTGCAGCAAAGTTCATCTTGACGGGTGTTCGTGGTCACTCTACTTTTGCATGGCACAAGACGAAGTGAGGCCGAAGTGGATTTAAGTCTGCATGCTCCGAACGGTGGTGAGGGTGTGAACGACTCAGACAGACCGTTGCTGGAGATGCGGGGGATCGTCAAGCTTTTCCCCGGCGTCCGCGCGCTGGACGGCGTTGACCTGGAAGTACGCGCGGGCGAGGTGCACTGCCTGCTCGGCCAGAACGGCGCGGGCAAATCAACTCTGATCAAAACTCTTTCCGGAGCGCATCAGCCGGACGCGGGCGACATCATCTGGCGCGGGGAGCCGGTGTCGCTCAGTTCGCCGGTCGCGGCGCTCAAACGTGGTATCGCGACCATGTACCAGGAGCTGGACCTCATTCCGACGCTGTCGGTGACGGAGAACGTGTTCCTCGGGCACGAGCGCTCCAGGTTCGGGTTCGTTCGCCCGGCCGCCGCTGCCGCGGAGACCTCACGCCTGCTCGCCAGGCTCGGTCACGCGGAGATTCCTCCTGGAGCCGAGGTGGGCAAGCTGCCGGCCGCCGCGCAGCAGCTCGTCTCCATGGCAAGGGCGCTCGCCCATGACGCCCGGTTGATGGTGATGGACGAGCCCACGGCCGCACTGGCCGGTGACGAGGTGGACAACCTCTTCCGCATCGTGGGTGAGCTGACCGAGGCCGGTGTCGCGGTCGTCTACATCTCCCACCGGATGGACGAGATCCGCCGGATCGGGCACCGCGTGACCGTGATCAAGGACGGCCGCACCGTCGCGGCCAACCTGGACGCACGCACGACCCCCAGCTCGGAACTGGTCGACCGGATGGCCGGACGCAAGGTCGAGAGCGCGTTCCGCGCCGCGGCGGACGCCAGGACGGTGTTCGGCGACGAGGTGCTGCACGTGTCCGGGCTGGGGCGCGAGGGGGAGTTCTCCGACATCACCTTCTCCGCGCGGGCGGGCGAGATCATCGGGATCGCGGGCCTGGTCGGTGCGGGACGCAGCGAGATCCTGGAAACGATCTTCGGCGCGCGCAGGGCTGATGCGGGCACCGTGTCGGTCGACGGCAAGCAGTTGCGGCCGGGCAGCGTCGCCGCCGCCGTGAACGCGGGCGTGGGGCTGGCACCGGAGGAACGCAAGGCGCAGGCGCTGCTGCTGGACATGTCGGTGACACACAACGTCACGCTGGCCAGCCTCGGCGACTACAGCACCCTCGGGTTCACCCAGGGGGGCAGGGAGAAGCTGGACGCCAGGAGCACCCTCGAACGCCTCGACCTCCGGCCCGCCGATCCGACGCGACTGAGTCGCACCCTCTCCGGGGGCAACCAGCAGAAGGTCGTCGTCGCCCGGTGGCTCGTGCACGGCTGCAAGGTGCTGCTGCTCGACGAACCCACCCGTGGCGTCGACGTCGGGGCGCGCGCGGAGCTGTACCGGCTGATCCACGAGCTCGCCGCGGACGGCGTGGCCATCGTGCTGGTCTCCAGTGAGATTCCCGAGGTCCTCGGCCTCGCCGACCGGGTGCTCGTCCTGCGGGACGGCCAAGTCGTCGCCGACCGGGCGTCGGACGACATCACCGAAGCTGCTGTTCTCGATCTGGTCATGGAAGGAAGTGCGGCGTGACCGACACACTCGACCGTCCGCCGGTTCGTCCCAAACAGGACAGCGCGCTACGTGGCGCGTTCCGGTTCGACGTGCGCCTGCTCGGACTGGCCGGCGTGCTCCTCCTGCTTTGCGCGGTCGGCTACATCACCCAGCCCGACACGTTCGCGACGCAGGAGAACCTTTCCACGATGTTGCGGGCGGGGGCCGCCATCGGTGTGGTCAGCGTGGGTATGACGTTCGTGATCATCGCGGGCGGGATCGACCTCTCCGTCGGTTCGCTCGTCGCGCTGTCCAGCGTGTGGATGACGACTGTGGCCACCCAGGCGTACGGGCCCTTTGTGATGGTGCTGTGCGCCGTGCTGGTCGGGCTCGGGGCGGGACTGGTCAACGGGGTCCTGGTCTCCTACGGCAAGGTGGTCCCGTTCATCACCACGCTGGCGATGATGGCCTCGGCGCGCGGTCTGGCCGAACGTCTCAGCGGGCGGCAGACCCAGGTCGTCACCGAATCCGGCTTCATCGAGTTCTTCCGTGGCAGTTTCCTGGGAATCCCCGCGCTGGTGTGGGTGCTGGCGCTGGTGTTCGTGATCGGCTGGGTGGTCCTCAACAGGACGACGTTCGGCAGGCGTACCTACGCCATCGGCGGCAACTCCGAGGCGGCGAGGCTCTCCGGCATCAACGTCAAGTGGCACACAGCGCTCGTCTACGGCATCAGCGGTCTCTGCTGCGGGATCGCCGCGATGATGGTGGTCGCGCGGACCACGTCCGGTGCGTCCACGAACGGCATGTTCTACGAACTGGACGCCATCGCCGCGGTGGTCATCGGCGGCACGCTGCTCTCCGGCGGCCGGGGCAGCCTGATCGGCACGCTGATCGGTGTCCTGATCTTCACCGTGCTCAACAGCATCTTCACCCAGAACAACCTGGACACCGACATCCAGAACATCGCCAAGGGCGCGATCATCGTCGCCGCCGTGCTGCTGCAGCACACCACGTCCACCCGTCGCAAGGGGAAGCCTCGAGATAGCCAGTCCTCGCCCCTTTCCGAACCCCAACCCACCGTGCCAACCGGGAGCAAGTCATGACAGAACACGGATCGATCCTCGCCCGTCGCGGATTCCTGCTGGGCGCGGCCGGGCTCGGCGCAGGCGCCGTGCTTGCCGGGTGTACCTCGAACGAGGCGCCACAGGACGAGGGCTCGCCGCAGGCCGGCGGTGCGCAGGGCAGCAACGCCGAACCGGGACCGCCGGTGACCATCGGGTTCTCCGCGCCCGCGGCCGACCACGGCTGGATGGCGGCGGTCACGATCAATGCCAGGGCACAGGCGGAGAACTACCCGGACGTCACGCTGAACGCGACCGAGGGCACCAACGACGTCAACCAGCAGATCGCGCAGGTCGAGTCGCTGATCAACGCGAAGGTCGGCGTGCTGGTGATCCTTCCGTTCGACGGCAAGGCGCTGACGTCGGTCGCGCAGAAGGCGATGGACGCCGGAATTCCGGTGATCAACGTGGACCGCGTGTTCGACACCCCGCTCGCCTACCGCACCTGGATCGGTGGCGACAACTACCGCATGGGTGTCAACGCCGGCAACTACATCGGTGAGGAACTCAAGCGCAAGGGCGTGGCCAACCCGATTATCGCTGAGGTCGCGGGGATCGACGCGCTGCCGCTGACCCAGGAACGCAGCAAGGGCTTCAAGGACGCGCTGCAGAAGCACGGCTTCTCGGTCGGGCCGCGGGTCGCGGCGGAGTTCACGCCGGAGTCGGGTGAGCAGAAGACGGCGAACCTCCTGCAGGGAGCGCCGAAGCTCGACGCCCTGTGGAACCACGACGACGACCAGGGCATCGGCGTGGTGGCCGCCATCGAGAACGCGGGCCGCAGCGACTTCTTCATGGTCGGCGGCGCGGGCTCGAAGAACATGATGAACCTGATCAAGAGCGACTCCGGCCCGGTCAAGGCCACCGTCCTGTACAGCCCGTCGATGGCGTCCTCCGCGGTCGCGATGGCCAGGCTGCTCGGACAGAACAAGGGCATCGGCGACCTCGCCGAGCACGAGATCCCTTCGGAACTCACCACGTACTCGGCCGTGGTGACCAAGGAGAACGTCGATTCCTACATGGACGTCGGTTTCGACTCGTAATCCGGCGGCCGTTCGGCCGCCGCTCGGTTGTGTATGACTCTCACTACAAGGGGATTCTCGATGAGTCAGATGTCGGGGGACGCAGTCGGCGTCGCCATGATCGGCCACTCGTTCATGGGAGCGGTGCATTCGCACGCGTGGCGAAACGTGCACCGGTTCTTCGATGTTCCGAGAACGCCGCGGCTGACCGTGCTCGGCGGCCGGGACGAGCGGCGGACCAAGGAGGCGGCGGCGCGGTACGGCTGGGATTCGGTGGAGACCGACTGGCGGGCGATCATTGCCAGGGACGATGTCGACGTGGTCGACATCTGCACGCCAGGCCACACCCACTGCGAGATCGCCGTCGCCGCGCTGGCCGCGGGCAAGCACGTGCTGTGCGAGAAGCCCCTGGCCAACTCGGTCGCCGAGGCCGAGACGATGGCCGCGGCGGCGGCGAAGGCCGCACGCGAGGGCGTGCACTCGATGGTGGCGTTCAACTACCGCAGAGTGCCCGCCCTCGCGCTGGCGCGACGGCTGATCGCCGATGGCAGGCTCGGCACCCTCCGGCACGTGCGTGCGGTGTACCTGCAGGACTGGCTCTCCGACTCCGAGTCGCCCATGACCTGGCGACTGCGCAAGGAACAGGCCGGATCCGGCGCGCTCGGCGACATCGGTGCGCACATCGTGGATGCCACCCAGTTCGTCACCGGTGACGTGCTCACCGGGGTGAGCGGCCTGACCGAGACCTTCGTCCGCGAGCGGCCCGCACCCGGCGGGACCGAGGAGGTCACCGTTGACGACTGCGCCCTCTTCATCGGCCGCTTCTCCTCGGGTGCCGTCGCCAGCTTCGAGGCCACGCGGTACGCACTGGGCCGGAAGAACGCGATGCGGCTGGAGGTCAACGGCACCAGGGGCAGCCTCAGCTTCGACTTCGAGTCGATGAACGAGTTGTGGTTCTGCGACGGTGACGACCCGTCGGAGACCCAGGGCTTCCGGCGCATCGTCGTGACCGAGGAGGACCACCCCTACGTCGGCGCGTGGTGGCCGCCGGGCCACCTCCTCGGATACGAGCACACCTTCACCCATGAGGTCGCCGACTTCCTGACGGCCATCGGCACCGGCGAGCCGGCCAGCCCGAGCTTCGCCGACGGGCTCAGGGTGCAGCAGGTGCTCGGTGCGGTGGAAAGCAGCGCCGCCGCGGGCTCGCAGTGGTCGGACGTGCTGCCCGGCACCTGACCCGCGGCCGCCGGCTCAACGAGTTGTCCAGGTAAGCCGCGCCAGTCGTGAAGGGAGGAGACAGCGAAACATCCGCTCAAACGGTCCCCACCGGTTCGCGAGCAAGGAGCGCAGGTACACGTGCGAAGAAGCAGCAGTACCACACAAGGAACGTCAGGTAGATTCCCGCGACCAGGCAAATCCGGCAGGCGCTTCGGCGCCGCTGTCCTCGCGTTGTGTACCGGACTCGGCGTCGGCCTGCCGTCGGCGACCGCGCAGTCGGCGGACACCGGGGCCGAGGCGGCCGATTCGGCCAGCGTGCTGGTGTTCTCCAAGACGGCCGGATACCGTCACGGCTCGATCCCCACCGGGATCGCCACGATCGAGGAACTGGGCGAGCAGAACGGTTTCGCGGTCGAGGCCACCGAGGACGCGGCGGCTTTCACCGACGAGAACCTGGCCAACTACGACGCGGTGGTGTGGTTGTCCACCACCGGAGACGTGCTGAACGACGAGCAGCAGGGCGCGTTCGAGCGTTACGTGGCCGGGGGCGGCGGATACGCGGGCGTGCACGCCGCCTCGGACACCGAGTACGACTGGCCCTGGTACGGCGACCTGGTGGGCGCCTACTTCCAGTCGCATCCGCACATTCAGGAGGCGACGGTCAACGTGGAGGACCGTCAACATCCGTCCACAGCGGACCTGCCGTACCAGTGGAGCCGTACCGACGAGTGGTACAACTTCCGGGCCAATCCCCGCCAGGACGTGCACGTGCTGGCCTCGCTCGACGAGTCCAGCTATGCGCCGGGTGATGGTGCGATGGGGGATCACCCCATCGCCTGGTGCCACGAGAACAGTGGTGGTCGTGCCTGGTACACCGGCGGCGGGCACACCGAGGAGTCGTACACCGAGGCGGAGTTCCGGACCCACCTGGCCGGCGGAATCCTGTACGCCGCGGGTGAGCGCGACGGCGACTGCTCGGTGCCGGACCCCGGTCCGGGCAACCCGACGGACGAGGACTTCGACCAGATCACCCTGGCCAAGGGTGAGGAGCGCACGGGCGAGCCCATCGCATTGGCCGTCCTGCCCGACCGCAGGGTGTTGCATACCTCCCGTGACGGTGAGGTCTGGCTGACCACCCCCGAAGCGACGACGTCCCTTGCCGCGAAACTCGACGTGTACAACCACGACGAGGACGGGCTGCAGGGCATCGCGATCGATCCGGACTTCGCGGAGAACAACTGGGTCTACCTCTACTACGCGCCGCCGCTGGACACACCGGCCGGCGCGGCGCCGGAGAACGGGACCGAGGCGGATTTCGCGCCGTTCAAGGGACACAACCAGTTGTCCCGCTACAAGCTGACCGAGGACGGCAACCTGGATCTCGCGAGCGAACAGCAGATCCTGCGGGTGCCCGCCGATCGAGGCATCTGCTGCCACGCCGGTGGCGAGATCGACTTCGACGCGCAGGGCAACCTGTTGCTGTCCACAGGGGACGACAGCAACCCGTTCGCATCTGACGGCTACACGCCGATCGACGAGCGCGCCGACCGCAACCCGGTGTTCGACGCCCGCCGTACCTCCGGCAACACCAACGACCTGCGGGGCAAACTGCTGCGCATCACCGTGCAGGAGGACGGCAGTTACACCATTCCCGATGGCAACCTGTTCGCACCCGGCACGGAGAAGACTCTTCCGGAAATCTATGCGATGGGCTTCCGCAACCCGTTCCGCTTCGCGGTCGACAAGGAGACCGGCTGGGTCTACCTCGGCGACTACGGGCCCGACGCGGGAGCGGCCAACCCCGAGCGCGGTCCGGGTGGGACGGTCGAGTTCAACCTGATCAAGGAGGCGGGCAACTTCGGCTGGCCGCTCTGTGTCGGGGACAACCTGGCGTACCGCGACTACGACTTCGCCACCGGCGAATCGGGCCCGGCCTTCGACTGCGCGGCGCCGAAGAACGAGAGCAGGCACAACACCGGTCTCGTGGATCTTCCTCCCGCACAGCCGGCATGGATTCCCTACGACGGTGGATCGGTGCCCGAGTTCGGCACCGGGAGCGAATCACCGATGGGCGGGCCGGTTTACAACTATGACCCGGACCTCGACTCGCCGACGAAGTTCCCGGAGTACTACGACGGCAAGACCTTTGCCTACGAGTGGGAGCGAAGCTGGATCAAGACGATCGAAGCCGGCCCCGACGGTGAGCGGGGGGCGATCGAGACGTTCTTCGAGTCGATGGACCTGACCAGGCCGATGAATCTCGAGTTCGGACCGGACGGATCGCTGTACGTGCTGGACTACGGCAGCGGGTACTTCGGCGGCTCGGAGGACTCGGCCGTCTACCGGATCGACCACACCAAGGGCAACCGGACTCCCGTGGCCAAGGTCGCCACGGACAGGACATCGGGTCCGGCTCCGCTCGAGGTGAACTTCGACCCGGCAGGCACCGCGGACGAAGACGGTGGCGCCCTGACGTACGCGTGGGACTTCGACGGTGACGGCACCACCGACTCCGCCGAGGCGGGACCGGTGTCGCACATCTACAACGAGCCGGGGCAGTACAACGCGCAGTTGTCGGTCACCGATGAGAGCGGGCTGACCGGGTCGGTCAGCGTGGTGATCACCGCGGGCAACACCGCTCCAACGGTGACGCTCGAGACACCGGTCGACGGCGGGTTCTTCGGCTTCGGGGACAGCGTGCCGTTCACGGTCACGGTGACCGATCCCGAGGACGGGGAGATCGACTGCTCCAGGGTGACCGTGGAGTACATCCTCGGTCACAACGACCACGGGCACCCGTTGAGTCGGGCCACCGGCTGTGCGGGTGTCATCAGGACGCCTGCCGACGAGGGCCACGGCCTCGACGCGGACATCTTCGGTGTGATCAACGCCTACTACACCGACAACGGAGCGGGCGACGTTCCCGCACTGGAGGGTTCGGACGAGACCATCTTGCAGCCGAAGACGAAGCAGGCCGAGTTCTTCACCGAGCAAAGCGGCATCGAGGTCGTCGCCGCGGCCGAGGCCAGCGGCGGCAAGCGGGTCGGTTACATCGACGACGGCGACTGGATCAAGTTCGATCCGGTGAACCTGACCGGCGTCGAAGCGATCGGCTACCGCGTGTCCTCCGGTGGTGCGGGTGGAACGATCGAGGTCCGCTCCGGTTCGCTCGACGGTCCGCTGGTGCAGACCGTGCAGGTGGACAGCACCGGTGGCTGGGACAACTACACCGACATCGCCCCCGCCCCCATCTCTGACCCGGGTGGCACCAAGCCGCTGTACCTGGTGTTCAAGGGAACCGGAACGGGCGGCCTGTTCGATGTGGATGTCCTCAATGTCCAAGGGCCGGGCGTGGCCCAGCCCGACACACAGACGTGTGAGCCCGCGACACCGGAGGAGGGCTACAGCATGCTCTTCGACGGCACCGAGGCGAGCATGGACGGCTGGCGCCAGGCAGGTCCCGGGTCGTTCGAGCACCAGAGCGACTGCACGATTCGCTCGGTCGGTGGCATGGGCCTGTACCTGTACGAGCAGGAGTTCGGCGCGTACAGCCTGAAGCTGGACTGGAAGATGGCCGGGGACGACAACTCCGGGATCTTCGTCGGGTTCCCGGACCCGGGTGACGACCCGTGGGTCGCCGTCAACCAGGGCTACGAGATCCAGATCGATGCCACCGACGCACCGGACCGGACAACGGGATCGGTGTACAGCTTCCAGTCGGCCGACATCGAGGCCCGTGACGCGGCGCTGAAGCCGCCAGGGGAGTGGAACTCCTATGAGATCGTGGTCCAGGGCCAGACGATCAAGGTGGTGCTCAACGGCACGGTGGTCAACGAGTTCGTCAGCACGCACCCGGATCGGGATCTGACCCAGGGCTTCATCGGAATCCAGAACCACGGTGGCTCCGATGACGTCTCGTTCCGCAACATCCAGATCGCCGAGCTCGACGGAGTCGCACCCGTGACCGAGGCGAGTTTCCCGGAGCCGGGGCAGGGCGACTGGCACGCGGGTGAGGTGCCGGTGGTGCTGGAGGCGACCGACTCCGGCGGCATGGTCGACGCCTCAGGAGTCGACCGGATCGAGTGGAGCCTGGACGGCGGTGCGTGGTCCACGTACACCGAGCCGGTGGTGCTCACCGGCGACGGTGAGCACACCCTGCTCTATCGTGCGGTGGACAAGGCCGGAAACATCGAGCCGGACAAGGCGGCGACAGTCAAGATCGACGCCACCAAGCCGACGCTGATGGTCGCCGGTGTCGCCGAGGGCACGGTATACGGCGACGCCACCGACCTGGTGATCTCGTGGAGCGCGACGGACGGTACGTCCGGAGTGGCGAGTCAGTCTGCGACGCTGGACGGGGATGCGATCACGTCCGGCGCGCTCCTGCCGCTGCACCAGCTGCCGCTCGGTGTGCACACCCTTTCGGTGGCAGCCGAGGACCGGGCGGGCAACCGCGTCGAGCAGTCGGTGTCGTTCGCCTCGACCACTTCGCTGCGGGAGATCGGCCAGCTGGTCGACCGGTTCCGGGCGAGCGATCGGTTGTCCCTGACGGCCTACAAGCAGTTGTCGAAGGAACTGTCGAAGGCTCGTAAGGCCGAGGCGAAAGGCAAGGACGGCAAGGCCGTCCGCTACCTGAACTCCTTCGCGGAGCTCGCGGCCGACGAGGCACTGGTCGGCGACGAGGTCGTCAGGACCGCGCTGGTACGGGACGCCGAGGCGGTCGTTGGCGACATCGAGGGAGGTGTCAGGCTGGCCGAGGCCAGTACATCGGACTAGCCACCCGGCTGGTTCAGCTGAAAAGTGAGTCGGACCAGGGTGGGCGCCCGCGGTTTTCGCGGGTGCCCACCCACCCACTCGCCACCGGCGGCGAGTGGAGTTCACGGCCCGGTGACTCGGGAAGGCAAGGTAGTTCATGGCAGAGTTCGGACCCACCGGACTGTGGCTGGTAGGTGCCAGAGGTTCGGTGGCCACCACGGCGATCACGGGTCTGCTCGCGCTGCGCGCAGGCGTCGTCGCACCCACCGGATGTGTGAGTGCCACCGCTCCGTTCGAGGACATGGACCTCCCCGGCTGGGACGAGCTGCACATCGGCGGGCACGACATCGTGCAGACCCCACTGGAGAAGCGGGCCGAGCTGCTCAGCGAGTCCGGGGTCATCCCGCATCGTGTCTTCCAAGCCGTCCGCTCCGGGCTGTCCGAAATAGACAACGAACTGCGGGCCGGATACCACCCCGCGACACATCCCGGTTCGCAGGCGGACGCCGCGCGTGCGTTGTCCGCGGACATCACCGAATTCGCACAGCGGCGTGGTCTGCGCCGCGTGGTCGTGGTCAACGTCTCCTCGACCGAACCCGTGTTTCCCGAACTGCCGGAGCACAACACGCTGGAAGCACTGGAGGCGGCGATGTCGGTGCCGGGACGGACGGTGCTGCCGCCGAGTTCGGTTGCCGCGTACGCCGCCTTGCGCTCCGGATGTCCCTATGTCGACTTCACGCCGTCCACCGGTGTCCGGCTGCCCGCGCTGGAGCGGTTGGCGACCGAACTCGGCCTGCCGTACGCCGGCTCGGACGGCAAGACCGGTGAGACGCTCGTGCGCAGCGCACTCGCCCCGATGTTCACCACCCGCGCCCTGGCGGTCCGGTCATGGGCGGGCACCAACCTGCTCGGTGGCGGCGACGGCCTCACGCTCGCCGACGCCGAACACGCGGGCAGCAAGCTGGTCTCCAAGGGACGCGGACTCGAGACACTGCTCGGGGGAGCTGTGACGGCCCCGCTGCACATCGACAACGTGCCCGACCTCGGCGAGCAGAAGATCGCCTGGGACAACGTGTCCTTCGAAGGCTTCCTCGGTACCAGGATGAGCCTGCAGTTCACCTGGACGGGCTACGATTCGTCCCTTGCCGCACCGCTGGTGCTGGACCTGGCCCGGTTCACGGCGGCGGCGCACGCCGCTGGGCAGAGCGGTCCGCTCGGGTCACTGGCGTTCTTCTTCAAGGACCCGGTGGGCAGCGACGAGCATCGACTGGCCGAGCAGGCCGCCGCGTTGCGGAAGTGGGCGATGGCTCTGTGAGTACAACACCGGCTACGACGAGAAAGTCCGCTGTTTCCGCCTACGTGCAACTCGTCCGGGCGCCCGCCGCCCTCACGGTGCTCGGTGACACCGTCGCCGGTGCGGCAGCGGGACGTAACCCGCTACGGGGCAGACGACTGCTGTTGCCGCTGGCGTCGGCTTCCTTCTACTGGGCGGGAATGGCGTTCAACGACTGGGCCGACCGGGAACTGGATGCGATCGAGCGTCCGGAGCGCCCGATCCCTTCCGGCCGGGTGAGTGCGCGCGCGGCGCTCACCACTGGGGGTGTGCTGACCGCTGCCGGGCTCGGACTGTCCGGGCTCGGCGGCGGGCAGCGCGGCCTCAAACTGGCGTTCCCGCTTGCCGCCGCGGTGCTCGCGTACGACACCAGGCTCAAGGGCACTGGTGCGGGCCCGCTGGGGATGGCCACCTGCAGGATGCTGGACGTCCTGCTCGGCGCTTCAGGTGGTTCCCTGCGCTCGGCGTTGCCCACGGCAGCGGCGTTCGGCGTGCACACCATGGGGGTGACGGCCGTTTCGGCGGGCGAGGTGCGGGGCGGCTCGTCGGACACGGCGAGTGCGGCGGTCGCCGGTACGGCCTTCTCGACCGCACTGGCGCTCACGGGGCGCAGCAGGTCCTGGCGCGACCGAATGATCGGCGCCGTGTTCGGTGGCGGTTTCGCGGCGACCGTCGGCCGTGCCCAGTTCGCCGCGGCGCAACATCCGACGGCAGCCCGGATCCGGACGGCGACCGTGGCCGGAATCCACGGCATGGTCCCGTTGCAGGCGAGCCTCGCGGCCAGGCACGGTTCCGTGCGCTCGGCCGTGCTGCTGGCGAGTGCGCTACCGGTGGCCAGGAAGCTGGCCCGGCGAGTGAGTCCCACCTGACCGGCAAGACAGCGACGTGCGTGAAACGACGTGAGTGGAACGTGCATTCCAGGAGGTGGCAGTGAACGGTCTCCCGCTCGATCTTGGCTACGGCACCAACGGTTTCGCCAATCACAGACTCGACGACGCGCTCGACGTGCTCGCCGATCTCGGCTACACCAGCGTTGCGCTGACACTGGACCACTGCCATCTCGACCCGTTCGCAGCGGACCTGTCCGCCCAGTTGCGGCGGGTCGGCGACCGCCTCGGCCGGCTGGGCCTGCGGGTGGTGGTGGAGACCGGAGCGCGCTACCTGCTCGATCCCTACCGCAAGCATCACCCAACCCTGCTCTCCGACGAGCCAGGGCCACGGCTGGACTTCCTCCGCCGAGCGGTGCTGATCGCGGGCGAGCTCGGCGCGGAGTGCGTCTCCTTCTGGTCGGGAGCACTGCCCGCGGGTCTCGACGCCACGACTGCCTGGCAGCGGCTGTTGTCCGGAGTGGACAGCGTGGTCGCCGAGGCGGCCACGCGTGGTGTGCGCCTCGGGCTCGAACCGGAACCGGGGCACTTCGTCGCCCACCTTGCCGACGCACTACGCCTACGCAGGGAACTCGGTGAGCCCGAGCAGCTGGGCATCACCCTCGACGTCGGCCACTGTGTCGCGATCGAACCGGCCAGTGCGGCGGACTGCATCCGGGAGGCGGCGCCACTGCTGGTGAACGTCCAGCTGGACGACATGATGCCCGGCGTGCACGAACACCTCGAGTTCGGCACGGGGCAGTTGGACCTGGCCGGCACGCTTGCCGCGCTGATGGAGGTCGGCTACACGGGGGTGGCTGCTGTGGAACTCCCCCGGCACAGTCACGCCGCACCAGAAGTGGCCCGGCGCAGCATCGAGGCGCTGCGCGCGGCACTGCCCGCCTTGGCGACCGCCGCCGGCACACCCGTGGCTACGGCGTCCGAAGTGGACCATCCTTGGCTGGTCGAGGCGGAGCAGGCCGTCCGGGCCGATCCGTCGGCGGTGGGCCGGCTGTTCCCCGCGGTCGGCCGCAAGGTCGGCCGGTCGGCACTGCGGCCGGAACTCGACCCCGACGGGCTCGTGCACGGTACGGTCGACGATCTGGCCAGGGCCCGCCTGCTCGCCGTGCTCGGCGAGTCGTTGTCGCCGGACCGCTTGCCCGGCGAGGTCACCGCGCTGTACCGCTACGGCGACGCGGCCGAGCGCAGGGGCGTCCTGCGAGCACTGCACCTGCTGCCGGACACGGTGGCCGACGCGGGGCGGGCGTTGGTCGAGGACGCGTTGCGGACCAATGATCTCCGGTTGGTGGCCGCGGCGCTCGGACCGTTCGCCGCCCGGTGTCTCGACGCACACGCATGGCGGCACGGGGTGCTGAAATGCCTGTTCGTCGGCGTGCCGCTGGCCGCGGTCTCGGGACTCGCCGAACGCGCCGACGGTGAACTGGTGCGGATGGTGGCCGACTACGCGGCCGAGCGCGAAGCGGCGGGGCGGGACGTGCCCGCCGACGCCGTACGGATTCTCCAGGAGGCAGGACGATGAACGGCGGAATCCGACTGGGGCCGGCCGCCGGGAACACGGTGTGTTCGCGATCGCGTGTTCTCTCAAAGACACAGGAGGCAGGACGATGACTGAGCAGCACCAGCGCCGTATCTTTGACCCGCATATCCATATGACGTCGCGGACCACCACCGACTACGAGCAGATGTACGCGGCAGGCGTGCGGGCGCTGGTGGAGCCCGCGTTCTGGCTCGGCCAACCGCGTACCAACGTCGGGTCGTTCACCGACTACTTCGACGGGTTGATCGGCTGGGAGCGGTTCCGCGCCGCGCAGTTCGGCATCAGGCACCACTGCACCATGGCGCTGAACCCGAAGGAGGCCAACGATCCCCGATGTACCGAGGTCCTCGACGTGTTGCCGAGGTACCTGGCCAAGGACGGGGTGGTGGCGGTCGGCGAGGTCGGCTACGACTCGATGACTCCGGCCGAGGAGGACGCGTTCACCCGGCAGCTCGCGATGGCGGTCGAGCACGAACTCCCGGTGCTGGTGCACACCCCGCACCGGGACAAGCTCGCGGGGACACGCCGGACCCTGGACGTGGTGCGCGCGTCCGGCATCGCCCCGGAGATGGTGGTGGTGGACCACCTCAACGAGGTCACCGTCGGTCCGGTCGCGGAGTCCGGCTGCTGGATGGGGTTCTCGATCTATCCGGACACGAAGATGGACGAGCACCGGATGGTCGCCATCCTCAGGAATTACGGCACCTCCCGGGTGCTGGTGAACTCCGCCGCCGACTGGGGCCGGTCCGACCCGCTGAAGACAGCCAGGACCGGCGACGCGATGCTGGCGGGCGGGTTCTCCGTGGCCGATGTGGACAAGGTGCTGTGGCAGAACCCGGTGGAGTTCTACGGCCAGAGTGGAAAGCTGATGCTGGACGACACCGGGCAGGCGGAACCGACCGGGGAGACGTTCGCCGGAAACTCGGTGTTGCGCGGGGCGCGGCCGGACGCGGCGGATTCAGCGGGCTCGGCGATGTCATGACCTTGTTGTCCTACTGCACCAACGTCCACCCCGCCGAGGACCTGGCTGGGATTCTCGACCAGCTCGACACCTACGCCGTTCCGGTACGCGAGGAACTGGGCGTCGACCGGCTCGGGATCGGGCTCTGGCTGGCGGCGGAGGTCGCCTCCGGGCTCGCCGAGGACAGGAGCGCACGCCTGCGGCTCGCGGAAGAACTCCGCACCCGTGGGCTGGTTGTCCAGACGATGAACGCCTTCCCGTATCAGGGATTCCACGACGACGTGGTCAAACACAAGGTGTATGTTCCACAATGGACCGACGTGCGCAGGCTGCGATACACGCTCGACTGCATCACGGTGCTCGCTGACCTGCTGCCGGAGGACGCGGAGTACGGCAGCATCTCGACCCTGCCGTTGGCCTGGCGGGAGCCGTGGAGCAGCTCGCACGACCTCCGTTCCGGCATCGCGCTGGACGAGGTGACCAGGGTGCTGCGCACCGCGCTGGCACGGCACGAGCAACCCATTCGGCTGGCCGTGGAACCAGAACCGGGATGCGTGCTGGACACCGTCGCGGATGCGGTGGGTTGGCTGGCGGACCGGGTCGAGCCGGAGCACATCGGTCTCTGCCTGGACACCTGCCACCTCGCCGTGTCGTTCGCCGACCCGGTCGAGGCGGTGGACCAGATCTATCGCAGCGGCCTGCGGGTGGTGAAGGTGCAGGCGTCGGCAGCGCTGCACGTGGCCGAGCCGGGTACGCAGGAGGCGCGGGCCGCCCTCGCCCGGTTCGCCGAGCCCCGCTACCTGCACCAGGTGCGCGAGCTGACGCCGTCGGGCGCGGTGCTGGCCGCGGACGACCTGCCGGAGGCGCTGGAAACGTTGCCCGCGCAGGGGCCGTGGCGAGTGCATTTCCATGTGCCGCTGCACGCCGATCCGGAACCGCCGCTCACCTCGACCACCGAGGTGCTCACCTCGGCGGTGAGCGCACTGCGGGCCCATGAGCCGGACGGGCTTCCGCACATCGAGGTCGAGACCTACACGTGGAACGTGCTGCCGCGCGGCAGCAGGCGGTGGCGGCCGGAGGATCTCGTCACCGGGATCGCGGACGAGTTGCGCTGGGCGCGGACCTCGCTCGCAGACCAGGAGGTTTACCAGTGAGCGTCAGTAACACGGCGAACAAGCTGTTGGTGATCGACGTCGTCGGGCTCACCCCGAAACTGTTGCGGTACATGCCCAACCTCGCCAAGCTGGCGACCGGGGGCTGGCAGGCCGAGTTGGGCACGGTGCTGCCCGCGGTGACGTGCAGCGCGCAGTCGACCTTTCTCACCGGGCTGATGCCCGCCGACCACGGCATCGTCGGCAACGGCTGGTACTTCCGCGACCTCGGCGAGGTGTACCTCTGGCGGCAGCACAACCGCCTGGTCGGTGGCGAGAAGGTGTGGGAGACGGCGCGGGCCGCCCGGCCCGGCTACACCGCGGCCAACATCTGCTGGTGGTACGCCATGGGCGCGACCACCGACTTCACCATCACACCCCGGCCGATCTATCACGCCGACGGCCGCAAATCGCCCGACTGTTACGCCCGTCCACCGGAGCTGCACGATCAGCTGACTGCCGAACTCGGGCCGTTCCCGCTCTTCCACTACTGGGGGCCGACCGCGTCAATCGAGTCCAGCCGTTGGATCGTCGAGGCCGCCCGGCGGATCTTCTGGGACGAGCGGCCGGACCTGCAGCTGGTCTACCTGCCCCACCTGGACTACGACCTGCAGCGGTTCGGTCCGGACTCGCCGCAGGCTGTCACCGCGGCGCGGGCGGTGGACGCCGAGATCGCTCCGCTGCTCGGCGACGCCGAACGTGCGGGAGCGACTGTGGTGGCGCTGTCGGAGTACGGCATCACCCCGGCCCGTACTCCGGTGGACGTCAACCGGGCGTTGCGCGAGGAGGGCCTGCTCGAGGTCTACACACAGGCCGGCATGGAGTACCTGGACCCGTGGACCTCGCGTGCCTTCGCGGTGGCCGATCACCAGATCGCGCACATCTACGTCGCCGACGAGGCGGACAGGGACCGGGTGCGCGACCTGGTGGCGGCGTTGCCCGGCGTCGACGAGGTGCTCGACCGCGACGGCCAGAAGCGCTACGGGCTCGATCACGATCGCGCCGGTGAACTGGTGGCGGTGGCCGAACCGGACGCCTGGTTCACCTACTACTACTGGCTCGACGACGATCGCGCTCCCGACTTCGCCAGGGGAGTGGAGATCCACCGCAAGCCCGGCTTCGACCCGGCCGAGTTGTTCTTCGATCCGGCGGATCCGCTGGCCAAGGCGAAAGCGGGACTGAACCTGGTCCGGAAGATGGCCGGGTTGCGCTATTCGATGAAGGTCGTGCCGACCGACGCCCGGTATGTGCGTGGCACACACGGGCGGCTGCCCGACACCGCCGACGACGGGCCGGTGCTGCTCTGTTCCGACTCGACCATACCGTCCAATGTGGAGAAAAGCGGGCGGATCGGCGCGACCGAGGTGCGCGATCTTCTGCTGCAACTGCAAGGAATCACGACGCAGGCGAAGGGAAAGTCACGATGAGCCGACCGATCACGCTGTTCACCGGCCAGTGGGCCGACCTCCCGTTCGAGGAGGTGTGCAGGCTGGCCGCCGAGTGGGGATACGACGGGCTGGAGATCGCCTGCTCCGGGGACCACTTCGAGGTGGACAGGGCGCTGGCCGAGGAGAACTACGTTCGTGATCGCCGGAAGCTGCTGGAGTCCTACGGCCTGAACGCCTGGACGATCTCCAATCACCTGGTGGGCCAGGCTGTCTGTGACGACCCGATCGACGACCGTCACCGCAACATCCTGCCCGGCCGCATCTGGGGTGACGGTGAGCCGGAGGGAGTCCGGCAGCGGGCGGCCGCCGAGCTCGCCGACACCGCTCGCGCGGCGGCCAAGTTTGGTGTGGACACCGTGGTCGGGTTCACCGGTTCGAAGATCTGGAAATACGTCGCGATGTTCCCGCCGGTGTCGCAGGAGGTCATCGACGACGGCTACGCGGACTTCGCCCGCAGGTGGAACCCGATCCTCGACGTGTTCGACGAGGAGGGAGTGCGGTTCGCGCACGAGGTGCACCCCTCGGAGATCGCGTACGACTACTGGACGACGCAGCGCACGCTGGACGCGGTCGAGCACCGGCCCGCCTTCGGACTCAACTGGGACCCTTCGCACTTCGTCTGGCAGGACCTCGATCCGGTCGGGTTCATCCTGGATTTCGCCGACCGGATCTACCACGTCGACTGCAAGGACACGAAGAAGCGCTTCGACGGCCGTAACGGCAGGCTCGGATCCCATCTGGCATGGGCGGACGCCCGCAGGGGCTGGGACTTCGTGTCCACAGGGCACGGTGACGTCGACTGGGAGAGCGCGTTCAGGGCGCTCAACTCCATCGGTTACACCGGCCCGATCTCGGTGGAGTGGGAGGACGCGGGGATGGACCGGCTGCGCGGCGCTGCCGAGGCGGTGGGATACATCCGCAACCTCAACTTCGACAAGCCGGCGGCGGCGTTCGATGCCGCGTTCAGCAACCAATCCAAGGAAGGGACTCAGTGATGAGTGAAGAGCGCGACGAGAGGCCCATGTCCCGCAGGTCGATGCTGCGAGGCGCGGTGGGTGCCGCGGCGGCGATCGGGGCGGCAGGAGCGCTGACCGGCGGGCTGGCCGGAACCGCGCAGGCCGGAACCGCGGCCGCGAACGGCTGGTCGAGGGGCAGGCGCGTGCCGGAGGAGCGGATCGGCATCCAGCTCTACACCCTCAGGAACGACCTGCAGGCCGACCTCGAGGGCACCCTCGAGGCGCTGGCGGACATCGGCTATCGCAACGTGGAGTTGGCCGGTACGTACGGTCGTTCCGTGCGGGAGTTCCGTGGGTTGCTGGACCGCTACGGTCTGCGGGCGGTATCGGCGCACGTCGGTTTCGACGGCGCGGACGTCGACGCGCTGATCGCCGACGCCAAGGTCCTCGGCTATCACTACGCCGACTGTGCGTGGGCGAACTACGACAGCATCGGCGAGTGGAGGGACTTCGCTGATCGGCTCGACAAGGCGGGCAAGGCATTCCGCAAGGCCGGGATCAAGTACGGCTACCACAACCACGCCCACGAGTTCCGGAAGATCGACGGCGTACGCCCGTTCGACGTGATCTCCCAGGTCACCAGCAGGCACAACGTCCACTTCGAGTACGACCTGTACTGGCTGGTCGACGGCGGAATCGACCCGGTGGAGCAGTACTACCGCGAGTTCGGCAGGGTGCGGCAGTTCCACGTGAAGGACCGCAAGCCGGAGGGTGGCTTCGCGGACCTCGGCACCGGGACCATCGACTTCGGCAGGATTTTCCGGGACACCCGCAGGGGCCACGTGAGCCACTTCATCGTGGAGCACGACCAGCCCACGAACGCACTGCGGACGGCCGAGGTCGGGTACGACTACCTGACCGACCTGCGCTTCTGAGCACGGGCCACGGCGGCGCGGCGGGTTCCCGCCGCGCCGCTTCGCCGTGTGCGCAGGCCGCGATCACAGGTACACGGAACGCCATCACGGGTACACGGAACGCGATCTCGTTAAACTCCTGCCGGTGACACCCAGAACCGCCGTGCTGCGCAGGCCGAGGAACCGCAAGGCGCAGATCGTGGTCACCGCGGCCGAACTGTTCTGCAGCAGGGGCTATCACAACGTCGGCGTCGACGACATCGCCGACGAGGTGGGGATCACCGGTCCGGCCATCTATCGGCACTTCCGCAACAAGCAGGCCATCCTCGCGCATGCCGTCAGCGAGCTGTGCGACTCGTTCACGCTCGCCACCAGTCATGGCGACGCGGCCGGGTCGCCCGCTGAGGCCCTGGACGCGGTCGTGCGGGGTCTGGCCAGACAGGGTGTGGAGCGCCGGTCACTAGGACGGCTCTACCAGTGGGAGGGGCGGCACCTGAGTGAGCCGGACAGGCTGCGTGTGACCGAGCAGATGCAGCAGGGCGCGCGCCGCCTGCGTGACCTGCTGATCCAGGTGCGGCCCGAGCTGAGCCGGTCCGACGCCGGGTACCTCACCGCCGCGGCGCTGAGTGTTCTGGTCAGCCCTTCGACGCATCGAGCGAAACTGGCCAGGGGTAAGGCCGAACTCGTCGTGCACGCCATCGCCATCGAGGTGCTGGAGCTGCGGGGACTGCCGCACGTGGGTGGCGCAGGAGCGCCGCGCGAGCGAAGTGCGGGGCCGATGATGCCCCGCCGGGAGCGACTGCTCGCGGAGGCCGTCCGGTTGTTCCACCTGCACGGTTACCACGGGGTGAGCGTGGAGGACATCGGCGCGGCCGCGGGGATCAACGCGTCCAGCGTCTACCGGCACTTCGCGAGCAAGACCGACCTGCTGACCGCGGTCTTCTACCGGGCGGCGGAGCGGCTCAGCGTCGCGACAGCCGACGCGCTCGGCGCTGCGGGCGACGCCGAGACCGCGCTGCGCGCTCTGGTCACCGCCTACGTGCGGCTCATCCTGGAGCAGTCCGATATGGCCGCCGTGTACGTGTCGGAGAACACCAACCTTCCCGCGGCGGACCGGCACAGGCTGCGCGACACCCAGCGCAGGCACGTCGACACGTGGGTGCGGCTCGCGGGGGAGTGCCGCACAGTGGACTCTTCGGCACTGGTCCGCTTCCGGGTACACGCCGCACTGAACGTCGTCACCGACATCGCCAGGGGCCGCCGAGGCCACCCGGATGTGGCGCGCGCCACCCACCTCGTGCTGGAGATCCTGTTCGGCGGGATCCGGTAGGCCCATCGGGGACGTGGTGGGGATCTTTCCGCCACCCGTGCGGTTCCCTTCGAACCAGCGATGGCATCGTTGGGGCGCCACTTCGGTGGCGCCCCCGCACGCGTTACCGGAGGACCCGCACGGATGAACCAGCTTCGAGCCGACATGCCCGCGGCTGCACGCTCAGGCGCCGCATCACCAGAGCCTCGGCGTTTTCGGCCTGAGTTGCAGGGGTTGCGGGCGTTGGCTGCGTTGTTGGTGGTGGTGTATCACGTGTGGTTTGGCCGGATTTCCGGTGGTGTGGATGTGTTTTTTGTGATTTCGGGGTTTTTGATCACGGGTCAGTTGGTGCGGGTGTCGGTGCGGGGGCGGATTGAGTTCGGGCCGTTGTGGGCGCGGATGATCAAGCGGTTGTTCCCGGCGGCGTTGACGGTGTTGTTCGTGGTGATGGTGGCGAGTTGGTTGTTTCTGCCGGAGACACGGTGGTTTCAGACGATTCGTGAGGTGTTCGCGTCGGCGTTGTATGTGGAGAACTGGCAGCTGGTGGCGAACTCGGTGGATTATTTCGCGCAGCACACGGGGGCGAGTGTGGTGCAGCATTTCTGGTCGTTGTCGATTCAGGGTCAGTTTTATGTGGTGTGGCCGGTGTTGATCGCGGTGGTGGTGTTGGTGGCGCGGCGGGCTGGGTGGGGGCTGCATCGGTCGGTGGGTGTGGTTCTGGCGGTGTTGTTCGTCGGGTCGTTGGG
>NZ_FOKG01000032.1 GCF_900111885.1 Amycolatopsis marina
GTTGCCGGGGGAGATTTCCGGTGGCATGCGTAAGCGTGCGGGGTTGGCGCGGGCGTTGGTGCTGGATCCGGAGATCATTCTGTGTGATGAACCGGATTCGGGTTTGGATCCGGTTCGGACGGCGTATTTGTCGCAGTTGCTGATTGATCTGAACGCGCAGATCGACGCGACGATTCTGATCGTGACGCACAACATCAACGTGGCTCGGACGGTGCCGGACAACCTGGGGATGTTGTTCCGCAAGGAGTTAGTGATGTTCGGGCCGCGGGAGGTGTTGCTGACCTCGGACGAGCCGGTGGTGGAGCAGTTCCTCAACGGTCGCCGACTGGGTCCCATCGGGATGAGCGAGGAAAAGGACTCCGCCCAGATGGCCCGCGAGCAGGCCCAGGCCGATGCCGGGCACTCCGACGGCTCCGGGGACGAGGACGTGCGCGGCGTCGCGCCCCAGCTCGTGCCGACCCCCGGACTGCCTCACCGCGACGCCGTCCGGCGGCGCAAGGACCGGGTGATGCGGGTGCTGCACACCCTTCCGGCGCTGGCCCAGCACGGCGTCATCGCCAGCCTCGAACCGGAGGAACGAGCGCGCTACGGGCTGAAACCGTTGTCGAGCCACCGAAGGGCTGCCATGGAAGAGGCGAGCGGGAGGCTCCGATGACGGCACCCACATCCCTGCCAGGAGTGAGTGCGGTCCGGTCGGCGATACGCGAGTTCGGCCAGATGTTCTCCCTCGGCCTCGACGTTGTCGTCGCCATGTTCCGCCGACCGTTCCAGTTGCGGGAGTTCGTCCAGCAGTTCTGGTTCATCGCCAGTGTCTCCATCGCCCCGGCGATCCTGGTGGCGATCCCCTTCGGTGCGGTCATCTCCCTGCAACTCGGGTCGCTCACCCGCCAACTCGGCGCCGAGTCCTTCAACGGCGCGGCCAGTGTGCTCGCGGTGGTCCAGCAGGCGAGCCCCATCGTCACCGCGCTCATCGTCGCCGGAGCAGGCGGTTCCGCGATCTGCGCCGATCTGGGTTCGCGGACGATCCGCGAGGAGATCGACGCGATGAAGGTGCTCGGCGTCTCGCCGATCCATCGGCTGATCGTGCCGAGGGTACTCGCCGCGATCGTCGCGGCGGTCCTGTTGAACGGGCTGGTCAGCGTGGTCGGGGTGGCAGGTGGCTACTTCTTCAACGTCATTGTGCAGGGCGGGACACCGGGCGCCTACCTCGCCAGCTTCAACGCGCTCGCGCAGCTACCGGACCTCTGGGTCAGCATGATCAAGGCGTTCATCTTCGGCTTCCTGGCCGGTGTCGTCGCGTCCTACCGGGGGCTCAATCCCAGGGGCGGCCCCAAGGGCGTCGGCGATGTGGTGAACCAGTCCGTGGTCATCACCTTCCTGCTGCTGTTCTTCGTCAACACCGTGATCACCGCGCTGTACCTGCAGCTGGTGCCGGCGAAGGGAACCTGACGTGACCACCGTCGCCGAGCGGGCGAAAAGGACCCTGAGCCGTCCGGGAAACGCGCTGTTCAACCTGGGCGACCAGCTCTTGTTCTATCTCAAGGCGCTGGGCGCGGTACCGCTCGCCCTGCGGCACTACTTCCGCGAGGTGGTACGGCTGCTCGCCGAGGTCACCTTCGGTACCGGGGCACTCGCGGTGATCGGCGGGACCATCGGCGTCATGGTGGGTCTCTGCATCTTCACCGGGGTCACGGTCGGGCTGCAGGGATTCAGTGCGCTGAACCAGATCGGCATCTCGGCGCTGACCGGATTCATGACCGCCTTCTTCAACACCAGGGAGATCGCCCCGCTGGCCGCCGGGCTCGCGCTCTCGGCGACGGTCGGCTCCGGCTTCACCGCCCAGCTCGGTGCGATGCGCATCTCGGAAGAGATCGACGCGCTCGAGGTGATGGCGGTTCGCAGTATGCCGTTCCTGGTCACCACCCGGATCATCGCCGGGTTCGTCGCGGTGATCCCGCTCTACGTGATCGGTCTTCTGGTGTCCTATGTGGCTTCCCGGCAGGTCACCGTGTGGCTCTTCGGCCAGTCGGGAGGCAACTACGACCACTACTTCACCCTCTTCCTGCCACCGGAGGACGTGCTCTGGTCGTTCGGGAAGGTACTGGTGTTCAGCGTGGCGGTGATCCTGACGCACTGCTTCTACGGGTATCGCGCTTCGGGCGGCCCCGCGGGAGTCGGTGTCGCGGTCGGGCGCGCCGTGCGGACCTCGATCGTGCTGATCAGTGTGCTGGATCTGTTCCTGAGCCTGGCGATCTGGGGCGCGAACACGACTGTGCAGGTGGCGGGATGACGGCGGGCGACACGCGCAAACGGCTGGGTACGCAGTTCGCGGGCGTCATCTTCTTCCTGGTGCTGGCGCTGATGCTGTGGTTCGCGGTCGCCGTGTACGAGAAGCGCTTCACCACTGTGGACTCGGTGATCCTGCGTGCCGATCGGGTCGGGATGCAGCTGGACGAGAACGCGGAGGTGAAGGTACGAGGCGTCCCCTTCGGCGAAGTCAGGGACGTGCGGACCACGCCGGCCGGAGCCGAGATCGAGCTGGCGATGGACCCGGCCAAGATCGACCAGCTGCCCCGGAACGTCTCGGCACGGCTGTTGCCGAAGACAGTGTTCGGGGAGCGTTATGTCAGCCTCGTGCTCCCGGATCAACCCGATCCGCACAGTCTTGCCGCGGGTGACGTCATTCCCCAGGACCGGTCGGAGAACGCGATCGAGCTGGAGCGTGTACTCGGCAACCTGCTGCCGTTGCTGGAAGCCGTACAGCCGCAGAAGCTTTCCGCCTCGCTGGGCGCGGTGGCTCAGGCGCTGGACACCCGTGGTGAGGCGCTGGGCGAGAGCATCGTGGGCCTCGACCGCCTGCTTGCCGAAACGAATCCGCTGATGCCGCAGTTCAAGGAGGCGATCAGCGGCACCGCGGACGTGGCTGAGCTGTACACGGATGTGGCGCCGGAAATTTTGCAGGCACTGGCGGATCTGACGGTGACCGGCCGGACGATCGCGGACGAGCGGGAAAGTCTGGACGCCCTGTACGCCGAGGTGCGCACGGCCGCGAGGGAACTCGGCGCCTTCCTCCGAGACAACCGCAACAGCCTCATCGGGCTTACCGAGTCGAGCAGGCCGACACTGGAACTGCTGGCGAAATACTCGCCTTCCTTCCCCTGCCTGTTCGACTCGGTGAACCGGTTGACACCGTTGCTGGAGAAGGCGTTCGGCGCGGGGACTGGAGAACCGGGGCTGCACGTCAAGCTGAGTGTCCAGCAGCCGCGGGGCAAGTACGTTCCAGGCAGGGACGCCCCGGTTTACAACGCCGGTGGCGGGCCACGGTGTTACCCGCCGGGAAGCGCTCCAGGGCAGGGAAGGCGAGCGGCCGCCGGTGGGCCCGCGCCCAGGGCCGCGGCGTCCCTCCCGCTCGCGCTGCAGTCCATCCCCATCGAGAACTCACCGTACGAGCGACAACTCATGGCCGAACTGATGGCACCGGTGCTCGGCGTCACCCCGCCCGAGGTGGCGGGCTGGAGCGGCATGTTGCTGGGGCCGCTGTTGCGCGGAACCGAGGTGACACTGCGATGACCGGATTCTGGGGCCCACTGATCAAGGGAGCGATCTTCTTCGTGGTCACCTCGATGGCCGCCGCGGTACTGGCTGTCACGATCGCCAACGTCGGTGTCGGCGATGCCGTTTACTACACGGCCAGATTCACCGACGTCACCTCGGTCAATCCGGGGGACGACGTCCGGATGGCTGGTGTCCGGGTCGGCCAGGTGGACGAGGTGATCGTTGTCGATCGGCGATTCGCCGACGTGCGGTTCTCCTTCGAGGCCGGCCGCGAGCTGAACGCTTCGGCCACGGTGGACATCCGCTACCGCAATCTGGTCGGCCAGCGCTACCTCGCGGTGGATCAGGGGCCGGAGGCGGACGGGGAGAAGCTGGAACCGGGGGCGCACATTCCGCTGGAGCGGACCAGCCCCGCGCTCGACCTGACGGCGATGTTCAACGGCTTCAAGCCACTGTTCGAGGCACTGTCGCCGGACGAGGTGAACCAGCTCTCCTACGAGATCATCCAGGTCCTGCAGGGCGAAGGTGCCACATTGGACAGCTTCCTGCGGCACACCGCATCACTGACATCCACCCTGGCCGACAAGGACAAGGTGATCGGTGAGGTGATCGCCAACCTGAACACCGTGCTGGAGTCGGTGAACGCCAAGGGTGACCAGCTCTCCACGTTGGTCACTACCACCGAGCAACTCGTCAAGGGACTCGCGGAGGATGCCAAGCCCATCGGCGCGGCGATCGGTGGACTCGGCGATCTCGCGGACAGCACCGCGGAGTTGCTGGAGGAGGGACGGGCGCCACTGAAACGGAGCATCACCGCACTCGGTGATCTCTCAGGCAATCTCGCCGACAACACCGCCGTGTTCGAGAAGTTCCTCGGCAACCTGCCGGTGAAGTACGACCGGATCGGCACGCTGGTTTCCTACGGCTCCTGGTTCAACTTCTATCTCTGCGAAGCGTCGTCGGATGCGGCGCCGGCACCTGGCGGTCCACCCGTCGGGGTGCCCGTGACACAAGCGAGGTGCAGGCGATGAAGTCCTTCCACGAGCGCAATCCGGTGACGGTCGGCAGCATCGGCGCGTTGGTGATGCTGGTTCTGGGGTTGGTCGTGTATCAGGCGGACGATCTGCCCATCATCGGCGGGGGAACCACCTACACCGCCCAGTTCACCGAGGCGGCCGGCCTGCGCTCGGGGGACGAGGTGCGGGTCGCGGGAGTCAAGGTCGGCGAGGTGGACCGTATCGAACTGGAGGACGACCACGCCACGGTGACGTTCACCGTCTCCGGCATCTGGCTCGGCGACAGGACGACGGCCGGCATCAAGATCAAAACGCTGCTCGGTCAGAAGAACCTGGTTCTCGATCCGCTGGGCAGGGGCAACCTCGATCCGGCGCAGCCGATCCCACGGGAGCGCACCACCTCGCCCTACGACGTCAACGAGGCGTTCGGGGATCTGGCGACCGCGGCGGGTGCGATCGACACCGATCAGCTGGCGGAGGCCTTTCGCACGCTGTCGGACACCCTCGGCGCCACCGCGCCGGAGGACGTGCACTCCGCGCTTGACGGGATGTCCGCGGTCTCGCGCACCCTCGCGTCCAGGGACGAGGACCTACGGACGCTGCTCGCGGAGACCAACGAGATCACCACGACCATCGGTGATCGCACAGGGCAGTTCGAGTCGCTGATCAAGAACGGCAACATCCTGCTGACCGAGCTGAACGCGCGCAAGGACGCGATCGGCAGGCTGTTCACCGGTACCCGCGATCTCGCCGAGGAGTTGCAGGGCCTGGTGGCCGACAACCAGGCAACTCTCGGTCCCGCGCTCGACCAGCTCGACCGGGTGGCGACGGTGCTGCGGCGCAACCAGGACAAGCTGACCGAGAGCCTGCGCCTTGCCGGGCCGTTCTACCGGCTCGTCGGCAACGCGGTCGGCAACGGCCGATGGGTGGAGGGCTACATCTGCGGCCTGGTACCCGCGCAGCAGCCGGGCAGTTGCATTCCGCCGAGGAACGGGGGCCGTTGATGGGCAAGCGAACCAGGCGACCAGATCGCGGAAAGCTCACGCGGACGCTGCGGATGCGTCCGGTACCGGCGAGGCCTTCCGGGGGGCAGGCGGAGAAGCGGGTGCCGGCGCAGGGGCGCGGGCCACGCGGCAGACTCCGGCTCATCGCGGCGGGCGCCGTGGTCGTCCTGCTCGCCGCGGCGACCTGGGTGGTCCTGGCCGTCGACACTGGAAAGCAGGTGACCGCGTCCTTCACCAGCACGGTCGGCATCTACCCGGCGTCGGATGTCCGGGTGCTGGGCGTCGTCGTGGGCACAGTGGAGTCGGTAGAGCCGCGTGGCGACCGCGTCGAGGTCCGGATGACCGTCGAGGAGGAGGTGAAGATCCCCGCGGAAGCGGGCGCGATGGTGATCACTCCGAGCGTCGTCGCGGACCGGTACGTGCAGCTCGCCCCGGTCTACTCCGGCGGGCCGGAGCTCGCGGACGGGACGCACATCCCACTCTCACGTACCGCGACCCCGGTCGAGGTGGACGAGCTGTTCGAGAGCCTCAACGAACTCACCGTCGCACTGGGACCGAAGGGAGCCAACTCCGAGGGAGCGGTCAGCGAGGTGCTGGAGCAGGGGGCCAGCACGCTGGCGGGCAACGGCAAGCCGCTCGGGGAGTCGATCCGGCAGCTCGGCGAACTGGCGCGAACGTTGAGTGGGTCGAAGGACGATCTGTTCGGCACGGTGGAGAACCTGAGCAAGTTCACCGCGATGCTCGCCGCGAACGACGGTCAGGTCGAGCAGTTCACCGAGCAGCTGGCCTCGATCAGCGGTGTCCTCGCCGAGGATCGGGATGACCTCGCCGCCGCACTGGCGGAACTGACCGATGCCGTCGGCGCGGTACAGGGTTTCGTCAGGGACAACCGGGGCAAGATCAAGTCCAACGTGGACAAGCTGGCCGGCATCGCCGGAGTGCTGGTGGAGCAGAAGGCCTCCCTTTCCGAGGCGCTGGACACCGCGCCGAACGCACTGACCAATCTGGTGCAGGCCTACAACCCGCGTTCGGGAACGATCGACGCGAGAGCCAATCTGCTCGAGTTCCCCGAACTGAACGGCGGCGGATCCGGCTCGCCCGCGCTGCCGCTGCCGCTGACCGGGACGCTGCGCTCGGCAGGGGGTGCGCGATGACCAACAGATTCGCGAAAACCGAGAGGCCCGTGTGGCGGCGCAGGGGAAGGGCGCGGGCGACGGCACTCACGGTCCTGCTGGTGCTGGTCACCGGGTGCGGCAGGGACGGTTTCGACGGCATGTACGACGTTCCGCTGCCCGGTGGTGCGGACCTCGGCCCACGGCCCTACCGCGTGATCGCGGAGTTCACCAACGTGCTGGATCTCGTTCCGCAGTCCGGGGTGAAGGTGAACGACGTCGCCGTCGGCGCGGTGGAGCGGGTCGAACTCGCCGAGGACGGCAGGACGGCGCTACTCACGCTCGCGGTCAACGGTGCGGTGGAACTGCCCGCCAACGCGGTGGCCCGCCTACGCCAGACCAGTGTGCTCGGGGAGAAGTTCGTCGAGCTGGCGCCACCCGAGCTGGGGACGCCGACCGGCGAACTCGGTGACGGCGCGGTGATTCCGGTGGAGCGCACGGAACGGGGCACGGAGATCGAGGAGGTCTTCGGTGCCCTGTCACTGCTGCTCGGTGGTGGCGGGATCGCGCAGATCAAGACCATCAATCGGGAGTTGAACGCCGCGCTCTCCGGCAATGAGAGCGCCGCCCGCTCGCTGATCGGAAATCTGGACGAGTTCGTCACCGGCCTCGACGAGCACAAGGCCGAGATCAGCAGGGCACTGGACGGGGTGAACGAGCTGGCGGGCACGCTCGCCGCACGTACGGCGCAGATCGACGAGGTGCTCACCGACCTCACACCCGGCGTGGAAGCTCTTTCGGAGCAGCGAGAAGCACTTGTCGCCATGCTCACGGCGCTCGCGGATCTCAGCGATGTCGCCGTGGACACCGTGAACCGGACCAAGGACGACCTGGTTGCCGACCTGACGGCCCTCGAACCGACGTTGCGGGAACTCGCCGAATCCGGTGCGGCCCTTCCCGCCGCGATGCAGACGCTGCTCACGTTCCCGTTCCCGGACGTCGCGCTGGACGCCATCAGGGGCGACTACCTCAACTCGTTCCTGGACTTCAACACCCGCACCAGCGGAGCGGGAGGTGTGCGCTGATGTTGACCAGACTCGTTCGCCTGCAGGTCACGATTTTCGTGGTGATCGCGTTGCTGGGCGTCAGCTATGTCGGAGCCAAGTACGTCGGCCTGCACAAGATGCTGTGGGACAGCGGGTACACGGTCACCGCCAGGTTCGCCACCAGCGGCGGCATGTTCACCAACTCGGAGGTGACCTACCGTGGCGTCACGGTCGGCCGTGTCGGTGAGCTGCGGCTGACGGAGGCCGGGATGGAGGCCGATCTCGACATCGATCCCAGTGCCCCGGAGATCCCGGCCGATCTGACTGCCGTCGTGGCCAGCCGGTCCGCGGCCGGGGAACAGTACGTCGACCTGCGCCCGCGGCAGGCGGCCGGGCCGATGCTCACCGAGGGATCGGTCATCGAACAGGCCGACACCGACGTTCCGCTTTCGGTGGACGCCGTGCTGGGCAACCTGGACCTGTTCGTCGAATCAGTGCCGAAGGAGTCCCTGCGTATCGTCGTCGACGAACTGTACGAAGCGACCTCCGGGGCGGGGCCGAACCTGGAGGTCCTGCTCGACAGCGGGATCGACTTCATCGAGACCGCGACCGAACACATACCGGACGTGACGAGTCTGGTCACCGACGCCGATACCGTACTGACCACCCAGGTCGAACAGTCCGACGCGATTCGGTCCTTCGCGCGGAACGCGGCGCTGCTGGCGGCCCAGCTCAAGAAGTCCGACTCCGACATCCGCGAGCTCATTCCCGCGGTCGCGCCGGCAGCGCGGGAGGTGACCCAGCTCGTCCGGCAGAGCGGCCCGAACCTTGGTGTGCTGATGGCGAACCTGTTGTCAACGTCCACCGTGCTCGAGGTCAGGCAGCGCGGGCTGGAACAGCTGTTGGTGATGACACCGCAGGCGATCGCGGCGGGTTCGTCCGTCGTCCGTGCCGACGGAGCACACTTCGGACTGGCCCTGACTTTCTCCGACCCGCCGCCGTGTACCAGCGGGTACGGCTCGACGCCGTATCGCAACGGGCTGGACACCTCCGGCGGGGGGCCGCTGAACACGGCCGCGCACTGCAGTCTGCCGAAGGGGGACATCACCGGTGTGCGGGGTTCCCGGAACGCCCCGAGGCCCGGCCGGTGAACCACCGTGCTCCTGAGCGAGAGCACAATTAACCGGTCGATCTTGTCAAGAAATGCCAATAACTTTTGTATCGGTCTTGGGTCTGCTTTCAGCACGTGGAATTACTTGTAGGCCATGTGGAGCAGGCGGTACGGTGGCAACATCATCCAGATGGCTGGATCGGGTGGGGCCCGACTGAAGAATCAACTGCCGAAAGGAAATTGGTTCTCCGGTGTCAGATCCGTGTGCTGTATGAACCAACGACCACTGGCTGATCCCGTTTCGTCCGGTCGTCCGAAATCCCTCGCGAGGAATGATGCACAGCACTTCTCCGCTCACGGCTTCTGTTCAGGGCACGCCGATCGAGATGCCGCCGTCCTGGCAGGATGACGGGTTCCGCGACACACTTCCGGCGATCCTTGCCGCATGGGCGCGCGCTCACGGCACCGACCCCGCACTGACCGTGCTGGATCACCGAGGCAAGCCACATGCCCGTGCCGGCACGCTCACCTGGCGCGAACTCGATCGCCGGACCGGTGACCTGGCCGCGTTCCTGCGTCGGACATGCAGGCCGGGCCAGCGCGCCGCCCTGCTGATGGACCAGGGTGCGGACTACGTGGTCGCGTTGCTCGGCGTCATCCGTGCCGGACTGATCGCGGTTCCGCTGTTCCCGCCCGCCCGAGGGGAATCGTGCAGGCAACTGGCGAACGCTGTCCTCGACGCCGATCCGAGCGTCATTCTGACCACCTCGAACCTGCTGGGGCCAACCAAGTCCTTTGTGGACGAGTTCCGCCGCGCGCCCGTGCAGCTCGCGGCGGTCGACACGCTCCCGCCGCTGCGTGGTGGAGTTCCGCCCTGTCCCGAGCCGGGGCCGGACGACCTGGCGTGCCTGCAGTACCAGGCTCAGGCGGTGGGCAGGGCGAGCGCGGTGATGTTCAGCCAGGCCAATCTGGTGGCGGGCGCCCGCCAAGCTGCCGGGGCGCTCGGGATTCGGCGCGGGCACAACACCTCGGTCAGCTGGTTGCCGTTGTTCGAGCATCTCGGTCTGCTGCTCGGTCTGCTGACCCCGCTGGTCGCCGGTATCCAGACGGTACTGCTGCATCCCTCGGCGTTCCACGACGATCCCCTGAACTGGCTGCGCGCGCTGGCGAACTACCCGGGCGCTGTCGGCGCGGCCCCCAATGCCGCGTACGCGTTCTGCGTTTCGCGCATCGCGTTACGGGACCGGGCGGAGCTGCGACTGCATGGGGTCGCGGCGCTGGCCGATGTGGGCGACTCGGTTCGGCCCGAAGTCGCGAACCGGTTCACCGCCGCGTTCGCCGAGTACGGATTGCGCCCGTGGGTCTACCGCCCGTGCTACGGCCTCGTTGAGGCGACCGCACTCGTGGCCGCCACCGAGGGCGAGCACACCGAGACCGCGTTCTACCGTGCGCAACTCGCACTGGGCCGCGCGGTGCCCACGGTACCGGGAGAGGTGGACGCCGTCACGCTCGTCGCGGCCGGGGTGCCACGCAGGCAACAGGTCTGCGTCGTCGACACGGCTACGCGCACTCCGGTCCCCGACGGCAGGGTCGGTGAGATCTGGGTCAGCGGGCCGAACGTGGCACGCGGCTACTGGCGGCGCTCGGAGGCCTCCACGGAGACGTTCTGCGTGCTGCTCGCGGGCGCTGCCGAAGCGGGCGAACCGTGCTGGTGGTTGCGCACCGGTGACCTCGGGGTGCAGTACGGCGGGCAGCTCTATGTGACGGGCAGGGTCAGTGACGTACTCACCGTCGACGGCCGCAGTCACTATCCGCAGGATGTGGAGGCCACGGCCGAATCGGCACATCCCGCCATCGCGGCTCACCAGGTGTGCGCGTTCACCGCGCTGTTCGACGACGGCCCCAGGGCGGTGCTGGTCGCCGAACGCGCGACCTGGGTGTTCGTCGAGGAGCTCGACGAAGCGGAGGTGGCGGCCGCGATCCGCAGGGCGGTGGCCGTGGAACACGGTCTCGCGCTGCGTGAAGTACTGCTGCTCGGGCCGGGACTGCTGCCCAGGACCCCCGGCGGGACGGCCGCGCGGGCACGGTGCCGGGAACGTTACCTCGCGGGCGGGCTCGGATCCGGCTGGCAGGAGTAGGGAGTAGGCGTGCCGTTCCCCACGGAGAATGTCCCCAATGTCATATGAGGGACATCCGAGCGCGCTTTCAGGGCCTGTTCGGCGCACCGGCGTTCACGTCGCCCGGTACGGGTGCGCTTCGTTCGGCGTTACGCATAGCCCGTTGTGCCCGCAGGGCCAGTAACAGCTCGAAGCGCTGCTGTGGATCGTCTATATCGGATCCGAAGAGGGTGTCGAGTTCCTGGACCCTCGAACGCACCGTCTGCGGGTGCACGGCCAGCTGCCGCGACACCACCCGCACGTTGCCGCGTGTCTCCAGCCAGGCGAGCAGTGTGTCGGACAGCCGCTCGCGCTGCTTTCCGGTGAGCGGTCGCAGTGGTGCCAGCGTCCGGGCCACCAGTTCCCGCGCCAGAAAGGGATCCTGCATCAGCCACAGATCGGCGAGGTGATCCGCACACCAGGTGACGGGGGTGTCCGGCAGCACGCCGGTGTGCACCAGTTCCAGCGCGTGGCGGGCCCAGCGCAGGGAACGTGCCGCCTCCGCCAGCGGCACTTCGGGTCCCACGGCCGCGCGCCAGCCTGCCAGGGCCCGCTCTATCGTCTCGCGCCGCTGCGACTCCGGAGAGGGCAGTACCAGGCAGGGAGCGTTGCCTTCCAGGTCCATCAGCACGTCGTCGCCCAGTGGTGGCGCCGCCCAGTCGTCGTTCGCGCGGGGGGCGAGGGCGATCGCGACGACCTGGTCGGGGATGGGCCAGCGAGCGGCCGTCGCCTGCGCGGCCAGTGCCTGCGGAGGTGTCGCGGACTGGCCGAGTACGACGTCGAGCAGCATCCGCCTGCGCCGTTCCAGCGTGCCTGCCGCCCTTTCCTGGGCGGCTGCCTGCCCCTCCACCGACAACGCCGACAGTTCGTCGATGTACGCGAACATCGCCTCGGCGAGTAGACAGAGGGTGGACGTGGGCACGCCGGCCTTCGCCGAAACCTCGGCCATCCGCCGCCAGGCCACCCGTGCGCCGACGCGGTAGGCGGTCTGGAGTACATCGAGGCTGCGACCCTGGTGCAGTTCGTGCTGGCCGAGTCGGTGGAAGACCTGACTGCGGTCGGCGCGGGGAGCGGAGGGATCGCCGAGCCGGTCGACGAACTCCAGGATCGCCTGCTGCACACCAGAGGTGATCGTCGTGCCGAACTGGCCTTCGAGTGGGCGTGCGTAGTCGGGCACCGCGCTCTGGATCTCCTCGAGCACCTCGTCGGCGAGATCAAGCACCCCGGGGCGCAGGATCTGGGCGAGGTCGCGGGGGAGCAGGGCCCAGAGTTGCACGGTCCTGCCCCCCGCATCGCCGGATCCCACGGAGGGCGGTGTCGACGGCGCCAGCAGTGAGTCGTAGGTGGCGTCGACACGTTCCGGTCGCGCGATGGAAGCGTCGTTCGGCGAATCGGTCACTCGGATTCCCCACATTCGGTGTCAGCGGATTCCCCGGACCGGTGACCAGACCGGATCCTTCCCCGTGGTCAACGTACCGCGCCGCTAACGCCGAATCCATATGGAATCAATGCCGATGCAATGGTCCTTGTGAAAGGATTATGTGGACCGAATGCTGCTCGTCGAAATTGTGTTGCAGGTGCTATTTGACCAGTGAAAAACACATGCCGTCATGAGTGTGCTTTCTGCCCCCGCTGACGGGAGCCGGTGAGTCGTTCGGCGCGCAGCGCGATCTCCATCTCAAGACGTGCTTCCGGGTCGTGCAGCCGGTCGCCGAAGAGCTCCTCCAGCTGGTGCATGCGGTAGCGAATCGTCTGGGGGTGGACGTTGAGCTTGTTGGCCAGTTCCGGTGCGCTTCCGCGGGACTGCAGCCAGGCGAGCAGGGTCTCGCTCAGCCGCGCGCGTTGCTTCACCGTGAGGGAGTCGAACGGCGCGAGACACCTGGTGCTCAGTTCCCGAACCAGGAACTCGTCGGTGAGCAGCCACATCGTGGCGAGGTGATCGGTGCACCGGATAACCGGCGCGTCCGCGATGATGTCGCGGCGGACGAGGTCCATCGCCCTTCGGGCCCAGCGCAGGGACACCAGGGCGTCGCTCAGCCGCACCCTCGGGCCGATGGTCGCCCGCCAGCCCTGCAGTTGCACATCGAGTTCGCCGGGTTCGTTCACGTCGTCCGGGGTCAGCAGGCAGGGCTGGGCGCTCTCTAGATCGACCAGGACATCACCGCCGAGTGCGGGGCCAGCCGGGTCGGGCCGGTCGTCCCGTGGTTCGAGGGCGACCATGGTGACCCATTCCGGGAGCTTCCAACGGGCGGTGGCAGCCAGGTTCGCGATTGCCTGCGGGGACGCTGGTGGGTCGGCCAGGATCAGTTCGAGCAGACGCCGTCTTCGGCGTGCCGTCGTGCCCGCGGCCTTGGCCTGGGCAGCGGTGTATCCCTGGATCGACAACGCCGAGATCTCGTCGACGTAGGCGAAGATGGCCTCGGCGCCCACACAGAGGGTGTCGGTCGAGACGCCGTGCCGTTGACCGAACTCCGCGACGTGTCGCCAGGCGACCCTGCCGCCGACCCGGTAGGCCGTCTGGAGACAGTCGAGGCTGCGCCCTTCGCTGAACTCGATCTTGCCGAGGTGCCGGAAGACCTGCATCCAGTTTTCCTTCGGCGCGGCCGGATTACCGATGTTGTCGATGCAGTGCAGGATCGACTGCCCGACGCCACGGGTGATGATCTCGCCGAACGGGCCGTCGAGTGGCTGTGCGTATTCCGGGACGACTCGCTGGATCTCCCGCAGAATGTCCCGGGCCATCCGGTCCGCGTGCGGCCGAAACCGAACCGCGAGATCCCTGGGCAGGGAGGACCACAAACGGTCCGCCCTGCCGATTCCGCTGGCGATTGCTCCTTCTCCAGATCTGGGACGGGGAGTGACAGAACGGGGTCGTTTGTCACCTGCATGGCTGACTGTTGTACCCATCGAGTTAGACGCGAGTCCGTTCCGCGCTTCTTCGTTGCGCACGCCTTGCCCGCTCAGGTTCATCGTCATCGTTACCCCTGTGTCACAACAAAATCGGGGACTTCCCTGCCGAAGTCCTACCAGTTTTTGTGGTCCGGGTAACATAATTACCGCCGAGTATGGCTGTCAACAGGCCCTGACGGAACGCATACGAAGATATTCTGACGCTTCATCACTTCGAGTGAAGCGGTGAGTTTTTTTCTGCGCCGGATCGTCTCCAGGTGACAAAAAAGATGCTCACCCGCTGTGCTGAACCGTGGCTTGGCCGCCCGCGAGAAGCACGGCAGCGAGTTCTTCAAGATTCAACCGTGCCGGTTCGGTCTCGTTGAGGAAGGCGTTCAGGATCGTGGCGACATGAGCCGGTTCGGCCGCGTGTGGAAAATGCCGCGCCATCGGCAGGACCTCGATGCGGCTGCCGGGCATCAGCCCGGCGGCCTCGCGTCCGTGTCGCGCCGGGATCATCCAGTCCCGTGCGCCCCAGACGATCAGCGTCGGAACGGCGGCCGAGAGGTAGAGCCGGTCGTGCGCACTGACACGCTGTCCTCGCAGGTCGAGCAGTCCGCGGACGGTACTGAGGAAGGCGGTCCGTCGCCCGGGGTCGGCGAGCGAGGCGAGGTGTGCGACCAGTTCGCGGCTCTCGGTGTCGAGACGCCCGCCGAGCGCACGGCCCAGCGCCGCCGCCGCGGCGTGGCCCGTCGCCAGTGTTGCCCGGTTGACCAGCAGGGCGAGGACCGCCTTGGTCCCGGGTATCGCGGTGGCCCGCAGTACCCCGCTCACCTCTTTGCCGAGGCCTCCGCTCGAGATCAGGACGAGCCTGCCGCACATCTCGGGGTACTGGTACGCGAACTGCATCGCCACCCCGCCACCGAGGGAGTGTCCGGCGACCGTGGCGTGCCGCAGGCCCAGTAGCACCAGCAGGTCCCGGATCGCGCTAGCGAAGGCGCCCAGCGAGTAGTCCCCACGGGGTGTCGCGGACTCCCCGTGACCGAGCAGGTCGGGCACGATGACCCTGCGCGCGACGCCGCGCCGGTCGAGTTCGTGCAGCAGGGGCAGCCAGGTTCGGGCACTGCCCGCGATTCCGTGGACGAACACGAGGACGTCGCCGTCGGATTCGGCCGACCGGACGGCGGGACGGTATTCCCAGAAATTCATTGTGTGCCCATGCAGGGTGACGTTTCGCTTGTTGATTGTCATCCGCTCACCTTTCCGGTTTCGCGCCAAGCTAGCGCACCCCGCCGTCTGGCCGGAAAGCCGAGTAAAAAACATGCGAAACAAGGAAGAACGACACGGTTTCAGTCGCCTGTGTTCGTATAGGGGTGCTAATCACGGGATTGCCTGAGGCGTCCGGTGCCTTCGGGCAACTCGAACATGAGTGGGTGTCGTATTTTCTGTACGCCTGGTCACAGGGCGCCTATTTGACAGTCCACTCTGGCACCAACAAACTTGCTGTGCGTCGCGTAGCGAGTCATTCACCGGTTCAGTGGAGGGGCAGTGTTCGTAAGGCCGGCCGGACGTGGCATTCCCGCGCCGTGGTGGACGAGGTTCGAGCCGATCCGTCTCCGGCAGTTGGCCACTCCCACGGGGGTCGACCAGTTCTTCGAGCTCGCGCATCCATTGATCACGGTCCGGGATGCCTGCGCGGAGATCACCTCGGTGTCAAGGCGCGCATACACCGTTCTGTCCGCGGAATTGCGACCCGGCCGGGACTGGGGTGGTTTCCGGGCGGGGCAGCGGGTCGGGTTGACCGTGGACATCAACGGAGTGCCGAAGTCCCGCTGTTTCTCACCCGTCTCCTCACAACATCGGGCCGATGGGCGCATTGAACTGCTCATCCAGGCCGATCGTGGAGTTCCGGTCGCCCGGTATCTGTATCGCCATGCCGCCCCGGGCACCGTTGTCGGTCTCGCCGCTCCGGAGGGCGAGTTCACTCTCCCCGCTGCCCCCGCGGGGGATATTCTGCTGGTCAGCGAGGGGGTCGGCATCGCACCCGTGTTGTCGATGATGCGCACGTTGGCCGACGAGTGCCACCGGGGCAGGGTGGCCCTGATGCACCATGGCTCCGTGCCTGTCCAAGCCGAGGAACTCGCCCAGCTCGCGGCCGCTGGTCCCGGATTTCAGATCCATGTCGAGACCGCGTGCGGCGGTGCTCCCCGCCTCGATGTCCAGCATCTCGATGTCGTCGCGCCCTGGTTCCGGGAAGCCAGTACCTTCCTGTGCGGCTCCCCGGAGTTGGCGCGCTCGGCGCGCACGCTGTACCGACGGCACGGTATCGGTGACCGATTGCGGATCGAGGACCCCGGAGGGCCGGTTTCGGTGGGCTCCGAGTGCTGAAGTCCACCGCGTGCCGGCTGTGCGTCAGGCTGGCGCGGTCCACTTCTGGTTCGCGGCGCCGGTACAGCTCCAGATCTGCAGCCGTGTGCCGTCGGCGGAACTGTGCCCGCTGGCGTCGAGGCACTTTCCGGAGCTGAGGTTCACGATGTCGCGGGCGGCCGTGACGGTCCATTGCTGGGCGCCGGTGCCGTTGCAGTCGTACAGCTGAACGGGGGTTCCGTCAGCGGTGCCCGCCGCCGTCACGTCCAGGCATTTGCCGAGCGCGCGGATGGTCCCGTCGCCGGAGACGGTCCATTGCTGTGCGGGGGTCCCGTTGCAGCCGTACAGCTGGACCGGGGTGCCGTTCGCGCTGTCGGCACCCGCGACGTCGACGCACTTGCCGTCGAGGCCGGTGATCTGCCCGGTCGGGCCCTGGTCGCCGTTGTCGCCGGTGGTGACGCGGACGTAGTCGATCACCAGTTGGTTCGGGAACACCGTGCTGCCGTCGGGGTCACCAGGCCACTGTCCGCCGACGGCGAGGTTGAGGATCAGGAAGAACGGGTGGTCGAAGACCCAGCGGTCGCCGTCGAGGTCGGCGGGGGTTCTGGTCTGGTAGACGGTGCCGTCGACGGACCAGGTGATCCGGTTCGGTGACCAGTCGACGGCGAAGGTGTGGAACGCGTCGGCGAAGTGCTGTCCGTCGGGCAGGGTGTATCCGGCGCCGATGCCCTCGCCGCCGGAGTATCCGGGTCCGTGCAGGGTGCCGTGAATTGTGGCCGGCTCGAAGCCGACGTTCTCCATGATGTCGATCTCGCCGCTGTCGGGCCAGCCCACATCGCCGAAATTGTTGCCCAGCATCCAGAAGGCGGGCCACATTCCCTGGCCGCGCGACACCTTAATCCGAGCTTCGTAGTGTCCATAGGTATGGCTGAAGCGGCCTGCGGTGTTCAGCCGGGCAGAGGTGTACTCGCAGCGGCCGTACCAGCAGTTGAAGTTGCCGGGGTTCTCCTTGCGGGCGGTGATGACCAGATTACCCTGACCGTCGAGCGCGGCGTTGCGTGTGCTGTTCGTGTAGTACTGCCGCTCGCGGTTGTTGACGTTGTCACCGGTTTCGAGCTGCCACTTGGCACCGTCCACAGGGGAGCCCGCGGGACCGTCGAAGTTGTCCTCGAAGACGACGGCAGCAGGCTGTGCGTCGCTGGCGGTGGCATTGGCGGGAGTGTGCGGTGTGGCCGTGCCGATCGCCGCGGCGGTCGTCGTGGCCAGAACCAGCCCGGTGCGGAGTCGTCGGGAAAACGGGTGCGCTCGCATGTGCTCGCCTCTCGCTCGGAGAACCCGAAACCTTTTTGCTTGCGGCGAGCAGAAGTATGCAAGGTATAGACCACTGGGGCAACAGTGGCGATCACGATCAGGGCCGACGGGTCAGGACGTCACCCGGATGCCCGACGACTTTCGCAGGGTCGGCCGTCACCCCTGTTCGGTCGCGGGCAGGACGGCGATCCCGTCCTCGTCGGCGAAGAGTTCGTCGCCGGGACGGAACAGGATGCCGCCGAAGCCGACGGGCTCATCTCGCACCCCGATGCCCTGTTTGCCACTCTTGCGAGGCGTTGTGCCGAGCGCCGCGACGCCGAGGTCCAGCCCGGCCAGCGCGACGCTGTCGCGAACCGCGCCGTGCAGTACGACCCCGGCCCAGCCGGACCGTTCGGCGGCGCCGGCGATCAGGTCGCCGAGCAGCGCGGTGCGCAGTGAGCCCTTGCCGTCGACGACCAGCACCTGCCCTTCGCCCGGCTCGTGCAGCGCTTGTTTGACCAGTGCGTTGTCCTGGTAGCAGCTGATCGTCCTGATCTTGCCGGTGAACCTGCTGCGTCCGCCGAAGTGGCGGAACTGCAGGTCGCAGACCTGGAGCTGGTCTCCCCACTCGTCAACCAGATCAGCGGTGGCGGGGCTTTGGGGCATCGGGGCGCTCCTCGGCATCTCGTTCGGACCGTTGCACCCGGAGCCTACGAGTCGCCACCGGTCGGTCTGCGAAGCGGTGGGTGCGGCGAGTGGCGCCACGGAAACCGCCAACTCACGCCCGGAACTGCCAAGTCGGTCAGTCCTCTTCGGACTTGTTGCCTTTGCCTGGGTTTTCGGGTTTGCCCCTGTTTTCGCGGGCTTCGTCGCTGGCGTTGCCGGGGAGCGAGCCGGGACGGCCCTCGGCCTCGGCGGGTTCGGGCTCGGCCGGGGTTTGCGGGTCGGGGGCGGTCTCCCTGCCGCGCGGGTCCTGCGGCTGCTGCCTGCCATCCGAGCTCACGGAACCCACGGATTCGTCCGCGGCCGGTTCGCCGGTCACCGGAGACGATTCACCGGCCCGGCTGGGCGAGGTCACGTCCCACGCGGTCGAGGGCGGTGGGCCGGGCAAGGGGGCCCCGGTGGCCTCGTTGGGACTCGCCTCGGTGCCTTCGTCCACGACCGTTCCGCCGTCCGGGCCGTTCAGGAACATCAGCCCCAGGGCGATGGCCGACACAGCCGCGACCGGCGCGCCCACCGGCAGCAGTGTGCCCCGCAGCCTGCCGGTCGCGGCCGCGATCCGCGCGGTGCGGGCGGACACGACGAGACTTCCGCTGGAATGCGTCGCGGCCAGCCGCTCCGCGACCTCGTCGGCGCTGGGGCGGAGTTCGGGGTCGAGGGCGGTCATCCTTCTGAGCAGGGAACCGAACCTGCGAGACAACCTGTCGGGAATCACCGGTGAGCGGTGCAGTCTGGCGACGGCGGACTCGGCGAGCGGGCCAGGGTACTCCCGGTTGCCCGTGAGGCACTCCAGCAGGACCAGGCCCAGCGCGAACACGTCCGCGGCTGGGCCGACGTGATCGCCGCGCACCTGTTCCGGTGCGAGGTAGGCGGCGGTGCCGACCACGACGCCGGTCGAGGTGACCCTGGTCCCGTCGAAGGTGTGGGCGATGCCGAAGTCGCCGAGTTTCGGCCCGGCGGGTCCCAGCAGCACGTTGGCCGGTTTCACGTCCCGGTGGGTGACGCCCTGCTCGTGCACGTACGCGAGCGCGCGGGAGAGGCGCACACCGATGTCCGCGGTCTCGTCCGGGGAGAGGGGGCCACACAGAATCCGCCCCGCCAGGGTCGGCCCCGACACCAGCTGCATCACCAGGAAGGGCCTGCCCTCGTGTACGCCGGTGTCGTACAGCGCGATCAGGTCCGGGTGGTGCAGTGCGCCGAGGATGCGCAGTTCCTCCGCCTGTCGATGCTGGTCGGCACGCCGTGCACTGGGATGGAACAGTTTGACGGCCACCGACCGTTCGACCGAGCGATCCCACGCCTGGTACACCGTCGCGGTTCCGCCGCTGCCGAGCACGTCACCGAGCTCGTACCGCCCGGCGAGCACGCCGTCGCGATCGGGTCCGCCAAGGGCGCGCTCATCCTCCTGCGCGGCCGCTCCAAGCGTGAAGCGGGGCTCGGTTTCCTGCCCCATATGCGTGCTACCCCCATCTCGTCAGGTACCGCATGTGTACAAGGACACAGGAAGTTACCCGACTTCGTGTACCACCAAACAGCGTCAAGCACTACGTTGCGTCGGATTCCACTCTATTCAACTGGGCCGGGGCGGAGCGGAGCGGTAATTCGGCGGAGTCGCGGAAAGCCCGATGGGGTTTTTGGTCAGAGCCACCGTCGTCCCGTCCTCGCGCGGTAACCGGACGACCGGGTTGAGCCCAAGACTCGCCGCGAGCCGGAACGCGCCCGCGACATCGTTGACCACTCCTGCGGGCACTCGCGCCTCGGCGAGCCGCGACACCCAGTCTTCGGCGGACCGCGTGGCCAGTCGTTCCACCAGCGCGGCGCGCAGGTCCTGCCGGTGCCTGACCCGGTCCGCGTTGCCGGTGAACCGGGAGTCGGTCGCCAGTTCCGGCGCGCCCAGTGCCTCGCACAACGCCGCGAACTGACGGTCGTTGCCCACCGCCAGCACGAGTTCCCCAGCTGCGCAGGGCAGCAGTTCGTACGGCGCGATACTCGGATGCTCGTTGCCCATCCTGCCGGGGACGACACCGCCTGAGGTGTAGGCCGACCCCTGGTTGACCAGTGCGGCGAGCAGCGAGGACAGCAGGTCCACCTCCACCAGTTGGCCTTCGCCGGTGGCGTCCCGGTGGCGCAGCGCGGCCAGGATTCCCACACTGGCGAACAGGCCGGTCAGCACGTCGACCAGGGCCACCCCGACCTTCTGCGGATCGCCGTCGGGCTGTCCGGTGATGCTCATCAACCCGCCGAGCGCCTGGATCAGCAGGTCGTACCCGGGCAGCCCGGCTCCCGGCCCGCTGCCGAATCCGGTGATCGAGCAGTACACCAGGGCGGGATTGTCCGCGCGCAGGTCGTCGTAGCCCAGTCCGAGCCGAGCCATCACCCCTGGCCGGAAGTTCTCCACCACTACGTCGGCAGCCAGCGCCAGCTTCCGCACACGGTCCAGGTCGGTGGCGTCGGTCAGGTCGAGCACGAGGCTGTCCTTGTTGCGGTTCACCGACTGGAAATAGGTCGACTCGCCGCTGTCGTCGTACGGCGGTCCCCAGGTGCGCGTCTCGTCACCGATGCCAGGGCGTTCGATCTTGGTCACTGTGGCGCCGAGGTCGGCGAGCATCATCGTGGCAAACGGCCCCGCCAGCACTCGGGAGAAGTCGAGGATCCGGAGGTTGTCAAGCGCGGAAGCCACCTGGAAGAATAACCCTTCGAATTTCGAAAATCGAGTGAGCCGAGAGTAGATCCCCGCATCGACCTGGTCAAGGAGCGTTATGCACAACTCGGTGGACGGGGGCGGCCCGGAGCTCGCGGAGAAGGGCTCCCGCTGCGGCATGCTTCTCTGCCGCGGTAGGGCCTGCTCGCGGCGACCGAGTGCAGGTGACTCGCGCACGGTAGCCGCCCTGCGTCATGTGCATGACGCCCATTTGTCCAACCACAAGGAGCGTTCCCATGTCCCCAGCCGTCCGCCCCGAGGACTTCCTCGGTATCGACCAGCTGCTCTCCGACGAGGAGCGCGACATCAGGGACACGGTCCGCGCCTTCGTGCGTGACCGGGTCGTTCCCGAGGTCGGTGGCTGGTTCGAGGAGGCTCGAATTCCGCATGAGCTGCCGGGCAAACTGGGCAAACTGGGTGTGCTCGGCATGCATCTCGAGGGCTACGGCTGCGCGGGGACCAGTGCCACCGCATACGGCCTTGCCTGCATGGAGCTCGAGGCAGGCGACAGCGGGGTTCGCAGTCTGGTCTCCGTGCAGGGGTCGCTGGCCATGTACGCCATCCACCGGTGGGGGTCGGAGGAACAGAAGCAGCGCTGGCTCCCGCTCATGGCTGCCGGGGACGCCGTCGGCTGCTTCGGGCTGACCGAGCCGGACTCGGGATCCGATCCCGGTTCGATGCGCACCCACGCCCGGAGGGACGGTGCGGACTGGATCCTGCACGGGCAGAAGATGTGGATCACCAACGGCTCACTGGCCGACGTGGCCGTGGTCTGGGCCGGTACCGAAGAGGGCGTCCGCGGGTTCCTGGTGCCGAAGGGCACAGCGGGCTTCAGCACCAGGGACATCCACCGCAAGCTGTCGTTGCGGGCCTCGGTGACCTCGGAACTCCTGCTCGACGACGTCCGGCTGCCCGCCGACGCGATGCTCCCCGGCGCCACCTCGCTGAAAGGGCCGCTGTCCTGCCTGAACGAGGCACGTTACGGCATCGTCTGGGGTGCGGCAGGCGCCGCGCGCGCCTGCTTCGAGGCCGCACTGGAGTACAGCACCAGCCGCATCCAGTTCGACCGGCCGATCGCGTCGTTCCAGATCCAGCAGCAGAAACTGGCCATGATGGCGCTCGAGGTCAACCGCGCGACGCTGCTGGCCCTGCACCTGGGCAGGCTCAAGGACGCGGGCACGCTGCGGCCGGAGCAGGTGAGCATGGGCAAGCTGGCCAACGTCAACGCGGCGTTGGAGGTGGCCAGGACGGCCCGGCAGGTCCTCGGGGCGAACGGCATCACCCTCGACTACCCGGTCATCAGGCATATGAACAACCTCGAGTCCGTGGTGACCTACGAGGGCACGGCCGACGTGCACGCGCTGGTCATCGGCTCGGCGCTGACCGGGATACAGGCGTTCCGGTGAGTTCGCGCGGGGCCGGTCCGGGAACCACGGCGCAGCACGCTCTCGACGGCCTGCGGCGGGCGATCGTCGACGGCGAGTTACGGCCGGGGCAGCGGGTGCTGCAGGAGGACGTCGCGGAGAACTTCGGCGTGAGCGTGGCGCCGGTACGGGAGGCGCTGCGGGCGCTGGAGCAGGAGGGGCAGGTCGTCTACCGGCCCCGGCGCGGATACTTCGTCACCGAGTTGCGCGCCGCTGACCTCGAGGAGATCTACGAGCTGCGCCAGGTGCTCGAGGAAAGGTCCGCGCGCAGGGCGCTGCCCACACTCGACGCCGACGCACTGCACCGGATCGAGCTGGCGGCGCGGGACTGCGCGGACGCGGTGGATCGTGCGGATGTCGCCGCCGAACTGGAGGCCAACCGGCGCTTCCACTTCGCCATCCTGGAGGCACCTGGTCAGGTGCACGCCATGCGCCTGATCCAGCTGCTCTGGGATTCCACGGAGGCCTACCGGGCGATGTACTACAACTCGCCACAGGAACGGCGCGAGGCCGTGCACGCGCACGACCGCATCCTCGACGCGGTCCGCCGTCGCGACGCCGACCTGTTGATCGCCGAGATGGACGCCCACCGCGATCGCGCACTTCGAGTACTGACCGAGATACTGCCGCCGTGAGGGTTGTTGCTGCCGACCGCGGGTGAGGCGCGGACATGACAGCACTTCGGAAGTGAACAACCCGACCAAGAAACAGGACACAGACAGTGCCGTGGCGCGAGAGGTTGGAGTATGTCGTCATTCCCGAGCGGTCGCTCGGCTCCGGAAGTGATCGTGGTCGGGGCGATCAACGTCGACTTCGTGGTCGCCGCTCCTCGGCTGCCCGGTCCTGGCGAGACCGTGGTGGGTCCCGACCTGCGCCGTTACGGCGGCGGCAAGGGGGCCAACGCCGCGGTGGCCGCGGCCCGTGCGGGCGCGGTCACGCGGCTGATCGGCGCCGTCGGCACCGATGAGACGGGAAGCGCCGCGCTGGCGGAACTGCGTGCGGACGGGGTGCTGGTCGACGGGGTCGCCGAACTGGACTCGGTGGCGACCGGGGCGGCACTGATCGTGGTGGACCCGGCAGGCGAGAACCAGATCGCCGTCGGGGCGGGGGCCAACGCGGCGGTGGTGGCCGACAGTGTGCGCGCGGCACTGCGGGCAGCGCTGCAGTCCACGGGCTGCGTGCTGGTGAGTACCGAGATTCCCGGCGAGGCCGTCGCCGCGGCGGTGGAGACCGCTGCCGGGGGAGGGGTTCGGTGCGTGCTCAACCCGGCACCGGTGCAGCCCGTGGTGGTCGACCTCCTCCGGCACGGGCCGGTGCTCACGCCGAACGTCACCGAGGTCGCCGAACTGGCGGCGATGCTGGGCGCGCACGACGCGGGGGCGGGCGAAGGGATCGCCGGGGTCACGGCCGCGGCCGAGGCCGTGCTGGCCGCGTCGGGAGCGCCGGTCGTGGTCACCATGGGCGGTGACGGCGCACTCGTCCTGCTCCCCGGTGAACGTCCACAGCACGTCCCGCCGCGCCCCGCGACGGTGCGTGACACCACCGGCGCCGGCGACACCTTCAACGGAGTCCTGGCCACGAGGCTGGCCGCAGGCGAGACACTCACGGCCGCGGTGCACGCCGCCTCGGTGGCCGGCGCGATCTCGGTCGGCCAGGTCGGCGCCCGCGCCGGTATGCCCCAGGCCGCCGAGATCGAGCGCGTCCTCGCTGGCTGATCCCCTCCCGGAACTCGTCGATGAATTCCGGGAGGGACTGGGCTCAGACGCTGGCCAGGTACTTTGCGGCCTTTTCCGGGTCCAAGAACCAGTGTCGGAGTTCCGAGGGGTCCTCGAAGGCGTTGGCGAAGCGGGAGGCCACCGCTGGCTTCGTCTCCGCGATACCAAAGATCTCCAGGGCGTGCGGCTCTGGGGGGCGCAGCATCATGTTGGTCCACGTGGTCACGTACTGCGCGTATTCCCAGTAGCGATCGAAGGTTCCGTGCATCCACCGCCGGTCGAACGGCTTGTCCTCGTGTTCCACTATGGACTCAAGGTAGGATGCCGCGCACTTGCTGGCGTTGTTGGAGCCCTGCCCGGTGATGGGGTCGTTGGCAACGACGACGTCCGCCATCCCCAGCACCGTGTGGCCCGACGGCAACTCACCGACCGGGTTGCGCACCACCGGCGCGTAGGCGCCTGCCAGTGTCGCGCGGGAGTCCGTGAGCTCCACGTCGCGGGTGCGGTCGTACTCCCACGGCAGGAACTGCTTCATATGGGCGAGGATGCGGTCCAGATGCTCCTGTGGGGACGGTCGATCCTGCCAGCAGTCCAGTGGCCCGCCGGGGATGCCTTCGAAAAAGAGGATCTCGCAGTTCCCGCTGAGCGTGTACGCCGGGATGATGATCATTTCGCCGACGCCGGGAATGACGTTGAACCGTACGGCGGAGTACTCGGGGTGTTCGGGACGTGGTGCCATCCCGTGTACGTAGGCCAGCGAGAGCGCCCGCTGCGGTGCGGTGAACGGCGACAGTTCGGGATTGCGGTCGAACAGCTGAACCAGCTCACCCTTGCCCGCCGCGACGACGGTCAGGTCGTACATCCCCGCGAGCGAGTTGAGATCGGCTGTCGTCACGCCGTGAATGATCAGCTTGCCGCCACGCTCCTCGAACAGCTCCAGCCAGCCCGCCATCTTCACGCGCTGGTCCACCGACTGCGCGTACCGGTCGAGCTTGCCGACCCAGTCGACGGCCCTGCTGCTGTCCGGAGCGGCGATCGAGATTCCCAGGCCGTCCACGTTGACGCACTCCTGCTCCCACAGGTTCAGACCCTCGTCCCGCTCGTGTTGCAGAGCCAAGTTGAACATGCACTGGGTGGACATCACCCTGCCACCGCGAATCTCGTCCGGTGTGCGCGCGGACATCAGCGTGACGTCGTAGTCGCGGGCCAGCAGGCTCAGTCCGAGTTGCAGGCCGGACTGACCGGCGCCGACGATCAGAACCTTACGCATCCTTGGCATCCTCCAGTGCTCGTCGTGAAAGCAGGTTGCGCGTCACGCCCTGCTGTACTCCGACCGTGGTCGCGGCAGATCCGTCCTTCGTCCCGAGTCGGACACCTCGGCCAGCGACATCGTGTGCTCGACAACGGTCCGCAGCGCCTCGGCCGCCGACGCCGGATCTCTGGCGTCGCAGGTGATGAGCGGGATCTCCGGTGCGAGCGCGAGGGCGTCCCTGACCTCGTCGAGGTCGTGCTCGAGTTGCCCGTCGAACCGGTTGACCGCAACGATGAACGGCAGGTCCGAGTCGTTCTCGAAGTAGTTGATCGCCGCGAACGACTCGTCGATGCGCCGGGTGTCCACCAGCACGATCGCGCCGAGTGCGCCCCGGGACAGGTCGTCCCAGAGGAACCAGAAGCGTGCCTGTCCTGGCGTGCCGAACAGGTACAGCAGCAGGTCGGAGTGCAGCGTGATGCGACCGAAGTCCATTGCCACGGTGGTGGTGGACTTGCCGCCGCCAGGAGGTAGATCGTCGACGTTCTCGCTGGCCTCGGTCATCCACGCGTCGGTGTTGAGCGGGGGGACCTCGGACACGGACCCGACGAGGGTCGTCTTGCCGACGCCGAAGCCACCTGCGACGACGATCTTCGCCGAGATCGTCAGGAGACCCGCGTCCGTGCCGGAACGCGACTCGTCGTCAGACCGGTAGCCGCTTGAGTCCATCGAGGATCCTCTCGAGCACATGCATGTCGTGTTGGTATGCGTGGGCGGTGGGGTGGATGAACAGGGCTCCCTCGGACGCGAGATCACTGATCAGCACGCGCACCACGCCCAGCGGCTGGTTCAGCGCGGCCGAGAGCTCGGCGATCGAGGCCTGGCTGCGGGCCCGTTCGTACAGCGTCCGCGACTCCGGCATCAGCGCATCGCTGAGCGCGGGGTCGTACTGCGGAACGGAGACGAGTGTCTCCACCAGGAGCTGGTGACTGGTTCTGGTCCGGCCTCCGGTGAGTGCGTAGGGCCGGACCCGCCTGCTGCGCTTCTTTCGCGGCGGCACGTCGGAGGCGTCCTCGCTGGACACAGTGATCACATCCTTGTCCAGGCCGCTCAGGCCTGCGGGCGGCGGGCGGTGAGCACGCGCCGCAGGTCGGCGCGGATCTCGGGGGTCAGTGCGTGGCCCGCGTTGGTGACGAACTGGGTCATCTCGTAGGCGACGACCTTCATGTCGCACTCGGGCCCGGTGAGCACGGCGAGGCCTGCACCGACGCCAATGCCCATGAAGAGGAAGTACCCGCGGCTGAGCCGGATGATGATCTGCTCGCAGTTGCCCTTGTCGAACAGGGCGGCGCTGTTGCCCGCGAGGCTCAGCAGTCCGCTGGAGATCGCGGCGAGCTGCTCGGCGTCGTCGCTGCTGACGGCGTCCGACGCGGTCAGCGGGAAGCCGTCGGAGGACATGATCAGCGCATGGGTGACACCGTGCACCTTCCGCACGAAGTCGTTGAGCAACCAGGTGAATTCGGACTTGCCGGTGGTGTTGTCGGGGGCCGTCACGGCGTCTTTTCCTCGGGTGGTGTCGCTGAGTCGGTGTTGGTCGTGCCTGTGTCTTTCACGTCGTTGGTGCTGGCCTGCTGCTCGCTGCGTGCGGCCTGTTCGCCGTCGGAGAAGGCGTCGAGGTCGGCGAGCAACTGGTCATGGCCGCCCACGGTCTCCTCGGCGCTGGACGGTGCGTCCGAGTCGGTGTCGCCGGCGGGGCGTGGGTCTGTGCCCTTGATGCTGCGCGGAACCCTGCGCGGCAACCCGCCCGGTGTGGTGCCGCCGGACGCCGGGGCGGGCACCGGAGAAGGTTTGCGCCTGGTCAACGGCGGAGCGTGCTGATCGGCCGGCGCGGTGTTCCGGTTCGCCCCTCTGTGGGGCAGACCTGATCTCGGCGCCACCTTCGGCGCCACCTTCGGCGCGGAGCGCTGGCGGTCGGCGCCGAAGCTCGCCTGCGGGAAGACCACGGTCTGCGCGCCGGACCAGTTGGCCTCGGGCAGTTCACACACGAGCCCGGCAGGCAGCAGGATGGTCGCGGTGGTGCCGTGTGGCATCCGCCGGTCCAGGTGCACCCGCATGTCGTGGCGGTCCGCGAGCCTGCGCACGACGGCGAGCCCCATGTGCCGCACCGAGTCGTCGTCGAGCACGGGTGCCGCGGAGAGCCGGTGGTTGAGTTCGCTGAGCCGGTCCGGCGGAAGGCCGATGCCCTCGTCCTCGATGCGCAGCAGCACGCTGCCCTGCTCGGTGAGATGTGCGCTCACCCGCACCGGGGAGTCCGGCGATGACTGGTTGGCGGCGTTGTCCAGCACCTCGGCCAGCAGCCTGCTGAGGTCCTCGGCCGCGAAGCCGACGACGCCGAGCGAGACGACCCTGCCGATGGTGACCCTGCTGTAGTGGTCGATCGAGGACATCGCGGCGCGGACGACGTCGACCAGCGACGCCGTCTCCGCTCCGGAGTCGTCGGAGTCCCGGCCGGCCAGCACGCGCAGGTTCTCCGCGTTGCGCCGCAGCCGGGTCGCCGTGTGGTCGAGGCGATAGAGCTCGGCGAGGCGGTCCTGGTCCTCCTCCTTCGCCTCCATCTCCTCGAGCTGGGCCAGCAGGCTGTCGACCAGGTTGAGGTCACGCAGCGCGATGCTGGAGCAGATGCCCACCAGCGCCTCAGCGGCCTCCCGGTCCGGTGTCGCGGCCTGTGGCTGGGGCCCCTGCGTTCCCGTGGTGAGGGCAAGGGGCTCACGTTCGGTGTTCTCGAACTCGGTGTTCTCCAGAAGTCGGGAAGCCACCACGACGCGCGATCGGTCGAGGAGCGACCGCGAGCGATTGAGCAGTTCCCGAGCCCGCGTCGCCATGTAGTTCACTACCTTCTCGTCGCTGTGTGCGGGTCCTGTCCGCCAGCCGTCCCCGGCGGCAACGGCAGCAATGCAATCAGAGACTGTGGAGCTTGTCCACAACGGGTCCCCAGCTGGTCGCTGCGTGTCATTACTCTTGCTCCACAAGGATGTCGAGCATCCCGATTGTGTTCCCCGCCACTGCCCCAACCGCACTTTCCCGGGAAAGTGCGCAAAGGACCTAAGCGCTTGCTCAGGAGGTCTTGTGGAAGCCGGAGAGTTCGCCGAGGTGCTGGCCACGGTCCGGGACTTCGTCCGCAGGGAAGTTCTGCCAAGGGAGGCGGAGATCGACGAGCGGGACGAGATTCCCGCCGACATTCAGAACAAGGCGGCACAGATCGGTCTTTTCGGTTGGGCGCTGCCGGTCGAGTACGGCGGCCTGGGGCTGAGCATGGCCGAGGACGTCCGGCTCGCGATCGAACTCGGATACACCACGCCCGCGTTCCGGTCCTTGTTCGGCACCAACAACGGCATCGCCGGACAGGCGATCGTGCGGCACGGCACCGACCGGCAGCGGGACCACTGGCTGCCGAAGCTGGCGGCCGGTTCCGCGATCGCCTCCTTCGCGCTCACCGAAACCGAGGCCGGTTCGGACCCGAGCGGACTGCGCAGCACCGCCGTCGCTCGCGACGGTGAGTACGCCCTGTCCGGTACCAAGCGGTTCATCACCAATGCGCCGATCGCCGACGTCTTCGTCGTGTTCGCCAGGACCGACCCCGCCGCCACCGGCCGGACCGGGATTTCGGCCCTGCTCGTGCCCTCGGCGTCGCCGGGGCTGACGGTGGGACCGCGGGACGAGAAGATGGGGCAGGCCGGTGCATGGACCGCCGAGGTGCGCCTCGACGACGTCCGTGTCCCCGCCACCGCGCTGCTCGGTGCCGAGGGCGACGGCTTCAGGATCGCCATGGCCGCGCTGGCCAGGGGCAGGCTGCACATCGCCGCCGTCTGTGTCGGCATGGCGGAGCGCGCCCTCGCCGAAGCCGTGGCGCACGCCGGGGACACCCGGCAGGGCGGGCGGCCCATCGGCGACCACCAACTGGTGCGGGCGCTGCTCGCGGATTCACATGCCGAACTGGCCGCGGGCAGGGCGCTGGTGCACGACGCGGCGGCGGCCTACGACGCGGGCACCGACCGCACGCTGGGGCCGTCGAGCGCCAAGTTGTTCTGCTCGGAGATGCTCGGGCGTGTCGCCGACAGGGCGGTCCAGGTCCACGGCGGTGATGGTTATATGCGCGGCGTCACCGTGGAGCGGATCTACCGCGACGCCCGGCTGTTCCGCATCTACGAGGGCACCAGCGAGATCCAGCGCCTGGTCATCGGGCGGCAGTTGCTCAGGGACCGCCGGGACGTTTGATGTCCGACTGATCAGGGCATCACCCGTACATGCCGCATCTGACCCGCCTGCTCGGACTGGCCACAGCCGGTTACGGCGCCGCGATCATCGCCCGCCCGGAACTGCTGGCCCGTCCGTGCGGGCTGGCCGGCGACCGGGAGCAGGTGTCGCAGGCGCCGGCGCTGCTCATCGGCGCGATCGGTGCCCGCGACCTCGCGTCCGGGGTCGCCATGGTGCTCGCTCCCCCCGGCCGGGCACGAAGGATCGCGGTGGGCGTGCGCGTCCTTTCCGACAGCGCCGACGCACTGCTGTTCGGCACGCGACTGCCCGATCCCGGCAAACGGCGGTTCGTGGCCGCCTTCGCGATGGGCTTCGCCACGCTCTGTGCCGCGAGCACCCTGCTGCCCGATGAAGGGTGAGGTCAGCCCCTGCCGGTGATGGTGACCGAAACCGGTCCGGTGCCGTCCGGTTCGACGAGAATGCGGTTGTCCTCGGCCGCGCCCGTGGCGCGCCCGCCGTCGATCTCGACGTCGTGGCCTCCGGGGTAGTGCAGGGGACTGACGAAGATCTCCGTCGGCGCGCCTGCCTCGCGCGGCTGGTAGCGGTAGTGGAAGTCGCCCGTGCCGGGGTCGAAGGACAAGTCCAGGGGTGTGCCGGCCGTGGCCTGCGGGTAGGTGCGGACGAGTGTGCGCAGCTTCTCCGGCTTCGCGCTGCTCAGGTCGGCGTCGTCGGTGAAGAGTCCCTGCGCCTGGTCCGCTGTGGTCGGATCGTTCCACTGCTTGTACGCCCAGTGCATCCAACTGGTGAAATGCCGGTCGGCGACCGCGGTGTCGATCTCGAGAGCCTCGATGTTGTCGGTCGCGCCGAACTCCGACATCAGCCCGACAGCGTTCATCCGCTCGCCCTGGTCGAGAGCGGTGCGGGTGCGCTCGTCGCTGAAGTCGGCGCACTTGGTGACATCGGATCCGGGCAGGCCCTGTGACTCGAGGAAGACCTCGGGGCAGTAGTTGTGCCACGAGTACCCGAGCTGGTCCTCGCCCGCCACGGGGGTGAAGAACGTCGGGACCCGCTGCCCGCCCGCGAACTGCTGGGGCTCGAACCAGACCAGTCCGTCCGGGTCGACGTCCCGGACGGCGGCCAGCGCCTGCTCGAAAGCGGGCTGGAGTTCGCCTGAGTACGTGCCCGCGCATCCGGTGATCAGGCAGTCGGCCCATTCGAGGCCTGCCCACGGCTCGTTCATCAGGTCGTAGCCCATCGAGTAGGGCTGGTCCCGCCACCGCTGCGCGACCACCCGCCACGCCGAGGCCCATCCGGTGAGCAGGTCGTCCTTGCCCGCCCAGAACCGGTCGTACACAGTGGACACTTCAGGGGTCCAGTAGCCGTACGGGAACGGCGCGATCACCGGAGGCAGCAGGTTGAACGGGAAGGGCCGGCGCACCGCCCAGTCCGGCACGCCGCCACCGCCGTATGTCTCGTGCCACTGGTCCTGGTGGAAGTCGAACTGCATCCAGATCCGGCGTTCGGCGAGCAGGTCGACCACGCGGTCCCACCTGTCGAGGTAGGCTTCGTCCGCGACGCCGGGCGTGTCCGGCGTGACCCCGGCCCACAACGTGCCGATCCTGGCGCCGTTGAACCCGTGCTCGGCCAGCCAGTCGGCGTCGGCCGAGGTGAAGCCCTCCGGCGAGTCCGGCGGCACGTACGGATCGTGCTTCCACACAAGGTTCAGCCCGTGCAACAGCACGATCCGGCCGTGCTGGTCGACGAGCCACCGGCCGTCACGTTGCAGTGTGGGTGCCTTGGCGGCGGGTTCGGCCGCCTGCTGGGCGACCGACGTGCCCGCGAGCGAGGGCAGCAGCGCGGCCAGCAGCAGCAGGCCGAGGAATCGACGTCCACGCATTGGCGGTACCTCCGGCGAGAGTGCTCGACGTGGGCGGACCGCAAAATTAGAACATGTTTCACGTATTGTCGTCCAGCAGGTGCGGCCGGACGGCCTACCAGTCGCCGTCCTCCAGCAGCCGCTTGAGGATCTTGCCGGTGGCGTTGCGGGGCAGCTCCGGCACGAAGGTGACCTCGCGCGGTACACAGAACCGCGCCAGCCTGCCGTGCACGTAACTCTGCACGGTGTCCTCGTCGAGCCGCGCGCCGTCCCGCAGCGCGATGAACGCCACGAGGCGTTGTCCGTACTCCGCGTCGGGCACGCCGATCACGGCCGCCTCCCGCACCTGGGGCAGCGCGGCGAGAATCTCCTCCACCGACCGCGGGAACACGTTCTCGCCGCCGGACACGATCATCTCGTCGTCCCGGCCCGCGACGAACAACCTGCCGTCCGCGTCGAGGAAACCCTGGTCGCCGGTGTTCATCAGCTCGTGCTCGACCTCGTTGGTGAGACCGTCGGTGTAGCCCTCGAACAGCATGTCGTTGCCGACGAAGATCCGTCCGACAGTGCCGGGCGGCGCCGGCGTGGCGGTGCGGCCGAGGACCGCGACCCTGGTGCCGAGCGGCGGGCGGCCCGCGGTGGTCGGGGCAGCTCGCAGGTCCGCGGGATCGGCGATGCTCGCCCAGGACACCTCGGTGGAGCCGTAGAGGTTGTACAGGACGTCCCCGAACGCGTCCATGAAACCGTCGACGAGCGCGGCGGGCAGGGCGGACCCGCTGCTCGCGACGATGCGCAGGCAGGACGTGTCGTAGCGGGCCCGGACCTCGGCCGGCAGGTCCAGTATCCGCTGCAGCATCACCGGCACCGCGAACAGGGCGGTGCACCGGTGCTGGGCGATGGTGCGCAGCGCGTCCTCGGCGTCGAATCGCCGCCGCAGCACCAGCGTCGCCCGAAGCGGCATGCCCAGCTGCAGCGCGGCCAGTCCCCAGGTGTGGAACAGGGGCGCGGCGACCAGAACCCGCTCACCTGCCCGCAGCGGGATACGGGAGAGGATCCCCGCGGCGTCCCCGAGTCCGTTCGGGGTGGGCCTGCGGGCCCCCTTCGGTGTGCCGGTGGTGCCCGAGGTCAGCACCACGAGCCTGCCGGGTTTGTCCGGCGGTCGCAGGGTGTCCGCCGAGGCGTGCCCGGCCAGTTCGTCCAGGGTCGCGACGTCGATGTCCGCGGTGTCCGCTGCCCGATGCGCGCCGGCGCCGTCGGACCATGTGCTGATCCGGACCACGTCGGGGCCTAGGTAGCGTCCGAGCGCCGAGAACTCGTCGTCGTACAGCAGCACTCTGGCGCTGTGCCGCTGTACGACGGTGGCCAGCTGCTGGGCCGACATCCCCGTGTTCAGCAGCAGCACGTGGGCGCCGAGCTTGCCGCAGGCGACGAGCGCCTCGACCATGGCGCCGTGGTTGCGGCAGATCATCGCCACCTGGGTGTCCTGTCCCACCCCGGCCGCGGCGAGACCGGCCGCGAGCCGGGTGCTGCGTTCGTCCACCTCGCCGAAGGTGCGCGCGCCGCGCTCGTCGATGAACGCCGGATCGTCCGGCCCGCGTCCCGCCGCGGCCCGGTAGCCGCCCGCGACGGTCGGGCCCCACCTGGCGAGGGAGGACAGCTGCCGGAGCATCCGGTCCGGTCGCGACGGTGCCAGCACGCCCGCCTCGACCAGTGTGTGGGCCACGGCGAGTGTGGAGGCCTTGCGGCCCTGACCGATCAGGGGCGCGGGCCGCTCGGCAAGATGGTCGTCGAGGCGCCGCAGTACCTCGTCCAGCAGCTCCTGCAACCGGCGCCGGGCGGCGGGCCTGGTCACGGCACTGCCGTGGACCTTCGTCGCGGGCGGTAGCCCCAGCACGGCGTTCAGGACCGTCTGCCCGTCGCCGGTGTCCTTCAGCCGGATCGAGAACCACCGGCGCTCGTCGAGGACGCTGGTCCACACGACCTGTTCACCGCGGCGGTAGACCAGCGCCCGGACCTCGTCCCGCACGACGTCACCGTCGTCGAACCGGGCGCGGACCGCATAGCGGAGATCCTGCTCGGTGTTCCGCGGAGTGAGCCGCTCACAGTAGGTGACCCCGCGGACGAACCGCGGGTACAGCTCGGGGGAGCCGAGGACACCCCAGACACGGTTGCGGGCGTGCGGAAGCACCCCGTGCAGCTCAACGCACTCGCTCTGCATTCCCCGACCGGTCCCGTTCGTAGTGGGCGAACTGGAGTCCACGGAGTATGCCCAGCACACCGAAGGGCGACAACCCGAACGGCGTGGCGGGGGACCGCTCCGAAACCGACAGGACTAAGGTGGAACACCCGGCCGCACGCGTTGTCGGTTGATCCACTCAGGGGAGGTTTTCGCTGGTGTCGAACGATTCCTTCGTCCACCTGCACGTGCACACCGAGTACTCGATGCTCGACGGCGCGGCGAAGATCGCTCCTCTGTTCGCGGAGGCGTCCAGACTGGAAATGCCTGCCGTCGGGATGACCGACCACGGCAACATGTACGGCGCGGACGAGTTCTACCAGCAGGCGAAGAAGGCCGGGATCAAGCCGATCATCGGTATCGAGGCCTACGTCGCCCCGGAGAGCCGGTTCCACAAGAAGCCGGTCTTCTGGGGGCAGAGCAACCAGCGCGGCGCCGACGAGTTCGGTGAGGGTGGCGACGTCTCCGGTGGCGGTGCCTACACCCACATGACGATGCTCGCCGAGAACGCGACCGGCCTGCGGAACCTGTTCAAGCTGTCCTCACTGGCCAGCATCCAGGGCTACTACCGCAAGCCGCGGATGGACCGCGAGCTGATCGCGGAGAACGCCGAGGGCATCATCGCCACCACCGGCTGCCCGTCCGGTGAGGTACAGACCCGGCTGCGGCTTGGCCAGCGCGACGCGGCGATCCAGGCGGCATCGGACTACCGGGACATCTTCGGCAAGGACAACTTCTTCCTGGAGTTGATGGACCACGGACTGCCGATCGAGCGGTCGGTGCGGGAGGGCCTGCTCGACGTCGGCCGGACCCTCGGCCTCATGCCGCTGGCCACGAACGACTCGCACTACGTCACGCAGGACCAGGCCGACTCGCACGCCGCGTTGCTGTGTGTGCAGTCCGGCAAGACGCTGAGTGACCCGAACCGGTTCAAGTTCGGCGGGGACGGCTACTACCTGAAGTCCGCGGCCGAGATGCGCGAGTACTGGGACACCGAGGTGCCCGGCGCCGCGGACTCGACGCTGCTGATCGCCGAGCGGGTCCAGTCCTACGAGGACGTCTACGCCCACCACGACCGGATGCCGGTCTTCGAGGCGCCCGAGGGCCACGACCAGGCGAGCTGGCTGCACAAAGAGGTCATGAAGGGCCTCGACTGGCGCTTCCCGGAAGGCCTGCCCGAGGGCTACAAGGAACGGGCCGAGCACGAGCTCGGTGTCATCGTGCAGAAGGGCTTCCCCGCCTACTTCCTGGTCGTCGCCGACCTGATCAACTACGCCCGCAGCGTGGGCATCCGGGTGGGGCCCGGCCGTGGTTCGGCGGCGGGTTCGCTGGTCGCGTACGCGCTGGGTATCACCAACCTGGACCCGATTCCGCAGAAGCTGCTGTTCGAGCGGTTCCTCAACCCCGAGCGCGCCTCGATGCCCGACATCGACATCGACTTCGATGACCGTCGGCGCGGCGAGATGGTGCGCTACGCGACGGAGAAGTACGGCGCCGACCGGGTCGCACAGGTCATCACGTTCGGCACCATTAAGACCAAGGCCGCGATCAAGGACGCCGCGCGGGTGCAGTTCGGCCAGCCCGGCTACTCGATCGCCGACCGGATCTCCAAGGCGCTGCCGCCGCCGATCATGGCCAAGGACATCTCGCTGTCCGGCATCGTCGATCCGCAGCACGAGCGCTATGGCGAGGCCGCCGAGGTGCGCGCGCTGGTCGAGACCGACGAAGAGTGCAAGACGATCTTCGAGACCGCGCGCGGCCTCGAGGGCCTGATCCGCAACGCGGGCGTGCACGCCTGCGCGGTGATCATGTCCTCGCAGCCGCTGATGGACTCGATCCCGCTGTGGCAGCGTGACGACGGCTCGATCATCACCGGCTGGGACTACCCGTCGTGTGAGGCCATCGGGCTGTTGAAGATGGACTTCCTCGGTCTGCGCAACCTGACGGTCATCGGCGACGCGATCGACAACATCAAGGCCAACCGCGGCGAGGACATCGACCTCGACCGGCTCGGGATGGACGACCCCGAGACCTACAAACTGCTCGCCCGCGGTGACACGCTCGGTGTGTTCCAGCTGGACGGCGGGCCGATGCGGGACCTGCTGCGCCGGATGCAGCCGACCAGCTTCGACGACATCGTCGCGGTCGGCGCGCTGTACCGCCCCGGCCCGATGGGCATGAACGCCCACAACGACTATGCCGACCGCAAGAACGGGCGGCAGAAGGTCAAACCGATCCACCCGGAGCTGGAAGAGCCCCTGAAGGAGATCCTGGCCGACACCCACGGCCTGATCGTCTATCAGGAGCAGATCATGCACATCGGGCAGAAGGTCGCCGGCTATTCGATGGGCCGAGCCGACGTTCTGCGCCGCGCGATGGGCAAGAAGAAGCAGGAGGTCCTCGAGAAGGAGTTCGAGGGCTTCCACGCCGGGATGAGGGACAACGGCTTCTCCGACGAAGCCATCCAGGCCCTGTGGGACACGATCCTCCCGTTCGCCGGCTACGCGTTCAACAAGAGTCACGCCGCCGCCTATGGCCTGATCTCGTACTGGACCGCGTACCTCAAGGCGAACTACAAGGCCGAGTACATGGCGGCCCTGCTGACCTCGGTCGGCGACAACAAGGACAAGTCGGCGATCTACCTGTCCGAATGTCGCAGGCTCGGCATCAAGGTGCTGCCGCCGGACGTCAACGAGTCGGCGCTGCGCTTCGCCGCGGTCGGCGACGACATCCGCTTCGGCATGGGCGCGGTGCGCAACGTCGGCGCGAACGTCGTCGAGTCGATCATCAAGACGCGCGAGGAGAAGGGCAAGTACTCCTCCTTCACCGACTTCCTCGACAAGTCCGAGCTGCTGGCCTGCAACAAGCGGGTGATCGAGTCGCTGATCAAGGCGGGTGCGTTCGACTCGCTCGGCAACACCCGGCTGTCGATGGTGCAGGTACACGAGGACGCGGTGGAAGCCGTGGTGCCACTCAAGCGCCAGCAGGCGATGGGGCAGTTCGACCTTTTCAGCCCGGGTGCGGGTGACCCGCTCGGACTCAGTGGGGACGACGATTCGAGTTCCGACGCCTCGTCTCCGCTGGCGCATCTGAAGTTCGGGGACGAGGAGTATCCGCGCAAGCAACTGCTCGGCTACGAGCGGGAGATGCTGGGGCTCTACGTCTCCGCGCACCCGCTGGACGGGGCGGAGCGCATTCTGCGCAAGCACGCGCCGAGGCCGATCGCGGCCATCCTCGCCGATCCGCCGAAGGAGGGCGAGCTCATCATCTCCGGGCTGATCACCTCGCTCGACCGGCGGGTCAACAAGAAGGGCGAGCCGTGGGCGATCTGCACGGTTGAGGACCTGGACGCCTCCCTCGAGGTGCTGTTCTTCCCCAAGGCCTACGCGATGTTCTCCGCCGACCTGGCCGAGGACAACGCGGTGCTGGTGAAGGGCAGGGTCAACTGGCGCGAGGACAAGATGTCGATCTTCGGCGGCGGTCTCGTCCCACTCGACCTCAGCTCCGCCGAACTCGGCGGGGACGAACCACCGCTGATGCTGCTGGCCGCGGCCGAACGTATCGACCAGGGCGTGGTCAGCGAACTCAAGCAGACACTGCAGGCACACCGCGGTGAGACTCCGGTGCACCTCAAGCTCGTCGGCAAGCGGCGGCAGACGGTCTTCGCGCTGTACGACTACCCGGTCAAGGTCAGCTCGATGCTCATGGGTGAGCTGAAGGGGATCCCGGGAATCACCGCCGGAGGATGACCGGCGTGCCGGAGAGTGCGTCTGAGAACGGTGGATCGCCAGGTCAAAGTGACCCGAGTTCTCAGACAAGCTCGGAGGCCTACGAGCCCGATCCGCGCCGGTGGCGGATTCTTGCCGTCACCTTGATGGCCGGGTTCATGAGCCTGCTCGACGTCAGCATCGTGAACGTGGCTCTGCCGTCCATTCAGGACAGTCTGAATGCGTCTGCCGGTGGGATCCAGTGGGTGATCTCGGGGTATGCGCTGACCTTCGGGCTCGTGCTCGTGTCCGGCGGCAGGCTCGGCGACGTGCTGGGCCGTCGCCGGATGTTCCTGATCGCGCTGAGTGCGTTCGTCGTCACCAGCGCGCTCGCCGGGGCGGCCCCCACCGAGACGACACTGGTGCTGGCCCGGTTGTTGCAGGGATTCTCCGCGGGGCTGCTCACGCCGCAGAACACCGGGCTGATCCAGGACCTGTTCCGGGGGGCGGAGCGGGGCAAGGCCTTCGGGTTGTTCGGGGCGACGGTCGGCATCTCCACGGCCATCGGACCGGTTCTCGGCGGGCTGATCCTCGCCGCGTTCGGCGACTCCTCGGGTTGGCGCTGGGTGTTCTTCGTCAACGTGCCGATCGGCATCGTCGCACTGGTGCTGGCCGCGAGGCTGCTGCCTTCGGTCCCCCGGAAGGGGCCGGTGCGATCGGAGATCGACGTTCCCGGGATGCTGCTGCTTGGTGGGGCGGTGTTCTGTGTGCTGCTGCCGCTGGTCGAGTCCGAGCAGGGCGGGCTGCGCACGCTGTGGTGGCTCTTCGGGGTCGCGCCGGTCCTCGGCTTCCTGTTCGTTCGCTGGGAGCGTCGTACGGTGCGCTGGGGCAGGCCGCCGCTGCTCGACACCCGGCTCTTCACCAGCACCCCCGGCTATTCGGCCGGGGCGACCATCGGCACCGTGTACTTCTGTGGCTTCGCCGGGATCTGGCTGGTCTTCGCGCTGTTCTTCCAGCAGGGGCTGGGCTACACGCCGCTGGAGTCCGGGCTCGCGGTGACTCCGTTCGCACTCGGGTCCGCGGTGTCGGCCGCGGTTGCCGGACGACTGGTACCCCGCTGGGGCCGCTGGCTCACCGTCGCCGGGCTGGGGCTCGTCGCGGCCGGGCTCTCGGTGGTGGCTGTGCTGGCGGGGCTGGTGCCGGAACACCGGATCGGACTCGTGACGGTATTGCCACTGCTGGTGGCCGGCATCGGTGGCGGCATGGTGATCTCGCCGAACACCACGCTCACGCTGGGCAGCGTGCCGACGCGAATGGCCGGCGTCGCCGGTGGCGCACTGCAGACCGGGCAGCGGCTCGGTACCGCGCTGGGAACGGCGGTACTCGCCTCGGTCTTCCACGCGGTCACCCTGTCCTCCGGCGAGTTCACCTCCGGGTTGACCGTGGCGATGTTCTGCTCGGTGGGGTTCACGATCATCGCACTGGCCATCGCCATCGCCCAGTTGTGCTCCGGCAGGGGCAGTGCTGCCAACACGCAGGCGAATGGTGACGGTAAGTCACCACGAGTACTCCATTCGGGTTACTAGTTACTCAAAGTAGTAGCGCTACGGAGAGCTACTGTGGAAGGCTGATACCGCCTTCAGGACGGGAAAACAGCTACCAAGAGTGGCAACTCGATGCGGAGTCCGGGGAGTGACTGCGGAATCGAGTTGACCGGAGTGTTTCGGAACCACAGCGGGATGAACACGGACGGTTACCTCTCAGTAGGGCGTTATCGGCGGCCGCGGGGGATCGATCGGTGACGTGCGAGGGGCGCGACCACAGCTGCTGGTCCCCCTTCGAGGGCGTCTGCCGGGTGGGCTCGGGATCTCCGGTGCCCCGAGCCCATCCGGTACAACTCGCTCGACCGGTGTTGCTGTTGACCGTGTCGGTGCGGCTGCTCAGACGACGACTCCCGGCCCGCCGTACAGGCCGGGGCCGTGCACGGCCAGCGCGGCGAGGTAGCCGCGTGCCGCCTCGTACGCCTGCTCCACAAGCTGGTTGGCGTGGCTGAAGTCCAGCGGGCTGAGCCGGATCGGCGCGGGGCCCGGCAGGTAGAGGACGGAAACTTCGGCGGCCGCGACCGGTGCTTCCGGGACCGCCTGGTTGCGCATGCTGACCATGGCCGTGAACGGGCAGGCGCAGGTCCTCGAACCGGGTGTCCGCGCCGAGATGGTCGTCGATGGTCGAGGCCAGCCCGACGGAGGTGCCGGTGACCAGGTCCGGGTGATGCCTGCCTCCCGGTAGTGCGAAAGCCGCTTCGTTCTGGCTCCCGGTCATCGCATTCCTCCCCGCGGTCAAGATCGTAACCGGGTTGGTGCGCTGCGGCCGTCGCGAAATCGGTGCCCCGTTGGGCCGGCTGCGGGTTTCCTAAATCCTACCGATGGGTAACACTGGTCACACAATCTTGACTCGCCCTGAGCTGTCTGATCAGGAGGTGCGCCGTGGCGGAGCAGCCGAAGGTGACGGAGAAGGAAGCCAGAGAGGTCGCCGAGCAGGCCCGGGAGAGCGGCTGGCAGAAACCGTCTTTCGCCAAGGAGCTCTACCTCGGCAGGTTCCGGCTCGACCTGGTGCACCCCCATCCCCGGCCCGAGCCGGAGTCGGCGGCGCGCGCGGAAGCCTTCCTGGCGCAGTTGCGGGAGTACTGCGAGGGGCTGGACGGCACGGTCATCGAGCGGGAGGCCAGGATCCCTGACGAGTACGTCAAGGGTCTCGCCGAGCTCGGCTGTTTCGGCATCAAGATCCCGCGGGAGTACGGCGGCCTCGGGCTGACCCAGGTCGCCTACAACCGGGCGCTGATGCTGGTCGGCTCGGTGCACTCGACGCTGGGAGTGCTGCTGTCGGCCCACCAGTCGATCGGTGTGCCCGAGCCGTTGAAGCTGGCAGGCACCCCGGAGCAGAAGGAGAAGTTCCTGCCCCGATGCGCGAAGGGCGCGGTGACGGCGTTCCTGCTCACCGAGCCCGACGTCGGCTCCGACCCGGCCCGCCTCGCCACCTCAGCCACGCCCACCGAGGACGGTGAGGCGTACGAGCTGGACGGCGTGAAGCTGTGGACCACCAACGGAGTGGTCGCCGAACTCGTCGTGGTGATGGCCAGGGTGCCGAAGTCCGAGGGGCGCAGGGGCGGGGTCACGGCGTTCATCGTGGAGGCGGACTCCCCGGGGATCACCGTCGAGCGGCGCAACGAGTTCATGGGACTGCGCGGCATCGAGAACGGGGTCACGCGGTTCCACAAGGTTCGGGTGCCGAAGGAGAACGTCGTCGGCCGTGAGGGCGACGGGCTGAAGATCGCGCTGGCCACCCTGAACACCGGACGGCTCTCGATCCCGGCGATGTGCGCTGGCGCGGGCAAGTGGTGCCTCAAGATCGCCAGGGAGTGGTCGGCCGAGCGGGTGCAGTGGGGCAAGCCGGTCGGCAAACACGGTGCGGTGGAGAACAAGATCAGCTTCATCGCCGCGACGACGTATGCCCTGGAGAGTGTGCTCGACCTTTCGGGGCACATGAGTGACGAGGGCCGCAACGACATCCGGATCGAGGCGGCGCTGGCGAAGCTGTGGTCCAGCGAGATGGCCTGCCTGGTCGCGGACGAGCTGATGCAGATCCGTGGTGGTCGCGGATACGAGACCGCCGCGTCACTGGCCGCACGTGGCGAGCGGGCAGCTCCGGTCGAGCAGATGGTGCGCGACCTGCGGATCAACCGCATCTTCGAGGGCTCCACCGAGATCATGCATCTGCTGATCGCCAGGGAGGCGGTGGACGCGCACCTCGCCGCGGCCGGTGACCTCGCCGACGCCGAGGCGGACCTGAAGAGCAAGGCCAAGGCCGCGGCGCAGGCCAGCGGCTTCTACGCGAAGTGGCTGCCGCAGCTGGTGACCGGCAAGGGGCACGTGCCGACGTCGTACGGCGAGTTCGGCGAGCTCGCCACGCATCTGCGCTTCGTGGAGCGCACCGCACGCAAGCTCGCCCGCTCCACTTTCTACGGTATGGCGCGCTGGCAGGCCGGGCTGGAGAAGCGCCAGGGCTTCCTGTCCAGGATCGTCGACATCGGTGCGGAGCTGTTCGCGATGTCCGCGTCCTGCGTCCGGGCGGAGATGCAGCGCTCCGAGGACGCCCGGCAGGGCAAGGCGGCGTTCGAACTGGCCGACGCGTTCTGCAGGCAGGCGCGGCTGCGGGTGGAGCATCTCTTCGAGACACTGTGGACGAACACCGACGACGTCGACCACCGTATCGCCGGTCACACGCTCGACGGCCAGTTCACCTGGCTGGAGCAGGGTGTCCTCGACCCGAGCGAGGGCACCGGCCCGTGGATCACGGACTGGCGCGCAGGCAAGTCCGACCAGGAAAACGTGGCCAGGAGATACCTGCCCTCCACCCGCTAACCAGCGTCCCCGACTCAGTTGGAGCGTCTGCAAGTACCACCAAGCAAGATCGACTTCGTCGCCAACCGCTACCAAGGCACGCCACGGCTTGGCCTGCTTGGCTGTAGAAAAAGGAGTAGTGGATCTTGCTTGGGTGTACTTGCAGACGCACCATCCCTGGGTGAGCGGCGGCCTGGCGGTTTAGTTCTGGGCGGCTTTGTCGGTGTCGGTGTGGGCAGTGTCGTCGTCGGTTGCGGACGCTTCGGCGGCCGCCTTCTTGCGCTTGCGCAGGACGACGACCACGCCCACTGCCACGATGACGCCCAGAACCACCCAACTGCCCTTGCCGATCGCGCCCTCGATGCGCATCGCGGCTTCACCCGCCGCGGCGCCGACACCGATGTGCAGGGCCGTCCAGCCCGTGGCACCGATGGCGACGGCGGGCAGGAACTTGCGGAACGCCAGCCCCGACGCACCCGCGGCGGCCGGGATCAGGGTGCGCATCACCGGGAGGTAGATCGCCACCAGCACAGCAATGGATCCGCGCCTGCGCAGGAAGTCCGTCGCCTTGTCCCAGCCCTCGGCACCATGGCGCTGCACCATCTTGGTCTGCCGGATGCGGGGGCCGAATCTCTTGCCGAGGTAATACCCGATCGAGTCACCGGCGATCGCGCAGAGCGTCGTCACCAGCCACATGATCAGGAACTTCGGGACCGTGTTGGCCGTGGTGCCGAGAATGAACAGCCCGGTCTCGCCCGGCGCGATGAAGCCGAGCCCAAGGGTGCACTCGCCGAGTACCAGCAGGCCAGCCCCGGCCGTCACCCCGGCCGGGGGCAGGCCCTGCAACCACTCGAGAAAGTCGGTCACCAACGCCACGAGATGTCCCCTTGATCTTCGGCTTCCGGGGCCGGCCCGAATGCCGGCCCGCTAACCACACGGTATCGCTGACGGTATCCGTCGCGCGGTCGACTTTCGTCAGGGATTCACCCGGACTTCCGTACGACGTTCTCCCTACTGGCGGCTGAGGATGCTGCTGGCTTCTTGGGTGGCGGGGGTGGTGTTGGTGAGGAGGTGGGTGAGGTTGTCGGGCAGGGTTTCGCCGCGGTGGTGTTTGGT
>NZ_FOKG01000034.1 GCF_900111885.1 Amycolatopsis marina
GAACCCGGTGTCGTCCACGATCAGCACGCCGCCCGGCTCGCCGAGATGCTCGACCACGTAGTCCCGCACGTCGTCACGCACCCCGTCGATGTCCCAGTCCGCCCAGCGCAACAACCGCTGCATCCCATCCGGAGACACCTCACCGGACTGCTCCGCCAGTGTCCAGCCGTTCTTCCGCTCCAACCCCGCGACCAGCCCGGACACATACTCCCGAGCCCGGCCCCGCGGCTCCGACCGCCTGAACCGTCCCGCGATCCGATCATGAACCCGATCCAGCTGCCCCATCACCACATCGACCACCACAACGATGATCTACCACACGACGACCAACTGCCGTTGCAGTATTAGGAGACGTCATGGAAACTCGGACTGAACGGACTCGGTTCGACCCGGTCGATCTGCGTCGTCGTTGGGTCCAGGTTCCGGCCGGTGATCCGCAGGTGGCTGCCGAGCGGATCGAGGGACTGGGGGTGGATTTCGCGGCGGCCAACGGTCGGGTGTGGGAGACCGACGACTTCGTTTATCTGCCCGTGGTCGTCAACCTGCGCACCGGGGACACGATCAGCCGCGAGGCGGTCGTGTTCGCGCTCGGCCACGACGTGCTCGTCACCTTGCAACCAGAAGTCAGGTTCGCGCCGTTCGACAAGGCCGTTGCGCGGATGCGGCGCACGCCGCACCTGGCCGGGTCGCCGCACGGGGTGATGTATGCGCTGCTGTACGCGCTGAACGAGGCCGCCGAGCGGGTGATCGACTACGCCAGCGACGCCCTGGAGGCGATGACCGACGAGATCGACATGGCCACGAAGGGGGTGGACGAGAACGGGCGGGACATCGGGGTGATGGACATGCAGGACACCATCGCTCGAATGAACGAGGCCGAGGAGATCGTGTCCCGCTCCCAGGAGTCGCAATTGCTGCTGGCCCGTGCCGCCCGGTACCTGCGTGCCGAGACCGCGGCGAGCGAGGTGGAGCTGGGCAAGCTGATCGACATCCTGATCGCCGACATCGACGGGGTGAAGGAACACGCGAGTTTCGAGCACGACAAGGTGCGTTATCTGCAGCAGTCCATTATGACGTCGCTGGATGTGAAGCAGAACCAGATCGTCAAGGTGTTCACCATCATCACCGCGGTGTTCCTGCCTCCGACGCTGATCGCGACGTTCTACGGCATGAACTTCACCTGGATGCCGGAACTGGAATGGGAGCACGGCTTCCTGGTGACCACGCTGTTAACCCTCGTGGCGGCGTTGATTCCGCTGGCCTACATCAAGCGGAAGGGCTGGCTCCGGTGATCACGACGCCTCAGTCGCCTGGAGATGGGTTGTGAACCGGGTGGCGAACGGCGTGGTGTCCTGGGTTGACCCGGAGCTGCGGGAGCTGGCGACAGCGGCCCCGATCACGCTGTTTCAGCGGTTGTCCAGCTCCCCGAAAGGGCTGACCGAGCAGGAGGCAACCCACCGGTCGGCCGTGTGCGCCGACAATCGGCTGCAGCGGCACGAAGGGTCGGTGTGGGTGGGGCGGGCGCGGTCCGCGGTGGCTAGCCCGTTCGTGGCCTTGCTGACCGGGCTGGGCGTGGTGTTCACCGTTCTCGGGGATCTGCGTGGTGCGGTCACCGTGAGCGTGATGGTGCTGCTCAGTGTGGTGCTGCGGTGGTGGCAGCAGGTTCGGTCCGATCAGGCGTTACGCGGCCTGCGGGCGCTGGTGACCACGACGACTACGGTGCGCAGGCGGCCCGGTGACGGGCTCGCCCCGACCGAGCGGGAGGTGCCGCCAGAGGACCTGGTACCGGGTGACGTGATCGTGTTGGCGACGGGGGATCTGGTGCCGGCCGATGCGCGGGTGGTGGCGGCCAACGCGCTGCTGGTCGACCAGTCCGCGCTGTCCGGGGAGACCCTGCCGGTGCGCAAGGGGCCACCATCGCCTGTGCCCGATCGGCAACCCCGCGGCCGGACCGGTGGCGAGATCGCGGACCTGTCGTCGGTGTGCTTCGCCGGCACGTCGATCCTGAGCGGCACCGCGACCGCGGTGGTGATCACCACGGGGCCGCGCACCTACTTGGGGACGATGGCCGAGCAGGCCCGGCACGCCCGCCCTGAGAGCAGCTTCGACCGCGGCGTGCGCGCCGTGGGCTGGACGCTGGTGCGGTTCATGCTGGTGATGGCGCCGATCGTGCTGGCGGTCAACGGCACCGTCACCGGCGACTGGGCGCAGGCCGCGCTGTTCGCGGTCGCGGTCGCGGTCGGCTTGACCCCGGAAATGCTGCCCGTGATCGTCGCCGCCAACCTGGCCCGCGGCGCGGTGCACCTTTCCCGCCAGCAGGTGGTCATCACCCGGCTCAACGCCATCCAAGACCTGGCGGGCATGGACGTGCTGTGCGTGGACAAGACCGGCACACTCACCCAGGACCGGGTGGCCTACGCGCACAGTATCGACCCGGCCGGACGGCCGGACGGCGAGGCCGCCGAGTACGCCTACCTGGCCGTGCATTTCCAGACCTGCCCGCACAACCGGCTCGACGAAGCCATCATCGACCAGCTCGCCACCGACGACGCGCCGCTGGTCACCGACGCGGCGTTCACCAAGATCGACGAGATCCCCTTCGACCACACCCGGCGGCGCGCCACGGTGGTGGTGCGACAGCAGCCCGGCGAGCACATCCTGATCACCAAGGGCGACCCCGACCAGATCCTGCCCCGCTGCACCCACGCACGGCGGGCCGGCGAGGTAGTCGAGCTCAGCGAAGCAGATCGCCGCGAGGCTGGCGAGGTCGTGCGCGCTTACGCTGATCACGGCATGCGGATCTTGGCCGTCGCCGCCTGCGAGTATCCCGCCCGGCTGAGCGGCTACGACGAGGGTGACGAGCACGACCTTGTCCTTGTCGGGTTTGTCGGGTTCGTCGACCCGGTGCGCGACAGCGCGGCCGACGCGGCGCGGACCCTGGCCGACCACGGAGTCACGGTCAAGATCCTCACCGGTGACAACCGGCACGTCGCAGCGCAGGTGGCAGCCCAGGTCGGCATCCCCGTGGGCGAGATCGTGCTGGGGACGCAGGTTGAGGATGCCGACGACGCGCAGCTGCGTCGGCTCGTGGCGCGCACGACGGTCTTCGCCCAGGTCAATCCGGTACACAAGGCGCGGATCGTGACCGCGCTGCGGGACGCCGGGCACGCGGTTGGGTTCGTCGGGGACGGGGTCAACGACACAGTGGCGTTGCGGACGGCGGATGTGGGGATCGCTGCGGACACCGCCACCGATGTCGCCAAGGACGCCGCCGATCTGATCCTGCTGGACAAGGACCTCACGGTGCTGGCCCGCGCGATGGTGGAGGGTCGCCGCACGCTGGGCAACACCATGAAGTACGTCAAGATCACCGCGAGTTCGAACCTGGGCAACGTGCTCAGTGTCCTGGTGGCCAGCGCGACGCTACCGTTCCTGCCGATGCTGCCCATCCAGCTCATGGTGCAGAACCTGCTCTACGACGCGGCGCAACTGGCGCTGCCCTGGGACCGCGTCGACCAGGACTATCTGCGCCGGCCACGGCGGTGGGACACCGGCGGCCTGACCCGATTCATGCTCACCTTCGGCCCGCTGAGTTCGCTGTTCGACCTGGCCACGTTCGCCGTGCTGTGGTGGCTGCTGGACATCGACAGCCCCGCCGAGCAGGCGATGTTCCAGGCAGGTTGGTTCATCGAGGGACTGCTCTCGCAGGTCCTGATCGTGCTCGTGCTGCGCACCCGCCAGACCGGGATGCAGGTCTGGACGCCGTGCGGCGCACCGTCTCGGCCGGTGCTGGCCGCCGCAGTAGCGGTGGTACTCGTTGGCCTGCTGCTGCCGTGGTCGCAGCTTGCGGGCGCGCTGCGGATGGCGGCGCTGCCGCTGGGCTACTTCCCCTGGCTGCTGGCGATCTTGTTCAGCTATGTCGTGGCGGCCCAGGTCGTCAAGGCGAGGTACCTGCGTGGCGGGCGAGCGTGGTTGTGAGCCGCATCGGCTGCGGTGGCGGCGTTCGGGCGGGGCGGCCAGGGGCTGATCATGACGACGCGAGCGGAAGATGACTCGGGCACCGTCGAGATGGCGCTGCGTGTCGGCGCTGGCGTCGGGTTGGGCGCGCTGATCGGTTTCGAGCGGCAGTATCGGGCCCGGATGGTGGGGCTGCGGACCAATGCCCTGGTTGCTGTGGGGTGCCACGCTGTTCGTGCTGCTGTCCGCCTACGGCTTCGGGGATGTCAGCGGCGCCAGCTCTGCCGATCCCACGCGGGGTGCCGCCCAGATCGTCTCCGGCATCGGGGGTTCCTGGGTGCTGGGGTGATCCTGCGGGACGGGCTGAGCGTGCGTGGGCTTGGACACCGCCGCCACGCTGTGGTGCTCAGCCTCGGCGGGGGCGCTGAACTGGGGCGGCATCCTGCTCATGTCGCTGGGCGCCCAGTGGTACATCCTGTTCAACGTCATCGCCGAGGCCAGCGCGATCCCCAGCGACCTACGCGAAGCCGCCGCTGTGGTGGCGGAAACTCATCCTGCGGGGAATCTTCCCCGGCTATTCACCGGCGGTATCCCGCCGCCCCTTCTCCGCTGAAAACGCCCAGCAGCAACTCGACACCCCGCCATCGCCTGGGGCCGCTACGCCGAACTGTTCGACTACGACACCGACACCGACCAGATCACCGCCGATCCCGCCGCTGGCCTCCACCCATCGATCTCCTCATGAGCAAGGACACGAAGCTCAGCGACTTCACCCGGTGACGCGACGTGGACACATAGTGGACACACATGGCGCCACGGTTACTCGGGTGCGACGCTTCGTTGTCCCTGGCGAAGGCGGCTGGCGACGTAGCTGGCGCGGTCGCCGCCGTTCTCCCGGTGCCAGGCGCTGGCGGTGGTGTCGGCCACACCGAGCAGGTCGGCGAGCATCTTCCAGTGGACGGAACCAACCAGTGACATCCAGGCGCCGTTGCGGGCGGTGCGGGCGCTGGGGACGCCCAGCTTGCGCAGCCGGGCCTGGAGGGTGGCCGACGTCATCGGCCGGTCGGGGCGCAGCCCTGGGAACAGGTAGGGAGTCGGGCGGTGCCGCAGCGCGCCCGCGAGCGGGCGGCGGTTGTTGACGAGCTGCTGCAGGAGTACGGACAGCCGGGGGCGTAGCCACAAGGGGTCGCGGCCGAGTTGCAGGCCGAGGACGCCGGGCTCGTCCGGGTGGGCGAGGACGTCGTCGGTGGTGAGGTTGACCAGTCGCCAGCAGCTTTGCCCGTATTGCAGGACCAGGCAGCCGGCGGCACGATCGGTCAGCGCCTGGGTGTCGTCGGTCTCCAGCTTGACGGCGAGCAGGACTCGGTCGGTGTCGCTCATGATCTCCCGGTTGCCGGTGTGGGCCGAGGTGCCGATCGCGACGTGGGCGGGGGCGAGGCCGTTGGTTGCGGCCCACAGCAGGAACGGGCGCGCGTAACGCTGGCGGGGCCGGTTGCGGATCAGCCAGCGGTCCATCACGGGTTGGGTGAGGGCGGCCAGGCTGATGCCGCGGGCGCGGAGGTAGCTCAGCAACAGGCGGGCGGCGTCGAGCTTCCGCCGGAGGTGTTCGCGCTGGTAGCGCGTGAAGCCGGAATCCCGCTCGGCGCGCTGGTGGGCCAGGGGCATCAGGTGCCACCGGACGTAGCGAGCCAGGATGGTCTTGTCCTGCTGGACGGTTACTCGGGCCAGCAGGGTCTGGACGTCGCGGGTGAGCTGGGCGAGTTCTTCCTCGCGGGGTTCGAGGATCTCGGCGAGTACCGCGCAGGTGCTGGACCGCGGTGGTCTGCCGGAGCTCGTCGAGTGCCTCGTGCGAGCAAGCCAGTTCGCCGGTGACCATGCGGCGGATGAGTTGTCCGCCGGGCCGGCGCAGATACAGGCACAGCGAGTACGGGTTGTCGTAGCTCTCCAGCAGCTCGGCCAGCGGCGCCAACCAGGCGGCCGGTTGCCCGTCGGGCTGGGTGAACAGCTCGACCAAGTCCCGACGCGCGATGCAGGATACGCAGTGCCCGCGCAGCAGACGGCCCATGGCCCCACAGGTCGGGCAGCGGTAGGAGGGGGACCGCCGGGATACGGGAGAAACCTGCCAAGTAGTCGGGTAGTGCCTGGTCAGGCGTCGTTGTCGGCGAGGGCGCGGTAGAGCGAGGCAACTGAGGGGTGCCGGCCGGCGTTCTTGCCGGTCTTGATGGTCAGCTTCTTGACGATGTCGGGCATCGGGGTGCCCTTGTCGCGCAGGGCGCGGGCGAAGAGCACGTCGTCTTCGTCGATCACCTTGGGTCGGCCGCCGTGGTTGCCGCGTGCGGCGGCGGCCTGCTGGCCTTCGAGGGTCTTTTCGCGGATGTAGTCGCGGTCGAGCTGGGCGGCGACGGCGAGCACGGCGAAGAGCATCGATCCCATACCGTGTGGGTCGTAGATGCCGGTCAGCGGCCCACTCAGCAGCTCCAGCTGCACCCCGCCACCTTGCAGCTGGGCGGACAGCGTCATCAGCTCGGCGGCGTTGCGGGCAAGGCGTTTCATCTCGTGCACGGTCAGGATCACCGGCTGGTCCGGTGCCGCGATCTTGATCTCGTGGGCGAGGGTGAGTGCCTTCTCCAGCTCGGGGCGGATCTTGATGCGGGTGCTGATCTTCTCGGAGAACACCCGCGTGCAGTGCGCGGCCGCGAGCGCGTCGAGCTGGCTTTGCAACTCCTGGGTGGCCGTCGAGCAGCGAGCGTAGCCGATCCGGATCGGCGCCCCGTTCGTCTCAGGCGCCGGCGCGGCGACCTCGGGGCACTGCGTCCACTTCTTGCCGGGCCCGCGATCGGCCGGGACGGGTACGGTGAGTTCGTCGCGTAGCGCGGGCACGAGGATGAAGCGCGCGGTGTGGTACTTCGCGGCGGTCTTCCCGGCGCGGGTGCGGCAGGCGCTGCCGGCGGGGACGTCGCATTGCGGGCAGGGGTGGCGTTCGACCGCGGCCGCTGCGTCGTCGGGTCCGAGTTGCATACCTCCAGTCTCTCAGAACTCTGTCAAAACCGGGGGGGTGTCCCTATGTGGTTGTCAAGCCGCAGCCGGGGCAGGAGTGGTCTCGGGGTGCCGGTAGTAGGTCTTGTTGCGGAGCATGGCGAACAGGACGTCGCAGCGGCGCCGCGCCAGGCAGATCAGCGCGGCGTTGTGCTTCTTCCCTTCATCGCGTTTTCGCTGGTAATAGGCCCTGCTGGTGGGGTCGGACAAGGCTGCGAACGCGGCGAGGAAGAACGCCCGCTTGAGTTTGCGGTTGCCGGTGCGGGCCGGGTGCTCGCCCTTGATGGAGGAGCCCGAGCTGCGGGTGACCGGGGCGATGCCGGCGTAGGCGGCCAGGTGGCCGGAGGACTTGAACGCCGTGGCGTCGCCGATCTCCAGCAGGATGCGGGCTGCGGTCCTGACCCCGACGCCGGGCATGGAGGTCAGGACCCCGGCAAGAGGGTGCGCATCGAGTATCCCTTCGACCTCGGTGGCGACCTGTTTGCGTTGCTGGAGAACGGTTTTCAGGCTGTCGGCCAGACGGGGCAGGACGGTGTCGGCCGCCGTTGTGCCCGGGACGACGACGGTCTGCTCGTCCAGCGCGGCCAGGATCGCGGTGACGAGTTTGTCGCCCATGCGGGGCGCGTGCGCGGTGGCGATCGCGGTGAGCTTGCGGCGGCCGGCGGCGCGGATGCCGGTCGGGCCGCCGCAGCGGGACAGGATCTCCAGCACCGCCGGGTGACTGATCCTCGGGCCGATCGCGCGTTCCAGGGCGGGGTGGACGCCGGTGAGCAGGCCGCGGATGCGGTTGCCGATCCGGGTGGCCTCACCGGCCAGGTCGTCGTCGAACCCGACCAGCACGTCCAGCTCGGCCAGGGCGTCGTCGCCGACGTCGACCGGGCGCAGCGTGTGCGGCAGCGAGCGGGCGGCGTCGGCGATGACGAACGCGTCCCGGGCGTCGGTTTTCGCGCGGCCGGGGTAGAGGTCGGCGATGCGTCGCATGGCCAGGCCGGGCAGGTAGGCCACCCGGTGGCCGGCCGCGCGGGCCACCGCGACCGGCAGCGCGCCGATCGTCGCCGGTTGATCGACCACCACCAGCAACGGCCCGTGCGCGGCGAGCTTGTCGAACAGCGCCCGCAGCTTCGGTTCGCTGTTGGGCAGCGGCGCGTCGTGAAGCCGCTTGCCCGCCGGGTCCAGGCCGACGGCGTGGTGTTCGCCCTTGCCGACGTCCAGGCCGAGGAACACCTGGTAACCGCTGGTCATCCGTCCTGCCGTTCGTTCGTCGCGGGTGGTCGCCGGTCGGGCATCGACGGCCGGCACCCACGTTACGACGAGACCTGCCCGGCGGGCGGCCGTGTCCCTATCAGCGGTCCCTCGATGCCACCAGGTCCGGTGACACCACCCCCCGGATCATGCGCTCGACTGGGGGCGTCAGTCATGCCGGACCTGGCGACCACGACTCCTTGATCAGGAGCTACGAAAAAGGTAACGGGGGGGTTCTGAGAGGTTTTGTGCGAATCGCGACCTGCGGATCTTCGGGGCGGATCGGGCTGTTCGCAGAACTGTCACAACTGTTCATTTATGAGAGAAACTACAGGTCCCTTGCCGCGCGAAGCCTGACACCGGTGCCCTTCCAGGTATCCGATCGGATCCGTTAGGACATTTGCCGGTGGACATGGCTAGGCCGGGGAGAAGAGGTGGCTACGATCGCTTCATCAGGTGTCGCCAAGGTGTCATCCGTCTTCGGCGCCGGTGGACAGTGAAGAAACTCGTCGAAGGAGCAGTTATGCCGGTGTCCGCACCCGATTTCGAATGGCTGTTCGCCCCAGGAACGCATCACACACTGTCCCGCGGCGATGTCGCCACCGTCCGGCTGCGGCAGGACGCCTCGCTGTGGCTGCCGTCCGGGCGGGTCGTCGCCGGCGAGCCGGCCATGTTCTTGTCGATGTCCGGCTCCGAGGACAGGTTTGTCCAACAGGTGCCACCGGGCCGGTATCCGGTGGTGCTGGTGCTCGCCGTGTTCGGCGAACCGGACGAGCAGGATGCGCAGGAGTGGGTCGCGGCGGCCCGGCTGATGATCCGGGACGAGCCAGCCGCCTCCTGGGAGATGGCGACGTGCGCGGGCCAGGATGCCGCCGAACTGGGCGACGACGAGTACTTCGGCTATCCGGTCGTCGGCGGCGCCGGCGGCTTCGTGGACGCGGCGAACATCGCGGCGCTGCGCGAGAACGACGACTACAGCAACCAGCTGCTATCTAACCTGGACATCCACATCCTCGGCGAGACCGACCGCACCGCGCCCGCCACACTGGCCGACGACGGGGACCGGCCCCTTGCGGTGGCGTTTCCCTCTGGTAGCGGAGACGGGCACTATCCAACCTGGGTTGGGCGCACCGCCGACGGCGAGGTCGCTTGCTTCCTCACCGACTTTTGCATCCTGACCGGGGATGGCGATAGCGAGAATGACGAGCCACCCTCAGGCAACGGTCCGATAAGCGTCCCGGAGGACTCGACCACGCCACCACGCCCGCCATATGCGGCCAGGCCACAGCCACTGTCTCCAGTGCAACGGTCTCCAGTGCGGCCCCCCACCGGGATCGCCAGTCCGGCGACTCCGAACATCCGGGCACGCCGCTCCCCGAGCAGCGATGAAACGTGAAACCTCGTCGTGCGGGGTTGGGGCGTCGGATCGCGCCCTAAGTGGCGAGACGCATGCGCGTCGCGCGCGAGGCAGTTTCCCCCAGGGGGCGCTTCCCGGCGATTGGGGTTGCGCGCAGCCCGCGATGGAGTCGTTGTCGCAGTCGATCTCGACCATGACCGGAACGACGTAGCGGACCCAACGGGTGGTCATCAGGATCCCTTACTTCGCGGTGACGCGCGCCCTTGTCCGGCGCGGCGCGGTGGCGTCGCCGGGGAACAGCGCCCCCGGCACCAGGTCCAGCGTAGTGACCGGCACCGCGTCAGGCGGCGACAGATCGAGCACCCAGTCCCCGAAGCGGCGGATGGTGTGGGTGATGTACGGGGAGATCGTGGCCAGATCGTCGGTGTCGATCGGGTGCCCGTCGGAGGCCAGCGCGTTCGCCGCGGCGGTGATGTCGCAGGCGTTGGAGTAGATCACGCAGTTCGCGAGCAGCTCGTTGAACTTGATGATCTTTTCCTGGTAGTCCGGGTCGTTACGCCCGACCGCCTCCCCGCCGAAACGCAGCCACGCGGAGAACCCGTGGAACGCCTCGGCCTTGTTGGTGATCGCGGTGATCTGCTCCCGCAACTGCGCGTCCGCGAGGAACCGCAGCAGCGTGATCGTGCGGATGACCCGGCCCAGCTCCCGGAACGCCCGGTACAGGCGGTTCTTCCGCGAGTTGTTGCCCAGCCGGCGCAGCAGCGTCATCGACGACAACCGGCCCTCGCTGATCGAGATCGCGGTGCGCAGCAGGTCCGTCCAATGCGTCTCGATCAGGCCCCAGTCGATCACGTTGTCGCCGAACAGCGAGTCGATGTGCGCGAACCCGGTGTCCGCGCTGGGCCGGTAGAAGTTCAGATCCGCCCAGTTGCGGATGCGCGGGAGCAGGTCGAAGCCGAGCAGCGCGGCGAGCCCGAAAACAGGCAGGGACTGGCCTTGGGTGTCGGCGTGGATCGTGTCGGGCTGGATCTCCGAGTCGTTGCGCAGCAACCCTTCGATGATATAGACGGCCGCCCACACCCCGCACGGGATGAAGTGGGAGAACAGGGCGATGTAGGTGTCGGAGATGTGCCGGTAGGCGATCCCGCCGTAGCCGCCGTAGCGGATGTGGGACTCGGCGAGGATGTTGTTCTCCCACGTGTCCACCTGCGTGCCGTCCACCGCGACCACCCGGCCGTCGCCCCACATCCCGGCGACGTCGAGCTTCGCGAACTCGTTGATCACGTCGGTGGACGCGGCGTCGATCTTGGCGCAAGTGGTGTGCTTGTTCGCCGCGATCGACAGCTCGTGCGCGCTGACCTGGTCACGCATGTGCCGCGCGACCTGCGCGGGGCCGAGAAGCGTGCCGTTGGCGAACACGGTCAGGACGTAGCGGGCCATCGCGTCGCGGATCTTCGGGTCCGATCCCGACGCCGGCCCGAAGTGCCGCGGCCAGCCGACCAGGTGCGCGGTGCGGGCCAGGATGTCCAGCAGCCCGCGTTCGGGCAGCCGCTGGTGAATCGACTCCTCCAGCGCCAGCGCGGACGGGCGCCGGTCGGCACCCTTGCGGCGCCGCAGGACCGGGCGGCCGTCCTCGAAGGACAGGTCGGTGTTGTGCGGGAACCCGGCGTCCACCACCGCGGCGATATCGGTCAGCGCCGCCCGGTAGTGCGCCGTGAGCTCCTTCGGGTCCGAGGGAATCCCGGCCTGGCCGCAGAACTGCTCGGCCAGCGGGACGCACTCATCCCAGGACATCAGCTGCGCGTGCAGGTTGGCGTAGGAGTCGGCGCCGACCACCGCGATGTCCCCGGAGCGCAGCTCGGAGGCGAGGTAGGAGAACACGCACACCTCCAGGTGACGGCGCACCAGCTTGCCCGGCCGGTCCTTCACCACCAGGATCTTGCGCCACGCCTCAGTGACGAAGTCGATGTCGATCGCCACCGTCACCGCGTCCGCCCCACGCCCGACGGTCACCTTCTCCGGGACGTACTCGCCGGTGCGGCCCCGGATCGCGCGCAGGAACTCCACCGCGTCGGCCACGCTGTGATCCGCGCTGGTCGGCTCCAGGTCGAGGGTGTCGAGCAGGGTGAACAGCGCCGAGCGGTGGCTCTTGTAGAACTTCTCCAGCAACGGCAGGTAGTTGTTGCCGTGGTGCGCCGACACCACCTCATGCGCTGCCGAGAGCTGCTCCACCCCGCCCGCGTCGGCCAGCGTCTTGAGCAGCAGCCGCCCGGCCCGCTCGGCCACCGCGGCCGCGGGTTCCGGCGCGGTCGCGCCGTCGTTGTCTGGTGCGGTGGCCTCCCGGGCGCCGGCCAGGACATCACCGAACACGTCCAGCAGCCGCTCGGACTCGGCGCGGTGCTGCTCATGCAGCTCGACCAGCCGCTCCTTGCCCTTCTTGTGGATCACCGCCATCCGCTTGCAGAACATCGTCGCGACCTCGTCCCGGGCCGTGGTCCGGCACTCGTGGATCAGGCTCGCCAGCAACGTCCACCGCTTCGCCTCGCCGATATCCCGCATGTCGCCGACGTCGGTCACCCGCGCCTCCCCGGCGAAATGCGCGATCTTCGTCGCCGGGATGCCGTCGAGCCACTGCTCGGTCGCGCCGAGCTCGTCCAGCGCTTGCAGGTGGGCCAGGCGAAGCTTGAACTTTCCCACCGACGCCGCCTTCGCCGGCGTCTTCAGCCGGTCAAACTCGCTGCGCCGCGATGTCGGGTCCAGCCACAGCAGCCGCGCGAGCCGCCGCCGGTCCGCCGCGTCCAGCCGGGTCGCGACCAGCCCGAACAACGCGGTGTTCGTCTCGGTGCGGCTCGCGGAGACCATCTTGTCCAGCGTGGTGAACCCCGGCAGCTCGCGCCGTGCCCGGACCAGCTCCTCCAGCGCGACGTTGATCAGGTCGGCCGGGTTGTCCTTCGTGGTGACCGCCTTGCGGATCGCTTTCTCGGCGATCGCGCGTGCCTCGGCGGGCTTGTAGACCACATTCAGTCGGTCACGGACGTAGTCACGGTGGCGACACAACGTCCGATCCGACTCGTGCACCGCCAGGACGTCCTCGGCCAGGCCCAGCGCGGCCCGGACATGGTTGATCACCACCACCGGCACGTCAGCCAGCTTCGGGAAATGCCCCAGCCGCTGGTAGCACTTCAGCAGCACCACCAACGCCAGGAAGTTCGGCTCGCCCTGACTCCGCCCCCGAGCCCACTCAATCTCGCCGGCGACCGGCGTGAACGCCTCCGCCAGCTCACGGACCGACACCACCCGCTTGAACCGAGGATAGGCGGTCCGATCGATCGAAGCCACCCAGCACCCCAGGCCCAGCCAGCGGACGTAACCCAGCGCACCCTAACCAACACCCGCCGCACCCACGTCACACGGGCTCTCTAACGATCTCTAGCGCCCTCTACCAGGCACTACCCGACCACTTGGCAGGTTTCTCCCGTATCCCGGCGGTCCCCCTAGGAGAAGGTGACGCCCGCGCAGTCCGGGCACAACGGCCCGGCGGGCTCGCGGCGGAACACCGCGGCTAGTTGGCCGCAGCAGTGGCAGTGCTCGTGTGTGAGCCGTACCGCGTCCACACAGGACAGGCAGACCGGGCCCTCCGGCCAATGTCGTTCGGCGCGGGCGGTGGTTCCGCATCGGGTGCAGGGGACCTGGGCGGCCAGGTAGCACGGCACGCACCTGGCCACACCGTCCGTAGCTGGCACGGACATCGACGGTCGTTGCCCGCAGTCGGTACACGGCGGACCGGGCCGCACCACTTCCCAGCACGCTTTGCACCACGGTCCATTATGGTCACGCGCGCACACCACCTTGTGGACGCCGCAGCCCGAGCACGGTTCGGCCAGCGTCTGGCGGCGGCAGCCGTCGCACCACGGTTCGCCGTCGGCGTCGCGGTAGGCCACCAACCTGGTCCGGCCGCAGTTGTGGCACGGCTGGCGTGGCCCAGCTTGCTGGGCGCAGGCCCGGCAAACCCCCGTGCTCAGAATCCCGACCTTGCGGGTCTTCCCGCAGCGCGGGCACAGCACCTCCGGCGCACGCCGGTTGTCGCACTTCTCGCACAGTGGCCCGTCCTCGATGAGCCGAGCCGCAGGCTTGTCCTCGCCGCAGTCGATGCACCGGCGCAGCGGCCGTTGATGCCCGCGCTGCCAACACCGCCGGCACACCGGCCGTTTCTCGTCGTCGCGGACGGTGACCGGCGCCGTCTGGCCGCATCGTGAGCAGGGCTCGGCCAGATGCGTCCGGCGGCATCGTTCGCACCACGCTCCTTCCTCGGTGTGGGCGGCGGCCAGCACGACCTTGCCGCACATCCAGCAGGGCTCGCGGGGAACGGTCTTGCGGTGGCAGGTGTAGCAGACCCGGCCCTGCGGGCTGTTCTTCGTGGCCTTCATCGTCCGCCCGCATACCGAGCAGGGCAGCGGGACGCGCCGCTCGCGCTGCCAACACCGCGAACACACCGGCTGCCCGTAGCGCCGCGCGGCCACCCGCCCCGACCGACCGCACAGCGAGCACGGTTCGGCCCGGCGCTTTCCGTTGCAGTTCTGGCACCACGCCCCCTCCGCCGTACGTCCAATCGGAACGGTCAGACGGCCACACCCGACACAGCTCTCCTTGTCCCGGCGGGCGTGGTAGCAGGTATGGCACAGCCCGCTAGCGACCAGAGATCGGTCGCATCCACAGCTGGCGCAGACACCTCGCCCTTTCCCCACGTGCGTGACCCGGTGTCCGGTCAGCTCTCGGCGTCGAAGAAGTCCGCGGACAACAACGGCATGTCCGGCACGGCCGGCCGCGGACCCCGGCGAGCCGGCTCCTCGGTGGCCGATTGCGGCTCGACCTCCACCGCCAGGTCCTCGAAGCGGCAGTCGAGGATCTTGCACAAGGCCAGGATCAACTCGATCGGCATCTTCGGCGGACGTTCGGTGCTGACGAGCCGGTAGATCGAGCTGCGGTCGAACTCGAAGCCGTACTTGCGCAACTCCGGGATCAGCTTCGTGGTGGTGTACCAGTTCTTGCGGACCGCCATCAGCTCACGCAGCCGCCACTCGTAGCGCGGCTGCCGGACCTGCACGTCGTCGTTCTGCTCGTCCGGTCCTTGCCGGGACACCGCGTTCATCGCACCCTCCTCCGGCGGCCAGCAGGCTCACCTGACGTGTGATCGCTGAAGTCGTCGTCCATCTCCGCCTCCGTCTCGGCCATCGCGAAGGCGCGTTGCAGCACGGCTTCCTCGGCACCGCGTCCAGGTGCTCGCGGACCTTTAGGTTCTTGAAGTCGCTGCTGACCGCCGTGTAGATCGCCGTGGTCGCCGCGTGGGAATGACCGACCTGGTCAGTGACGAACTGCCCGTCATAGCCGGACTCGATCAGCCTGGTCACGTACGTTCTCCTTCTTCCCGCACTCGGCGTGTGCGGTGGGGTTCGTGTGGCGATTGAGCAGGGACGGCCTTTGTGACTTTGTTCGCCGCGCCAGCGACGGCTCTCAGGCTGCGCGTGGCCTGGTGTCGTGTGCGCGCTTGTTGGTGTGGCTGCTGATGCGGAGTTCGAGCCGCACGGTTTGGTTGTGGCAGCGGTACAAGGCGCGTGGGTCGAGCCAGTCGGCGTCCCGGTTGTCGTCCGGCGCGAGGCCGACGGCGGTGGGTATGCCGAGATCGGCATCGGTGTCGGTGAACAACGTGCCGGCGCCGAGCGTGATCTCCTCGCCGACCGTCGGCGTGACGGGTGCCAGGGACCGCGCTATGTCGCCACAGTGCTCGGAGCGACGTGTCTCGACCACGATGGCGACGAGTCGTCCCGGTTGGCCGACGGGTGCGTTCTCGAACGAGACGTAGTCCTCGGCATCCGGACCGGTGAGCAGGAACACGGTGCCGTAGCGGTCGGACTGGCGTTCGAACCTCGGCCACCACAGTTGGCCCTGGCCGAGCTCGATCGTGGCTGTCTCCTCGGTGTGTCCCGCGGTTGCGGCTTGCTCGGCGGCGGTGATGATCTCGGCCATGGACAGGTCGTTGCGGAACCGGTGCCCGATCTCGGCTTCCAGCTCCGCGTACTCGGCGGCCAGTTCCGGGCGTAGTTGTGCGGCGCGAACCAGATCCGCGCGGCTGGCGAGCACACAGAGGGAGCACGACAGGCGGGTCATGCCCTGGTCGTAGGCCGGGTGGTACGGCACACCTGACGCATGGATGCGTTGCCATACCTGGGTTTCGGTCCAGTCGTGGATCGGAAGCCAGGTGTCGACAGTGCGCCGGCCGCTGCTGGCAGCCTCGCCACGACTCAGGCGAGCCTGCTGGCGCAGAGCAATACCGTTCCGCGTCGAGTTCTCACCTCTCGCGATCACTCATGGTGACTGTCGCTGCCGGGTGAAACTGACCCGGTCTGACCAACCGCTCGGGTCCAGGACGTGGGTAAGCGGGTCAGTGACCGAGGGGCGTGGTCAGGGATTGCGTGCCGAGGGGGGCTCGCCGCTGATGGCGCGCCAGGCCGCGTCGGAATCAACGGTGTCGGCGAGGTCGTGGTTGGTGAGTACGGCGAGCGCGTCGATGGCTGTCAGCCAGTCGCGGCTACGCCGGTGCACCTCGTCGCTGGGGTCGTATCGGTTCAGGACGACTAGCACCTCGTGTCCGGTGAGGGCTCGCGCGGCGAGGCGCACCTGGGACACAACTCCTAGGACAGGCTCGGTGACCAGTAGCACGAGGTCCGGTCTCACCCGCTGCGCCAGTGAGAGGGTGTCGCCGTCATGGGCGATTGGTGAGCACAGCCCGCCTGCGCCCTCGACGAAGCCGATGGCGACGTCTGAGGGCCAGTCGAGTTCGGCGACGAGGTCGTCGAGCAGGATCGGAGCCAGTTGTAGGGTGTCGGCGGCCATCGGTGGCGCGAGGGGTACCGGGTACCACCGGTGTGGCGGGCACACCGTGTCGGCGGGCGTGTCAGTTGCCTCGCCGAGCACGGCGGCGTCGGTCGCGGTATCACCGGGTGTGAACGACTGCGCCGGTTTGCGGGCCGCGACCTCGATGCCAAATGCTCGCAATCGTCGCGACAAGGCGGCGGTCACCCAGGTCTTGCCGACCTCGGTGCCGGTGCCGGTGACCAGGATGAGTCGGCTAGGTCGGGTCATGGAGCGCCCACCGGGTCAACCAGCCGAGATCTTGCCCAGTCTGCGCCAGGGCACCTGCCCTGATCAGTGTGGAGGTGTTGGATGTCCTCGTGGCCCATCATGATCCCTGTTGGCGCAGGGGCGCGGCCATGGCGTGGTAGCCGCCGTCGACGTGGAGGATCTCGCCGGTGATAGCGCGGGCGAGGTCGGAGAACAGGAAGCAGACGGCGTCGGCCACCGGGGTCGAGTCGGCTGGGTCCCACCGCAAGGGCGAACGGGTTGCCCAGGCGTCGAGCAGGGCTTCGAAGCCGGGGATGCCGGTGGCCGCCCGGGTATGGATCGGCCCGGCCGCGACGAGGTTGACCCGGATTCCGGCAGGCCCGAGGTCGCGTGCGAGGTACCGGTTGAGCGACTCCAGTCCGGCTTTGCAGACGCCCATCCAGTTGTAGACCGGCCACGCGGCGCTGGCGTCGAAGTCGAGCCCGACCAGGCTGGCGCCGGAGGGTGGGGCGAGCCGGTTCACCGCCGCGGCGAGCGCGGCGAGGGATACGGTGCTGGTCTGGAACGCCAGTCCGATCCCTTCGGGGCGGGCGTTGAGTAGGGGGCCTTCCAGGGCGTCGGCGGGTGCGAAGGCGATGGCGTGCAGGGCGCCGTCGAGTCTCTCCCACCGCTCAGCGATCGTTGCGGTGAGCCGGGCGGTGTCGTGGGAGGCAGTGGCGTCGAAGGGGATGACGTCGATGTCGCCGGTGAGCTGCGCTGCCGCCGCACGGGCCCGATCGAGATCGCGGGGGAGCCCGGTGAGCAGCACCTCGGCGCCGAGTTGTTGGGCGCGGCGGGCGACGGCGAAGGCGATGCTGTCGGTGGTGACGACCCCGGTCACCAGGATGTGCTTGCCGTCCAACACAGTGCGGCTCCTTCGCGGGGGTTGGTGTGTGCGGCCCGGCAGGCGTGGGTCGTGACCGCTTGGTGGACGTCGATGGCCCGGCGGATGCAGGGTCCGGTCGTGGCGGTGATTCCTTCGACAGGGCGGTCGGCGCTGGCGGCACCGCCGATGCGCCCCGCAGGCCGTGCCGCCGGCACGGCGATGGGAGAAAAGCCGGATCGCTCGCGTGACATGATGGTGTTTGCGTCGGGTGGGGCTGCTCATCGTGGGGTGGCGCCGACGAGCGCCCCCTGCGAGGCGCAGCCGACGAGGCGGCTGTACTTGGCTAGGAAGCCGTTGCCGGTCGGGGCAGGGGGTGGGTGCCAGCGGTGACGGCGTCGTTCGAGTTCGGCAGGGTTGACGTCGAGATCGATGGTGCGTGCCGGGATGTCGATCATGATCGGGTCGCCGTCGGCGACCAGCGCCAGCGGCCCGCCGGCAGCGGCCTCGGGGGCGACGTGGCCGACGCAGAGGCCGGTGGTGGCGCCGGAGAAGCGGCCGTCAGTGACCAGCGCCACCTGGTCACCCAGGCCGGTGCCGCGGACAGCGGCGGTGACGGCGAGCATCTCCGGCATTCCCGGTCCGCCGCGTGGGCCTTCGTACCGGATCACGATCACCTCGCCTGCGGTGAGGCGACCGCCTGAGACGTAGCCCATGGCGGCGTCTTCGTTGTCGAAGACCCGGGCTGTGCCGTGGAAGCGGTCGACGGTCAGGCCGGCCATCTTGACCACCGCGCCGCTGGGGGCGAGTGCCCCGCGGAGGATGGCCAGGCCGCCGTCGGGGCGGAGCGGGTCATCTGGCGTTCGGAGGACCGTACCGTCGGGTTTCGGGGCTGCGAGTTCGGCGAGGTTCTCGGCCAGGGTGGCTCCGGTCACGGTCAGGCAGTCGCCGTGGAGCAGTCCGGCGTCCAGCAGCGCGGCGAGCACTGCGGGCACGCCACCGACCTGGTGCAGGTCGGCCATGACGTGGCGCCCACCGGGACGGAGATCGGCGATGTGGGGGGTGTGTCGGCTGATCCGGTCGAAGTCGTCGAGGGTCAGGCGGACGCCGGCTTCGTGGGCGATGGCGGGTAGGTGCAGCGCGGCGTTGGTCGACCCGCCCAGGGCCATGACCACGGTGATGGCGTTCTCGAAGGCTTCGCGGGTGAGGATGTCGCGTGGGCGGATCCCGGCGCGCAGGGCGGCGACGGCGGCCGCTCCGGTGTCGTGGGCGATGCCGGGGCGTGTGGGGTCGATGGCGGGGGCGGATGCCGAGCCGGGCAGTGCGATACCGAGGGCTTCGGCTTCGGCGGCGATCGTGTTGGCGGTGTACATGCCGGCGCACGATCCGGCTCCTGGGCACGCGGCGCGCTCCAGCTCGTCGAGGTCGTCGGTGCTGAGCAGGCCGCTTGCCTGCGCGCCGACGGCCTCGAACACGTCCTGGATCGTCACCGGCCGACCCTGCCAGCTCCCGGGGAGGGAGGAGCCGCCGTACAAGAACGCCGTGGGTACGTTGAGGCGTGCGGCGGCCATGAGCATCCCGGGAAGGCTCTTGTCGCAGCCGGCGATGGTGACCATCGCGTCGAGTTGTTCGGCCTCCATGACACACTCGACCGAGTCTGCGATGAGGTCCCGGCTGGGAAGGGACGCGCGCATGCCGCGGTGCCCCATGGCGATCCCATCGGACATGGCGATGGTCGAGAACCGCATCGCCACCCCGCCCGCCTTCCTGACCCCGTCGGCCGTCGCGCCTGCCAGGCGGTCCAGGGCGATGTTGCAGGGTGTGAGGTCGTTGGCGGCCGCGGCCACACCGATCTGCGGCCGGGTGAAGTCCTCGTCGGCGAACCCGACTGCCCGCAGCATCGCCCGGGCCGGTGCTCGGGTGACGCCGTCGGTGACGATTCGGCTACGGTGACGCGGGTCCATGTCTTCTCCCGGCTTCGCTTGGTCAGCTCGGCCCTTCATTGGCCCTGGCCTCGGGTGAATGCGGGTTCGCCGTCGAAGGCGTAGAGTCCTTCGGTCTTGATCGGTTCGATGCCGTGCTCGACCATGCGGGCCTGGAGGGCGACGACCTCGGCGGCGGTGGTGGTCCCGCGCGGGTCGAGGAAGCGGCATCGCCAGTGGTCGGTGAGCAGGGTCTCGGGCGCGCCGCCTGGCCAGACCTTCTGTCCCCGGTTGGAGATCATGTCAAGGTGCAGGGGTGCGGCGAACGGACGAAGCTTGGCGGCGAGTTCGTCTGGGGTGGTGTCTGGGCTGTGGACGAACACGTCGACGCCGAGCTGGGTCTTGGCGGCAGCGGATCGGCCCGCGAGCTTGACGGTGATCGGCCTGTGCTGGGCGTAGTGCGTTGCCGGCAGCCGGGTGGGTTCTTGGCCGAGACGGTCGATGACCGATGCCGCGAACGCCGTGGTGCCGACCTTGGAGGTGCTGGTATCGGGCTCGTAGATGTCGTAGGTGTGGATGCCGTCTTCGATGGTCCGCAGCCAGGCGTTGTGGACTCGGCTCGCGACGTCGGCTTGTCCGATGTGGACCAGCATCTGTACCGCGGCCAGCAGCAGCCCTGAAGGATTCGCAACGTCTTGGCCGGCTCGCCGGGGGGCGGATCCGTGGATGGCTTCGAACATGGCGACTCGCTCGCCGATGTTCGCGCTTCCGGCGAGGCCGACAGATCCGGCGATCTGGGCGGCGACGTCGGAGAGGATGTCGCCGTAGAGGTTCGGCAGGACGACGACGTCGAACGCCTCGGGGGTGTCGGCGAGCTTGGCCGCACCGATGTCGACGATCCAATGCTCTGCCTGGATATCGGGGTAGTCGGCGGCGACCTCGTCGAACACCCGGTGGAACAGGCCGTCGGTCATCTTCATGATGTTGTCCTTGGTGAACGCTGTCACCTTGGTTCGCCGATAGGCTGTGGCGTACTCGAAGGCGTAGCGAATTACCCGCTCGCATCCCTGCCGGGAGATGAGCTTGAGGCACTGCACGACCTCGTCGGTCTGGCGGTGCTCGATGCCGGCGTAGAGGTCCTCTTCGTTCTCCCGAACGATGACGACGTCCATGCCAGGGTGCTTGGTGGCGACGAACGGTGCGTAGGCGACGCATGGCCGGACGTTGGCATAGAGACCGAACGTCTTGCGCACGGTGACGTTGAGGCTCTTGAACCCTCCGCCTTGCGGGGTGGTGATGGGCGCCTTGAGGAACACACCCGTGCGGCGGATCGACTCGAGCGCCTCGGGAGTGACGCCGGCGGGGTTGCCAGCCTGATAGACCGACTCTCCGATGGTGATCGTGTCGATGTCAAGGGCCGCGCCTGCGGCGTTGAGCACCGAAAGGGTGGCTTCCATGATTTCCGGACCGATTCCGTCTCCGTGGGCGACGGTGATCGGTGCGGATGTGGAATGCGTGGTCATGCTGCTCCTGAGACCGAGGACGTGACGGGACGGGACGCTGGATGGGCTAGGGGCGAGTCGTGGCGGTGCCGCGTGCGAGCCGGCATCCGGCGCTGGTCGTGCCGCACGGTCCACTGATGCCCTGCTCTGGGTCATCGATGTACCAGTGGGTCGCGACCAGGCGCGGGTAGCGGCTGCCGAGTTCGGTCAGGGTGGCGTGGACGGTGTCGCGGGAGTCGGTGTGCGCGAAGACCGGAAAGAACGCTCCCGGCAGGCTCGCTGCGGGCGCCGCGCCTTGCACCAGGACATCGAGGATCAGGCGCCGTCGCTGGTGGGGGTTGTGTGCCTCGCGCAGGGCGGAACCGTCCAGCCAGCACAGCGACCACAGCCCGGACACCGAGGAGGAGGTCCGGATCCCCACCGGCACTGCTGGCGGGCGCCCTTCCGTGGGGTCCCCGACGGCGCATCCGCAGGTCTGCACATGCTCGCCGCACGGGAACAACGTGGGCAGGTCCGCGTCAAGCTCGCGGCGGATCCAAATCCCGAGCAGGGCGTCCCGCTGAGCTGGATCGCCGCCGTAGCGCCGGTGGTGGACCAGGTAGTCGCTCGCCTGCTCGACGGCGACCTCGGCGTGGTCCACACTTGAGATCAGTAGAAGCGCGCTCATCGGGTACCTCTCTTTCCAAGCGGCTCTGTTACGTGGGGAGTTAGGACAGGTCGTTCCGGGTGGGACGCCGCCATCGGGTGGTGTGGAGCGGTCACGGGAGCGCCTGCCGGGATGTCGGTGCTGGCGTGTCGGTGCTGGGGTGCCAGGGCTGCCACCCGGTGGGGGTGTAGCGGTGCCACGGGTCGTCGGGCTGTTCCCGTGCGGCGAGTCCAATCCAGTCGTGGCTGAACATGTGGTGCAGCATTGTGTGGCGGGCGATGAGGGTGTCCAGCCTGGGCAGGGGTGCCTGCACGATGGCGAGCAGGCGTTGCGGTTCATGTCGGGCGTGGTGGCCGTCGGTGAGGGACTGCCAGGGCAGGCCGGGCTGGAGGTCACTGGTGTGGCCGGTCATGACGCCCAGGCCCCCACCGGTGACGTTGTGCAGGGTTTTGCTGCCGGCGCCGAAGGACTGCGGGTCGACGGTGGCGAAGTAGTACTGGCTGTTGATCCAGTGTGCGACGACGAGCGGCGCGGTGAGGATTGTTTCCAGGACGGTGCCGGTCGGGTCGAGGTCGGGATCGTAGTCGTGGAGGAACACGCGGCTGTGCAGGTCGATGCCGCGGGTGAGGGCGCGGGGCGCGATGAGGAAGGCGGCGTTGTCGGCGAGACCCCATTCCGGGAAGACCTGGGCCCAGTCACGGGCCCGGGCGCGGGTGTGGCGCGCCGCGTGCCGCGGGCGGGGCCGGGTGGGTGCGCCCGGCAGGATGGCGCAGCGTTCGGCGGCCAGCCGGGTGCCGGCCGTGCGGAGGTCGGCGGTGAGCCTGTCAGCGTCGCGGCGGTGGGTGGCGGGCAGGAGGTGGGTGTCCAGCAGGCGTACGGTGTCGGTGGTGGTGTCGTGTTCGGCCGGGACGAACCAGGTGTCGTCGGGAACGGTGATGCCGCGGTCGGCCAGGTGAAGGCGGACCTGCGGATCGTTGAGCAGGGCGGCGGCCGTGCGGGCGTTGGGACCTCCGGGATGTCCCCCGCAGGCGCCGCAGTCCAGCGCGGCCTGGTAGGGGTTGTTGTCGGTGTGGGCGCGGTGCCCGCAGAACACGACCAGCCGCGCGAACCCGCGGGTCAGGCCCATCAACGTCAGGATGGTTTCGGCGGTCGCGGCACGCTCCTCGGGGGTGAGCGCCTCGGCGATGGAGATCTCGGTCTGCGGCTCGGGCGTGATGCGGCGGGCCCACCACGCGCCTGTGGCGCCGGCGGCACGGGGAGTGAAGGTCTTGGCCGCGGCCAGCGGCCCGGCCAGCCAGCCGGCGGCTTCGGCGAGGGCGAACGGCGCCAGCAGGTCGTCCTTGGCGGCGTGCAGGGAGTGCTCGGCGGCGGCGAGCACCCTGCGGCCGGCCAGTGACCGCTCGGCCGCGCGCCGCCGACCAGGGGCGGGGTGCTCGGTGAGGGTGTGGCGAGGCGTGATCGGGCCGGGACACTGGGTGCGAGCGGCACCCCCGGCGAGGTCGCGGTAGCGCATGGCGACGGCGAAGAAACCGGCGAAGCCCAGGGTCTGGTAGCTGCCGAGGACCTCCAGGTGGCGGCGCAGTCCTTCGGAGCGGGGATCGATGCAGCACACCACCTGCGCCCGCGGTGGGGCTTCGGGCAGTTCGGGCTGGGGCCGGCCGAGGATGCGCAGCAGCAGCCGGCTCCGGTAGTGGTCCTCGTAGGCGTCCAGCCAGACCAGCGCCCGCTGCTGGATCGGCAGCTGGTCGAGCAGCTCCACCAGCTCGCTCCGTTGGGCGGCATCGGTGTCGGTGACTTCCAGCGCTCCCAACAGGTGGTAGGCCCGGTCGTGCGGGTCGACGGTGGCCTGCCGGGTGTCGAACCGGCTCGCGGAGGCCCAGGACCACGCTGTGCCGGGAGCGTGGGAGCCGGCGAGCGCGGCGGCTTCGACGGCCAACCGCAACGCGAGGTAGTCGACGAGGTCGATGCCGCTGTCGGGCCGCTCGCCGCGCCACCGGACGTGGGCGGCGAAGCCGGGCAAGCAGGCCAGGTGGGCCTGCAGGTAGCGGGTCCGCTGGTCGTCCGGGACACCGAGCGCGGCCAGCGCGTCCAGGATGGTGTGCTCGGCGCGTTCGGGCAGGTGCCGCAGCCGCGCCCGCACCGGCCGCGGCAAGGTTCCGTCATGGGCGGCCAGCGCCCGCCACGCCGAGTAGAAGCCGCGGTCACGACCCGGCATCCGCCAGGTGGACTGGCCTTCGTCCAGGTAGGCCGCGCACCACTGGATCGTGTGGGTGTTGAGCAGGGCGGCCACCTCCGGGGCCAGTGCTTCGGCCGCGGTGCGTGCCTGACGGCGCGGCGGTGGACACGCGATGCCCTGGTGCAGATCGGCCACCAGCAGGTCGACCGGGTCGTAGGCGCGGTTGCCGAGAGTGAGCGGGCCCCGCTGTAGCGCCGTGGGGTGGCGGCGGGCCAGCGCGGCGCGCAGGTCGTCGTCGGTGATCCGGCCGCGCTGCCAGGCGGCACGTAGCCAGGTCTCGTCTGGGGTGACTCGTGCTCCGAGCAGATCCGCGGCGGTGGTGGCCGCGTCGGCGAACGGGCGGTCCAGCAGGCCGGACAACGGGTTGACCGCGATGAAGTCCGCCAATGGCCAGGTCGGAGCCAGGAATCCGGCCGCGTCGGCGATCTCGGCGCGCACTGCCGCCTGCTGTGTGGCGACGTCAGAGACGGCATCGGGGGCGAGGTTGGTGGCGGGGCCGGTGGTCATGAGTGTGAACCCTCCTGCGCGAGCACGACGCGACAAGTGGCGGAACGTGCGACCGTGGAGAACAGGGGAAGCCACGCGTGCGGGACAGCCGGTGACTCACCTGTCATGGCGGCGACCCGCTTGCGCGGGATGCCGTCGAGCGCGTGGGGGCGAGTCACGCCCGAGCTCCTTCCAGTTGGGGAACCGGCCGCGGACGCGGTGTCGGTACCAGCCATGGCGGGTGACCCCAGGCGGCGGTGTACGTGCGCTGCTGCCCGGCGGACAACGCCGCCACGTACAGCCGGTCGCGCCACCGGCCCAGACCGACCGCGGGTGCCAGGTGGAGCAGCAGCGCACCGGCCGCCAGCACCGCCACCACGGTCGCGAGAACCCAGGCCGAGACAGCGGCGGGCCCGCTTGCGGGCAGGCTCGGGGCCAGGAGCTCGGTGACCGCGCCCACCAGGGCCAGGTACCCGATCGCCACGCCCGGCAGCACGATCACCACCGTGACCAGCGCGCCGCCGGTCGGGTGACGACGCAGCCAGCCCCACGCCAGCCGCGCGGCGGTGGCCACGGCGAAGAGCGACAACGCGACGCCACCGGCATGAAGGGGTAGCAACCAGGCCGCCACCCCGACCGCCGCGACGGCGGCGACCCCGGCGAGGACAGCGACCTGCGCTGCGCGAGCAGGAGCCAACCGAGGCGCGGGAGGAGCCGCAGTGTGGCCAGCGTGCCGCTGCACGGCCGACCCCGAGCCGAGGAACAGGGTGGCTTTGAACAGCCCGTGCGCCACCAGGTGCACCACCGTCGCGGCGTAGAGGCCGAGCCCGCAGGTCATGAGCATGAACCCCATCTGCCCGATCGTGGAGTGCACCAGCGCCCCTTTGATGTCGGGGCGGGTCAGCATGATCGCGGTGGCGGCCACGACGCTGGCGGCTCCGATGGCGAACGCCAGGTGTGTCGCCACCGGCGCGGCACCGACGATCGGCGACAGCTTCACCAGCAGCACCCCGCCGGCGTTGACCACGCCGGCGTGCAGCAGAGCCGAAACCGGGGTCGGTGCCGCCAGGGTCGCCGGCAGCCATCGGTGCCAGGGCAGCTGCGCGCACCGCACGGCCGCGGCGACCACCAGCGAACAGGCCACCACCGTGCCCACCGCACCGCCGAGGGCCGCGTCGCCCTGGTGGCGCAGGTCGAGATCCCCCCAGACCGTGACCGCGAGGACAACCCCAGTCCACAACGCGGCGTCCCCGGCGACGACGGCACGGGTGGTGCGCCGTGCGGCATCGACGGCCGAGGGCGCCGGCCGATACATCCCCACCAGACGGCACAAGATCACCCCGGTCAGCGTCCACGCCACCGCCAGGGTGACGAGAGTCGCCGCGGTCACCATCACCGTGGTCGCGGCGGTCAGCGCCCCCGCCGCGACAGCGAAGCGGGCCGCGGCCGGATCGCCGTGCAGGTAGCGGCGGGCGAACGCCTGGACCACGGCGCTGACCGTGCACACCAGCAGCAGAACGATCGCCCCGACGTGGTCGACCACCAGCCCGGTCCAGGCTCGCCCGTCCGGGTTGGCCAGCACCATCGCCACCGGCCCGCCGACTACCACCGTCACGGCCAGCGTCCCCGCCAGCGCGGTGGCCACCAGCGCCGCACCCGCACCCAACGCGGGCGCCAAGCTTCGTAGCCGCCGGATCGACCCGGCCATGGCCGCAACAGCGGGAAGGGCCACCAAAACGAGCAGCGTCACCCCTGTCACGCCGTCGTACCTTCCTGACCCGCGCGCGCCGCCGCGCCGCGCGTCGCCGGGGCTCCGGCGAGGTCGGTGGCGCGCGGCTCAGCACCGGTGCCCGCAGCGGGCTCGGGCGGCGAACCGAGGTGTTCCAGGCAATGCGGAGGCAACGCACGCCCGTCGAAACCCCCGATCCGCACCCGGACGAACTCGTCGTGGACCACGCAGTACAGCGACCGCCCCCGTTCCAGCTCCCGGGCGATGTAGGCACCCACGCTCTGCGCGGCCCCCCGCCGCACGCCCGGCGGGCTGGTGTCGATCACCACGTCCGGCGGCGGCGAGGCCCACCGGTGCGCCCAGCGCCGCGCCACCTCATCGGCCGCGCGCTCGCCGGTCAGTACGCCCGCCATCTCGGCGTCGACCACCGCGCCCACCTCCCGCAGCAGGTTCTCCCACGGGAGCGCCATCTCCTCGTCGCCCATGACACCCACCTCCCAAGCACGCTACCAATGACCTGTGTTCTAATACGCGATATGAATCATACGACATTGATGACGTGCTTTGGCAAGCGTGACATGCGTTACCCCCGACGAGGTACAGTTGCGGCCATGCAGGAGTGGACGTTCTTGACCAATCACGCCCACGTACTGCTGTGCGTGGTGCGGGATCCACAAGTTCGGTTGCGGGATGTGGCCGAGGTGGTGGGCATCACCGAGCGGGCGGCGCAGCGCATCGTGGCCGACCTCGTCGAGGCGGGCTACCTGGAACGCACCAGGGAGGGGCGGCGCAACCGGTACCGGTTGCATCCGGATTTGCCGCTGCGGCACCCGATGGACCGTGACACCGCCATCGGGCAGCTCGTGGCCCTGCTCACCGGCATCGACGCCCGATCCGGCAACCTCGTGTAATGCTCGCCGTGCACCCCTACGCGGGCGCACCGGTCGCGATGGCCACCCGACACGGCAAGCAGCGAGCCCTCGCTGCCGCCCTGGCGCGGATCCCCGGCATGCGGCTTGTGCTCGCCCACGATGTGGACACCGATCAGCTCGGCACCTTCACCGGTGAGATCCCCCGCGCCGGGTCGGCGGCCGAGACCGCGGTCCGCAAGGCGCGCCTCGCGATCGAGTCGACCGGCCTCGGACTCGCCGTGGCCAGCGAAGGCTCCTTCGGCCCGCACCCGGTCGCGCCAATGCTGAGCGCCGGCCAGGAGATCCTCGCCTTCCTCGACACGGTGCGGGACGTCTGCATCCTGGAGCGCCGAACCACACCGACGAACTTCAGCCACACCACGACCCGCCGCCTCGACGAGGAAACCGACGCCTACCTGGCGCGCGTCGGTTTCGGTGCCCACGCGGTCATCGTCCGTCCCCACAGCCCCGCCGACGTGCGGGCTCCAGGCCCCATCTGCAAGGGCATCCAGACCCGTGCCGACCTCGATGCGGCGATCAGCCGGTGCACCGCGCACTCCACCGATGGCCTGGCGCGACTGGAGACCGACATGCGCGCGCACGTCAACCCCACCCGCATGCGGGAGATCAGCGTGCTCGCCCACCAACTCGCCTCGCGTCTGGCCACCCTGTGCCCGGCCTGCGGCACCCCCGGATTCGGCCCGGTGGACCGCGAACCTGGTCTGCCCTGCGGCACGTGTGGCGAGCCCACCCGCCTGACCCTGGCAACGATCCACGGGTGTGCCCGCTGCCCGCACCGCGGCCGCCACCCTCGCGATGACGGCCAACGACGTGCCGATCCCACGTTCTGCGAATGCTGCAACCCGTAACCCCCGGACACCACCCCCGCAGACCCACCCGGCCGGCCCCAGCCACTGCACGTCCGAAGGAGCGTCACCACGATGATCCCCCTGACCGCCGCCGCGATCGCCGCGGCCACCGACGGTCACCTCGTCCCGGGGACCGACCCGTCGCTGCTGGTGACCGCACCCGCCAGCATCGACTCCCGCCAGGTCCACCCCGGCGGCGTGTTCGCCGCCCTCCCCGGCCGGCGCACCGACGGGCACTACCACGCATCAGCGGCCCTCGCCGCGGGAGCCGCCCTGGTGCTGGCCGCACGCCCGGTGCCCGCCCCTGCCGTCCAGGTCACCGACGTGACCCGCGCGCTCGGCGACCTGGCTCGCCACGTGGCAGACCGACTGCCGGCCACCGTGATCGGCATCACCGGGTCGAACGGCAAGACCACGACCAAAGATCTCGCCACCCAGGTCCTGGCACACCACGGCCCGGTCGCCGCCACAGACCGCTCCTTCAACAACGAGCTCGGTTTTCCCCTCACTGTCCTGCGCGCCACCCCCGACACCCGCTACCTCATCCTGGAAATGGGCGCCCGGGGCCGTGGACACCTCAGCTACCTGTGCGGCCTGGTCACCCCCCACGTCGGGGTCGTGCTCAACGTCGGCACCGCCCACCTCGGTCAATACCCCGACGGGCAAACCGGGATCGCCGCGGCCAAAAGCGAACTACTGACCGGGCTCCCCTCTGCAGACCACGGTGGGCTGGCCATCCTCAACGCCGACGATCCGCTCGTCGCCGCGATGGCCCCGCTCACCCCCGCCCGCACCCGCTGGTGGAGCCAGCGCCCCCACCCCAACGGCGTATACGCCCGAGATGTGCACGTCACGCCGCGCGGCCGGGCGTGCTTCACCCTGCACACTCCCGAGGGCACGGCACCCGTCACGCTCCGCCTGACCGGCCGGCACCACGTCGGCAACGCCCTCGCCGTCGCCGCCCTCGCCCTCGGCCTCGGCCTTGACCACCACACCATCGCCGATGCCCTGAGCGCCGCTGAACCCGCCAGCGGCGGGCGCATGCAAACCATCGTGCGGGGCGACGGGGTCACGCTCCTCCACGACGCCTACAACGCCAACCCCGACTCCATGGCCGCCGCGCTGACCACCCTGAGCACCATGTCCGCCCGCCGCCGGATCGCCGTCCTCGGCGAGATGGCCGACCTCGGCGACCACGCCGCTGGCGCCCACCACCACCTCGGCGTGCTCGCCGCACGCGCCGGCCTCGACGTCCTGATCACCATCGGCACCCGGACCGCGCCTCTGATCGCCGACGCGGCCGACACCGAGCACAGCACCCTCGACATCATCGCCGTTCCCGACAGCCAGGCCGCCCACGACGTGCTAAGTCGAATCCTTCGTCCCGACGATCTCGTCCTGATCAAAGCATCCCGCGCCGCCCACCTCGAACACCTCGTCGCCGCGCTCAGCAACCGCTGAGCAGCCCGGAGTCGCGGCCGTCTGGCTGCGCGACCCGGCCGCTCGGCGGAGCCGATCCGCGATCGCCAATCCGAGCCCGTCCGGGGTAGGAACCGAGGCCACCACGACCTCGCACTCATGCCGGTCGAAGTCACGGAGGAACTCGAAAAGCCGCCGCGCGTACCGCGCACCCGAGTCCGGCACCGCGATAACGCGCTGCCCGGCACACGCACCGGCACCGCCCGCGAACTCGGGCGGCAGCAGGACGCCGACGCGCCGGCCCTGCGCTGCCAGGTACTCGGCGTGGCCGATCACCTGGCCCGGCTCGACCAGGACAACCCGTGCCCTCGGCGCGTAGTGCGACGGATGCTGGCCCGGAACGCGTACGGCACTCCTCGCCCGCACCGGCACGGAGCAACCCAGTGCGCGCTCAAGATCCTCTCGTGTCACGCCGCCTGGGCGCAGTATCGCAGGTGCGCCGGTGAGGTCGACGATCGTGGACTCGACACCCACCGCACAGGGGCCGCCGTCCAGCACGTAGTCGACGTCGGCGCCCAACCCGTCGCCAACATGAGCAGCCGCCGTGGGACTGACCGAGCCGAAACGGTTGGCCGATGGCGCCGCCACACCGCCACCGAACGCCGTGAGCAGCGCGCGGGCGACCGGATGGTCGGGCACCCGCAGCGCGACCGTCTCCAGACCGCCGGTGACCGCGCGGGGAACACGGCGGCCCCGACGAAGAACCAGGGTCACCGGGCCAGGCCAGAAACGGTCAGCGACGCGGCGCGCCGCGTCGGGCACCTCCGCGACCCAGTCGGGGAGCTGACGCGCCCCGCTGAGGTGCACGATCAGCGGGTGCGTCGAGGGCCGCCCCTTCACGGCGAAGACACGCTCCACCGCGTCGACGTTCTCCGCGTCCGCGCCGAGCCCGTACACGGTCTCGGTCGGGAACGCGACCAGCCCACCCGCGCGCAGGGTGCCAGCAGCGCGTTCCACATCGAGTCCCACGCGCTCAGGCGCGATGCCTGGTTGATCCGACATCACCCGTTCACCCCTCACCACTGCAGTCTGACACACCACCGGCTCGCGCGATCACCGTTGCCCCCGCGCCGCCGGACCCATTTCGAGACCGGATCTCGTACCCTCTCTTCCCGATCAGCACGCGCGGCGCTCAGCCCGGGCAGCACGGGTGGTCACGTCACCAGCGCTCGCACGACGGGCAGCGCCTCGCCGATCACATAGAGCGACCCGGTAACTACCGTGAGCGTGCTATCATTCGCCGCCGCCGCGCGGCGCACCGCATCACCCACATCCGCCTCGACCGCGACCGATCCTGCGCCCACCGCCCGCGCGGCGGCGGCGAGCCTGGCGAGCGGCACCGCTCGCGGTGTCCGGGGCGAGGTGCAGATCACCCAGTCACCAGCCCCGACCCCCAGGGCACTCAGAAACGCCTCCGGCGCGCGGGTCCCGGTCATACCGACCACCACGGTGCGGGAGACGCCGTCGAACCGCTCCCGCAGCGCCCGTGCCAGCGCGGTGGCCGCTTCCTCGTTGTGGGCGCCGTCCATCAGCACAGGGCCGGGGGTGTGGACAAGCTCAAAGCGGCCCGAAGCCCGCAGCGCCCCGCAGACCGCCCGCACCACCTGGTCGGCCACCGGCCGGGCCAGCCACACCTCGGCGGCGGCCAACGCCGTCGCCGCGTTCGCCGCCTGCCACGGTGCCAGCAGACGCAGGAAAACGTCGTCATAAGTCGCCCCGGGCGTGAACAGCGACACCGTCCGGCCATCCGCGACCGGCGCGTCGGCGGCCACGCCGAAGTCACGATCCACGGTCACCACGCGCGAGGGGCGGCGGCCCAGGAACGGCGGGTGCATGGCCGGGTCCGCTTCGGCTAGCACCACGGTCGCGCCCTCAGGAACCGCGCCAGCCTCAGCCACGGCGTTGTCCCACCGCGTGTCACCGAAGTACTCGACGTGGTCGACGCCCACCGACGTGACCACCACCAGGCCGGCGCCGAGCGCGGCGGTCGCGTCGCCGCTGCCACCCAGACCGGTCTCGACCACCGCGACATCAACACGTTGGTCGGCGAACCAGCCCACCGCGGCCGCGGTCATCAATTCGAACCAACTGGGCCGCCCCAGCTCTGACGCGGTGCGCTCGTCCGCCACCAGCGGGTCGAGCACCGCCGCCAACTCGTCGTCGGTGATCGTGACACCATCGATGGTGATCCGCTCCTGCGGCCGGTGCAGATGAGGACTGGTGTACAACCCGACCCGCAGTCCACTGCCCGCCAGCACCGCGGCCAGGATCCGGGCGGTCGTGCTCTTGCCGTTGGTGCCGGCCACCAGGATCACCGGCACCCGCTGCTCGGGCCGGCCGAGCGTGCGCAGCAGCCGCTCGATGACCACGGTCGTCGGGGCCTGCGACACCACCCCACCAGCAGCGACCCCCACCCCCCGCTCATGGTCGACGTGACCGTCCAGCCACTGCCATACCCCGGCGCGCCTCACGCCACCGATCCTAGATCCACCCCCGATCAACCTTGACAGCCACATTCCGGCCAGTGACACTGCGTGCAGAGGGGAGTACTTCCCTAAGTGTCTGCCTGGTCAATACGGACACCCCATGGTGTCCCCGGGCGACCGCCCTCACCAGGGTGAAGGAGACCTCGAACGTCGTCCGTGCGCGGAGGTCTTCGTGCCCTTTCATCCCGTGGTGTCGTCTCTGTCCGTGGCCGCGCCCGCCGACTCGGTGGGGTCCTCGTCGATCGGGTCGCCCTGGTTGTGGGTCGCCAGCATCGCCGTAATACTCGGCCTCCTCGTCACCGATTTCGCCGTCACCCGCCGTCCCCACGAGGTGTCGATACGGGAAGCGATTGGCTGGTCGGTGTTCTATCTCACGCTGCCCGTCCTGTTCGGGATCTGGCTGTGGGCGGTGTTCGACAGCGGGCCGGCACTGGAGTTCATCACCGGCTTCGTGGTGGAGAAGTCACTGTCGGTGGACAACCTGTTCGTGTTCATGCTGATCCTGGCCGGGTTCGCGGTCCCGTCCCCCATTCAGCAACGGGTGCTGCTGTACGGCATCGCCGGTGCCCTGGTCCTGCGGGGCATCTTCATCGCGGCGGGCGCGGCGCTGCTGCAGGCAGGCACCTGGGCGTTCCTCCTCTTCGGCCTGATCCTGCTCGTGTCCGCGGGCAAGATCCTGCACGAGGTGCACACCGGTTCGGCCTTCGCGGGCCGCGACGTATCCCAGATGCGTATCGTGCGACTGCTCCGCAGGTTCATGCCCGTCACCGACGACTACCGAGGCACCCGGCTGACCGTACGGGAGCACGGACGACGCGCGCTCACGCCGCTTGCGGTGGTGGTCGCCGCGGTGTTCGTGACCGACGTGGTGTTCGCCGTGGACTCGGTCCCCGCGGTCTACGGCATCACCGCGGACCCCTACCTGGTATTCGCCACCAACGCCTTCGCGCTGCTCGGCCTGCGCGCGCTCTACTTCGTGCTCCACGCCACGCTGGCCAAGCTCGTCTATCTCAACCACGGCCTGGCGGTCATTCTCGCGTTCATCGGTCTGAAACTGGTGTTGCACTGGGCCCACGGAATCTGGCCGGCCACCCCGCAGATCCCCACGCCGGTCTCCCTCGCTGTCATCGTGGCCATCCTCGCCGTCGTCATCGCGGCGAGCCTGCGCACCCGCCGCCGAGCCGAGCAGCACGTGATTGAGAAGGACTGACCATGTTCACCATGCTCACCGGATTCCTCATCGACATCGCTGTCACGGCACTCATTCTGCTGGCGTTGGTCATCACCTGCGCAGCGTTGGTGCCGCCCCGCCCGCCACGATGAACACACGCCGTCCCGGGTGGCGTGTCAGTGTGGGGTGCGAAGCGAGAGGGGCGCTGGTCGTCGCGAGGTCCTGTCCGCACACCGCCCGGCCACGCCACGTAGCCCTTGCCAGGGCGTGCTTGGTGGTGCTGGCGTCGGTGGCGTGAGGTTTCCTGGACCCGCGCGGTGGGGCGGCGGGTGCCTGCGCCGGATCCGGGTCGGCCAGATCGTGTTGACGACGCGGGGCTTGGTCGTTGAGGTACTCCCCCTCAACGTCGAGAATGACGAACTGTGGTTCGTTTACCAAGGGTGGCGAGTTATCCGGTGCGGCGACGACGCGGAGGAGTCGAGGCGCCGTCAGCCGAAGCATCACGAGCATCGTCAGGGGTGGCGGGACCGACGGCGGTGATGAGGTCGGCGATGCGGTGGTGGGCTTCCAGCGGGTGGCGCAGATGGCCGTCGGGGTTGATGCGGTAGTGGTTGCGGCGGCCGACTTTGGTGCGCTCGATGTAGCCGCCCTGGATGAGGTCGGTGAGGATGAGCTGGACGGCGCGGGTGGTGATGCCGACCTTCTGGGCGATGACGGGCAGGGTCTGGTGCGGGTCGGCGGCCAGGCAGAGCAGCACGTGGGCGTGGTTGCTCAGGAACATCCACGACCCTGGCGTCTGCGACGCGGCGGCGTCGGCCGGTTCCGCACCAGCATCCACCACGCCAGAATCCACCGTGCCGGAGTCGGTGGGATCCGAGCCCGCTGGGGTGGGGAGGGCGTGGTCGGGTGGGGGTTCGGCAGGCCGCATGGGGCCGACCATAAGGCATTCCTTCCACTCTCGATGCCGCTGTCGGCGCGGGGTCCGGATCGGCGGGGAGCTGCTCGACCGGGTGTGATCAGACCAGCATCGCGTCGGGCAGGGTGTGCTCGTCTGCGCGGCGGATCCGCAGCCGAGGTTGAGTGAGGCCGAGCAGGTACTGGCAGGTCGCAGGCGTGAGGAGCTCGGCGCGAGGATGGGCGGGCAACACGAGCACGTCGGCGTCGTGCACTCGGCACAGTCGCAGCAGGGCGGCGGCCACGCGCCGATGCCGGCCGCCCGGCCCGCGACGGTGATGCCACGCGGTGGTGTGGATCCGCACGCCCCGCTCGGCCAGCCCGGATGACGGGAGCCGTGACAGCGCGGGAGCGAGCGCCGCGGCGGTGACCTGCTCCCGGCGGACCTGCTGCCAGGCGATCAGCCGCGCGTTGAGCGTGAGCCCCGGCGGCGGGTGCAGCACGGCGAGCACGAGGTGGCCGTGGTCGGCGATCAGTTCGACCGCCGCGGGCAGCTCGGCGGCCGGCGCGGGATCGGTGGCGTCGACGACGCAGACGAGGGTTGTGCACTGGGCGGGCATCAGCGGACCTGCTTTCCACGGCACGGATCGAGGAGGCCGCGCGCTGGCCTCATTTCCAGATTGACGAAGTACGGTTCGCCAGTCAAGCCTTGACAGGCGAACCGTATTTCGTCATTCTGGTGGTGCGGAGGGGAGTACCCACCACGTCCGGGATCGTCATTACGGCAGTTCGATGGCTGCCCGGTCCCGGCGCCACCGGACCCAGCGCACGTGCTCTGGCGGTTGGGGAGACCTCCGGTTTCACTCGACGTGACCGGAGGTGCTTGACTGTGGTTGTTCCGTTGTGGGCGTGGGCCGCGGTGCTCGGCGTGATCCTGGTGATGCTCGCGATCGACCTGTTCGCCCACCGCCGCGCACACGTGGTCGGGGTCCGCGAGGCCGCCGCCTGGTCGGCGGTGTGGGTCGCGCTCGGCCTCGGGTTCGGCGCGATCGTGTGGTGGGCGTGGGGCAGCGAGTTCGCCGCCCAGTACTTCGCGGGCTACGTGATCGAGAAGTCCCTCGCGGTGGACAACGTGTTCGTCTTCGCGATCATCTTCGGCTACTTCGCCGTTCCCCGCGAGTACCAGCACCGCGTGCTGTTCTACGGCGTGCTCGGCGCACTGGTGTTCCGGGCGGTGTTCATCGCCGCGGGCTCGGTGCTCATCGCGTCCTTCGCCTGGATCCTGTACGTGTTCGGCGCCTTCCTGGTCGCCACCGGTGTCCGGATGGCCGTGCACCGCAACGAGACCATCGACCCCGACCGCAGCGTCGTGCTGCGCCTGTTCCGCAAGGTCATCCCCACCACCGAGGAGTACCACGGGCAGAAGTTCCTGGTGCGCCAGGCCGGGCGCTGGGTGGCCACCCCTCTGTTGGCGGTGCTGGTGCTGGTCGAGGTCACCGACATCGTCTTCGCCGTCGACTCCATCCCGGCGATCTTCGCCATCACCCAGCAGCCGTTCCTGGTGTTCACCTCCAACGCCTTCGCCATCCTGGGCCTGCGCGCCATGTACTTCCTGCTCGCCGACCTGATGCACCGCTTCATCTACCTCAAGCTAGGCCTCGCCCTGGTGCTGGTGTGGGTCGGCATCAAGATGCTGCTGCTCGACCTCTACAAGATCCCCACCTGGTTCTCGCTGGCCGTGGTCGCCCTCCTGCTCGCCGTCGCCGTCACGGCCAGCTGGATCCGCACCCGCACCACCCCGGCCACCCCAGCGGCTGCCTCTGCCGATTCGCTGGCCGGTGCGGAGCCCGACACGGTCACGACCGAGCCAGCCCAAACCGGGGCGGCCGCAGCCGAGACGGCCCCGTCCTCGCCCACTGGCCTGTCGACGCGCGACTGACGCGCGTCGACCGCCCCGGTGCCGCCCACCGCTCACTCCCCCCACCAGCGGTGGGCGGCACCACCCCACAGACCCAGCCCATCCGGAAAGGAACCCGCTCATGCGCATCTCGACTCGATGGACCTCTGTGCTGCTCGGCGTGGGCGTCGTGGCGGCGATCAGCGGCTGCGGCGCTGTCCAGCAGGCCGGCGACACCGCCGGTTCGGCCGCGGACACCGTGACCGGCGCGGTCGCCGCCGCCGAGGTGTGTAGCGACGCGCTGGCACTGGTCGCCAACCCGCCCGACCTCAGCGCACCGCAGGCCGCACTGGACCAGGCGCACACCACCGCCACCGAGCTCACCGACCTGGCCGCGACCACCAGCGACACCGACATCGGCCGCGCCATCACCGACCTGGCCGCCACCCTGCAGACGGCCACCCTGGACACCCTCACCAGTGCTCCAGCCGCCTGGCTGCAGACCAGGGCCGATCAGGCCGCCGCGCTCACCACCGCCTGCGCGCCCTGACCAAGTAGGGTCACGGGCACGACAGGAAGCAGCCCGTGATGAGCACCGTCGGCGACCCCGCTGAACGTTCGTCGGTCGTCCCTCCCTTCCAGGTGAGCGGCCCACTCGCAGGCGAGGTCAGGTTGTCGAGAGCTCCACCCCAAGCTCCTGGGCGAGGGTTTCCTGGGTGAAGCCGAGAGCCTCGCGCCGTGCTGCGAGAGCATCTCGTCGTATCGCCATAATCACTCCCAGATTCGCTAGCGCACCCACGCTACCCGGCGTTGATCGGACCTGATCAGCGGCCATGTCAACGACGAAACGGCGGACGTTCACGTCCGGACGTGCGACCCAGACCGCCCATGAAAACGCCAGAGCGGGATGGTGCTTGGGACGATCTGTGCTTGTCCGCAGGGGCCGCCACCAACTAAAGCTGTCGACGGCGCGTGAAAACTGACCCCGGCGTGGCGCCTAACCCAGGTGCCGCCAGGGGGTCAAGATTCGCCCGCCGTTGACACTAAAGCCCCGCCCGACAGGATCAGCGCGCCTCGACCGCGTGCTCTGCCGCGAGCCTGCGCACATACGCGCGGATTCGGTCGCGATCCTCGGGGAACACGCTCTCCCACGATTCGTCCAGGTCGACCCACTTCGGCGGCTGTCCCTTCTCCCCGCCGAGTGGCGCGTCGCGGTTGATGACGGCTCCGTAGGACAGGCTCAGCGTTGGCGTCCAGTCGGCGCGGAAAGAGCGGACAGCGACGGCCGCCGGCACTGACAGCAGCTCGCCCAGCAGGCCGGTCTCCTCCAAGAGTTCACGGGCTGCTGCGGCTCGAGGCGTCTCGCCTGGCTCGACGGTTCCGCCGGGCGTTAGGAACAGTTGGCGGTCTCACTCTTCTGCTGTCTCAACTGGCGCGCACGTCGAGGGCTAGGGCGTGTCTGACAATGTCTTGGTCCAAGTGATGACGGCGTGGAGAACGACCGCGCAGCGATAGACGATGGCGAGTTTGTCGTAGCGAGTTGCCAGGCCACGCCATTGTTTGAGCAGGGCGATGCGCCGTTCGACAACGTTGCGGCCGCGATAATCGACCGCGTCGAGGGTGGGCGGACGGCCGCCGCGGGAACCGCGGCGGGTGCGGTGCCCGGCCTGGTCGGCCGGCTCGGGGATCACCGCCGTGATGCCGCGATCGCGCAAATGCCCCCGGATCGCTCTCGAGGAATAAGCCTTGTCGCCGCGGACACGGTCGGGCCGGGTCCGAGCTCGACCACGTCCGAGGCGAGCGACACGCAGTTGCCGCATCAGATGCGGAAACATCGGCGCGTCCCCGGCCTGGCCGGGCCCGACTAACGTCACCAGCGGGCGGCCGTTCCCGTCGACGAGATGGTGCACTTTGGTGCTCCAGCCGCCACGAGAGCGGCCGATCGCGTGATCAGGCGGCTCGTTGTGCAGATCCGTGTAGTTCGACCCAGCCCCCTGTGGGGCGGGTGATGTTGGTGGCGTGCTGATGCGCACGCGCGATCGTGGAATCCACCGACACCGACCACTCCACCAGGCCGGCCGAGTCCGCAGCAGTCAGCAGACGTTGCAACACGGTGTCCCAGGTGCCGTCACCGGCCATCCGGCGGTGCCAGGTCCAGATCGTCTGCCACGGGCCGAATACCGCAGGCACATCCCGCCACGCGATCCCGCACCGATACCGGTAAATGATCCCTTCGACCATCGACCTCGCATCCGAGAACGGTCGGCCCTGCTTGCCGGTACGCACCGGAAGCAGGTCCTCGATCAACGCCCACTGATCATCTGAAAGCAACTGGAACCGCGACACCCGAACAGCATCTCAACCACCCGCCAACACCATTGTCAGACACGCCCTAGC
>NZ_FOKG01000005.1 GCF_900111885.1 Amycolatopsis marina
GGTGGTCGCCACCGAGACGTCCACGCTGACCGTGATCAGCGTGCCGACCGTGGCCTACCTCGGCAACATCACCTACCTCCAGCTCGCCATCGGCTATCTGATCGGCCGGGTACTGGTCGCCTTCGTGCTGTTGCCCAAGTACTACGCGGGCGACCTGGTCAGCGCGTACGGCTTCCTCGGCAAACGGTTCGGCAGCAGCATGCAGGGCACGGCATCGGTGACCTTCCTGGTCACCAGGCTGCTCGCCGACGGAGTCCGGCTCTTCGCCACCGCGATCCCGGTCAAGGTGATGCTGGGTGTGTTCGGCGTGGACGCGCCGTACTGGATCATCGTCGCGGCGATCGCGCTCATGGCGGTGATCTACACGACCCTCGGCGGGATCAAGGCCGTCATCTGGATCGACGTCATCCAGATGGGCATCTACGTTCTCGGCGCGGTGTTCGCGCTGGTGATCCTGACCGGGAAGCTGCCGGACGGCTGGCTCGGCGCCGCGTTCGACGCGGGCAAGTTCCAGCTCTTCGACTTCTCCTCCGACATCATCACCTCGCAGTACGCGTTCATCACGGCGGTCATCGGTGGCGCTCTGTTCGCGATGGCCTCGCACGGCGCGGACCAGCTGATGGTGCAGCGGCTGCTGGCCTGCCGCAACGTCAAGGAAAGCCAGAAGGCCATCATCGCCAGCGGTGTCGTGGTGTTCTTCCAGTTCGCCCTGTTCCTCGTCGTCGGTACGGCGCTGTGGTCGTTCTACAAGGGACTCGCGCCGGCCGACATGGGAATGGCGGCGAGCGACGAACTCTTCCCCACGTTCATCGTCAACGAACTGCCTTCGGGGCTCTCCGGCCTGCTGGTCGCCGGCATCCTGGCGGCGGCGATGAGCACGATCTCGTCCTCGCTGAACTCGCTGTCCACATCCACGGTCAGCGACCTGTACCAGCGCTTCGCGAAGCGCAAGCTGGCGGACAGCGCGATCCTGAAGCACGCGAGGGTGTGGACGGTGGTCTGGGCGTTCGTCTTCATCGGGTTCGCGTCGATGTTCACCACCACCGAGCAGCCCGTGGTCGAGTTGGGCCTGAGCATCGCCAGCTACACCTACGGCGCGCTGCTGGGCGCGTTCTTCCTCGGCATGCTGGTGAAGCGGGCGAGGGAGGCCGACGCGATCGTGGCCTTCCTGTCGACCGTCGTGGTGGTCGCGGTGTTCATCCTCGGCGTCGAGTTCACTGTGGACGGCGAGCAGAAGACGCTGGCGTTCCCGTGGTACGTCCCGCTCGGCGTACTCGTATCGCTGGTCGTCGGTGGACTGCTCTCCCTGCGTCACCCGAAGGACACCTCGGACGACCCCGAGCAGGAAGAAGTCCACGCCAGCTGATCAACCGCACTTTCCCGGGAAAGTGACGTCCTTGCGTACGCGGGGTATCGCACTTTCCCGGGAAAGTGCGCGGCCGAAAATCCGGTTGATCACGACACGGCCGCCTTGTCAGCATGGGACATCAATCGATTGGAAAGTAGGTCCGCCCGGTGTCCCTGAGCGCTGCCCAGATCGATCAGTTCGTCGCGGACGGCTTCGTCAAGCTGGAGAACGCGTTTCCGGCCGAGGTCGGCCAGCGCTGCCTTGCCGAACTGTGGGCCGCCACCGGGTGTTCCCCGACCGACCCGGCAACCTGGACCGAACCGGTGATCCGGCTCGGCGGCTTCAGCACGCCGCCGTTCCGGGAAGCCGCGACCACCGCCGCACTGCACGAGGCCTTCGACCAACTCGTCGGCGAAGGGCGTTGGCAGCCGCTGGGCGGTCTTGGCACGTTCCCGGTCCGGTTTCCCGTGGCCGAAGAACCCGGTGACGACGGCTGGCACGTCGAAGGGAGCTACGCCGGAGCACACGGAGAACTCCGGGTCAACGTCGGCTCCCGTGGCCGGGCGCTGCTGCTGCTCTTCCTGTTCTCGGACGTCGGACCGGACGACGCACCCACCCGCGTCCGGGTCGGATCCCACCTCGACGTCCCCCGGCTGCTCGAACCGTACGGCGAGGACGGGCAGGAATGGATGCCGCTGTGCCAGGAGGCCGTCCCCGCCTCCGCGCACCGGGCCACCGCGCTGGCGACAGGAACCCTCGGCGACGTCTACCTCTGCCATCCGTTCCTCGTGCACGCCGCGCAGCCGCACCGCGGGCACACACCCCGGTTCATGGCACAGCCGCCGCTGCTCCCCCGCGAGCCCCTCGGACTCCGCGACGAGCATCCCAGCCCGGTCGCCCGAGGGATTCTCGCAGGCCTCAGCGGTTGAGACGCTCGACGTCCCCGCGCAGCACGCAGAACTCGTTGCCCTCCGGATCACCGAGTACCACCCAGCCGGTGCCGTCCGGCTCCCGGCAGTCGTCGACAAGGGACGCGCCGAGCGACGCCAACCGCTCGACCTCCTCGTCCCGCGTGCCCTCGGGACGCAGGCACACGTGCACGCGGTTCTTGCCCGCCCTCGGTTCGGGAACCCGCTGGAAGAACAGCACCTCACCGTTCGGGAGCAGTACCTCGGCCTCGTCCTCGCCCGGGGCGTTGTCCTCGTGTGCGGGCGCGTCGAAGACCTGACTCCAGAACCGGGCCAGGCCGTACGGGTCGGCACAGTCGAAGGCAACGTTCTGCAGTCGTGTGGCCATGGGCGCCTCTCTGGGACTCAGGCCGACGCCGGTTCCGGTTCGGGCTCGATGACCACACCGTCGTTGCGCAGGCGCTGCGAGATCACCTTGGTGATGCCGTCGCCCTGCATGCTCACCCCGTAGAGGGCGTCGGCGATCTCCATCGTCGGCTTCTGGTGCGTGATGATGATGAGCTGCGAGCTCTGCCTGAGCTGCTCCAGCAAACCGATCAGCCTGCGCATGTTCGTGTCGTCCAGCGCCGCCTCGACCTCGTCCATCACGTAGAACGGCGAAGGGCGGGCGCGGAAGATCGCCACCAGCATGGCCACGGCGACGAGCGACTTCTCCCCGCCGGAGAGCAGCGAGAGCCGCTTGACCTTCTTGCCGGGCGGGCGTGCCTCGACGTCGACACCGGTGGCGAGCAGGTCGTTCGGCTCGGTCAGCACCATGCGACCCTCGCCGCCGGGGAACAGGACCGAGAAGACGATCTCGAACTCCCGCGCGACGTCCTCGTAGGCGCCCGCGAAGACCTCGAGGATCTTGTCGTCGACCTCCTTGATGACAGTCAGCAGATCCTTGCGGGTGGCCTTGAGGTCCTCGAGCTGGGTGGAGAGGAACTTGTACCGTTCCTCCAGCGCGGCGAACTCCTCCAGCGCCAGCGGGTTCACCTTGCCGAGCAGGGTCAGGTCCTTCTCCGCCCGCTTGGCACGGCGTGCCTGGGTGTCCCGGTCGTAGGGGATCGGCTGCGGGGCCATGACGGTTTCCCCGCGCTCCTTCGCCGCCTCGTACTCGGCGATCTCACCCGCGCCGGGCGGCACCGGAACGTCCGGGCCGTACTCCGCGACCAGATCGTCGAGACCCATGCCGAAGTCCTCGGCGATCTTGGTCTCCAGCTGTTCCAGCCGCAACCGCTGCTCGGCGCGCAGCACCTCGTCGCGGTGCACGGCGTCGGTCAGCTTCTCCAACTCGCCGGACAGCTCCCTGACCTTGCTGCGCACCTGATTCAGCGCCGACTCGCGGCGCAGCCGCTGGCTCTGGATCTCGTCACGTTCGGCGGCCGCGCGCTGCAACGACACCTCGATGCGCTCCAGCGCGGTCTCCCCGCCGTTCACCACGGCGGCGGCGATCTCGGCACCGCGGGCACGTGCGATCCTCGCCTTCTCCGCCCGCTCCCTGGCCTGCTGCTCGGCGTGCGCGGCGCGGCGCAGCGCGTCCGCCCTGCCCGCGATGCCCCTCGCCCGCTCCTCCGCGGTGCGCAGGGCCAGCCGGGCGTCGACCTCCTCCTGCCGGACGGTGGCCAGCGCTCCGGCCGCCTCGTCCCGCTCGCTGGTGTCGGGATCCTCGTCGACCGGCTGTTCGGCCACCGCCGTGAGCCGCTCCTCCAGCTCGACGAGCTGCGCCAGCGCCTGCTCCCGGCTCTGCTCGACCTTGCCGCGCTGGTTGCGCAGGCGCTCGACGTCGGCCTCGGCCGAGCGCACAGCCTGCTGCATCCGGCTCAGCCGCTCCGAGGAGCGAGCCCTGCGCACCTTGGCCTCGCTCAGCGCCTCCTTGGCCTGTCCGACCTCGTCCCTGCGGTCCTGCTGCTCGGCGTGGGCGCCTTCCAGCTCCGCCGCCGTGCGTTCCAGCATCCGTTCCGCGGCAAGCATGCGGTCCTGCGCCTCGTCGACGGCCGCCTGCACCTCGATAACGCTCTCGCTGCGCGCCGACCCGCCGACCGCCCAGTGCGCGCCGTACACATCGCCGTCCTGGGTGACCGTGCACAGCTCCGGGTACGCGAGAACGAGATCCTGTGCCCGTTCCAGCGTGTCCACGATGACCACCCGCTCCAGCGCGCGCTCGACGGCGGGGCGCAGCGCCTCGGGTGCCGTGACCACTTCCCTTGCCCAGCGCGCCCCTGTGGGCAGCGCGGGCCAGGCAGAAGTGTCCACTGTGTACTTCTGGCCGCCGGGTAGAATGCCCGCCCTGCCGGACTCGTTGGCCTTCAGGTACTTCAGCGCGGCTACGGCGTCCTCCCCCGCGCTGACGGCGACCGCGTCGGCGACCGGCCCCAGCGCCGCCGCCAGCGCCACCTCGTACCCTGCTTCCACGGTGAGCAGCGCGGCGACCGAACCGATCAGGCCGGGCAGGTCGTCGGCCGCGCCAAGCAGCGCACCGGCGCCGTCCTTGCGCTTGAGCCCCATGGACAGCGCGTCCACCCTGGCCTTCTCGGACGCGATCTCCCGCTCGGCGGCCCGCTCCGCGCGGACGAGTTCCTCGACCCGTGCCTTCGCGGCGTTGTTGGCCTGTACCGCGCGGTCGTGGCGGTCCTGCAGGTCCGCGTCGTCGGACTCCTCGACGCCGCCCTCCGCGCGGGCCTGCTCGAGTTCCTCGGCGGCCTCCTCGGCGCGCGCGGAGGCCTCCTCGATGCCCACGGTGAGCCGGTCGATCTCCTCCGCGGTGGCGCCTGTCTTGCTGCGCAGGGCCTCCACCTGACCGGTCAGCTTCGCCAGCCCCTCCCTGCGGTCGGCGATCGCGCGCACCGCCGCCATATGGGCCTTCTCGGCGGCCTGCACCTCGCGTTCCAGCTGCTCCCGGCTCTGCACGGTGGCCGAGAGCATCGAACGGGCCTCGGCGACGACGTCGCCCAGTTCCTGCTCCCGCTCGGCCACCCGGTCGGCCTCGGCGAGCATCTCCTCCGGGTCACGTCCCGCGGTGCCGGTCTCCACCTCGCTGGTCAGGTGCCGCTGCCGCTCCACGGCCAGCCGCACGGTGCCGCGGAGCCGTTCGGCCAGCGCGGAAAGCTTGTACCAGGTGTCCTGGGCCGCGGTGAGCTTCGGCGCGTCCTCGGCCAGCGACGCCTCCAGGTCGGTCTGCTCCGAGGTCACGACCTCGAGGGCCTGCTCGACCTCGGCGCGCCGCGCCCGCGCCGCGTTCTCGTCGGCCTCCTCCCGCGCCAGCTCATTGCGCTGGGTCACCAGGTCGTCGGCGTACAGCCGGAGCCTGGAGTCGCGCAGCTCGGACTGCACGGCCTGCGCCTTGCGCGCGATCTCCGCCTGCTTGCCCAGCGGTTTGAGCTGGCGGCGCAGCTCCGTGGTGAGGTCGCCGAGGCGGTCGAGGTTCGCCTGCATGCCGTTGAGCTTGCGCAGCGCCTTTTCCTTGCGCTTGCGGTGCTTGAGCACACCGGCGGCTTCCTCGATGAAGGCCCTGCGCTCCTCCGGCTTGGCCTCGAGGATCTGCGAGAGCTGCCCCTGCCCGACGATGACGTGCATCTCCCGGCCGATCCCGGAGTCGGAGAGCAGTTCCTGCACGTCCAGCAGCCTGCAGTTGCTGCCGTTGATCTCGTACTCGCTGGCCCCGTCGCGGAACATGCGCCGGGTGATGGAGACCTCGGAGTAGTCGATCGGCAGTGCACCGTCGGAGTTGTCGATCGTCAGCGTGACCTCGGCGCGGCCGAGCGGGGCCCGGCCCGCGGTACCGGCGAAGATGACGTCCTCCATCTTGCCGCCACGCAGGTCCTTGGCGCCCTGGGTGCCCATGACCCAGCGCAGCGCGTCCAGGACGTTGGACTTGCCCGACCCGTTCGGCCCGACCACACAGGTGATTCCGGGCTCGAAACGCAGCGTGGTCGCCGAGGCGAAGGACTTGAAGCCCCTGAGCGTCAGGCTTTTCAGGTGCACGTGGTGCTGACCTCTCGCTGCCGGTTCGCAAAAGTTCGGTGTCGGCGGAGTTTACCCGCCGCTGCCTGACGACCGTGGGACCTGGGGCGCAACACAGGCGTGCGGCGCCGGACTCAGCGCTCGACGAACCCCTCGATCCCGCCCTTGGCCGCCGACCACCGCTCCACCACACGATCCACTCGTCCGGGTGACGTACCCGAGCGCAGCGCGGCCAGTAACCGCTCACAGTGTGATTTCGGGCCCTCGGCGACGACCTCGACCCGGCCGTCGGCGAGGTTGCGCGCACTTCCCACCAGGCCGAGTTCGAGTGCTCTGCTCCGCGTCCACCAGCGGAAACCGACCCCCTGGACGGAACCGTGCACCCAGGCGGTCAGGCGTTCGTGTGTTGTCTCGTCGGTCTTGGAAGTCACGGACCCCATGGTGCCCGACCGCCCGCGAACGCGGAGAGTGAACACCCGGCACACAGCCCCTCGCCCATAGTGACCCGACAGTGGTAGCGTGCCGCCGTCCACCATTCGGACTCACCCGTCCGAGTGCTCTTGCTGCGGTCCCGGCACTCGGAACGAGGCCGAGGACGCACAACGCCGAGGACATGGACCGGACTGAGGATCTGCCAGCCACCACCGCTGTACCAAGGAGCCATGCATGACCCCTGTGCCCGGGTCAGGATCGAGCCCACGGGGCGAGACAAAGCCCCCCACAGCACCGACGGAAAAGTTTCAGCGCTCCGGCTACGCGATGCTCGCGGTGAGCGGGCTCGTCGTGGCCACCGCCTTCGCGGGGGTCGCCGAGCTGGTCGGCGGCGGCGTCAGCGAGGCAGGGGGGCCGCCGGCACAGGGCACCGCCCCCGCCGGAGGCGCCCAGTTGATCCCCGGCAACGGCGTGCCGGGAACGGACACGATGACCGTCACCGGCGTGGCCGAAGCGGGCGAGCTGCCGTCGACGTCGGCACCGACCACGGTCGTGAGCGTCGGTCCCGACGGCACCCCGACCACGACGGTCCTCCCGCCACCGCCACCGGGAACACCGAACCAGCCCGGCCCGTCCGGGCGCTCGGACCTGCCGGGGTCCACCACACGCCCCGGCGGTGGCAACAGCTCCACACCACCGCCGGACACCGGGACGACACCCCCACCGGACACCGGAACAACGCCGCCGCCGGACACCAGCACAACCCCGCCACCGGACACCAGCACAACTCCGCCGCCGGTTTCGGAGGAACCACCCGAAGACACTGCGCCTCCCGGCACCTCCGGTTCAGGTGACTCAGACACCAGCGCCTCCCCCAGCTCCTGACGCTCAGGGTTCGAAGCGGTAGCCCATTCCCGGCTCGGTCAGCAGGTGCCGGGGCCGGGAGGGCTCGCGCTCCAGCTTCCTGCGCAGCTGCGCCAGGTACACCCGCAGGTAGTGCGACTCGGAGTCGTACGACGGTCCCCAGACCTCGTGCAGCAGCTGCTTCTGCGCGACCAGCCTGCCCCGGTTGCGGATCAGCAGTTCGAGCACACCCCACTCGGTTTTCGTCAGGTGCACCTCGGCGCCGTCGCGGGTCACCTTCTTGGCCGCGAGGTCCACGGTGAACGAGCTGGTCTCCACGACGGAGTTGGCCTCCTCCGCCGAGCGGTCCGCTGACCGCCGGACCGCGGCGCGCAGCCGGGCGAGCAGTTCGTCCATCCCGAACGGCTTGGTCACGTAGTCGTCGGCGCCCGCGTCGAGCGCGTGCACCTTGTCCGCCGAATCACCCCGCGCCGAGAGCACGATGATCGGCACCTTGGTCCAGCCCCGCAGTCCGCCGATGACCTCGGTCCCGTCCATATCGGGTAGGCCGAGGTCCAGTACCACGACGTCCGGCCTGTTCTCGGCGACGGCTCGCAGCGCAGCGGTGCCGTCATGCGCGGTGATCACCCGGTAGCCACGGGCCGAGAGGTTGATCCGCAGGGCACGCACGATCTGCGGTTCGTCGTCCACCACGAGCACGGTGCTGTCCTTGCCCGGCGTTTCTCCGGTCGTCGAGTTCACGACAACTTCCCTCCTGCCCGGTACCGAGCCGGAAGCGAGATCACCACGGTGAGTCCCCCTCCTGGTGTGTCCTCGGCACTGATCGTTCCTCCCATGGCCTCCGTGAATCCCTTCGCCACGGACAGCCCCAGCCCAACCCCGGGTGTGTTGTCCCGGTCGCCGAGTCGCTGGAACGGGGCGAAGGCCGAGCCCGCCTTGCCTTTGGCCAGCCCGCGTCCGTAGTCGACCACCCGTAGTTCCGCGTGCTCCCCGTGTGCGCTGGCCCGCACCGCGATCGGCCGGGCGGAGCGGCCGTGTCGCAACGCGTTGTCGATCACGTTGGCCACCACCCGTTCCAGCAGGCCCGGATCGGCCAGCACGACCGGCAACCGGTCGTCGATCTCCACGGCCACCGACTCGGTACCATCCACGTTGGACAGCGCATGTGCGACAACCTCCTCGTAGCCGACCGGACGCAGCAGTGGGCGAACCGCCCCCGTCGCCAGCCGGGAGGAGTCGAGCAGGTTGTTCACCAGCCCGGCGAGCCGGTCGGCCGACTGCTCGATCGTCTCCAGCAGCTCCTCGGTGTCCTCTGTAGACAGATCGATGTCCTGTGCCCGCAGGCTTCCCGCCGCGGCCTTGATCGACGTGAGCGGAGTCCGCAGGTCGTGGCCGACGGCGGAAAGCAGCGCGGTTCGCAGTTCGGTGGCCTCGGCCTTGCGTTCCGCCTTCGCTGTGGCCTGGGCAAGACGCTGCTGGCGCAGCACTAGCAAGGCCTGCCCCGCCGCGGCCTCCAGCGCCCTGCGGTCGGAGGCGGGCAACGCACGGCCGCGCAGGGTGAGGTGGACGTCCGCCGTCACCGGCACGTCGGCATCGGCCTCCTCGGGATCGGCGCAGGGATCGACACCGGCGTGCGCCACCCCGTACCAGTGCCCGTCGCGTTTCTCCAGCAACGCCACGGAATCCAGGCCGAAGTTCTCCCGCACCTTCTCCAGCAGCCGTTCCAGCGGCCGGGGATGGGTCAGCACCGTTCTGGCGTAGGTCGCGAGCAGCGCTGCCTCCGTGCGGGCGCGGGAGGCCTGCACCGCACGCCTGGCCGCGAGGTCGACCACAACCGAAACCAGCAGTGCGACGATCACCATCGCGATCAGCGTGATGACGTTGCCCTGCGCGTCGACCGTGAGCGTGTGAAAGGGCTCGGTGAAGAAGAAGTTGAGCAGCAGGGCCGACAGCACAGAGGCCAGCAGGGCGGGCCCGAGGCCGCCGACGAGCGCCACGACGACGCTGACGAGAACGTACGCGATCACGTCGGTGGAGAAGTCGAGCTCGTCACGCAACAGCACACCCGCACCCGTCACGCCGGCGGGCAGCAGCACGGCCAGCAGCCAGCCCATGCTCAGGCGCGACGGAGCCAGTTCACTGCGGACGATCCTGCGCCGCTGCCGCCCGCCCGCCTGCTCGTGCGTAACCATGTGCACGTCGATCGGCCCCGAGTCCTGCACAACCGCTGCGCCGATGCCCTCGTCGAACAGCCTGGCGATCCGGGACCGCCGGGAGGTGCCGAGCACGAGCTGGGTGGCGTTCACGCCTCTGGCGAAGTCGAGCAGCGCCCGGCGTACGTCGTCCCCGACCACGGTGTGGAAGGTCGCCCCGAGTTCGTCGGCGAGCCTGCGGCAGCCGGCGAGCGAGGCAGGCCAGCCCGGCTGTGGGCCCGGCCCGGCGAGACCGTCCCCGCGCAGCACGTGCAGCACGAGCAGTTCGGCCCCTGCCCTGGCCGCGATCCGGCTCGCGCGCCGGATGAGGGTCTCGCTCTCGGGGCCGCCCGTGACCGAGACGACGACCCGCTCCCTGGCCTCCCAGGTGTCGGTGATGCGCTCCTCGGCCCGATACCGCTGCAGGGCTACGTCCACCTGGTCGGCGACCCAGAGCAGGGCCAGTTCCCGGAGCGCGGTCAGATTGCCGGGCCGGAAGTAGTTGGCCAGTGCCGCGTCGACCCGGTCCGCCGGATACACATTGCCGTGGGCCAGCCTGCGGCGCAGTGCCTCCGGGGTGATGTCGACCAGTTCGATCTGCTCCGCGCCGCGCACCACCTCGTCCGGAATCGTCTCCTGCTGGCGCACGCCGGTGATGCGCTCGACCACGTCGTTCATGCTCTGCAGGTGCTGGATGTTGACCGTGGAGATCACGTCGATCCCGGCGGCCAGCAGCTCGGCCACGTCCTGCCACCGCTTGCCGTTCCGGGAGCCGGGAGCGTTGGTGTGCGCCAGCTCGTCGACAACCACCACCTCGGGCGCGCGGGCCAGCACCGCATCGGTGTCGAGCTCGGTGAACTCGTCGCCGCGGTGCACCACGCCGCGCCTCGGCACCAGTTCGAGACCGGCGAGCGCCTCGGCCGTCCTGGATCTGCCGTGCGTCTCCACGAGCCCGATCACAACGTCGGTACCCCGTTCCAGCCGCCTGCGCGCCTCGCCCAGCATCGCGAAGGTCTTCCCGACGCCCGGTGCGGCGCCGAGATAGATGCGCAGCTCACCTCGAACAGGAACGCTCGCCTTGCCAGCAGACGTGTCCTCGGCAGACTCCACGGTCTCAGTGTGCTCCCGTCGCATGTCCCATACCGATCCGACTCGCGGCTACGGCATGTCCGCTGCCGCCCGCACCGTGGTTCACATGCGTGCCAGTCCGCGCAGCGTGAGCGCCAGCATCAGGAACACGCCGATCAGCAGAACGGCGAGGAGTATGTCGGCCATGTCGCTTCGGCACCTCTCGATGAACAGGTCCTCCCTGGTGGGACCCGTGCGCCTCGATCCTGTGGCCGCGGGACGGCGGGGCCGACGCAGCCTGACGACTCCTTGACGCTGGTAGGGGTGCCTTTTGACGGGTCCTTGACGCCTGGTGAGTTCGCCCACAGCAGGTGACGAACTTCCGAGCGGGCGCAAACCGGGCAGACATTTCCGCCAATCCGCGTTACAACAAGATCACATAGTTGCAAACGCTAAGCAATTGGAGGCGAGGCGGATGTGCGGCATCACTGGATGGGTCTCCTTCGACAGCGATCTGACCGGCGAGCGCGCCGTGGTCGACGCGATGACCGCGACGATGGCCTGCAGAGGTCCCGACGACTCCGGAATCTGGACCCGTGAACACGTGGCGCTGGGCCACCGCAGGCTGGCGATCATCGATCTGCCCGGTGGCTCCCAGCCGATGACCGTGCGCACGCCGGGTGGCACGGTCGCGATGGTCTACAGCGGCGAGGCCTACAACTTCACCGAACTCCGTGCCGACCTACACGGTCGGGGTCACCGTTTCGAGACCGACAGCGACACCGAGGTGGTGCTGCGCGGATACCTTGAGTGGGGCAGCGCGGTGGCCGAGCACCTCAACGGGATGTACTCCTTCGCCATCTGGGACGAACGGGAGAACCGGCTGGTGATGATCCGCGACCGGATGGGGATCAAGCCGTTCTACTACTACCCGACCAGGGACGGGGTCCTGTTCGGCTCCGAGCCGAAGGCGATCCTGGCGAACCCGCGTGCGGCGAGGGTCGTCGACGCCGACAGCCTGCGCGAGCTGGTGGCACTCACCAAGACCCCGGGCTGGTCGCTGTGGAAGGGCATGCGCGAGGTGGAGCCGGGCACGATCGTCACCGTCGACAATGGCGGGATCCGCACCCGCACCTACTGGCAGCTGCCGACCGCTCCGCACACCGACAGCAGGGACGACACCGTCGCACACGTGCGCGAACTGCTCACCGACACCGTGCACCGCCAGCTCGTCGCGGACGTGCCGCGCTGCGTCCTGCTCTCCGGCGGGCTCGACTCGAGCGCCATCACCGGGCTTGCCGCGGCGCACCTGGGCGAGCAGGGCGAGCGGCTGCGCACCTTCTCCGTCGACTTCGCGGGACAGGAGGAGAACTTCGTACCGGACGAGCTGCGCGACACCCCGGACTCGCCCTACGTTCGTGACGTCGCCCAGCTGGTCGGCTCGGCGCAGCAGAACGTGATGCTGAACCCGGACGAGCTCACCGACCCTGCCGTACGCAGGGCGGTCATCAGGGCACGGGACATTCCGGCCGGTCTCGGGGACATGGACGTCTCGCTGTACCTGCTGTTCAAGGCCATTCGCGCGGAGTCGACCGTGGCTTTGTCCGGCGAATCGGCCGACGAGGTCTTCGGCGGCTACCGCTGGTTCCACGACGATCGTGCGCGGATGGCCGACACCTTTCCCTGGCTGGCCGCGCACAACTCCCTCACCGCGGACCGTGACGCACTGTTGCGGCCGGAGGTACGCGACCTGCTCGACGTCCGCTCCTATACCGCCGACCAGTACGCGACCGCGGTGGCCGCGGTGGAGCACCTGGACGAAGCGGACGAGTTCGAACGCCGTATGCGGACCGTGTGCCGACTGCATCTGACCCGCTTCGTCCGGCTGCTGCTGGACCGTAAGGACAGGGCTTCGATGGCGGTGGGACTCGAGGTGCGCGTCCCCTTCTGCGACCACCGGCTGGTCGAGTACGTCTACAACACGCCGTGGTCGCTGAAGACCTTCGACTCCAGGGAGAAAAGCCTGCTGCGCCATGCGACCAGCCACGTGCTGCCCACGTCGGTGGTGGAGCGCGTCAATAGCCCGTACCCATCGACCCAGGATCCGCGGTACGCCGCGGCACTGCAGCAGCAGGCCAAGGAGGTGCTGGCCGAGCACGACGGTCCCGTGCACGAACTGGTGGACCGGGACTGGCTGACCGAGGCGACGCAGCTCGACTCGGCCACCATGCCGGCCGCCACCCGCCAGGGCCTCGACCGTGTGCTGGACCTCTACCACTGGTTCGATCTGTACCGCCCACAGCTCGACCTCGCCTGAGCGCCGCACCCGGATCGCACTTTTACGGGAAAGTGCGACCGAAGGGGCACTCCGGGGCGCACTCTTACGGGAAAGTACCGACCCCGGTGTCGTCCACACCCTTCCTTCGGCTGGTTTTTCGGCTCGTAATGTCGTTCGTAAACGTAAGTAACGTCACAAGAGGTATATGATTGGACCAACCACACAGAAGGGGGCACCCGTATGGACATCAGGCCGGTTCCAGAGGCCCCGAGCATCGAACTGCTCGACAGCTACACGAAGCTGCTGGAACTCGTCCGTACCGGTGAGGCAGAGACGAGACCGGCGCTCAGTCTGCGCACCGGTCTCGGCCGTACCGCCATCACCCAGCGCACCACGACGCTGCTGGAAGCTGGTCTTCTGGAGGAGGGCGACCTCAACCCCTCCACCGGCGGACGCCAGGCCAGGACGTTGCGCTTCCGCAAGGACGCGGGCCGGATCCTGACTGCCGAACTCGGCGCGACCGGGTTCACGGCGGGGATCACCGACCTGCTCGGCAACGTCCTGACCCTGCGCCACCGCGACTGCGACATCGCGCTCGGTCCCGATCCGGTGCTCACCGAGGTCGAGGCGACACTGGACGAGATACTGCGGGACACCGGCACCGCACCCACCCAGGTGTGGGGAGTGGGCCTCGGTCTGCCCGGCCCCGTGGAGTTCGCCACGGGGCGCCCCTCCGAACCGCCGATCATGCCCGGCTGGAACAACCATCCCGTCCGAGACCGGCTGGCCCGCCACTACGAAGCTCCGGTGTGGATCGACAACGAGGTGAACCTGCTCTGCCTCGGCGAACTCCGCACTCCGGGACTTCCGCTCGGCGGGGACCTGCTCTACATCAAGATCGGTACCGGCATCGGCGCGGGCATCAGCAATGGCGGCAGGCTGCACAGGGGCGCCCAGGGCTGCGCGGGTGACATCGGGCATGCCGCGGCCTCCGACGACAGCAGCGTGGTGTGCCGGTGCGGGAAGACCGGGTGTCTGGAGGCACTGGCCGGGGGCGCCGCCCTCGCCAGGGACGGCACGGCGCTGGCTCGCTCCGGCACTAGCGGGTTGCTCTCGGAGGTGCTCGCCGAGCGCGGCTCCATCACCGGCGAGGACGTGACCGCGGCGGCCAGGGCCGGTGATCACCACGCCGTGCAGCTGCTGGTCCAGGCAGGCAGGCGAATCGGCACGATGCTGGCGACCATGGTCAACTTCTACAATCCGTCGACCATCCTGCTCGGCGGCCAGGTGGCCGACGCGGGTGACCTCTTCCTCGCGACGATCCGGGAGACCATCTACCGGCGGTCACTGCCGCTGTCCACAAGGGAGCTGCGGATCGACCGTGCGCGCCTCGGCGAGGAGGGCGGTCTGGTCGGCGCCGCGTACATGGTGCTCGACGAGCTGTTCTCCAGCCGCCACTTCGGACAGTGGCTTCCGGTGGGCACGCCTGCCGGCATGCCGGAGATGCACACGGCGAACGGCAGGAGCGGGATTCTCGCCTGAGTGCCACCCCGCGGCTGAGGATCACCTGATAGTCGCCTGTGAAGTTCCGGCAGCGGGCACGGAAATGGGGCACCCCGACGTTGACACAGGTGTAACACCCATTCACGTACAGCCCGAGGTGAGGACCATGACCGCCGCATTCAGCCGGACCGCGTTCGCCGGACCGTCGAGGGGACCGGCACTGCCGACCCTGCCCGAGGGCTGGCCCATCGGCTCCTACGACTCCTACGCCGAGGCACAGCGAGCAGTGGATCACCTGGCGGACAGCGATTTTCCGGTCCAGGACGTGACGATCGTCGGCGTCGAACCGATGCTCGTCGAACGCGTGGACGGGCGTCTCACCTGGGGCAAGGTGCTGGCGGGAGGGGCGATGTCAGGGGCCTGGTTCGGGCTCTTCGTCGGACTGCTGCTGAGCATGTTCACCCCCGGCGCGGGTCTGCCGCCGATCGTGATCGGCCTCCTCGCCGGTGTCGGTTTCGGGCTGGCCTTCTCGGCCATGAGTTACGCGGCCACCCGTGGCAGGCGTGACTTCGTGTCGCACAGCCAGTTCGTCGCCCGCCGCTACGACGTGCTGTCGATGCCGCGCAACGCCGAACAGGGACGCGAACTACTCGCCACACTGGCGGCGCGCACGGCACTGGTCCACTGAGAACCGAGCTGAGCTGACGAGCCTGAACCGGACGAGGAGCGAGTGGCCCCCGACGCCACTCGCTCCTCGTGCCGCTACTTCTCGCCAGGCTGCTGCGGAGTCACCGACTTGGGGATGGCAGCGGAGAACGGGACACCGGTGATCTCCCGGCAGGTCGGCCGGTAGGCGTTGTAGCCGTTGTAGTAACCCTGGTCGTCGTAGGCGCCGTAATCGATGTGCGGCCGGGGATAGTGATTGTCCTCGCCGACCCGCATGTTGCTGCCGGTGCTCTTGTCGCATCCGTACCGAGCGGTGGTGAGCGGGTTGCCCTGACCGTCGTAGAGGTAGACATCGGTCAACGGTTTGCCCTCGGCGTCGAACGCGTAGATGTTCTCCACCAGCCGGTTGTCGTAGAGCAACTCGTTCGGTCCCGAGGAGTACCGGCCCGTGGAGTAGTACGGATCGCCGGAGGTGCCGCGTTCGTACACCATTTCCACGAACTGGCCCGCGAGACCCAGCAGACTGCCGACCACGAACGCGGACACGGGCAGGCTCACCCAGAGCAGGCGCCGGTCCTCCGCCGACTTCGGCCCGGCCCACAACACCGCGACACCGACGGCCACGAACACCGGCAGCGCGAGTACAGCACTTACGCTGCCCAGCAACAACAACACGCCCAACCCGAGCAGGACCGCGGCACAGAGCAGCCACCAGGCCGGCCGCAACGACGCGAGATAACGCAGAGCCGCTCCAATCCGGCCACTCTCTCGCTGACCGAACGTGTCACGAATCCGGCGCATTTCAGGTAGGTCCTCCACGGGACGGACTCCGTGCTTCCACACGTACCAGGCGCTCGCGCCCAGCACGGGCAGCAGAATGGCGAACGGGTACAGGTAGTCGTCGGCCAGATTGACGGCGACCCCGAATCCCGTGAGCAGCACCCCGAACACCCCGAGCACCAGACTCCACGCCGCCAGCCGGGCTCCCGTGTTGCGCTTCGGCTCGGTGGCCCGCGCCGCCTGTTCGACGGGCGGGGCGGGATAGCCGCCCGCCGCCCGTAGTTCGGCGGCATAGCTCTCCGGCGAACCGAGCCGCTCGACCAGTGCGGCCAGTGTCGCGGACTCCCCCAGTTCGGTGCCGATGTCCTGCAGGTGGGGACGGACGTCCTCGAGGATCTCCTCCACCTCGGCGTCGGGGAGGTCAGCCAGCGCCGTCCTGACCCGCGCCAGGTAGTCGCGCACCCCGCCCGAATTCTGTGTGCTCATGTCTTTACCTCACTCGCCGGCGGGCTGCACATCGCTCAGTGCCACACCCGACTTGTTCACGGTGCCGGTCGCTCATGTCTCTCCCTGTGTGCCGCGTACGCCTGCACCGCCGGTCATGCCGCCTCGCCCAGCAGGTCGTCCATCGTCTTGGCGAACGAATGCCAGGTTCTGCCCGCCTCCGCCAGCCGCTGCCGCCCCAGTTCGTTCATGCTGTAGTACTTGCGGTGCGGGCCTTCCTCGCTCGGCACGACGTACGACGTCAGCAAACCGGCCTTGTACAGCCGTCGCAGCGTCCCGTACACCGAGGCGTCGCCCACCTCGTCCAAACCGGCCTGCCGCAGCCTGCGCAGTACGTCGTATCCGTAGCCGTCCTGCTCGCGCAGCACCGCCAGCACCGCGAGATCGAGCACACCCTTGAGTAGCTGACTGATCTCCACGTGTTCCTCCAGACTCGCACTAAGGACGGTACCACGCATACCGCAGTAGCGCGCACAGCGTTAGGCATGTCGGAGTGTCGGTGGACCCGACATGTGGATAGGAACTGTCAGCGAGCGCGGCGCGGCCGGGGCTGGCAGCGCGGGCAGGAGAACGACGACCGGTTCATGAAGGGGTCGCGCCGGATCGGTGTGCCACAGCGGCGGCAGGGCAAGCCCTCCTGGCCGTAGGCGTCGAGCGAGCGGTCGAAGTAACCGGACTGGCCGTTGACGTTGACGTACAGCGCGTCGAACGAGGTCCCTCCGGCTCGCAGCGCCTCGTTCATCACCTCGGTCGCCGCCTCGAGCAGCGTGCGCGCCTGGCCCGCCGTGAGCCGGTCGGCGGGACGGGCCCAGTGCAGCCTGGACCGCCACAGCGCCTCGTCGGCGTAGATGTTGCCGACACCGGAGACGAGGGTCTGGTCGAGCAGGGCCCGCTTCACCTCGGTCCTGCGGGAGCGCAGGGCGCGCATACCGTGCCGGGGGTCGAAATCGGGATCCATCGGATCGCGGGCGATGTGGGCGATCGTTTCCGGCAGCAGTGTGCCGTCGGACTCGACCAGGTCCGCGAGTGCGAGGCCACCGAAGGTGCGCTGGTCGACGAACCGAAGCTCGGGACCGCCGTCGGCGAACCGCATCCGGACACGCAGGTGCTTCTCGTCCGCCGTGGTCTCGGGCTGCACCCGCATCTGACCACTCATGCCGAGATGCGCGAGAACCGCCGACCGGTCGGCGAGTTCGAGCCACAGGTACTTGCCCCGCCTGCGGGCGGCATCGATGCGGACACCGGCGAGGCGGCCGGTGAAGTCCTCGGCACCGAGGACATGGCGGCGAATGGCTCTCGGATGCAGTACTTCGACATCGGCGATCGTGCGACCCGCGACGTGCTCCTGCAGGCCGGCTCTGACGACCTCCACCTCGGGAAGCTCGGGCACGCCGTGTTACTCCTGGGCCGTGCCGTCTGGCCCCAGTTCCGCGGACAACGCGCGCCATGCGGACTCGGCGGCCTTCTGCTCGGCTTCCTTTTTGGTGCTGCCGTCGCCGTGACCGAGGTCCCTGCCCGCGACGAGCACGATGGCGGTGAACTCCTTGCGGTGGTCGGGTCCGGTGTCCTCGACCTTGTACTCCGGCACGCCGAGGCCCGCGGAGGCCGTGAGCTCCTGCAGGCTGGTCTTCCAGTCCAGGCCGGCACCGCGCAGCGGCGCCTCGGCCAGCAACCCGTCGAACAACCGGTGCACCAGTGTGCGCGCGGTGTCGATTCCGTGAGCCAGGTAGGCAGCACCGATCACGGCCTCGAGACCGTCGGCGAGAATGCTCGCCTTGTCCCTGCCGCCGGTGAGCTCCTCACCCTTGCCCAGCAGCAGGTGCGCACCGAGCCCACCCTCACCGAGCCCTCTGGCCACCCCGGCCAGCGCATGCATGTTCACCACACTGGCCCGCAACTTGGCGAGCTGGCCCTCCGGCAGATCGGGATGCTGGTTGTACAGATGGTCGGTGACGACCAGACCAAGCACCGCGTCCCCGAGAAACTCCAGCCGCTCGTTCGGCGGCAGGCCACCGTTCTCATACGCGTAGGAACGGTGGGTGAGCGCAAGCGTCAGCAGCTCGGCGTCGAAGTCGACGCCGAGCGCCTCGAGCAATGGGGTGGGGTCAGCTGCCGGACCACCGTGTGACGACTTTCCCCCCATTATCTGTAAGCCGACCGTCTCAGGCGGGCTCGACGACCTGGCGACCGTCGTACTGACCGCAGGTGGGGCAGGCGGTGTGCTGCGGCTTCGGCTGCTTGCACGCGCGGTTGGAGCAAGGCACCAGGTGCACGGCGCTCGTCTTCCACTGGGCGCGGCGCGAGCGGGTGTTGGAACGCGACATCTTCCGCTTCGGGACGGCCACGACTGGTTCTCCTCATCAGCATCTGCTCGCGGACGCGAGCGTTCTCGTCATCACCGGCGCGGGCAGTTACCCGCGCCCGGCTGCTTCATCAAGCGTTGTCGTCGGCACCGCTCGCCGGAGTGTCGTCGTCGGCACCGTTCGAGGTACCTTCGAGACGTTCGACCAGCGCGGCCCACCGAGGATCTATGGTCTCATGCCCGTGTCCGGGCTCGAGATCGGCCCACTTCACGCCGCACTCGGCGCACAGACCTGCGCAGTCCTCGGTGCACAGCGGCACCTGCGGCAGCGCGAGCACCAGCGCGTCCCGCACTGCGGGCTCGAGATCGATCCGGTCGTCGATCAGCCTGCTGACCTCGTCCTCGTCGGTGGTGGCCTCGGTCGTCGAGTGCGGGTACGCGAACAGCTCGGTCAGCTCGACCTCGATCTCGTCGGAGATGGGGTCGAGGCAGCGCGAGCAGTGCCCGGTGGTCGGCGCGATCGCGCTTCCCGTCACCAGCACACCCTCGACGACCGACTCCAGGAGCAGGTCCAGGTCGATCTCCGCGCCCTTGGGCACGATGATCACGTCGGGCACGCCGAGCGAGGTGTCGAACGGCGCCTGACGGCGCAGTGACCGGCTGAGGCCGGCTCGCCTGCCGAGCTCACGGGTGTCGACCACCCACGGGCTACGCGCGTCGAGTGGACCATGGGTGGCAGTTCTGAATTCGGACATCGTCTCTTCACGCGTGATGGTCGGTGGTACTTGCGCAACCCGTCCAGCGTACGCGAGGCCCGGCATACCGCCCACCGCGCGGCTGCCAGTGCTCGCTACTGGTAGTCGTACACCGGGGTGCGCTGGCCTGCCGCGCTCCCAGGAGCACGCAGGTGGTTGCGGCCGGAGTCGACCGTACGCAGGGTCGTCGCCAGCAACTCGGAGAACTCGGCCAGCTTGCCGTCGACGTAGGCGTCGCAATCGGCTCGCTGCCGGTCGGCCTCGCCGTGTGCCTCGTCGACGATACGCGCGGACTCGGCGTGGGCCGCCTGCACGATCTCGGTCTGCGACACCAGCCGCGCCTGCTCGTTGCGCCCCTCGTCCACCGCGCGGTCGTAGGCGTCCCTGCCCGCCTGGATCATCCGCTCGGACTCGTGCCGCGAGCGTTCGGTGAGGTTCTGGTACTCGGTTTGGCCCGCGGCGACCGCCCGGTCCGCCTCGGCGTGCGCGTCGGCGACGATCTGCTCGGCACGGGCCTGCGCCTCGGCGACCATCCGCTCCGCCTCGGCCTGTGAGTCCGCGAGCAGCCGCTCGGCCTCCGCGCTGGCGCCGCCGACGGCCGAATCGGCCTCGGTACGGGCCTTCAACAGGATCTCGTCGCGCTTGTCGAGCACGTCCTGCGCGTCGTCCACCTCGCCGGGCAGCGCGTCCCGCACGTCGTCGAGCAGCTCGAGGACGTCGCCACGCGGCACGACGCAACTGGAGGTCATCGGCACCCCGCGTGCCTCTTCCACGATCGTGACGAGCTCGTCCAGAGCTTCGAACACCCGGTACACGGCAACTCCCTAGTGGCCATTCATCCCCGTACGGCTAGCGACCAGTTTGCCTGGTCACTAGCCGAATCCGGGGCAGGCGGCGGCTGCCGGGCGTGTCTGGCCCTCAGGCCGCGAGGTCGACCGCGAGGAACGTCCGGTAGTGATCCGGCGTGTAGGCGATCTCGCCGCCATCGCCCGCGATGACCCTGTCCTGCTCGCCGACCTGGTGCAGCTGGTAGTAACCGGACTCGCAGGCGGGCAGCACGCCCTCCCGGTTCTCGTAGGTGATGCCGGTGGCTCCGTCACGCGCGTCGTCGACCACCGCTCGCGCCGCCGAGGACAGTGCGGAGTACGCGACGGTGTCCAGTTCGGACAGGTCGCCGCACGCCGTCCCCTGCTCCCCGTCCACGTCGATCAGCACGAAACTGGCGTAGTGGTCGGCGGTGTAGAAGTACTCGCCACCCTCGCCGGTCACGATCCGCCGCGCTCCCCGGTCCGGGCTGCCCGGCGTGGGAACGGTGTACTCGTGGTAGTAGCCGGAGGAGCAGTCCGGGAGCAGGCCCTCCCGGTTCTGGAACACGGTTCCGTCCTTGTCGGGATACGGGAAGGGGCCATCCGACTGGATCAGGTCGTAGGTCTCGCTCGCCTCGGCGGGCAGCGCGGAGAGCGGTGTCTTCTCGAAACCCGAGGTGTCACCACACGCCGCCTGGGCTGCCTGGGCCACCTGGGCCTGTTGGGCGGCGGGCAGGGCCTGCGCGGCACCGAAGCCGAGGCCGCCGAGCAGGGCGAAGAGGAGGACGAACAGGGTCGTGGCTGAACGCATCCGTATGTTGGTCATTTTCCGACCGTAAGCCGCGAGGGTGATCGTCCGATAGCGCTCAGGTGAATTCTCCGACGAACGGAGGGGGCGTCAGGCGCGCTCGGCGAGCCGCGCGGTGAGGCGCTCGTGCACGTGCTCGGGCACCATCTGCGTGACGTCCCCGCCGTAGGTTGCGACCTCCTTGACCAGGGAGCTGGACAGGAAGCTGTAGGTCGGGTTGTTCGACATCAGCAGGGTCTCGACGCCGGACAGCTCCCGGTTCATCTGCGCCATCTGCAGCTCGTAGTCGAAATCGCTCACCGAGCGAAGACCCTTCGCGATCGCGGCGATGTCGTTCCGCCTGCAGTACTCGACCAACAGCCCGTGCCAGGAGTCCACCCGCACGTTGGGCAGTTTGGCCGTCACCTCGCGCAGCATCTCCATCCGTTCCTCGATGGAGAACAGGCCCTTCTTGCTCTTGTTGATCAGCACCGCGACCACAACCTCGTCGAAGAGGCTGGACGCTCGCTCGATGATGTCGAGATGACCGTTGGTCGCCGGGTCGTAGGAGCCGGGGCACACCGCTCGCCGCATGGCCGGACGCTACCAAGCCACACGCGCGCCTGCGCGGTATGTGACGAATGCGTCCCTCAGTGCCTGTCGAGAACACGCGACGTGTCCAGGCGGGAGCGGTTTCAGCCGGTGTACTCGGCGCGGTAGAGCGCCGTGTCCCCGTACCGCCTGCTGCGCAACGGATCGAAGCCCGAAGGCCAGTCCGGCTCGCCGTCCCGCTCTGCGCGCTCGACGACGACAAGGCCGCCCGCGGCCACCCACCCGCCCCGCGGCAGCGCGGCGAGCATCGCGGTCAGCTCCGCCCCGCCCACCGCGTACGGCGGATCGGCGAGGACGAGATCGAACGGGGCGGCCGAGTCCGGTGCGGACTCGGCCAGCACCTGGTCAACGCGCCCGTGCCGCACCCGGCCACCGAGGCCGACCGCCGCGATGTTCCCGCGCAGTACCTCGACGGCGGAGCGGTCGGCCTCCACGAACACCGCTTCGCCCGCGCCACGGGACAGCGCCTCGAGACCAAGCGCGCCGGAACCGGCGTACAGGTCGAGCACCCTCGCCCCGTCGAGCTCACCCGCGACCTCCAGCGCGTTGAACAGCGCCTCGCGAACCCGTTCCGAGGTGGGCCGGGTGCCGCGGGGCGGCACCCGCAGCCGCCTGCCGCCCGCCTGCCCGGCCACGATCCTGGTCACCCCGACATCTTGACTCACCGCGCCGGATGTGTTTTTCGCCGGGACTTGGTGAAGTCGCCGCACGGGTTGCGTATTGTCGTTCTTCGCCCTCCCGACGTTGAGTGAGCAATTGAGCTGCTAGGAGCCTGCGTGTCGGAACCTCGGGTCAGACGAGCCGAGATCGCTGTCGAACAGAGTCACGTCGACCGCGTCTACGCTCGTCTCGCGGAACTGCGCGCACAGGCGGAGTCGATGCGCACCAAGGGATACGAGATCGGCCACGGTGCGCAACGGGAGGCCGTTTTCGAGCAGGCCTCCATGCTCTTCGAACGCGACATGATGGTCTTCCACGCCACGCAGACCCTGCAGACACTGGACGCCGAGTACGAGGGTCTTGTGTTCGGCAAGCTGGACTACGCGGCGGCCGCGCAGGAGACCGAGCCGCTCTACGTCGGCAGGCTGGGCATCCGGGACGCCGACTTCGACAACCTCGTCACCGACTGGCGCGCCCCTGCCGCCGCCGCCTTCTACCAGGCCACGGCCGAGGAGCCGATGGACGTCGTGCGCCGCAGGGTGATCCGGTGCTCCGGGCAGAAGGTGCTCGACGTCGACGACGACGTGTTGATGGCCGACGCCGTACCCGAGGACATGCGCGTGGTTGGCGAGGGCGCGCTGATGGCGGCGCTGGGCCGCTCCCGCGGCGAGAAGATGCGCGACATCGTGGCCACCATCCAGCGCGAACAGGACGAGGTCATCCGCGCGCCGTGGCGCGGGGTGACCGAGATCACCGGCGGTCCGGGCACCGGTAAGACCGCGGTCGCGCTGCACCGGGCCGCCTACCTGCTCTACCGGTACCGCAGGCAGCTCGGCGGAGCCGGCGTGCTGGTCATCGGTCCTTCCGGGGTGTTCACCACCTACATCTCCCGGGTGCTGCCCTCCATGGGTGAGACGAACGTGGAGCTGCGGGCACTGGGCGAGGTACTCGACGGCATCGCGGCTACCAGGCAGGACCCCGCCCCGCTCGCCGCGATCAAGGGCTCGCTGCGGATGCGCAAGGTGCTGCTGAAGGCACTGCGGGCGACACCGCCGGACGCACCGGAAGAGATGCGGATCGTCTACCGGGGCGAGGTGCTCAGGCTCGGCGCCAGGGAACTGGACAAGGTGCGACGCAAGGTGCACACGCAGGGCGGCCCGCCGAACCGGTCCAGGGTGCGCGCGGCCGAGGCATTGCTCGGTGCGCTCGCCGACAAGGCCGAGGAGTACGCGAACGCCGACGACAGGACGGTCGAAAGGGCCGAACTGATCAACGATCTCGGTGAGCGGATCGACTTCCACCGGTTCCTGGTGACGTGGTGGCCCGCCCTCTACCCGGCCCAGGTGCTCGGCTGGCTCGGCGACGAGCGCAGGCTGGCGCGAGCGGGCAAACAGCTGCTGTCCTCCGGCGAGATCACGATACTGGCCGCCTCCATGCGCGACCGCACTCGCGGCTGGTCCGTCGCCGACATCGCACTGCTGGACGAACTGCGGGTGCTGCTCGGTCCCCCGCCGAAGCGCCGCAGGCAGGACAACAGGCTCGAACTGGATGCCGAGCAGGCGCGGGACAGCACGGCCGTGCGGGACCGGCACCGGCCCGAGCACTACGACGAGTACTCCCACATCGTGGTGGACGAGTCGCAGGACCTCTCCCCCATGCAGTGGCGGATGGTCGGTAGGAGGGGCCGTTTCGCGAGCTGGACCGTGGTCGGTGACCCGGTGCAGAGTTCGTGGCCGGATCCCGCGGAAGCCGCGCAGGCCAGGGACGCCGCGTTCGGTACGCGGACGGCGCGCAGGCGCTACACGCTGCGGACGAACTACCGGAACTCGGCGGAGATCTTCGCCCTCGCCGCGCGGGTGGTCGCCGGGCACGCGGAGGCGGACGATCTGCCCCACGCCGTGCGCACGACCGGACTCGTGCCCGAGGTCCGCACCATCGAACGCGGCACCGCCGAGGGCGCCGTGCAGGCCGCGGTCAAGGAGCAACTCGGCTCGGTGGACGGCACCGTCGGTGTGATCTGCGCCATGGACCGGGTCGGCGAGGTGGAGCAGTGGCTGCGCGGGCAGACCGACGAACGACTCAAGGTCGTCGGCAGTCTGGACTCGAAGGGACTCGAGTACGACGCGGTGGTCCTGCTCGAACCCACCGAACTGATCACCGAGTCGACGACCGGGCGCAGGGTGCTCTACGTCGCACTGACCCGCGCCACCCAGCAGCTCACCGTCCTGGCTTCGGACCAGGACTGGCTGCCGGACCAGGACTGAACTCCTCACTCTCCGCACAAAGACAACTACGCGCATTTCGCCGTCGAAGTTGGTTTGTCACTGACAATTCCGATGATGAATTGGACTACACCGCCGTTCGAATTTCGCGGCAAAGTGAGTACTATTCACCCGGCCGTATTCCGTCAGCGGTCCCGTTCGACCCGGAGGGCTATTCACGATCAGCCGGACGGGGGTGGCCCGGAGGGCTACTCGCGGCTGGTCGATGCAGGTGAGATGCGTGCATCGGTGACGTGTGTCGCGTGAATAGCCCTCAGCTGAATAGTCCACACAGCCTGCCGATGTGCGATCCACTCGGCGGCCCACATCGCAAGCCGAGATGGAGTGTGTCCTTGATGACACTGTTCTCTTCGATGCGTGGCCCGTCCGCGCGCCGTCCGGCGCACCGGGTGACCACCGCCATCGGGGCCGCGCTCGTGCTGCTGGCCACCGCCGCCTGCACCGCGGAACCGCAGCAGACACCACCCCAGGACACCGCGTCCGGCGCGCCCAGCCTGTTGGACCTGGCTCCTGTTGCCAGCGCGGAGGAACTCGGCTCCTCCCGCACGGCCGCGGCGATCAAGCGACGTGGGGAGCTCCTCGTCGGCGGTGAGGTGAACATGCCGCTGCTGTCCCAGCGGAACCCCACCACGGGGCAGACCGAGGGATTCGACGCCACACTGAGCAAAATGCTCGCGAAGTACATCATCGGCGAGCCGAACACGAAGATCATCAAATCCACTCCGGAGACCCGTGAAGCACTGCTGCGGATCAACACGGTCGACGTGGTGATCCGGATTTACTCCATCACCCCGGCACGAGCGGAAAAGGTGTCGTTCGCGGGCCCCTACCTCACTTCGGGGCAGGCCATAGCCACCCTGAAAACAGAAAAGAACATCACCGCCCCGGAAGACCTCAACGGAAAGACCGTGCTCGCCGTCGCGGGTGCGACCAGCGTTCAGGCCGTGCGGGACCACGCACCCGATGCCGAGATCAAGACCTTCGACACGGCTCCGGAGTGCATCCAGGCGCTGGAGGACGGTGGCGGCGACGCGTACGTGCACGATCTCACGCTGCTGGCGGGGTTCGCGTTCCTGAACGAGAAGATCCAGGTGGTGGGCGACCCGTTCACCAGCGAGCCCTACGGAATCGGCCTGCGCCACGGGGACGAGGAGTTCAAGCAGTTCATCAACACCTGGCTGAAGAAAATCGAGGATGCCGGGCTGTGGGAGCAGGCGTGGCAGCAGTCGCTCGGCACGGTGGTCGCGGGCGACCCGCCCGAGCCCCCCGCGATCGGCTCGGCACCCGGGTCTTGACCCAGGACCCGATCGGGAAGTAACTGCGATGCTCGCGCGTTGCACACAGGCGTGACTTCCGTGCCCAGCACCAGCCTGACCGAAACACCGCTGTCCGTTCTGGACCTTTCGCCGATCACCAGCGGCTCCGACGCGGCGACCTCCTTCCGTAACACCGTGGATCTCGCCAAACACACGGAGTCGCTCGGCTACCGCCGATACTGGCTCGCCGAGCACCACAACATGCCGGGGATCGCCAGCTCCGCCACCGCTGTGCTGATAGCGCAGGTCGCGTCGGCCACCGAGCGCATCAGGGTCGGCTCCGGCGGAGTGATGCTGCCCAACCACGCCCCGCTGGTCGTGGCCGAGCAGTTCGGCACTCTCGAGGCGTTCCATCCGGGCCGGATCGACCTCGGGATCGGCAGGGCGCCGGGCACCGACCAGCGGACTGCCGTCGCGCTGCGCGGCTCGGCCGCCTCGCTGTCCGCCCAGGACTTTCCGCAGCAGCTGACGGAGTTGATGGAGTACTTCGCCGCGGATGACAGCAGGTCGGTGCGCGCGGCGGTCGCCGAGGGCAACCGCCCGCCGATCTGGCTGCTCGGGTCGAGCGGCTTCAGCGCGCAGCTGGCCGGAATGCTCGGCCTTCCGTTCTCCTTCGCGCATCACTTCAGCGCGCAGAACACCGGTCCGGCGCTGCGGATCTACCGGGAGTCGTTCCAGCCGTCCGCCGTGCTGGACGAACCGTACGTGCTGCTCGGAACCTCGGTCATCTGCGCCGAGACCGACGAGCACGCCCGCTGGATCGCCGGTCCTGCCGGAGTGACCTTCCTCAGTCTCCGGCACGGGCGGCCGATCCCGCTGCCGAGTCCGCAGGAGGCCGCGGACTACCCGTACTCCGATCTGGACCTGATGTTCATCGAGGAGCGCATGGCGAGCAACATCGTCGGTTCGCCGGAGACCGTTCGCAAGGGTCTCGACGACCTGGTGGCCGAAACCGGCGCGAACGAGTTGATGATCACCACGATGGTGCACGGCCACGAGGACCGGCGCCGCTCCTACGAACTGGTCGCCGGCCTGGCCCGCTGACCTGGCCCGACCTCGCACTTTCCCGGGAAAGTGCGAGGTCGGGAGGCCCTGAGCTGGGACGGGACGTTAGCCTCCCCGCATTCTTGCGGGAAAGTGCGGCTACGTCACCTCGGCAACCGGCGCCGCGACACGGGTCGGTTCGGTGCGCCCGCGCAGGGTGGTCTCGTCGATCGCGGTCCAGAGCGCGGCTTCGTCGCCGTCCGCGTGCTCGACCGCGCGCATCGAGGCCACCACGCGCCCCGGCACGGACTTGGCCAGCTCGGTGAGCCGCGCCGCCTCGTTCACCGGGTCACCGATCACGGTGTACTCGTACCGGTTCTCCTCACCGATGTTGCCCGCGACGGCCGGTCCCGCCGCGACCCCGATGCCTGCCTCGCATTCGGTCACCTCGACCCGCAGCCGCCTGCTCATGGACCGCGCGGCGGCCAGTGCCCGCCCCTCGGGATCGGACAGGCTCGTGGGTGCGCCGAACACGGCGAGCGCCGCGTCGCCCTCGAACTTGTTCACCGAGCCCCCGTGCTCGTGCACCTCGGCCACCACCACTCCGAAGAAACGGTTGAGCACGCCGACCACCTCGGTCGGCGGGTGGGTGGCCGCCAGGGTCGTCGAACCGATGACATCGACGAACAGCACGGCCACCTCCCGCACCTCCCCGCCGAGTTCGATGTCCCTGGACAGCAGCGCCTCCGTTGCCACCTCGTGGCCGACGTGCCTGCCGAACAGATCGCGGATGCGTTCCCGCTCCCGCAGGCCGTCCACCATCCGGTTGAAGCCCGCCTGCAACAGCCCGAGCTCGGTCCCGTCGAACACCACCACCTCGGCGCTCAGGTCCCCGCCCTGCACCCGGGCCAGCGCGGAGCGCACGGTCCGGATCGGGGCCACCGTCGCCCGCGCCATCAGCAGCACGATCAGGAACCCGAACACCAGGATGATGCCGCCGAGCACCAGGATGTTGATCGAGAGCTGCGTGGCCGAGACGTCACCTCTGGCCAGGGCGAACAACGCGACCAGCATGAGACCCGTCAACGGCACCCCGGAGCCCAGCGCCCAGGCCATCAGCACGCGGGTGGTCACTCCGGCGACCATCCGCCTACGCGGGGCAGGCCCGCTGGAGAGGGCCCGCGCGGCGATCGGCCGGAGCGCGAACTCGCTGAGCAGGTAGGCGTTCGCGCACACGACGAGGCCGCCGAGTCCGACGGTGAAGCCGACCTTGAACACCGCGTCCGGGAGTTCGAGGGCGTAGATCGTGGTGAACAGCACCGTGCCGCCGAACCAGAGAGCGGCCTGCAGCCGGAACAGCCGGATCGGCACGCGCAGCGTCGCCCTGCGCTCCGGTTCGGTGGGCGGCCGTCCCTCCAGCACCCAGCGCATGGTGCGCAGTGCCCGCCTGGTGCCCCAGACGATACCGACGGCGAGCGCGAACACGATGTACGCCGGCAGCGCGACGAAGTGCACCAGGGTCAGGTCCCCGACGAAGACGCTCGGTCCTGGCAGCACGACCGTCACCAGCGTCACGACGGCGACGATGCCGACCAGATTGGCGATCACCAGCGTCGCGGTGAGCAGCAGCTGCACCCGCAGGCGCAGCACCGTGTTCCGCTGGTTCACCGAGCCGAGCAGCCAGGACCCGAGCGGGCTCGCGCTCATGCGGTCGGCGCCACGCCGGTCACTCCAGCACCACCAGGAGGTCTCCGCCCTCGACCTGCTGGACCGAGTTGATGGCGAGGCGGGAAACCTTGCCTGCCTCGGGCGCGGTGATCGCGGCCTCCATCTTCATCGCCTCGATGGTCGCGATCGTGGCACCGGCCTCGACCTCGTCGCCGTCGCGGACGGACAACGTGACCACCCCGGCGAACGGTGCGGCGACCTGCTTGGGGTCGGACTTGTCCGCCTTCTCCGCGGCCGGCAGGTCGGACGCCACCGACTTGTCCCGGATCTGGATCGGCCGGAGCTGACCGTTCAGCGTCGCCATCACGGTACGCATGCCGCGCTCGTCCGCCTCCCCGATCGCTTCGAGTTCGATCAGCAACCGGACACCCTGTTCGAGGTCGACCGCGTGCTCGTCCCCGGGGCGCAGCCCGTAGAAGAAGTCCTTGCTCGGCAGCACACTGGTGTCGCCGTATGCGGCCCGGTGTGCCTCGAAGTCCTTGGTGGGTCCGGGGAACAGCAGGTAGTTCAGTGTCACCCGCCGGTCTGACGCGAGGCTCTTGCGTTCCTCCTCGGACAGCTCGACGACCGGCTTGGGTTCGGCCCTGCCCTCCAGCGCCTTGCTCCGGAACGGCTCCGGCCAACCACCGGGCGGGTCGCCGAGTTCCCCGCGCAGGAAGCCGATCACCGAGTCCGGGATGTCGTACTTGTTCGGCTCGGCCTCGAACTCCTCTGGTGATACTCCCGCGCCGACGAGGTGCAGGGCGAGGTCGCCGACGACCTTGGACGACGGTGTGACCTTGACCAGGTGTCCGAGGATCCGGTCGGCCGCCGCGTACATCGCCTCGATGTCGGTGAAGCGGTCGCCGAGGCCGAGTGCGATGGCCTGGGTGCGCAGGTTCGACAGCTGCCCGCCGGGGATCTCGTGGTGGTAGACCCGGCCTGTCGGCGAGGCCAGGCCTGCTTCGAACGGCGCGTAGATCTTGCGCACGATCTCCCAGTAGGGCTCGAGATCGCCGACGGCCTGCAGATCCAGCCCGGTCGGCCGGTCGGAGTGATCGGTCGCCGCCACGATCGCCGAGAGCGATGGCTGCGAGGTGGTTCCCGCCATCGAGGCCACGGCCCCGTCGACGGCGTCCGCGCCGGCCTGCACCGCCGCGAGGTAGGTGGCCAGCTGACCACCCGCGGTGTCGTGGGTGTGGATGTGCACCGGAAGGTCGAACTCCTTGCGCAGTGCGGATACCAGCCGCGCCGCGGCGGGCGCGCGGAGCAGTCCCGCCATGTCCTTCACGGCGAGCACATGCGCGCCTGCCTCGACGATCTGCTCGGCGAGCCGGAGGTAGTAGTCCAGTGTGTACAGCTTCTCGTCCGGATTTGAGAGATCGGACGTGTAGCAGAGCGCCACCTCGGCAACCGCCGTTCCGGTCTCCCGCACCGCTTCGATCGCGGGTCGCATCTGGGAGACGTCGTTGAGGGCGTCGAAGATGCGGAAGATGTCGATCCCCGTCGCGGTCGCCTCCTCGACGAAGGCGTTCGTCACCTCGGTGGGGTACGGCGTGTAGCCGACCGTGTTCCGGCCGCGCAGCAGCATCTGCAGGCAGATGTTGGGCACCGCCTTGCGCAGCGCCGCGAGGCGCTCCCACGGATCCTCCGCGAGAAAGCGCAGTGCCACGTCGTAGGTCGCGCCGCCCCAGCACTCGAGGGAAAGCAACTGCGGCACCGTGCGCGCCACGACCGGCGCGACCGCGAGCAGGTCCTTCGTGCGGACCCGCGTAGCCAGCAGTGACTGGTGCGCGTCGCGGAAGGTGGTGTCGGTGACACCGATCGTCGGCGACTCCCGCAGCCAGCGGGCGAATCCCTCCGGTCCGAGTTCGAGCAGCCGCTGCCGGGATCCGGCTGGCGGTTCCCGGCCATCGATCGGCGGCAGCTTCTCCACCGGGTTGATCAGGCGAGGGCGTTCCCCGTTCGGCTTGTTCACCGTCACGTCGGCGAGGTAGGTCAGCAGCCGGGTGCCGCGGTCGGCCGAGTGCCGGGCGGTGAGCAGGTGCGGTCGCTGCTCGATGAACGACGTCGTGACCCGGCCCTCCTGGAAGTCCGGGTCGTCCAGCACCGCCTGCAGGAACGGGATGTTGGTCGCCACACCGCGGATACGGAACTCGGCGACGGCTCGCCGTGCCCGCCCGACCGCCGTCTTCAGGTCCCGTCCACGACAACTGAGCTTGACCAGCATCGAGTCGAAGTGGGCGCTGATCTCGGTGCCCGCGAAGGCGGTGCCGCCGTCGAGCCGGATACCGGAGCCGCCGGGTGAGCGGTACGCGCTGATCATCCCGGTGTCGGGGCGGAAGCCGTTGGCCGGGTCCTCTGTGGTGATCCGGCACTGCAGTGCAGCACCGCGCAGGTAGATCGCGTCCTGGGAGAGGCCGAGATCGGCCAGCGTCTCGCCGGCGGCGATCCGCAGCTGCGACTGCACCAGGTCCACGTCGGTGACCTCCTCGGTCACCGTGTGCTCGACCTGGATGCGCGGGTTCATCTCGATGAAGACGTGGTTGCCATAGGGATCGAGCAGGAACTCGACCGTGCCCGCGTTGCGGTAGCCGATCTGTTCGGCGAAGGCGACCGCGTCGGCGCAGATCCGGGCGCGGAGTTCAGGGTCGAGGTTGGGCGCGGGGGCGAGCTCGATGACCTTCTGGTGCCTGCGCTGCAGCGAGCAGTCCCGCTCGTAAAGGTGAATGACGTTGCCCTCGCCGTCGGCGAGGATCTGCACCTCGATGTGCCGCGGATCCACGACGGCCTTCTCCAGGAACACCGTGGGATCACCGAAGGCGGACTCGGCCTCGCGCGCGGCGGCCTCGATCGACTCGCGCAGCATCCTCGGCTCCGTGACCCGCCGCATTCCCCGGCCGCCACCACCGGCAACGGCCTTGACGAACAGCGGGAAGCCGAGTTCCTCCGCGTCCGCCACCAACCGATCGATGTCGGAGGACGGTTGCGAGGAGCCGAGCACGGGCACTCCCGCCGCGCGCGCGGCGGCCACCGCGCGGGCCTTGTTGCCGGTCAGCTCGAGGATCTCGGCGCTCGGGCCGACGAAGGTGATTCCGGCCTCCTCGCAGGCCCGAGCCAGGTCGGGATTCTCCGAGAGGAATCCGTACCCCGGGTAGACGGCGTCCGCGCCTGCCTTGCGGGCGGCTTCGACGATCTCCTCGACGGAGAGATACGCGCGGACCGGGTGTCCTTCCTCCCCGATCTCGTAGGCCTCGTCGGCCTTCAGCCGGTGCAGTGAGTTGCGGTCCTCGTGCGGGAACACCGCGACTGTGCCTGCGCCCAGTTCGTAGCCTGCACGGAACGCGCGAATGGCGATCTCACCACGGTTCGCGACGAGTACCTTGCGGAACATGCCGGTCCTTCCCTCGTACGGATCGGTAGATTGCGCACGTTACCGCCTGCCTCCCGCTGTGCGGGAGTTCCGTACCAGGTGATGGACATCATTGCGGTGCGACCTACCGCTCGGCGCTCCCGGTGAACAGCAGCCGGTTGGCCGTGCCATCGGGCACTGCGCTCAGTGCGTCCTCGGTCGCCGCGGCCAGCAGTGCCTCGCCGACCTCGGCAGGTGTGGCCTCCGGATGCTGCGCCCGGTAGAGGGCCGCGGCCCCCGCGACATGGGCGGCGGCGATCGAGGTTCCCGACTGCACGGAGACGGCCCCGCCGGTACTCGGTGCGGGAATCTCCGCGCCCGGGGCGAAAAGGTCCACCGCTGAGCCGGAGTTCGACCGCGACACAGCGGCGTCGGTGCGATCCGCCGCCGCGACGGTCAGCGCCTCGGCCACCCTGCCCGGCGAGAAGTCACCCGCCGACGCACCTGAACTGCCCGCGGGCACCGCCACCGGCATCACCGCGGCAAGCTCGCGGACGGCCTCGTCGAGCGCTTCCTCCGGCGGGCCGCCGATGCCGAACACCGCAACCGCGGGTTGCGTGGCGTTCACCCTGACCCACTCGATTCCGGCGAGGATGTCGAGCAGACTCCCCGCGCCGTTGTCATCGAGGACCCGGACCGGCATGATCCGTACGTCCTTGGCGATGCCGTGGTGCTCCGCACCGATCACTCCGGCGAGATGAGTGCCGTGCCCGTTGCCGTCGGTGGCGTGATCGTCGTCGTCGACGAAGTCCTTGCCGGGCCACACCCGCCCCTCGAACTCCGGATTGGTGCCGTCGACGCCGGTGTCGATGACGTAGACGGTCACCTGCTCCGCCCTGGTCGGGTAGCGGTACAGCTGGTCGAAGCCCTCCCGCTGGTCGATCCGGTCCAACCCCCAACTCGGCGGCTCCGCCTGCTCCCCCGGCTCCGTCACCGCGGCTTCGACGGGCGCCGCAGCCGCCGATGGCACCACCAGCCCCATCCCCGACGTCACAAGAACAACCGCCGTTGTCGCGAGCACGGCCCGTGCGCCTCGAAGTCCCATGCGAAGGGCTTACCCGCTGCGGCCAGGCCCGGCAACGCGAGCGTTCCCCCGATCGTGAGCCCACCGAAGGCGAGCACCGCGGGGACATCCCCCAAAATAAAGCCAAAATCTTTTCGGCGTTGATTCCGCTGAGTGGCCGGTTGTACGATCAGCCCATTCAGCCGAAATTGATTCGGCAGATTCTTCGTCGTCTCGCGTACGAAACGAGAAAAACATGTCCGAGATCGAGCATTCGAGGCGTCGTTTTTTCGCCTCGGCCGGAAAGACTCTGACCGCGGCGGCCGCACTGTCCCTGCTGCCGGCCACCGCCTTCGCGGCGACCGCGACCGAGCTGACGGCAGGTGTCGACGCCGCTGCCGGCGAGCCGCTCGACGCCGGAATCGACTGCGACCGGGAGCGCCAGCTATGACCACCGTCGTGACCAGGGCAAAGTGGGGTGCGGTCGCGCCGCGCAACGTGCCGACCAACATCACTCCCGGCAAGGGCGGAGTTGCCATCCACCATGTCGGCAAGGGGTCGGTGGCCAGATCGGACCACGCGCAGTGCGCGGCACAGGTGCGCGGCATCCAGAAATTCCACATGGAAGAAAAGGGCTGGGCGGATATCGCATACACCTATCTGGTCTGCGTGCACGACTACATTTTCGTCGGCCGCGGCAAGAATGTGCGAACGGCCGCCAACGGCTCGAACTCCGGAAATCAGAACTGGTATGCGGTGTGCGGACTCGTGGGTGACGAGGACACCCTGGGGGAAAAACTGGTCGACGCCTACAAATCCGCCATCGTGGATCTGCGCACCTCCGGGGGCGCGGGCCGGGGTATCACCGGCCACCGGGACCATGTCTCCACGACCTGTCCCGGCGACGAGCTCTACCAGATGGTCAAGGATGGGGCGCTGACCCCGGGCCCTGATGTCCCGCCGCCCTGGCCCGGGATCTACCTGAGCTATCCGCCGATCATGCGGAACAGCAGCGTCACGGTCTGGCAGAAGCAGATGCGCGCCCGCGGCTCGTCCATCACCGCCGACGGCGCGTACGGCCCCTCGTCGAAGTCCGCGTGCACCTCGTTCCAGCGCGAGAACGGCCTCACCGCCGACGGCATCGTCGGACCGGCCACCTGGGACGCCACCTGGGCCTGACGCAAACCGGGCCTGACGTGACCTCTGTCAGGTCTTTTCCAGGTACTCCGCACGGTCGGCGTCCACCACGTCGGCCACCAGGTGCGCGAGACCGAGGTGGTTACCCAGCGCCGGATCTTCGGCGACGATGCGCTGAGCGCACTCCCGAGCCTCGGCGATCACGTCCTCGTCGCGCAACAGCGACAACAATTTCAACCCCGACCGCTTCCCGGACTGCGCCGCGCCCAGGATGTCCCCCTCCCTGCGCAGTTCGAGGTCCAGCCTGGACAGTTCGAATCCGTCGAGTGTGGACTCCACGGCCGCGAGCCGCTCCCTCGTGGCCGTGCCGTCCAGCGCCTCGGTGATCAGCAGGCAGAGACCGGGAACCGAACCGCGGCCGACCCGGCCGCGCAGCTGGTGCAGCTGACTGACCCCGAATCGGTCCGCATCCATGATCATCATCACGGTCGCGTTGGGCACGTTCACACCGACCTCGATGACGGTCGTGGCGACCAGCACGTCCAGGTCACCCGCCGCGAAGGCCCGCATCACCGCGTCCTTCTCGTCACTGGGCAGCCTGCCGTGCAGCACGCCGACACGCAGCCCTTTCAGCGGTCCCTCCGCCAGTTCGGGCGCGAGGTCCAACACGGCGAGCGCGGGCCGTTTGTCGGTCTTGTCCGACGGCGGTTCGTCACCGATTCTCGGACAGACCACATAGGCCTGATGGCCCTTGCGGACCTCCTCGGCGACCCGCTGCCACGCGCGGTCCAGCCAGGCCGGTTTCTCGGCGGCCGGAACCACGGTGGTGGAAATCGGCGAACGGCCCGCGGGCAGCTCGCGCAGTGCGGAGATCTCCAGATCGCCGTACACGGTCATCGCGACCGTCCGCGGGATCGGGGTCGCGGTCATCACCAGCACGTGCGGACTGGTGAAGTCCGCTCCTCTCGAGCGCAACGCGTCCCGCTGCTCGACGCCGAACCGGTGCTGCTCGTCGACCACGACGAACCCGAGGTCGGCGAAGGACACGGTGTCCTGGATCAGGGCGTGCGTTCCGACAACGATGCCCGCCGCCCCGCTGGCGATGTCCAGCAGCGCCTGCTTGCGTTCCTTCGCCGACATCGAGCCGGTGAGCAGGGTGACCCTGGTGGCGTTGTCCGCTCCACCCAGTTCACCCGCCATCGCGAGGTCACCGAGCAACTCGCGCAGGGAACGCGCGTGCTGCGCGGCCAGCACCTCGGTCGGCGCCAGCATGGCCGCCTGCCTGCCCGCGTCCACCACCTGCAACATCGCCCGCAGCGCGACGATGGTCTTACCGCTACCCACCTCGCCCTGCAGCAGCCGGTTCATCGGATGCTCGCCTGCGATGTCGGTGGCGATCTTCGCGCCGACCTCGCGCTGGCCCTCGGTGAGTTCGAAGGGCAGTCGCATTTCGAAGGTCTCGGCGAGGCCGCCCGCCTTCGGTGGGCACGCCGGCGCCGTCCGGGACACCGCCGAGTACCTGCGCTGCGCGAAGATCAGCTGGATGGCCATCGCCTCGTCCCACTTCAGGCGGGTCCGCGCGGACTCGAGTACGTCCCAGTTCTCCGGCCGGTGGATGTTGCGCAGCGCGGGATGCAGATGGTCGAGGTCGTACCGCACGCGCAGCCAGTCGGGCAACGGGTCGTCCTCGGGTTCGAACGTGCCGAGAACCTGCTGCACGGCTCGGCCGATCGACCAGGACGGCATCCCCTGTGCCGCCGGGTACACGGGGATGATCTCGGCGAGAAAACTGTCCACGGAGGACATGTCGTCGTCGTCGATCAGCTCGTACTCGGGATTGGCCAGCTGCAGGTTGTTCCGGAACGCGGTGACCTTGCCCGCGAACAGCCCTGTCCGGCCGGGCCGCAACTCCCGCTCCCGCCATGCCTGGTTGAAGAACGCGCAGGAGAGCCTGCGGTAGCCGTCGGTGATCGTCATCTCCAGGATCGAACCGGGACGCGCGCGCATCCTGCGCTTGCTCACGTGCTCGATCCTGGCCATCACCGTAGCGTGCTCGCCGATCTCGAGCCCCGCGATGTCGGTCAGTTCCCCCCGCGCGGCGTAGCGCCTGGGGTAGTGCCGCAGCAGGTCACCCACGGTGTGGATGTCCAGCGCGGACGCCAGCGCCTTCGCGGTCTTCTCCCCGACCAGTGACGTCAGCTTGTCGCGCAGCCCGCTCATTATCCGATCTGCCTCGCTCGTCGCTCCAGGTTGTGCACGGTGTCCTATTCAACTGAGGGTGATCACGCGACGCACGTCACCGGCGCACGCATCTCACCTGTATCGACCAGCCGCGAGCAGCCCTCCGGGCCACCCCCGTCCGGTCGGTCGTGACCCCCTCTCCCGGCCCAGTCACTCCACGCCGATCAGCAGCACCGCATCGGTCGCACCACTGGAATAGCACACCAGTTCGACTTCCGGCCGCTCGGCACGCAGACGCAGGGCGAGTTCGGCGTCGATGTCCGGCGGTGCGGCCACCCCGGTGAGGACAGTGACCAGCTCACCACCGAGGTCCAACATCCGGCCCAGCACCTCCATCGCGGCCGCGAGCACGCTCTCGGCCGTGGCGGGTCCCGGTTCGATGAGCTGGACCTCTCCGTCGACCAGGCCCAGCACGTCTCCGGCGTGGGCCCGTCCCGCCCAGGTGATCGCCTCCTCGGCGGCCACCCGCAACTCCCCCCGCCGGGTCGCGGCCGCCGCCTCGGCCATGGCCACGACGTCGTCGTTGGTCCGCCTTTCGATGTCGTGCACGGCCAGCGCGGCCAGCACCTGCACCGGGGAGGTGCACGGGACCACCACGATGTCGCGTTCCTCCAGCATCGAGTGTCCCGCCACCCGGTCGGCGGCCGCGGTCAGCTCCGGCCCGCCTGGCAGCACCGTGACGTGCGCGGCGCCCGTTCCGGTGATCAGGCCCAGCAGTTCCTCGGCGCTGGGCACCTCCCCGGTGCCGACGGCGAGCACACGCGCGCCCTCTCCCCGCACCAGCGCGGCGAGCTCGTCGCCGTGCACGACGGCCACCACCGCGCGGTCGCGGCCCGGCTCGGCGGGTTGCTGTGGCGGATGCGCGAGCAGCGGCTCGACACGGATCCGGTGCGGCCTGCCCGCGTCGAGCCCGGCCTCGATCGCCGCCCCGATGTCGCCGCAGTGCACGTGAACGGCGTAACTGCCGGCACCGTCACCCGCCACGGTGACGCTGTCGCCCAGCTCGCTCAGCGCCGCCCGCAGGGTCGTCAGTCCGTCCGCTGCCGCGCTGTCGGCGGTGCTGGCCCCATGCACGCCGTCCAGCAGGTACATGACCTCCCATGCGTGCACGACGGTGGATTCGAGCGGCGTCTCCTGGAGACGTGCCCGCCCTCCCGGAGCGGTGAGTGTGTGCCGCGGCTCGGCGGCCCGGCCTGTGAGAACACACACCAGTGCGTCCAGCACGGCGACCAGTCCCCGCCCGCCGGCATCGACCACGCCCGCGGAGGCGAGCACCGGCAGCTGTGCCGGGGTGCGGTCCAGGGCCGCTCCCGCCGCCGCGGCGGCCGTGGAGGCGACCTCGGCGGCCGTGCCCGTCGAGACCCCGGGGTCGGAGACCGTCGCCGAGACCGCGTGCAGCACGGTGAGCATGGTGCCCTCCACCGGGCGCGCGACGGCCGCCGTGGCCACGCTGTCGGCTCGGACCAGTGCCGCGGCCAGCGCGGGTCCGTCAAGTAGCTCGGCGCCGGGCCGCACCGACTCCGCGAGACCACGCAGCACCTGCGAGAGGATCACGCCGGAGTTGCCCCGTGCCGCCCGTACCGCACCGCGCGCGAGCACACCCAGCGCGCTGCCCACGGCGGCGGGCTCGCCTTCGGCGCGGAGCATGTCCCTTGCGCCGGTCACGGTGTGCAGCAGGTTCGAGCCGGTGTCGGAGTCGGCGACCGGGTAGACGTTGATGCCGTTGATGTCCGCGCACAGCGCATCGAGGCTGCGCACACACGCGTCGGCCCAGTTCGCCACCGCCGCCGCGTCCACCGCCGACACCACCTGTCATCATTGCCGGGCAGCACCCGGTCCGTCAGAAGTCTTCGAGGTCCACGGCGAGGGTATCGACCCCGCTTCGACCTCTGAGAGCGCACCGGCTACGCTGTTCGAGTTGCCCGGCGCCGCCGGGTCAGCGCTAGTAAGAGCTCAGCGTTTCCCCAGATTTCGAGGAGTGTTCGACGTGGCTGCCGTGTGCGACGTCTGTGGCAAGGGGCCCGGCTTCGGCAAGTCGGTCTCACACTCCCACCGGCGTACCAACCGCCGGTGGAACCCGAACATCCAGACTGTGCACGCCAAGATTGGCATTTCCCAGCGGAAGCGCCTGAACGTGTGCACATCCTGCCTCAAGGCAGGCAAGGTCGTTCGCGGCTGAACCCAGGCTCTCCAACGGCCCGGTGGATCTCGATCCACCGGGCCGTTGTTGTGTTGTCAGTCGCGCTCAGCTGGCGCTCGGGACCGGAATTCGTCGACGAGTTCCGGGGTGGCAGGATCGCCCCGGGGTCTCGGATCAGGGCAGCTTCCAGTCGACCGGCTGCGCACCCTGCTCGGTGAGCAGTGCGTTCGCCCGGCTGAACGGCTTCGACCCGAAGAACCCGTTGTGCGCGGAGAGCGGGCTCGGATGCACCGACTCGATGCACGGCACCGGCGACAGGAGCGGCTTGAGCTTGCGGGCATTGCTGCCCCACAGGATCGCCACGAGCGGGCCACCGCGGGCGGCGAGCGCCTTGATGGCCTGCTCGGTCACCTCCTCCCAGCCCTTGCCCTGGTGCGAGTTCGGCGAGCCGGGGCGAACGGTGAGGGCTCGGTTGAGCAACAGCACGCCCTGCTCGGTCCACGGGGTCAGGTCACCGTTGGACGGCAGTGGATGCCCGAGATCGTCGGCGTACTCCTTGTAGATGTTGACCAGGCTCTTCGGCAGCGGCCGGACATCCGGCGCGACCGCGAAACACAGACCGATCGGATGGCCTGGCGTCGGGTAGGGATCCTGGCCGACGATCAGCACGCGGACGTCGGCGAACGGCTGCTGGAACGCGCGCAGCACGTGCTCACCGGCCGGCAGATAGCGGCGGCCCGCCGCGATCTCGGTGCGGAGGAAGTCCCCCATCGCGGAGACCCGGCCCGCCACCGGTTCGAGGGCCTGCGCCCAGCCTGCTTCGACGATCTCATGCAGCGGTCGTGCGGTCACGGGCAGCGACTCTAGCGCACCGAGGGCTCGGTGTTTCCGAGCACTCGGGCCCGCGATCCACAGATCACCATGACCACGCGGTTCACCGTTCGCAGAAGCCCGGTCAGTCCAGGCGGCGGAGTTCGGCCCTGAACCACGCGCCGCGCTTGACGTAGCTCTCGACGACGGCCTGGATCATCTCCGGGCCGAAGGAGGTGTTCGGCCGGTTCTTCGCCGGCACACCGAGCGCCACCTCGCCCGTTCCCACTCCACCGCCGTAGGAGAGCACCGCGCCCGCGCCGACCATGCCGCCGTCGGCGATGACGCTGCCGTTGAGGACGACCGCCCCCGAGGCGATCAGACAGCCGGCACCGATCCGGGCGCCCTCGACATGTACCGAGTGGCCGATCGCCGAGTTCGGGCCAAGCACCAGTGGATCGCGCTCGGTGCAGTGCAGCACGCTGCCGTCCTGCACGTTGGACCGCTCGCCGATCTCGATGTAACCGTGATCCCCGCGCAGCACCGCCTGCGGCCACACCGACGCTCCTGGTCCGAGCCGCACATCGCCGATCACGGTCGCGTCGGGGTGCACGTAGGCCTCGGGGTCGATCTGCGGGCGCAACTCACCCAGCGCGTAGATGGCCATCGTTTCTCCTTGCCAACTCGGTCCTGCGGGAGCGGTCAGTCCACCAGGGACTTCGCGAGGCAGAGACTGCGCTCGTCGTCCTTGTACAGCCCGTACTTCTGCATGTCTCGGTAGCCACTGGAACGGTAGAGCGCGATCGCCTCCGGCTGTTCGGTGCCGGTCTCCAGCACCGCACGCAGCCGGCCCGCCTCAGCCGCTGTCCGCTCGAGTTCGGCGAGTACCGCGCGGGCGTAGCCCCGGCCCCGCGCCGTGCGTGCGACGTACATCCGCTTCAGTTCGGCGTCCCCCGGCAGGAGCGCGGGCGGCGGCCCGTCATGGGCGCGCCACGCTCCCGTCGCCACCGGCGTGCCGTCCTCGTACCCGACGAGGAACAGCCCGCGGGGCGGGGCGAACTCGGCGGGATCCATCGGGCTGATGTCGGGCTCGCCGTAGCGGCGGACGTACTCCTGCTGTACCTCGTCCATCAGCTTGCGGGCGTCCGCATCGTCGTAGGGCACCACACGAATCTCCACCCGGCCACGATAACCGGCAGGGATCAGCGCCAGTGTTCCCAGCCGGAGTCGCCCTCGTACGGCATACCGTCAACGGTCACGCCGGTGTCCGGCAACAACACCGTGCCGATCTGCACCCACCCCTCGGGCAGGTCCGCGTACGACGGGAAGGTCGCGGCCAGCGCATGGTCCTCGCCGCCGGTGAGCACCCAGCGCAGCGGGTCGGCACCGAGCGCCGTGCCGACGTCGACGAGCCGTTGATCCACGGTCAGCCGCGCCGTCTGCACGTCGAGGCCGACCTCGGAGGCCGCCGCCAGATGGCCGAGGTCGGCCAACAGACCGTCGGACACGTCGATCATCGAGGTCGCGCCTGCGATCGCGGCCGCGGGCCCGGCCTGATAGGCCGGTTCCGGGTAGCGCTGCGCGTTGACGACACCGACCGGCGAACGGAATCCTCGCCCGAGCACCGCGAGCCCGGCCGCCGCCCAGCCGAGCCTGCCGCAGATGGCGAGCACGTCGCCCGGCCGCGCGCCAGAGCGGGTCACCGGGGGTCTTCCGCCGAGGTCACCGAGCGCTGTAACGCTCAGCACAAGCTGGTCGGCGCCCACGACGTCGCCGCCGATGATCCCCGCACGAGCCCGCTCGGCCTCGGCCCACATGCCGTCGGTGAGTGCGGCGAGCATCGTCGTCTCGGTTTCCGGCGGGCAGGCGATTCCGACGAGCACCGACGTCGGCACGGCGCCCATCGCTGCGAGGTCGGCGAGGTTCACCGCGACCGCCTTGCGCCCGATGTGCTCAGGATCGGACCAGTCCAGGCGAAAGTGCACCCCCTGTACGAGAACGTCGGTGGTCGCGACGACCCGGCCGTCGGACGCGGCGACGACAGCCGCGTCGTCTCCCGGGCCGAGCAACGTCGTCGAGGGTTGGGTCCTGCCCCGGGTCAGCGTTCGGATGAGTCCGAACTCACCTGCTGCTGCGACCGTGCCCGGACGAGGCGAGTCCGACCGCGCACCCTCCTGCTGGGGTCTACCGTGCGTCGACACCACACCACCTTCGAATCACCGATAGTCGGATGCCCGATGTTTGCCCGACTGGGGTACGTTGCTGCTGGTTACGTTCAATGAAACACCGAGCCGACCGATCCAGACGAAGGGGCGCGCCGTGGTCCACGCTTACATCCTGATCCAGACCGAGGTCGGCAAGGCGGCATCGGTCGCCGCCGAGATCGCCGGCATCTCGGGTGTCACCAGCTCCGAGGACGTCACCGGCCCCTACGACGTGATCGTGCGCGCGGCAGCGGACAACGTCGACCAGCTGGGCCAGCTCGTGGTCGCGAAGGTGCAGAACGTGGAGGGCATCACCCGGACGCTGACCTGCCCGGTCGTGCACCTGTAGAACGTGCTTCAGTGGAGCCGTGTCCAACCCAGCCAACACGACCAAATCGGATGACAGCGAGAACGGGACCCCGCCCAGGTTCCTGATCGTCACCGCTGCGGTGTTAGCGGTGGCCCTGGCCGGTGCCGTCGCGATCGCGGGGCTGACGGCGGGCTCCACGGGATCCGGCGAGGACCCCGCCGCGAACGGAACCGGGCCGTTGCCCCTGGTTCCCGTCCCCGCGCCCCAAGCAGGACGCCCCGAATGCGGCACGTTGATCGGCGCGCTGCCGGAAGAGCTGACCTCGGCAGGTGACACGCTGGCCCGGCGCGAACTGGCTAAGCCGGCGCCCGAGGCCACCGCCGCCTGGGGCGGAGCGGCACCTGTCGTGCTGCGGTGCGGGCTCAACCAGCCCCCGGAGCTGAACGAGACCTCCGGCCTGCGGGTGATCAACGGAGTGCAGTGGCTTCAGGTCCCCGGCGAAGGCAGCGCGACCTGGTTCGTCGTGGACCGGGACGTGGTCATCGCCCTGACCGTGCCGGACAGCGCGGGCACCGGTCCCTTGCAGCAGATCTCCGACACGGTCTCCGCGAACCTCGAGCCCGCACCCCCGCGCACCTGACCCCATCGCACTTTCCCGCGAAAGTGTCGCCAACCGGGCCCCCGGCCTCGGCGACGCTCGCACTTTCCCGGGAAAGTGCGGTACCCCGCGCGTGCAGGTAGGACACTTTCCCGGGAAAGTGCGAATGTGGACAGGCGGTGAGCGTTGCTACCTGAGGCCGGTGCCGCGGGCCAGTGCCGTGTCCACGAGGGTGGCGAGCAGGGTCGGGTAGTCCACCCCCGTCACCTCCCACATCTTCGGGTAGGCCGAGGTGGTGGTGAACCCCGGCATCGTGTTCACCTCGTTGATCGTCGGCTCGCCGTCGGCGCCGATGAAGAAGTCCACCCTGGCCAGACCCTGACAGTCCAGTGCGATGAAGGCCCGCACGGCCATCGCCCGCAGCCGCTCGGTGGTGACGTCCTCCAGCTTGGCCGGGATGTCCAGTTCGGCGGCCTCGCCGAGGTACTTGGTCTCGAAGTCGTACCAGGCCGACTCGTCCTCCGCCAGCACCCGGATCTCCGCCGGAAGCGAGGCCTCGACCCTGGCGTCCGGGAACTCCAGAACGCCGCACTCGACTTCCCTGCCGACGACCGCGGCCTCGACGAGAACCTTCGGGTCGGTCTGCCTCGCCAGCGCGATGGCGGCATCGAGATCGGCCCAGTCCGTGACCTTGCTGATGCCGATGGAAGACCCCGCGCGCGCTGGCTTGACGAACACGGGCAGACCCAGGCGCTCGCGGTCCTCATTGGCCAGAGTGGACTGTCCACGACGGATCGTCGCGTACTCGCCGACCGGAAGTCCTTCTGCGGCAAGGAGTTTCTTCGCGTACTCCTTGTCCATCGCCGCGGCGCTCGCCAGCACCCCGGCCCCGACGTAGGGCAGTCCCGCCATCTCGAGCAGGCCCTGGACAGTGCCGTCCTCACCGAAGGCGCCGTGCAGCACCGGAAAGACGACGTCCACACCGGCGAGCGTCTCCATACCTGTGCCCGGATCCAGGCTGACCAGCTCGCGCTGTGTCGGGTCGCCCGCGAGAACCAGCGATTTGCCCTCGTCCACCGAGGGCAACGTCTTCCCGCGGATCTCCAGTGCCTTGGGATCGCTCGTGCCGAGGACCCAGCCACCCTCCCTGGTGATGCCGATCGGGAGGACTTCGAACCGCTCGGGGTCGAGGTTGGCGAGTACGCTTCCCGCGGACACACACGAGATTGTGTGCTCGGTGCTACGGCCACCGAACACGACGGCGACTCGTGTCTTCCGTTCACTCATGGGCCGTCACCCTACCGGGCGCTTGCGGCAGCAGGGTCAGCGCAGTATCTCGACCAGGTCCCCCAGCGCATCGCGCAACGCCTCCTGCGAACACCCCGCATATGCGATGGCGATCCCGTGTGCGGAAGGCACACCGGCGAAGTGCCTGCCGAGCGCGTCGAGCTGGATACCCCTTGTCCTACCTGCCGCCAGCCGGTCCCGCTCGTCCTCGGCGGACACACAGGGCACCACCAGATGCGCCCCCGCGTCGTCCCCGAGCACCGGCACACCTGCCGCTCGCAAGGCGTCAACGAGCAGGGTGCGCCGCTCGGAGAGTTCTCTGCGCAGTCTGCGCAGGTGCCGCCCGAGGTCGCCGTTGCGGGCGAGTTCGACCAGCACCCGCTGACCGGCGGGCGACGGCCGGGTGCCGGTGCGCTCACGGTATTCCAGTACCGCCGAGGTCACCGGCTGCGGTGCGACCATCCACCCCGCACCCAGCGTCGGGGTGAGGATCTTGCTGGTGGTGCCGAGATGGGCCACGACGTCCGGAGCCAGTGCGGCGAGCAGTGGCAGCGGTGCGACGTCGAAGCGCAGTTCGCCGTCGTAGTCGTCCTCGATGAGCAGGAAGTCCTCCGCACGAGCCCGCTCCACCAGTTCCACCCGCCGGGACGCGCTCATTCTGCTGCCCATCGGGTACTGGTGCGCGGGGGAGCAGTACACGGCTCGCACCCCGGTGGGGACCGCGTCCGGGAGCAACCCCTCCCCGTCGACCGGCAGGGGGAGCACCTCGACTCCCGCGCCGCGGAACGCCTGTACCGCGCGCTGGTATCCGGGTTCCTCGACGGCGACCCGGTCACCCGGTTCGAGGACGGCGCCCGCGAGTTCGACCACCGCCGCGGTGGTCCCGCCGGTGGCCAGCACCGACTCGGTTCCCACCGCGAGCCCGCGGTGGCGCAGCAGGTGCTCGGCGATCGCGGCCCGGTACTCGGGCAGGCCCGCCCGATGCGCGGCGGACAGTGGCGGCGTGTCGGCAGCCGCCCGCCAGGCACGCCGCCATGCGGCCCTGTCAAGACCTTCCGCCCACGGCACCCCGGGGGTCAGGTCGAGCAGGCTAGGCGGCGGCCCCTCCCCGCCGACCACCGTGCGCCCCTGCGGTCGCTCGGCTGGCGGTGAGGTGGTGACGTAGGTTCCCGAACCGTGCCTGCCCGCGATCCAGCCCTCGGCGTGCAGTTGTTCGTAGGCGGCCGACGTGACGGTCCGGCTCACGCCGAGCCTGCCGGCCAGCGCTCGGGTTGAGGGCAGCCGGTCCCCACCGCGCAGGTGCCCCGTGGCAGCCGACTCCCGCAGTGCGTCCGCGAGCTGCACCGCCAGCGGAACCTCGGACTCCCGGTCGAGACTGACCGGCAGGGCGGTGGCCGTACGCGACGAACCCGGCGAACGCATTGGCTTGTCCACACTATGGCCATTCACGGCAGTGGCCTTCCAATTCTCTCGACTAGTGGCCGTTCCATGATGCCACCTGGGCTCAGATGCTGCTTACATGCCCGAGACAGCGATAACAGACCTCTCGTCCACCACCCGAACCACCGTGACGCGCAAGAAGGACAGGGCGGCAACGGACCGCGCGGCACTGCACGCCGTTCTCGACGCAGGACTCGTCTGCCACCTGGGCATGGTGACCGGCACGGGTGCCCCGATGGTGCTGCCGACCGGCTACGGCCGCGACGGCGACACGCTCTACCTGCACGGCTCAACCGGCGCGACCAGCATGCGGGCGGGCGCGGAGGGCCCCGAGGTCTGTGTGACCGTCACCCTGCTCGACGCGATCATCTACGCCCGTTCGGTGAACAACCACTCGATGAACTACCGCAGTGCGGTCGTCTACGGCCGGCCGCGGCACGTCACCGGCCGCGAGGAGAAGCTGCACGGGCTCCGGGTGCTCACCGATCACCTCGCCCCGGGCTCGTGGGAACACGCCCGTGCCGTGAACGACAAGGAGCTGGCCGCGGTGACCGTACTGGCGCTCGACCTCACCGAGGCTTCGGTGAAGATGCGCTCGGCGGGTGTCATTGACGAGCCGGAGGACGTGGAGGCCGCGACCGCGTGGGCAGGCGTGCTGCCCGTACACACGGGATTCGGCGAGCCGCAGTCCGATCCGCTGTTGCCCGAGGGCACAGCGTTGCCGGAGCACGTCAGTCTTCGGCGACCGGCCCTTCGACCAGATCCAGCTTGAACGGCCGCACGGTCCTGGGCGCTGCACCCCACCACTGGCCTCACACGCCGGCCAGGCTCACCGCGCTCAATGCCGTACCCCGGTAGTTCACGGTGCGGGTCGCACCCCAACCACCGGCCTCACAAACAGACCAGGCTCACCGCGCTCAGTGCCGTACCCCGGTAGTTCACGGTGCGGGTCGCGCGATACACGTGCACGCTCACGACGGGATCGGTGCCCCGGTTGCTGACCTCGTGCACGTAGCCGGGGCCAAAGACCCGCGACTGGCCCACCGAGATCGTGTGCAGTTCACGCAGCACCTTGCCGTCGGTGGCCCTGCGGGCGACCGACTCCGACAGTTCGCCGGTGACGACGGTGAACGCGCCGGTCGACGGCCCGTGGTCGTGCAGATCGGTCCCCTGCCCCGGGAGCCAGCTCATCAGCCAGACCTCCTCTTCGGAGGACCGGGAGAGCAGAGCGGCGAAGCGGTGGTCCGGGTCGTAGCGCAGCAGGTGGCGCCAGCGATCGCGGTCGGCGGCGAACTGGAGCGCGACTCGCACCGGATGGCGCAGGACGGGGTTCTCTGCAACGGCGACAGTGTTGTCCGGAACGGCGAACATGGAAAATTCCTCAGGTTGCGGTGACGGCTGGTTGACGGGGTGAATCACCGACAACAGCAACACCGCACGTCAGCGGCCCGGCGCAGGTCGAGGCGACCTCGCAGCACAGGGGCAACTGGCGTCAGCACCCGAACAGGAAACCAGCGGCCACCCGCACGGTCAATTCGTCCCATACCGTGGGCGCGTTCATTCCAACAGGGCGCGAGCCTCGGCGAGCAGGTCGAGCTGGTGCAGCTGATCCGGCCCGTCGAGCGCGAAGCCGAGTTCGGTGACCCCGGCCGCGGCGAAGGCCGCGATGCGCTCCGCGATCTGGTCCGGCCCACCGGTGACGGTCACCTGCGCGATCTTCTCCGGAGGCATCCCGAAGAAATCGCCGAGCTGCCGCACCATCGCCTCGCGGGCGGACCGTGTGCCGGCACCTCCGCCAAGCACCGCGTGCACACCGAGGTACACACCGGGCGTCGGCCGCCCGCGCTCCGCGGCCAGCTCACGCAGACGTACCACCGCCGAGGACACCTCGGACGGCGTCATGGCCGAAGGCAGCCAGCCATCGCCGTAGGCGGCCGTGCGCCGCAGCACCGCTTCGGCGACACCGCCACCGATCAGGATCGGCGGCACCGGGGCGGCGGGGGCCAGCGTCACCACCGGCCGTTCCCGCTGACCGGGTGGCGCGGGTAGCTCCGTGGGCTCACCGGCGATGAGACCGGGCAGCACCCTGAGCGCCTCGTCGACGAGCCTGCCCCTTGCCTTCGACCGGGCGCCGACGGCCTGCCAGAAGGAAGAACCGGGAAAACCGCCGATTCCGACACCCAGCCGGACCCGGTTACCCGAAAGGTGCTGCAAACTCTGCACCTGCGCGGCCACCATGGCCACCGGCCGGGTCGGCAGCGACAGCACGCCGAACTCCAGCCGGATCCGCTCGGTGACCGCAGCGGCCGTCGCGAGCACGGTGACCGGTTCCAGTGCGAAGGTTCCGTCCCCGATCAGCACGTCGGCGGCGGCGACCGAATCGATCCCCACCTCCTCGGCGTGCCGGGCGAGGGCAACGATGTCTGCGGATCCGCGCGCGTCGGTCTCGTGCAATACGGGCAGACCGACGCCGATTCCGATACCGGGCATGAGTCCTCCTGGGATGCGAGCCGGTTCCAATCGGCGTCACCCCATGCTCGTACCTCGACCAAGCTGGAGGTCAAGCGTGCTCGAAGGTTCCCTCAGGACCACTCGTGCTTGCGCTCCCGCCCAAGCAGTTCGGCACCAAGCGACCGGAGATCGCCGCCCTCGTGACACACCCGGTACATCGCGTCCGTGATCGGCATGTCGACACCGAGACCACCGGCGAGTTCGCGGATCGAGGAGCAGGACATCACGCCTTCCGCGACCTGGCCGCCCGCCGCCGACTGGGCCCGCTCCACCGTGTCACCCCTGCCGAGCCGTTCCCCGAAAGTCCGGTTGCGGGACAACGGCGAAGAACAGGTCGCGACCAGATCACCGACGCCGGCAAGCCCGGCGAACGTGAGCGGGTCGGCCCCCAGTTTGCTCCCGAGCCGCGCCATCTCCGCCAGGCCGCGGGTGATCAACGTCGCCACCGTGTTGGTGCCGAAGCCCATTCCGACGGCCATTCCACAGCTCAGCGCGATGACGTTCTTGCACGCGCCGCCGAGTTCGCAGCCCACCACATCCGTGTTGGTGTACGGCCGGAAGTAGGAGTTCGAGCACGCCTGCTGCACGGCGACGGCCCGCTCGTGGTCCGCGCAGGCCAGCACCGCGGCCGAGGGTTGTCCCAGCGCGATCTCCTTGGCCAGGTTCGGCCCCGAGACCACGACCACCCGGTCCGGCGGACACTCCGCGACCTCCGCGATGACCTCGCTCATCCGCTTCAGCGAGCCCAGTTCGACACCCTTGGCCAGGCTGACGAGCGGGACTCCGGGGGGCAGCAGCGCACGCCAGCGCTCCAGGTTCGACCGCAAGCTCTGACTCGGCACCGCGAGGACGACCGCCTGAGCCTCTTCGAGTGCGGCAGCCGGATCCGCGGTCGCGGTGAGATTGTCCGGCAACCGGATGTCCGGCAGGTACGCCGAGTTGGTGTGCGCACTCGCGACCTCGCCCGCCACCTCGGCCCGGCGTGCCCAGAGCGTGACGTCCCGACCCGCGTCGGCTAGCACCTTGGCGAACGTGGTTCCCCACGACCCCGCACCGAGCACGGTGATGCGCTGGGGCGAACGGGCGTCACTCATGTCACTCGCCGTCCGCCGGGACGTCGTCGCGGGCGGGCGGTCGCTCCCCACGCACTTCGGCGAGCAGTTCGACCACCTCCCGCATCAGCAGGTCCGTCACCTCGCGCAGGACCTTCGGACCTGCCGCGGTGCCCTCCTGCCGGTAGGCGGAGAGGTCGACCGGGCTGCCGACGGCGTGCACGACCCGCTTCCGTGGAAACGGGCGGAACTTCTTGTCGTAGCCGTTCCAGATCGCCTGTGTTCCCCAGCGTGCGATCGGGATCACCGGCACATCGTTCTCCAGCGCCAGCCGCGCGACACCGGTGTAGGAACGCTTCGGCCAGCCCTCCGGGTCCCTGGTGATGGTGCCTTCGGGGTAGATCACCACGATCTTGCCCTCCTGCAGCGTCTGATGCGCCGCACGCAGGCTGTCCCCGGCCGAACTGGTACCTCGATAGACCGGGATGCCGCCGGAACCGAGGAAGATCTTGCCGAAGACGGGCGCCTTCGCCACGCTGTCCTTCGCCAGGAACCTCGGCACGCGCTTGTTGCGATGCACGAACACCGCGTCGACGGCGGGGTCGAGATGGGATACGTGGTTGAGTACGAGGAGCGCGGCTCCTTCGCGGGGAATCCGGTCCGCGTCGCGGTACACGCGCCGTCCGATCCAGCTCAGCGGATAGAACAGCGCGGCCGCGGCGCCGACCCAGAACCCGCCCTTCTCGCGATCTGCCACAACTCCTCCTTCACATCACGGTGCTGTCGCGCGTTTCCCGCCTCACTCGCCGGCAGGTTGCACATCGCTCAGTGCCGTATCCGACCCGCTCACAGTGCCGATCGGTGGCCCTGATCCTCCCCCGGCCCCCACCACGGTCCAACAAGGGGTCCGGGGATGCCGGTGGCGCGGGAGGAACCTCAGCCGGTAATGATGGTGACGTGGCTCGCGAGGTGGACCTGATCGTGCCGATGAAACCTCCCCATGCCGGCAAGTCCCGGCTGCGGGGGGCCGCAGGCACGCCACCCGGCGCGGACGGGCACGCCGAACTGGTGCTCGCGCTGGCCGTGGACACCCTCACCGCGGCCATCGGAGCCGCTGGGGTGCGCAGGGTGCTGGTGGTCGGCAGCGAGCCCGCCACCCTGACCGAGCTGAACGGTCTCGGCGTCGAGGTGGTGGTCGAACAGGGCGCGGGCGGACTCAACGCGGCCCTGAGCCACGGTGCGGCACTCCTGCGCGGTGACGACCCGGACTCCGTTGTCGCTGCCCTGCAGGCCGATCTGCCCGCACTGCGCTCCGTCGAACTGGCCGAGGCGCTCGCCGAGGCGGACGAGCGGCGTGCGTTCGTCGCCGACCGGCACGGCACCGGCACCACCCTGCTGGTCTCGGCACCCGGCGGGCCGCTGGGGCCGCTGTTCGGCACCGACTCCGCGCGATCCCACCTGGAGTCCGGCGCCGTCGCGCTGACGCTGGCTGCCGCCACGCTGCGCAGCGATGTGGACACGCCGGACGATCTGGTCCATGCCCGGGCACTGGGCCTCGGGTGCCGGACGACAGAACTGGTCGGCACCCCCTGCTGCGTGACCTGACGACCGGGCACCACCTCGTACGACGTGACGCAACATTCACCCACGCGTCGAACGCGGGAAGGGCATCACCCGCCCGAGTGCGGAACAATGCACGGTGTGAGCAGCGACGAGATCACCACCGCCCAGTCATCCACGACCGACGGTCAATCCCGGCGGGTGCCCGTGACTAGCGACCGGGCACAGGAGAAGCATTCCGTCCCGTCGGCGCCGCCCGCGGTCACGTCGGTCGCGGCCCAGCTCACCGACGCGCTGCCCGACGACCGCTACTTCAACCGGGAACTCTCCTGGCAGGACTTCAACGCCCGGGTGCTCGCGCTGACCGAGGACCCTTCGCAGCCCCTGCTCGAACGCGCCAAGTTCATCGCGATCTTCGCGTCCAATCTGGACGAGTTCTACATGGTCCGGGTGGCCGGCCTCAAACGCCGCGACGAGACGGGCCTCTCGGTGCGCAGCGCGGACGGGCTCACCCCGCGCGAGCAACTCGCGTACATCGCCAAGCGCAACCAGGACCTGGTCGAGCGCCAGACCGAGGCCTTCGAGGAGAACGTGCGGCCCGCGCTGGCGGCCGAAGGAATCCGCATCGTGAGCTGGTCCGACCTCGACGCCGCGGACAAAGTTCGCCTTTCGAGCTACTTCAGTGAGCAGATCTTCCCGGTGCTGACCCCGCTCGCGGTCGACCCGGCACACCCGTTTCCCTACATCTCGGGCCTTTCGATCAATCTGGCCGTGACCGTCCGGGATCCGGAGGGCGGCACCGAACGGTTCGCCAGGGTCAAGGTCCCGAACAACGTGCCCCGGCTGATCCGCATCGAGCAGCAACGACAGAGCCGGACCGCGACATTCCTCCCGCTGGAGGAACTGATCTCCGCGCACCTCGGCGAACTCTTCACCGGGATGGAGGTGATCGAGCACCACGTGTTCCGGGTCACCCGGAACGCCGACTTCGAGGTCGAGGAGGATCGCGACGAGGACCTGTTGCAGGCGCTCGAACGCGAGCTCGCGCAGCGTAGGTTCGGCCCACCGGTGCGGCTCGAGGTCGCCAGCGACATGAGCGAGCACATGCTCGAGTTGCTGCTGCGCGAGCTGGAGGTCGATCCGAACGACGTCGTCGAGGTCCCCGGCCTGCTCGATCTCAGTTGTCTGCACCAGCTCTCCAGTGTGGACCGCAAGGAGCTCAAGGACCCGCCGTTCGTACCCGCGACCCACCCGGCCTTCGGGGAGCGCGAGACACCGAAGAGCGTATTCGCCACCCTGCGCGAGGGCGACGTGCTCGTGCATCATCCCTACGACTCTTTCTCCACGAGCGTGCAGCGGTTCATCGAGCAGGCCGCGGCCGACGACAAGGTCCTCGCCATCAAGCAGACGCTGTACCGCACCTCGGGCGACTCCCCTGTCGTCGACGCGCTCATCGACGCGGCGCAGGCGGGCAAGCAGGTGGTGGCGCTCGTCGAGATCAAGGCGCGGTTCGACGAACTCGCCAACATCAGCTGGGCCCGCACGCTGGAGCGCGCAGGTGTGCACGTCGTCTACGGCTTGGTGGGACTGAAGACCCACTGCAAGGTCGCGATGGTGGTTCGCCAGGAAGGTTCCACCATCCGCCGCTACTGCCACATCGGCACAGGCAACTACAACCCGAAGACGGCCAGGATCTACGAGGACATGGGCCTGCTCACCGCGGATCCGACCATCGGCGCCGACCTGACCGACCTGTTCAACGTACTCACCGGGTACTCCAGACAGGACACCTACCGCAATATCCTCACGTCGCCACACGGGATTCGGCGCGGCATCCTGCACTGCATCTCCCAGGAAATCGAGCAGCAGAAGGCTGGCGGGAGGGCCGGCATCCGGATCAAGTGCAATTCGCTGGTCGACGAACAGATCATCGACGCGCTGTATCGCGCTTCGCAGGCGGGAGTAGCTGTCGAGATCGTCGTCCGCGGTATCTGCTCGCTCAAGCCCGGAGTACCCGGACTGAGCGAGAACATCGTCGTTCGGTCGATTCTCGGACGATTCCTCGAGCACTCCCGTCTCTTTCACTTCAGGGCAGGCAACTCGTACTGGATCGGCAGCGCTGACATGATGCACCGAAATCTGGACCGGAGGATCGAGGCACTGGTGCGGGTGAAGGACCCCAAGCTCACCACGCAACTGGACGAAGTGCTGGACTCGGCACTCGACCCGGCAACCCGTTGCTGGGTACTCACCGACAACGGCGAGTGGGCGCCGTCCCCCTCCGACGGATCGCAGGTTCGCGACCACCAGGTCGAGACTCTCGCCAAGCACAGGGCGGCCGGATGAGCCCGGCGGAAGCCACTCCGGCGGTCAGGGCCGCGGGAGCGGTGTTGTGGCGCACGGGAAAGAAGGAGGCAGGAGGCACCGTCGAAGTGGCCGTGGCACACCGGCCACGCTACGGCGACTGGTCACTGCCCAAGGGAAAGCTCGATCCGGGGGAGACCCCACCCGTGGCCGCGGTACGCGAACTGCGCGAGGAGACCGGGTTCGACGCGGTACTCGGGCGCTATCTGCGCCAGGTCGGGTACGAGGTCGAGCAGCGCGGCTCACGGGTGTACAAGGTCGTGGACTTCTTCAGCGCCAGGGCGGTGTCCGGTGAGTTCGAGGCGAACGACGAGGTCGACGACCTGCGCTGGCTGCCGGTGCGGGAGGCCGAGTCCCTGTTGACCTATCCGGCCGACGTGGCCGTGCTGCGCGAGTTCCGCGCACTGCCGGCGCAACTCACCACGGTGTTGCTCGTCCGTCACGCCAAGGCGGGCAAACGGGAGGAGTGGACCGGCGACGACGACCTGCGCCCGCTCTCCGATGCCGGGCTGCGGCAGGCGGAGGCCGTACGGACCATGGTGCGGGCATTCGGCCCGGACCGTGTTCTCGCGGCACCCCGCCTGCGCTGCGTCCAGACCGTGCAGGGAGTCGCGGAGGATCTGAGCACGGAAGTCCGGCACGAGGCGCTGCTCGCGGAGGAGGGCTACTGGCGCGATCCGGTACTGGGCGTCGCGCGACTGCTCGCCATCGTCAGTGACGGTGGGACTCCGCTGATCTCGAGCCAGGGCGGCGTGATTCCGGATGTCGTCACGATGCTCGCCGAGCGCGACGGAGTGGCGCTGCCGTGGGGCAAGTCCGGCACGGTTTCCGCGAAGAAGGGTTCGCTCTGGCTGTTGTCGTTCCGGCCGGCGACCGAGGAGGAAGGGCCGCGGCTGGTGGCGGCGAGCTACTTTCCCAGTCCGCTGCCCGCTCCCGCGGCCGCGAGGTCCTGAGCCGCCGGTGCCTCTGGCTTCCACAGTGGAGCAGTGGAGCGCGGGCACGACCCGACCGAGGCGGAACACCACCCGTCCGGCATGCGGCAGGGCCCCGCGCTGAGCGCACGGGGCCCTGCCGAGAAGCCACCTGGCGTGGCGAAATCACCAGCTCAGAAGCTGTGCTACTTCTTCTTCTTCGCCGCGGCGGTGGTCTTCTTCGGAGCCGCCTTGGTCGCCGTCTTTGCCGCGGCGGCCGTCTTCTTCGGCGCCGCCTTGGTGGCGGGCTTCTTGGCGGCGGTGCTCTTCGTTGCGGTTGAAGAAGCCTTCGACGTCTTGGCCGTTGCCTTCGGAGCCGCCTTGGTCGCCGTCTTGGCGGCCGTCTTCGGCGCCGCCTTGGTGGCGGTCCGGCTCGCGGTGGTGCTCCGGCTGGACGCCGCGCGGGTCGTCGTCGCCTTGCTCCGCGAGGTGGTGCTCCGGGTCGTGCTGGGGCGGCTGGCGGTCGCCCTCGTCGCCGCGGTGCGGGTACCCGTGCCGCGCGACGCGGTGGTGCCCGCGGTACGCGAGGCCGGGGTGGCCCGCTTGACGGCCGTGGCCTTCGGCAGCTTCTTCGCGCCGCTGACAACGTCCTTGAAGGTCGTACCGGCGCGGAACGCCGGAACGTTGGTCTTCTTCACGCGCACGGTCTCGCCCGTACGCGGGTTGCGAGCGGTGCGGGCGGCACGCGCACGCTTCTCGAACACACCGAAGCCGGTGATGTTCACCTTCTCGCCCTTGTTGACCGTCCGGATGATGATGTCGACGAGACCGTCGACAGCTTCCGACGCAACCTTTTTGTCGCCCAAGCGCTCGGAGAGCGCCTCGATCAGCTGGGCCTTGTTGGCCATTCCAGTCCTCCAAGAAGAACTACTAGTACACGGCCACGTCGGCCGACTTGCGCACACGGTATTACCAATGCAGCACAAATTCCAAACGGCACGCGGAAGTTTTCGTTGCCGGAGCGGGATGTTCCGCCCTCCGAGGGACCTCTGAGAGTGGTCTGAGGCCCTTTCCCGGTGCCGTTCGGCGTAGTTTCGACGGCCTTCGGCCGGTCCCGGATCCCCTTGCTGAGCAGGGAATCCGTGTCTCCAACCCGCCTCGAGGGGTCAGCTTGGGGTGGTCACCGGCTTCCACGATGGCCTGCTCGACTCGAATTCGTCGATGTCTGCGGCGTGTCGCAGGGTGAGGGCGATGTCGTCGAGGCCCTCCAGCAGCCGCCAGCGGGTGTAGTCGTCGATCGTGAAGGGGGCGACGAAGTCCTTGGCTCGTACGGTCTTCTCGGTGAGGTCCACGGTGACCTCCGTGCCCGGCTCGTTCTCCAGGATCTTCCACAGCTGTTCGACGTCCGCCTGCTCGCACTGGGCCGCCAGCAGGCCCTGCTTACCCGAGTTGCCCCGGAAGATGTCAGCGAAGCGGGACGAGATGACCACGCGGAAGCCGTAGTTCATCAGCGCCCAGACGGCGTGCTCCCGCGACGAACCGGTGCCGAAGTCGGTCCCCGCGACGAGGACGCTGCCGGACTTGAAGGGCTCCGAGTTCAGCACGAATTGCTCGTCGGACCGCCAGGCCGCGAACAACCCGTCCTCGAAGCCGGTGCGGGTGACCCGCTTGAGGTAGACGGCCGGGATGATCTGGTCAGTGTCCACGTTGGACCTGCGCAGCGGCACTCCGATCCCGGTGTGGGAGGTGAAGGGTTCCATGCTCGGTGGCTCCTGTGTCAGTTCGAGGTGAAGGTTCGCTGCCTGCTCGTCAACGCGCGCCGTTGCCCGCCGTCGCGGTGTCCGGCGCGGCTCCGGCGGTCGACAGGAGGTCCTCAGGGGAGGACAGGGTGCCGCGGACGGCCGTTGCGGCGGCGACGAGCGGTGAGACCAGGTGGGTACGACCGCCCTTGCCCTGCCTGCCCTCGAAGTTTCGGTTGGAGGTCGAGGCGCTGCGCTCGCCCGGCTTGAGCTGATCGGGGTTCATCCCGAGGCACATCGAGCATCCCGCCTGCCGCCATTCGGCGCCCGCTGCGGTGAAGACCTCGTCCAGCCCCTCGGCCTCCGCGGCCTTGCGCACCCGCATCGAACCGGGGACCACAAGCATCCTCACCCCGTCCGCGACCCGGTGCCCGCGCAGCACCTCGGCGGCCGATCGCAGGTCCTCGATTCGCCCATTCGTGCAGGAACCGAGGAAGACGGTGTCCACCGAGATCTCCCGCAGCGGGGTGCCCGGCTCAAGATCCATGTAGGACAGAGCCTTCTCGGCGGCGAACCGCTCGCTCTCGTCGGCGATCTGCTCGGGGTCCGGGACCCGGCCGTGCAAAGGAAGTCCCTGTCCGGGATTCGTACCCCAGGTCACGAACGGTGTGAGTTCCGCCGCATCCAGGCGCACCTCGGTGTCGAAGTCCGCGTCCGCGTCGGTCCGCAACTCCCGCCAGTTGGCCACCGCGGCGTCCCAGTCGGCGCCGGAAGGTGCGTGCGGACGGCCCTTCAGGTACTCGAAGGTGACCTCGTCCGGGGCGATCATCCCGGCTCGGGCGCCTGCCTCGATCGACATGTTGCAGATGGTCATCCTGGCTTCCATCGACAGGGCTTCGATCGCGCTGCCGCGGTACTCCAGAACGTAACCCTGTCCGCCGCCGGTACCGATCTTCGCGATCACCGCGAGGATGACGTCCTTCGCCGTGACTCCAGGCCGCAACTCGCCGTCGATGGTGATCGCCATCGTCTTGAAGGGACGCAGGGGCAGCGTCTGGGTGGCGAGCACGTGCTCCACCTCGGAAGTGCCGATGCCGAAGGCCATCGCACCGAAGGCGCCGTGGGTGGAGGTGTGGCTGTCGCCGCACACCACGGTCATTCCGGGCTGGGTCAGACCGAGCTGCGGGCCGATGACGTGCACGATGCCCTGTTCCGCATCGCCCATGGGATGCAGCCGGACGCCGAACTCCGCGCAGTTGCGCCGCAGCGTGTCGACCTGCGTCCGCGACACAGGGTCGGCGATCGGCAGGTCGATGTCGACCGTGGGCACATTGTGGTCCTCGGTCGCGATCGTCAGGTCCGGCCTGCGCACCGGCCTGCCCGCGAGACGCAGCCCGTCGAACGCCTGCGGGCTGGTGACCTCGTGCACGAGGTGCAGGTCGATGTAGAGCAAGTCCGGTTCGGCGCCTTCACCCCGGCGAACCGTGTGCGACTCCCACACCTTCTCCGCGAGGGTCCTCGGCTTCTCCGTACGGCCCTGGTCTGTGGTGGTCATCAGGGCTCCTCCCAAGAGCTAGTCGGGAGCAAAGGAACTCGGTCGAGCCGACAGGACGAGCCAGGCGAAAGCGACTCGAGTTCGATTTGTCCCAGGATCTGGACATCCCAAAGTTCGGGATTATAGTATCGCTTCGTGGGACAGCATAGCCCTTCCAACCAGCACAGCGGTATCGGAGTCCTGGACAAGGCAGTAGCCGTTCTCCAGGCCGTGGCCGACGAACCGTGCGGCCTCGCCGAACTCTGCGCCCGTACGGGACTGCCGCGCGCGACGGCGCATCGCCTCGCGGTGGGTCTCGAGGTGCACCGGCTCCTGCGCCGGGGAGCGGACGGCAAGTGGCGTCCGGGCAGCGCACTGGCCGAACTCGCAGGCGGCACGACCGACCCGTTGCTCGACGCGGCGGGGTCGATCCTGCCGAAGCTGCGCGACATCACCGGCGAAAGCGTGCAGCTGTACCGCAGGGACGGTGTACAGCGGGTCTGTGTGTCCACTGCGGAGCCGCCGAGCGGTCTCCGGGACACAGTGCCCATCGGCTCCCGGCTGCCCATGACGGCGGGCTCAGGGGCCAAAGTGCTGGCCGCATGGTCCGACCCGCACACACAGCGCACGATCCTGACCGACGCCGTCTACGGCGAGCGGACGCTGCTCGAGGTCCGCAGACGTGGCTGGGCACAGAGTGTGGCCGAGCGCGAGCCGGGCGTCGCGAGTGTCTCCGCGCCGGTCCGGGACTCCTCCGGCTCGGTCGTCGCCGCTGTGTCGGTGTCGGGTCCGATCGAACGGATCGGCCGCAAGCCGGGCTCGCGCTGGGCCGCGGACCTGCTGGCGGCGGCGGAAGCCCTCCAGGACCGCCTCTAGTTCGACCGGGCCGTAGCTCGCGAATCGAATGTTCACATCGTCGATCCGGCGAGCGTATTGTGAGCGAACGTGCCAGGTGTCCGAACCCGGTGCGCGCAACGGACTGAAGTGGTGGGATCCGATGCACGCTGCGGATGCACTCGAGCGGGGCCGGGAATCGTATTCACTCCGTGCTTGGCGGGACGCCTTCGACGCCCTGTCGGCGGCCGACAAGCACACGTCACTGGCGGCCGCCGATCTCGATCGGCTCGGTATGGCCGCATACCTGATCGGACTGGACGAGGAAGCGGTCGACGGCCTTCAACGCGCTCATCACGCATTCCTCGTCGAGGATGAGGTCGGCCGCGCCATCCGGAGCGCGTTCTGGCTTGGACTGATGCTGTTCCTGCGTGGCAGGCGCGCCGAGGGCGGCGGCTGGCTCGGACGTGCCCAGCACCTGCTGGAGCGGGATTCGCGGCTCCGCGTGGAGCGCGCCTACCTGATGATCCCGACAGCCCTGCAGACCATGGAGAACGGCGACCCTGGCGCGGCCTACGAGATGTTCGGCGAGATCACGCGGATCGCGAACCACTCCGGCGATCCGGACCTGGTCGCGCTGAGCAGGCTCGGACGCGGTCAGTCGCTGATCTCCATGGGTGAGGTGCGTCGGGGCGTGGCGATGCTCGACGAAGCGATGGTGGCGGTGACGATCGAAGCCGTGTCGCCGATCGCCGCCGGAATCGTCTACTGCGCGCTGGTCGTCACCTGCCGCCAGATCTTCGACCTGCGGCGGGCACAAGAGTGGACAGTCGCGCTGGGCCGCTGGTGCGCCACTCAGCAGGACCTCAAACCCTATCGGGGCCAGTGTCTTGTACATCGTTCGGAGATCATGCAGGTGCGTGGCGAGTGGGCCGAGGCGATGGACGAGGTGCGGCAAGCCTGCGCACACCTGGCCGAGCCACCGGGTAACCCGGTGCTGGGAATGGCGCACTACCAACGCGCAGAGCTGCTACGGCTGCGCGGCCAGTTCGCACAGGCGGAGCAGGCCTACCGCAAGGCAGGTGAGTCGGGGCACCCCGTACAACCGGGTCTTGCCCTCCTGCGCCTGGGCCAGGGACGGATTGACGATGCGGAGGCGGCCATCCGCCGGGTCGTGGACGAGGCCGAGGACGACCGCGTGAAGCGTTCCCGCGTGCTGGCCGCCTTCGTCGAGATCGTTCTCGCCACTGGAGATGTCGAAGGGGCCAGAGCGGTCGCCGACGAGCTGACGGAGTTCGGCGCCGACTTCGACACTCCATACCTGCGTGCAGTCGCGGCGTCCGCGCGCGGCGCCGTCCTGCTCGCCGACGGCGACGCTCACGGCGCGTGTGTGGTGCTGCGCGCCGCATGGACGATCTGGCACGAGATCGACGCGCCGTACGAAGCGGCGCGGGTACAGATGCTGATGGCAGAAACCTGCGAGCGGCTTGCCGACCACGACACGGCGAGCATGGAACTGGACGCGGCCCGTCGGACATTCGAGCAGCTCGGCGCAGCTCCGGCGTTGGCCAGGGTGGCCGAGCTGTCGCGGCCAACGCCGAAGCCGAGCGACCCGGGCGGCCTCACCCCACGCGAACTCGACGTGCTCCGCCTGGTCGCGACCGGGGCAACCAGTCGCGAGGTCGCCGAAAGGCTGCACATCAGTGAGAAGACCGTGGCCCGCCACTTGAGCAACATCTTCGCCAAACTCGGCGTCACATCCCGGTCCGCTGCCACCGCCTACGCCTACCGGCACGAGTTGGCGTAGCGCCCGTCAACGTGCCTGCTCGTCGCTCGGCTACACAGAATTGCCCATGCGACGCGCATGGCGGGATGGGTAATTCGTTCGAAGCGGCACAGGCCTTGTTGGCCGGATCGTTGCCTCGTCCACCGACGAGGAGGTAGCAACGATGACCACGCAGCACGCACCGACGACCGAACAGATCCAAGAGGCGTGGGACCGCCTCGCGACCCGATTCGACCAGTTCGTCACGCCCGAGTCGATGATGCTGGCGGAGAAGGCGCTGCGCCATATCGATCTGCGCCCCGGAACGCGTCTGCTGGATGTCGGCGCGGGCAGCGGGGCACTGAGCATCCCGGCCGCGCGGATGGGCGCACACGTTCTCGCCACGGATCTGGCTCCCACCATGATCGATCGACTGAACGAGCGGGCACGTGCCGAGGGGCTGGCCAACCTCGAAGGCAGGGTTATGGACGGCCAGGCTCTCGGCCTTGGTGACGACACCTTCGATGTCGCTGTCTCGGTGAACGGCGTGTCCTTGTTTCCCGATCTCGTGCGGGGGCTGGCCGAGTTGGTGCGGGTCACCAGGACGGGCGGGCGCGTCGTCATCGTCGCGTTCGGTCCCCTGCACAAGGCAGAGTTCATCGCCTTCTTCATGGCTGCGATGAAGGCCACGGTGCCCGGGTTCACGCCGTTGCCTGCCGATCCGCCGCCGCTGCCCTTCCAAGTGGCCGACCCAGCCGTGCTGAGCGCCAGATTGTCCGAAGCAGACCTGCGAGACGTCGAGGTCAAGTCCGTCACGTGGGACATGCCGATCGACTCCGCTGAGCACTTCTGGAACCTGTTCACATCCAGCAACCCGATCGGTGCCCAACTGGTCGCCGAACTTCCCGACGAGCTGCGGATCGAGGTGCTGCAGGTCCTGGACGGGATGCTGCACGAACGCTCCGGTGGCGGGCGCGGCGCTGTTTTGCACGCCGGCGTCAATATCGGCATCGGGACGGTGTGACCAACAACCTCAGCAGCGATGAACCGGACGGAGACAACCATGACAACGATCGCGACAACCAGAACTCGTCTCGGGGCCGTGGCCGTCGCGCTGGCACCGGCCGTGATGTTCGCCGCGCTCGTCTCGCACCCTTACCTCGCGCGGTTGCCCGATGCGCCAGCCGTCGCCGAAGCAGTAGCGGAGAACACCACGCGTTGGGGGTTCGTGCACCTGCTGACGTCGGTGGGCTCGGCGCTGATCGCGCTGGCGTTCCTGGCGGTCCGAGCGCACCTGCGAAACGCCGGGGAGGACCGGTTCAGCGCATGGGCGCTGCCCTTCACGATCATCGGTAGCGCACTGTACGGACTGGTGCCCGGGTTGGAGTTCGCACCGATGGCCGCCGCACGAGCAGACGGCGACGCCGCAGCGGCCCAGGCCATATTGGAACCGTGGTTGATCGCGATACTGGCAACGAGCGTGTTCATCTTCGCGATCGGGACCTTCGGCTTCGCGCGAGCCATCGCGGACAGCCAGATCCTGAGCAGACCGTGGACCCGTCTCGTCGTCGGGGCGCTCGTCGTGCTGGCTGTGTCGAGGTTCGTTCCACTCGGCGCAGTGCAGTTCTACGTGCAGGCCCCGGCCGGTCTCGTCGCTCTGTGGCCCCTGGCCAACCAGATGTGGCGCGCACCGGCCATCGCACCCGCCGTGCCGGGGAGCCCCGTGACCGCTGGATGACGGGAGTGCGGCTGACAGCAGACGAGAACTCTTCTACTGTGGATTCAACGCCGACGACCGAATCGATGGTCCGGCCTACTTCCGCGCCCGTCGAGCTTCCCCTCCTGTCACAACGAAAGAGCCCCATCCGCAGCTCTCGCGGATGGGGCTCTTTCGTGTGATGCGGACGTACCCCCGATGGGATTCGAACCCACGCTACCGGCGTGAGAGGCCGGCGTCCTAGGCCGCTAGACGACGGGGGCTTGCCTTGTTGCGAGAGAGAACTTACCAGACTGGATTTTTCCCTCTGCAGCTGGGGTACCAGGACTCGAACCTAGACTAACTGAACCAGAATCAGTCGTGCTGCCGATTACACCATACCCCAAAAACTCGGCGCTCTCTGGGAGAACTCCTGTCGAGCACCGCCGGGAAGAAATACTAGACCACCCCGAATCACGGCGTGCAGGCGGCCCCGCATCCCACCCCGCCGTCACCGCTGCACGGGCACGCCGACACTGGCGAACTCGCAGATCAGCAGCTCAGGAAGGTCGACGAGAGAGTCGATCTCGTGCACGCCCGTCGGCACGTCCTCGGACACGGCACGACGGTTGAGCCAGACCCCGCCGAGACCGGCGTCACGGGCACCGATCGCGTCGGTGTCGAGTTTGTCCCCCACATGCGCCGCCTCGGACGGGTCGCAACCCATTGTCAGGCAGACCGTGTGGAACATCACCGGGTCGGGTTTGGCCGTGCCCATCTCCCCCGCGATCGCCACATGATCGAAAAACCGGGCCAGCCCGAGATCCGCCAGCTTCGCCCGCTGGTGTCCACCGGAGGCGTTGGTCACGGCGGCCAGCTGCACACCCGCCGCGGTCAACCAGTCGAGACAGGGCAGCACGTCGTCGAACAGCCGCCACGAGCGGCGCAGCAGCTCCCGTCGCCTCGCCTCGAAGCCGACGATGTCACCGGCGTCCATCTCGGCCCCGAGTTCCTCGAGGAAGCACCGGCTGCGGGTGAGGTGCATGTCGGCGTACGAGAGGTCGCCCGCGACCACCTTGGCGACGTGTTCATCGGTGATCCGCTCCCAGACCGACCACATGTCGGCCCTGCCGATAAGTGCGGCCAGGGCACGACTGCCCGCCGAAGTGAAGTCGATCAAGGTGTCATCGATGTCGAGACAGACCAGCCGGAGTGCCGGCGGAGACCACGGCCCCGGAGGGGCGCTCCGTTCGGCCGTTGCCTGCGATGCCGTCGGGGAAGCGAACGCAAAATCCACTCAGCGAGGCTAGGCCACTTTCGGCCGTACCGATTCGACTATCGAGGTGATTAGCACTGCTCTGTTCCGGTGTAAATCGTCTACCCTCCGTGGGTCGCGAGGGCGCGGCGCAGCCGACCGAGCGACTTGTCCCGACCGAGCAACTCCATCGATTCGTACAACGGTGGAGACACCGTACGCCCGGTGACGGCTACCCGAACAGGGGCGAAAGCCTTGCGCGGCTTCAGCCCGAGGCCGTCGACCAACGCGTCCTTGAGCGCCTGCTCGATGGCGCCGGTCTCCCAGGAAGGCAGTGCCTCCAACGACTCGAGCGCCGCGCGCAACACCGGCTCCGAGTCCGGCCCGAGAGCCTTCGTCGCGGACGCCTCCTCCGGGGCGAAGCTCTCCTCGTCGGCGAAGAGGAAGCGCAGCATGTCGCCGGCGTCCGAGAGCACCGTGACGCGCTCCTGCACCAGTGGCGCGATCTCGCGGAGGGCAGTGAGTTGCTCCTCGCTGGGCGTCTCGGGCAGCACGTCCGCCGCTGTGAGATAGGGCACCACACGCCGCGCGAAGTCCGCGTTGTCCAGTGCGCGAACGTGCGTGCCGTTGATCGCCTCGGCCTTCTTCACGTCGAACCGTGCTGGGTTGGCGCTCACCTTGGTGATCTCGAACGCGGCGACGAGTTCGTCGACACCGAACACGTCCCGGTCATCGGCGATCGACCAGCCGAGCAGCGCGAGGTAGTTGAGCAGTCCCTCAGGGATGAAGCCCCGGTCGCGGTAGTTGAAAAGATTCGAGGAAGGATCGCGTTTGGACAACTTCTTGTTGCCCTCGCCCATCACGTAGGGCAGATGACCGAACTCCGGCACGAACTCGGCAACGCCGATGCGCCGCAGTGCCTGATACAGCGCGATCTGACGCGGTGTGGAGGGCAGCAGATCCTCGCCCCGGAGTACATGGGTGATCCGCATCAACGCGTCGTCGACCGGGTTCGTCAGCGTGTAGAGCGGATCTCCGTTGCCCCGCACCAGAACCGGGTCGGGGATGGTGCCGGCGGGGAAGCTGATCTCGCCGCGCACCAGGTCGGTCCAGCCGAGGTCCGCCTCCGGCATCCGCAGCCGGAGCACCGGGGACCGACCCTCGGCCCGGAACTCCTCCCGCTGCTGCGCCGAGAGCTCCCGGTCGAAGTTGTCGTAGCCGAGCTTGGGATCCTGCCCCGCCGCCCTGCGCCGCGCCTCCACCTCCTCGTTCGTGGAGAACGCCTCGTACAGCTCGCCGGCCTCCAGCAGCCGCCGGACCACGTCGGCGTAGATGTCCCGGCGCTGACTCTGCCGGTATGGCCCGAAGTCGCCACCGACCTCGGGACCCTCGTCCCAGTCGAGCCCGAGCCAGCGCAACGCGTCGAGCAGCGCCTCGTAGGACTCCTCCGAATCGCGCGCGGCGTCGGTGTCCTCGATCCGGAACACCAGACTTCCGCCGTGGTGCCGGGCGAAGGCCCAGTTGAACAGCGCCGTGCGGATGAGCCCGACGTGCGGGGTACCGGTCGGCGAGGGACAGAAGCGGGCGCGCACTGGCGAAGGCATCTCAGTCATAGCCAGGTCAGCGTATCGGGACACCTCGACCCGGCAACGAGGAGCGTCCGCACGGGGGACAGCACTTGACGACGCGGCCTGGGAGGGGCCACAGTGAGTTTATTCAACGGTCGATGAAAAAGGGGTGGAACGATGACCGAACGAACTACCTGCGCCGTGATCGGGGGTGGCCCCGCTGGAATGGTTCTCGGACTGCTGCTGGCGAGGGCGGGGATAGAGGTGACCGTCCTGGAGAAGCACGAGGACTTCCTCCGCGACTTCCGCGGCGACACCGTGCATCCGACGACCTTGGAGCTGCTCGACGAACTCGGGCTCGGAGAGAAGTTCGCCGAGCTGCCGCAGAGCAGACTCGAGGAGGTGGCCTTCCCCGTCGGGGACGACGACCGCATCGTGGTCGGGGACCTGCGCAGGCTCAAGGTGCGGCATCCCTACATCGCGATGGTGCCGCAGTGGGACCTGCTCAACCTGCTCGCCGAGGCCGGGCGCAAGGAACCGACATTCACCCTGCGCATGCAGACCGAAGCGACCGAACTGGTCCGGGATGCGGGCAGGGTCGCCGGGGTGCGGTATCGCACGGCCGACGGTGAGGCCGGCGAACTGCGGGCCGACCTCACCGTCGCCTGCGACGGCCGTACCTCGATGGCACGAGCGCAGGCAGGCCTGCGGCCGAAGGAGTTCCGCGTACCGATCGACGCGTGGTGGTTCCGGCTCCCACGGTATGAGGGCGAATCAGCGTCCGCGCTCAGCCCGAGCATGCGACGCGGCCGGTTCGCGATCACCATCCCCCGTGAGGGCTTCTTCCAGATCGCCTACATCGCCCGCAAGGGCGTCGACGCCCGGATGCGCGCCGAGGGGATCGAGAAATTCCGGAACGGGCTGGCGGAACTGGTCCCCCGACTGGGCGACCGCACGGACAAGCTGGAGTCGATGGACGAGATCAAGCACCTCGACATCCGTCTCAACCGCCTCAACCGCTGGCATGTCGACGGGTTGCTGTGCATCGGCGATGCCGCGCACGCGATGTCGCCCATCGGCGGGGTCGGCATCAATCTGGCCGTCCAGGACGCGGTCGCCGCCGCGACCCTGCTGGCCGAACCACTGCGCGGGAGAACCGTGGGCATCTCCCAGCTGGCCAAGGTGCGGACCAGGAGACTGTTGCCGACGATTCTCGTGCAGTCCCTGCAGCGGCTGCTGCACCGGGTCGTGGTGGCCCCCGTGGTCGAGGGCAGGCGGGACGGGCCGCCCGCACCGATCGTCGCGCTGGTGCGGAGGTTCCCCACGGCCTCGTTCATCCCGGCCTACCTCATCGGCGTCGGATTCCGCCCCGAACACGCGCCGGAGTACGCACGCAGGCGGCCGGAGTAGCACACCCGCCGACCGGAATTCGTCGACGAATCACCGTACCGAGCGGCCGGTGCGGAGCCGGTCAGCCCGCCGCCACCGGGTTCGTGAGGGTGCCGATGCCCTCGACGGTGATCGACACCTGCTGGCCTGGCGCCATCGGGCCGACACCCTCCGGGGTGCCGGTGATGATGATGTCACCGGGCAGCAGGGTCATCACCGTGGAGACGAACTCGACCAGATCCGGAATCTTGTGCACGAGCGCGGAGGTACGGGAGTCCTGCCGGACCTCACCGTCCAGTTCGGTGCGCAGGGCGAGGTCGCCGGGGTCCAATGAGGTCTCGATCCACGGGCCGAGGGGGCAGAAGGTGTCGTACCCCTTCGCCCTGCCCCACTGCCCGTCGGACTTCTGCTGATCCCGCGCGCTGACATCGTTGGCGATGGTGTAGCCGAGGATCGCCGCGTTCGCACGGGCCGCGGGGACGTTCTTCACCGGCTGCCCGATGACGACGGCGAGCTCTCCCTCGAAGTCCACTTGGGACGAACTCGGCGGCAGCTTGATGGCGGCATTGGGGCCGATGACGCTCGTGGACGGCTTCATGAAGATCATCGGTTCGGCCGGCACCTCGTTGCCGAACTCGCTCGCGTGCGCGGCGTAGTTCCGGCCGACGGCAATGATCTTCGAAGGCAGGATCGGTGCGAGGAGCCGGACATCCGCCAGCGGCCAGCGGCGGCCGGTGAAGTTGGGCTGACCGAACGGATGTTCGGCGATCTCCAGAACCTGGGCGTCCGAGTCATCCCCTTCGATGGCCGCGAAAGCCACGCCACCGGCCGGATGTGCAATTCGAGCAAGTCGCATACCGACAAGCCTACGTCAGGCCACCACGGCGAGCGGCGGGGTCGGGTCCGGGGTCAACCCTGAGAAGAGGGTAGGGACAACACCAGGTAGGAATCGGGAGCATGCCCGATGGTTTCACCCCGCACATCGCGCGAATGTTGTTCGTATGGCGAATGTCGCGATTGCACCCGCTGGTTCCGGGCCGGAGATCTCGGTCAGGCAGTTGGCATCGAGCCTCGGGGCGGGTGGGGCGGCCCTGGCCCTGCTGACCATGGCCGTCCTGCATCTCGCCGGAGCGGGACGGGTCGACCCGATGTCCACCACGCTTTCGGACTACATCTTCCTGGACGGCGTGGGCTGGTTGTTCAACGCCAGTGTGCTGAGCATCGCCGTCGCAGGCTGCGGAATCATGCTGGGGCTGCACCGAAACGGGCTGGCGCGTGGTCCGCTACTCCTGGGGACGCTGTGGCTGGCGGTTGTCGGTTCGGTGCTGGTGGCGGCGTTTCCCACCGACCTCGGCGAGTCCGTCTCGCTGTCCGCGCAGATCCACCGCTACGCGGCTGGCGTCGTCTTCTTCTGCCTGCCGATCACCGCGGCGCTCGTGGCATCGCGGCTTCGCCATGACGGCCGGCTGCACCGGCACCGCAGCTGCCTGTGGGGCAGCGTCGTCTTCACCTGTCTCGTCCTCGCGGTGTTCCTCACGAGCCAGTCACCGGTGGCCTCAGCGGATCTGAGCGCCACACTCGGTTTGTGGCAACGGGTGTTGTTCGTCGCCGAACTGTGTCTGCTGGCGCAGCTCGCGTTGCTCACCATGCGATCCGCCGTGACTCGCTCAGCGATCCATGACCGCGGTCCGGAGACTCTTGTGGACCAGCGCGTCGCACAACGCGAGCCAGCTGGCCTCGACGATGTTCTCGTGCACGCCGACCGTCGTCCACTCACTCCGGCCGTCCGAGGTTTCCACCAGAACCCTGGTGACCGCGTCGGTACCTGGATGCCCAGGCAGGATCCGCACCTTGTAGTCGGCCAGCTCGACCGTGTCCAACCAGGACAGATGCGGCGTGAGCGCCTCGCGCAGGGCCGCGTCGAGTGCGTGCACGGGGCCGTTGCCCTCCGCGGTGGCGATCACCCGATGCCCGGACACGTGCACCTTGACGGTGGCCTCCGAACTCACCTCACCGCCGGCACGGTGATCGAGCACGACCCGGTAGGACTCGAGTACGAACGGGGGCTCGTCGAGCACATCACGCTGCGGACCGTCGACCTCCCTGCGCAGCAACAGTTCCAGTGAGGCGTCGGCCGCTTCGAAGGACCAGCCCTGCGCCTCGAGGCTCTTGACCTTGCGCACGGCGCTGGTCAGGGCGTCGGGTTGGCTGGCGAGGTCAACCCCGAGCTCACGTCCCTTGAGCTCGAGGCTGGCCCTGCCAGCCATTTCGGTGACCAGTACCCGCATGTCATTGCCGACAGAAGCTGGATCGATGTGGTTGTACAACAACGGATCCACCTTGATCGCGCTCGCGTGCAGCCCCGCCTTGTGAGCGAAGGCCGACGTACCGACATAGGCCTGGTGGGTGTCGGGTGCGATGTTCGCGATTTCGGCAATGGCATGGGAGACGCGGGTGAGCTCGGCGGCGCCCCCTGTGGGGAGCACCTCCATGCCGAGCTTGGCCACCAGGTTTCCCGTTACGGCGAAGAGGTCGGCGTTGCCCGCCCGCTCCCCGTAACCGTTCGCGGTGCACTGCGCGTGCGTGGCACCGGCCTGCACCGCGGCGATGGTGTTGCCTACGGCGCAGGACGTGTCGTCCTGACAGTGGATGCCCAGCCGCAGGCCGGTCCGCTCGGCCACCTCCCGCACGGTTTCGGCGAGTTGCAGGGGCAACTGCCCGCCGTTGGTGTCGCAGAGCACCACCACGTCGGCCCCGGCCTCACCGCCGGCCCGCAGCACTCGAAGTGCTGTGTCCGGATCGAAGGCGTAGCCGTCGAAGAAGTGCTCCGCGTCCAGAAAGACCCGCCTGCCCTCACCGACGAGAAAGGACACTGTGTCCCGCACCATGGCACAGGCTTCGTCCACGTCGACCCGCAGCGCACGTTCGATATGCCTGCGATCCGACTTGGCCACTAGCGTCACCACTGGTGCGAGGGAGTCCAGCAGGCCGCGCACCTGCACGTCCTCGGCCGCGGTGGTACCCGCCTTCCTGGTCGATCCGAACGCGACCAGTGCCGCGTGCTTGAGCGACAGCTCTCCCCTGGCCGCCCTCGCGAAGAACTCGGTGTCCTTCGGCATGGCGCCCGGCCAGCCGCCCTCGATGAAGCCCACTCCCAGTTCGTCCAGCAGCCGCGCGACCGCGAGCTTGTCGGTTACCGAGTAGGAGATGCCCTCGCGCTGCGCGCCGTCGCGCAACGTCGTGTCGTAGAGGTGGAAATCATCGCCGAGGGGGGTGTCGGCCGGCTCCGTGCGGGTCACGGTCACTCCTGTGTCGTGGAAACACTGTGTCTGGGAAAACGCTGTGCCTTGAAACGCAAAAAGACCCCTCGCGGATGCGAGAGGTCTGCGCGTCGGGTGCTCTGTGAGCTCTACCCGGCGCGCCTGCCGATAATGATCGCGGCATGAGAAGTCATGCCAGGCATCATGCCACAGCCCCGATGGACTTCCAAACCCTGAGCGGAATTTCCCATGATCTGGTCACCCCGCGTCGCACTTTCCCGGGAAAGTGCGAGGTCGGCAGCAGCACTTTCCCGGGAAAGTGCGGAAAGAGCCGAGGCCCCCTCACATGCGTGGAGCACGCGAGGGGGCCTCGGCTTCTTCGAGCTATCGGCTCAGGCGACGGGCCGGACGTTGGACGACACCAGCGCGGCCAGACGGTCGCCGATGGACTGCGTGGCGCCCGGCGACGACTGGTCCCTGGTCGCCAGGTCGAACGCAACGGACGCCTCGATCCGGCGCGCCGCCTCCTTCTGCCCGAGGTGGTCGAGCAGCAACGAGACGGAGAGCACCGCCGCGGTCGGGTCGGCGAGGCTCTGCCCGGCGATGTCCGGCGCGCTGCCGTGCACCGGCTCGAACATGCTCGGGTTGCGCCGGGTGATGTCCAGGTTGCCGCTCGCGGCCAGGCCGATACCACCGGTGACCGCCGCGGCGAGGTCGGTGATGATGTCGCCGAACAGGTTGTCGGTGACGACCACGTCGAACCGGGACGGATCCGTCACCAGGTGAATCGTCGCCGCGTCCACATGTGAGTACGCCACGGTGACGTCGGGGTGCTCGAGCGAGGCCTCCTCGACGATGCGCGACCACAGTGAACCCGCGTACTCCAGGACGTTGGTCTTGTGCAGCAGCGTGAGGTGCTTGCGCGGCCGCTCCTCCGCCCGCCGGAACGCGTCGTTGACCACCCGGCGAACACCGAAGGCCGTGTTGACGCTGACCTCGGTGGCGATCTCGTTCTCGGTGTCCTTGCGCAGCAGACCACCGTTGCCCGCGTACGGCCCCTCGGTGCCCTCCCGGACGACGACCATGTCAATCTCGGAGGAGTCGGCGAGCGGACCACGCACGCCCGGGTAGAGCCGGGCAGGGCGCAGGTTCACGTGATGGTCGAGTTCGAACCGCAGACGCAGCAGCAGCCCCCGCTCGAGGATGCCGCTGGGAACCGAGGGGTCCCCCACCGCACCGAGCAGGATCGCGTCGTGCTGCCGAAGCTCGCCAAGCACGGACTCGGGGAGGAGTTCCCCGGTGGAATGCCACCGGGCCGCACCGAGGTCGTAGTTGGTGATCTCTGCGGCCGGAACGACTTCACCGAGCACCTTGAGCGCCTCGGTGACCACTTCGGGCCCGATCCCGTCACCTGGGATCACCGCGAGCCGCATCCACACACCTCCGTCGATCGGGGACCGGAGCCCCGGATGCCCCATCTGCAACAAAACTCCAGCCACGGCAGGTTACCGGCCGTCGACATCCGACCGAAGCACTACCACCCTTACGCCGGAGTATCCCGCTGTCCGAGACACCCGAACGGGGCATAGCACTACCCACCGCGCCGGTTGATTATCAACGCTCAGCCGGCTCAGTCGAACGTGACGGCCCTGATCAGGCGGGCGCCCACCGACGCCCCGATCGGCTCCAGCACGTGCGTGTCGACGGAGCGGTCCACCCGAAGCAGCATCACGGCGTCGGTCTTGTCCGTGGTCTGGCTGATCTGCGCGGCCTCGATGTTGATCCCGGCCTCGCCGAGCAGGGTGCCGACGCGGCCCATGATGCCCGGCCGGTCCGGGTACTCCAGCAGGAGCACGTTGCCTTCGGCCCTGAGGTCGAAGTGCCTGCCGTTGACCTCGACCAGCTTCTGCACCTCGTCCTTGCCCGTGACGGTGCCGGAGACCGAGAGGGCCGTCCCGTCGTCGTGCACGGCCCGGACGGTGACCAGGCTGCGGTGGTTGGGGCTCTCCGGCTCGGTGACGAGCTCGACGGTCACGCCGAGCTCCTCGGCCAGCCGCGGCGCGTTCACGAACGTGACCTGGTCCTCCACGACACCGGAGAACACGCCCCGCAGCGCGGCCAGCTGCAGCACACCGACGTCCTCGGCGGACAGCTCGCCGCGGACGACGACCGTGACCGACGAGGGCGCCTTGGCGCTGAAGGCCGATACGACCGTGCCCAGCTTCTGGGTCAGCGGCAGGTAGGGCCGGACCTCCTCACCGACCACACCGCCGCCCGCGACGTTGACCGCGTCCGGCACGAAGTCGCCGCGCAGCGCGAGCAGGGTCGACCGCGCGACGTCGGTGCCCGCCCTGTCCTGTGCCTCCGCGGTCGACGCGCCGAGGTGCGGCGTCACGACGACGTTGGGCAGCTCGAACAGCGGGCTCGAAGTGGTGGGCTCGGTGACGAAGACGTCGATGCCCGCACCGCCGACATGACCTTCGCGGATGGAGTCGGCGAGTGCGTCCTCGTCGATGAGGCCACCGCGGGCCGCGTTGACGACGAGGACGCCCTTCTTGGTCTTGGCCAGCGCCGCCGCGTCGATCAGCCCCTTGGTTTCCGGGGTCTTCGGCAGGTGGATGGAGATCGCGTCGGCGCGCTGGAGCAGTTCGTCCAGCGACACCAGCTCGATACCGAGCTGCGCGGCACGGGCAGCGGAGACGTACGGGTCGTAGGCGATCAGCTCGGTGTCGAACGCGGCGAGACGCTGCGCGAACAGCTGGCCGATCTTGCCGAGGCCGACCACGCCGATGGTCTTTCCGTTGAGCTCGATGCCCGAGTAGGCACTGCGCTTCCACTCGCCACCGCGCAGGCTCTGGTCCGCAGCGGGGACACGGCGGGCGACCGCGAGCAGCAGCGCGACGGCGTGCTCGGCTGCGGAGACGATGTTCGACGTCGGGGCATTGACCACCAGAACGCCGCGTTCGGTGGCCGCGGGCACCTCGACGTTGTCCAGCCCGACCCCGGCGCGCGCCACGACCTTCAACTTGCCGGAAGCGCCGAGTACCTCGGCGTCGACCTTGGTCGCCGATCGCACCAGGAGCGCGTCCGCGTCCTGCACCTCCTTGAGGAGGGCGGCGCGGTCGGTGCCGTCCACGTGCCGGACCTCGACCTCGTCGCCGAACACGCTCACCACGGACGGGGCGAGCTTCTCGGCGATGAGTACGACGGGCTGGCTGGGCTTGCTCACGATGCGGCTCCCACTGCTCGGTGTTTTTATTACCCAAATGCTCGGGTGCCAGGCGCCCTCGTGGGCGGCACAATGAAGGGCCGCGGTCAGCCGACATGCCCAACTCGGGAGCGAAACACCCCACCTACGGTGACCGGCCACGGCGCTGTGCCCGGATGGCGCAGTTTAACCCCGCACGGGCCCACTCGAATGGGTACCCGTTAACTCCGCCGCAATCCGTCCACAACATGAGACGGACAGTCGTGAGTAAACTCATCCCAGCGCGGCCGGGGCCGCGTCCCGTCCGCGGAAAGGGCCGAGCCCACCCCGGTGCGTCGCCACTGCACGACCGCACCCTTCTTCCTGCCCGGTGCCTGCGGACGACGGGGCGTCATGGAGGAAGTGGCATGAATTCGGGCATTCCGGCTTTCGCCAATGTGGAACAGCTTCGCAAGCGCGCGAAGGACCTGCTGCGCGCGTCCAGAAGCGGCGACGCCGCGGCGCTCGCCAGAATCACCGCACACCGTCGGCAGGATCGGCCGCAACCACTGCTCAGCGACGCGCAGTTGACCCTCGCTCGCGAGTACGGATTCCCGAGCTGGGCCCAACTGCGGTCCTATGTAGAACGCCTCGCCGAGCACGGCCCGGGGCTCGAGCACGCCTACCGCGACGATCCGGGGTACTACGAGGAGCGTGCCGACGGCCTGCTGGCCTCCGCGGAGGACGGCACGCCCTCGGCCGTGGCCGCCTTCGACCGGGCGCGGGCGCCGGTCGATCGAAACGGCGCCCGGTTGGTGCTCGCCCGGCAGCACGGCTTCCGTTCCTGGGCAGGACTGCGCGGGCACGTACGGGGGCTGATCGCGGGCGGTGAGCCGTTCGCGCGGGCCTACCGGGCGGTCGAAGCGCAGGACGTGGCCGGACTGGGCGCCCTCGTCGGCCGGTTTCCCGAACTCGTCCACGCGAGGGGCACCAACGGCAACGACCTGCTGGGCATGGCGACGGCGACCTGCGACGAGCGGCTGGTGCAGGTGCTGCTGGACCGGGGAGCGGATCCCGCCCGGGCCAACGCGCACGACTGGACCGCGCTGCACCAGACGGCGTATTCCGGCCAACCGCACCTGGCGCGCCTGCTGCTCGCCACCGGTGCACCCATCGACGTCTCGGCCCGCGGAGACGGCGGCACCCCATTGGTCATCGCGTTGTTCTGGGGACACACGGAAGTGGCGGAACTGCTGGCCACAGCCGGCGTCGTTCCGGCGAACCTGCGCGCAGCGGCCGGACTCGGGCGGCTGGATCTGCTGGGCGAACTACTCGCACCGGACGGCACACCGACACGGGAGGCCGGCGCGCATCGCGGGTTCTACCGGCCGCACAGCGGGTTCCCCGCCTGGCGGCCGTCGGACGAACCGAAGGAGATCCGGAACGAGGCGCTGACGTGGGCCGCGCGAAACGGCCGGGTGGAGGCCGTCGAACTGCTGGTCCGACACGGCGCGGACGTGGACGCGGATGTCTATCGCGGCACCGCCCTCACCTGGGCGGCCGCCTGCGGACAGGCACTTGCGGCCCAAGGGCTGCTCGCGCTGGGGGCCGACCCGAACCGGCGTGGCACGTTCGGCGGGCCGGGCCACGGCGAGGGAGTCACCGCACTGCACCTCGCAGCGCAGCACGGATCGGTCGGCGTGATCGAGGTACTCCTGCGTGCGGGTGCCGATCCGTCGATTCGCGACAACCTGCACGGCGGTGACGCGGCGAGCTGGGCCGAGGAGTTCGGCCAGCAGGCGGCGAGAGAGTTGTTGAATACTTAACTTCCTGTCCGAAAAGCGCCGGTAATCGGTCGCTTTTCCCCGTTGTATGGAACTCGCAAGCAGGACGGGACAACGGAAGGAGACAGCGATGACAGGCGTGCTCGACGGCAAGGTCGCTCTGGTGACCGGGGGCAGCCGCGGGATCGGTGCGGCGATCGCCATCCGGCTCGGCGAACAGGGTGCCGACGTCGTGCTCACGTACCAGCACAGCGCGGACCAGGCGGGCAACGTCGTGGAGTCGATCAAGGCGCACGGCAGGAGGGCACTGGCGGTGCGGGCGGACAACGCCGACGCCGACGCGGTGGCGGGTTCGGTACGGGCGGCGCTGGGCGAGTTCGGCAGGCTGGACATTCTGGTGAACAACGCCGGCGTGGGGCACTACGGCGTGATCGAGGACATCTCGCAGGCCGAACTCGACCACGTCATCGCCGTGAACGTCCGGGCGCCGTTCCTGGCGACCCAGGCTGCCGTGCCGCACCTGAGCGATGGCGGGCGGGTCATCACGATCGGCAGCATCGCGTCCGAACGCGCCGCCGTCGCCGGGTTCAGCCTCTACGGGCTGAGCAAGGCGGCGCTGACCGGCCTGACCAAGGCGCTCGGCAGGGAACTCGGCCCACGGGGAATCACGGTGAACCTCGTGCAGCCGGGGCCGATCGACACCGACATGAACCCGGCGGACGGCCCCGGGGCGGACGGGCAGCGGGAGTTCGTCGCGCTGGGTGCCCACGGGCAGCCGTCGGACATCGCCGCGACCGTCGCGCACCTCGCCGGTGAGACCGGCAGGTACATCACCGCCACCGCGATAGCAGTGGACGGCGGCCACGCCGCCTGAGGACTCGCACTTTCCCGGGAAAGTGCGAGGTTGAAAGCACCCCACCCCAGGTGGCACGCGCGCGGTCACGCACTTTCCCGGGAAAGTGCGATAGGTGCACGCGCAAGTACCGCACTTTCCCGGGAAAGTGCCGCTACCAGGGTTCGTCGAACTCGCCGTCTTTGACGCCCTTGACGAAGGCGTCCCATTCCGACGGGGTGAAGACCAGGATCACGCCGTCGGGCTTCGAGGACTGGCGCATCGCCACGTAGGTGACGCCGTCGGTGTGCGGGACGAACGCGTACTCGACAGCGTCCTCGAGCGTCTCCCCCTCGGGCTCGGCCCGGATCCACTCGGCCTTGCCCAGGTCCAACTCGTGGCGGATGTGCGCCTTGTCGTCGACGGGCTGCGACGGTTGCTCGCTCATACCGCCACCGTATCGGCTCGGCGGAAAACGACCAGGGCCACCTCGACGGCACGTACTGCCGCCGGGGTGGCCCTGGCTGCCGGCGTGACTAGGCCGTTTCGGTGATGGGGCGGTCCACCCACGACATCAGGTCGCGCAGCTTCTTGCCGGTCTCCTCGATCGGGTGCTTCTCGCCTGCCGCCTGCAGTTCGCGGTACTTCGGCCTGCCGGCCTCGTCCTCGGCGACCCACTCACGGGCGAAGGTCCCGTCCTGGATCTCGCCCAGGATCTTCTTCATGTTCTCCTTGACCTCCGGCGTGATGACCCGCGGACCACGGGTCAGGTCGCCGTACTCGGCGGTGTCGGAGATCGAGTAACGCTGACGGGCGATACCGCCCTCGTACATCAGGTCGACGATGAGCTTGAGCTCGTGCAGCACCTCGAAGTAGGCGATCTCCGGCGCGTAACCGGCCTCGGTCAGCACCTCGAACCCGGTCTGTACCAAGGCGGAGGCACCACCGCAGAGCACGGCCTGCTCACCGAACAGGTCGGTCTCGGTCTCCTCGGTGAAGGTCGTCTTGATGACACCTGCGCGAGCGCCACCGATGGCGGCCGCGTAGGACAGCGCGAGGGCCTGGGCGTTGCCGCTCGGGTCCTGCTCCACCGCGATCAGCGCGGGAACGCCCTTGCCGTCCACGAACTGCCTGCGGACGAGGTGTCCGGGGCCCTTCGGCGCGACCATCGCGACGTCCACATTGGCCGGCGGCTTGATCAGGTCGTAGCGGATGTTGAAGCCGTGGCCGAAGAACAGCGCGTCGCCGTCCTTGAGGTTCGGCTCGATGTCCTCGCTGTAGATGACCCGCTGCTTGGTGTCCGGCGCGAGGATCATGATGAGGTCGGCTTCCTTCGAAGCCTCGGCCGGCGTCAGCACCCGCAGGCCCTCGTCCTCGGCCTTCGCCCGCGACTTCGACCCCTCGGGAAGACCGATGCGGACGTCGACGCCGGAGTCGCGCAGGCTCAGCGCGTGCGCGTGGCCCTGGCTGCCGTACCCGATCACGGCGACCTTGCGTCCCTGGATGATGCTCAGGTCGGCATCGTCGTCGTAGAAGATTTCGACTGACATGAGGGGTACTTACTTCCTTTCGGATTCTGACATTCTAAGTAGCTTTGTTCAGTGGCTGCCGTGACGCGCAGGCGCCTCAGCGGGCGCCGGTGGCGGTGATCGACCGGGCACCCCGGCCGACCGCGACCATTCCGGACTGCACGAGCTCGCGCACCCCGTAGGGCTCGAGCATGCGCAGCAGGGCGTTGATCTTGTCGCCCGTGCCGGTCGCCTCGATCGTCAACGCCTCCGGCGAGACGTCCACCACCTTGGCACGGAACAACTGCACGGTCTCCAGCACCTGGCTGCGCACCGTGGCATCCGCCCTGACCTTCACGAGAAGCAACTCGCGCCGGACCGCGGTGGCCGGGTCGAGCTCCACGATCTTGATGACGTTGACGAGCTTGTTGAGCTGCTTGGTCACCTGTTCGAGCGGTAGCTCCTCAACGGCGACCACGATCGTCATCCGGGACACCTCCGGGTTCTCCGTGGGCCCGACTGCGAGGGACTCGATGTTGAAACCGCGGCGGGAGAACAGTCCCGAGACGCGGGCGAGCACACCTGGGACATTCTCCACCAGGACGCTCAGGGTGTGATTGGTCATCAGATCTCATCCTCGTCGAAGAGCGGGCGGATGCCGCGCGCGGCCATGATCTCGTCGTTGCCGGTGCCCGCGGCCACCATCGGCCACACCTGGGCATCCTTGCCGACCACGAAGTCGATCACGACGGGGCGGTCGTTGATGGCCATCGCACGCTGGATGACGTCGTCGACCTCCTCCTTGCTCTCGCACCGCAGGCCCGCACAACCGAGCGCCTCGGCGAGGAGGGTGAAGTCGGGGATCCGGTGCTTGTGCGTTCCGAGGTCGGTGTTGGAGTAGCGCTCGGAGTAGAAGAGGTTCTGCCACTGCCGGACCATGCCGAGGTTGCCGTTGTTGATCACGGCGACCTTGATCGGCGCGCCCTCGATGGCGCAGGTGGCCAGCTCCTGGTTGGTCATCTGGAAGCAGCCGTCGCCGTCGATCGCCCAGACCTGCGTGTCGGGGCAGCCGAACTGCGCGCCCATCGCGGCCGGGACGGCGAAGCCCATCGTGCCGAGGCCACCGGAGTTGATCCAGGTCGCCGGCTTCTCGTACTTGATGAACTGGGCCGCCCACATCTGGTGCTGGCCGACGCCCGCCGTGTAGATGGCGTCCGGACCGACGAGTTGCCCGATACGCTCGATGACGTACTGCGGCGAGAGGGCTCCGTCGTCCGGCCACTCGTAGCCCGCGGGGAACGTGTCCCGCCACGAGTTCAGCTGCACCCACCACGCATCGAGGTCGGGGCCGCCGGACTGCTCGGCCTCGCCGCGCACGGCGCTGATCAGGTCGGTGATGATCTCCGCGCAGTCACCGACGATCGGGACGTCGGCCTTGCGGTTCTTCGAGATCTCCGCGGGGTCGATGTCGGCGTGCACGATGGTGGCGTCCGGCGCGAACGAGTCCAGCTGTCCGGTGACCCGGTCGTCGAACCGGGCGCCGAGGGCGATCAGCAGGTCCGAGCGCTGCATCGCGGCCACAGCCGCCACCGAGCCGTGCATCCCCGGCATGCCGAGGTGCTGCCGGTGCGAGTCGGGGAAGGCGCCGCGAGCCATCAACGTGGTCACGACGGGGATACCGGTCGCCTCGGCGAGTTCGAGCAGCTGCGCGGAGGCCTTGGCCTTGATCACACCACCGCCGACGTAGAGCACCGGCCGCCGCGACTCCGAGATCAGCCTGGCGGCCTCGCGAACCTGCTTGCCGTGCGGCCGCAGGGTCGGGCGGTAGCCCGGCAGCCGCATCTCCGTCGGCCAGGAGTAGGAGGTCAGCTCCTGCAGGACGTCCTTGGGGATGTCCACCAGGACAGGTCCCGGGCGGCCGGTGGAGGCCAGGTGGAAGGCCTCCGCGATCACCCTCGGGATGTCGGCGGGGTCGGTGACCAGGAAGTTGTGCTTGGTGATCGGCATCGTGATGCCGCAGATGTCCGCTTCCTGAAACGCATCGGTGCCGATCAGCGCGCGCGACTGCTGGCCGGTGATGGCCACGACCGGGACCGAGTCCATGTTGGCGTCCGCGAGCGGGGTCACCAGGTTCGTGGCCCCGGGGCCGGATGTCGCCATGCAGACCCCGACCTTGCCGGTCGCCTGTGCGTAGCCGGTCGCGGCGTGGCCTGCTCCCTGCTCGTGGCGCACCAGCACGTGGCGGACCTTTGTGGAGTCGAGCAACGGGTCGTAGGCGGGCAGGATGGTGCCGCCCGGAATACCGAAGACGACCTCGGCACCTACCGCTTCGAGAGACCGCACGAGTGACTGCGCGCCGGTCACCCGGACGGGGGTGCCTGCGGGGGGCGCGGGCTTCGGGCGGGAGCCGGGCTGGGTGGGCGACGCGGCGGGCGTTCCACCTGCCGGCGTCGACCCTGCGTTCGTGTCCGATCGCGAGGTGGCGCTTGTCATCGGTTCTGCCTCGTGGGTCTCGTTGCTACTCGGGTCAGCTGTCGCGGTGTGATTGGTTCACTCGTTCAGGTCAGCAGGTACAGACATCAAAAAACCCCCGCCGACCGATAGAGGTCGCACGAGGGTCGCGCGTCAACGCAGAGGCTCTTCCCTAAGCGTCGACGCGCTTGGGAAGTACGAGGCCGGTCTGCGGTGTCACGTCGACGACGGTAATCGGTCGCTGTCAAGAGTGTCAACTCTGCGGGATCGTGATTCCGCATACTGGACGCCGGGGGCGTGGCTCCAACCCCGCTCACCAGTGCCGAAACCGCCCGGTGCACCATCACAGGGTGAACCAGGAAGCGCAGAACTCGCAGCGTGAAGCCCCGGTCGAGGGTCGCAAGGCCATCTTCCGGATCCCTGCCACCGCGATGCTCGCCGTGGCATTTCTGACGATCTGTGTGACGCCCGCCGCATTCGCGCTGCCGGGTCTGCAGGCGCTCTACCTCGCTCCGATCGCCCTGGCCGTGTGGGTGATTCGCATGCGGACGACGGCGACGGCCGAGGGCCTCACCGTCCGGACGGTGTTCAACGAGCGGAAACTCCACTGGTCCCAGCTGCGTGGGCTGGCCGTGGCGAAGGGCGCGAAGGTGAAAGCCGTGACCACAGAGGGCACGGAGGTGGCGCTGCCCGCGGTCCGCGCCCGGCATCTGCCCGTGCTGTCGCTGATCAGCGGGGGCCGGGTGCCCGACCCCACCGGCATCACCGAGGAGATCACCGAGGAGGACCTGCGCGGCGGGCCGAAGGAGACGGGCAGCGACGAGGAGTAACCTCGACGTACCGCTACCGGGCCGCGGGCGCGTACCCCACGCCGGCCGTTTCGATATCAGGAGGGTTATTCACAAGTCGGCAGACGGGACCGTCCCGGAGAGGGCCCACGCTGCGGCATGCTTCTTCTGCCGCAGTAGGGGCGGTCGTGGCTGCCGACTGCAGGCGACGTGCGGGCATGACCGCAGGTCGACCGTGAATAACCCGACTTGTGAATTAAACGCCGTACTCGGCCGTCGTGGCCGAACAAGACACAAGGTGAGTTCATGCCTGCGCTGCGCTCTCGCACCACCACTCACGGCCGCAACGCCGCAGGGGCCCGTTCCCTGTGGCGCGCCACCGGAATGACCGACAGCGACTTCGGCAAGCCGATCGTCGCCATCGCCAACTCCTACACCCAGTTCGTCCCCGGCCACGTACACCTCAAGGACCTCGGCGAGATCGTCGCCGAGGGTGTCCGGGAGGCGGGCGGAGTCGCCAGGGAGTTCCACACCATCGCGGTTGACGACGGAATCGCCATGGGGCACAGCGGCATGCTCTACTCGCTGCCCTCGCGGGAGATCATCGCGGATTCCGTGGAGTACATGGTCAACGCACACCAGGCGGACGCGCTGGTCTGCATCTCCAACTGCGACAAGATCACCCCCGGGATGCTCAACGCAGCCATGCGGCTGAACATCCCGGTGGTGTTCGTGTCCGGTGGGCCCATGGAGGCAGGCAAGGCCGTGGTGGTGGACGGCGTCGCGCACCCGTCCTCCGACCTGATCACCACGATCTCGGCCTCGGCCAATTCCGCGGTGGACGAGGCAGCTCTGTCCGAGGTGGAGCGTTCGGCCTGCCCCACGTGCGGCTCCTGCTCGGGCATGTTCACCGCGAACTCGATGAACTGCCTCACCGAGGCGCTCGGGCTCTCGCTGCCGGGTAACGGTTCGACGCTCGCCACCCACGCCGCACGGCGCACGCTGTTCAGCGACGCGGGCCGCACCGTGGTCGAACTGTGCAAGCGCTGGTACGGCGAGGACGACGCCAGTGCGCTGCCGCGCTCCATCGCCAACAAGCACGCGTTCAACAACGCGATGGCGCTCGACATGGCCATGGGCGGATCCACGAACACGGTGCTGCACATCCTCGCCGCCGCCCAAGAGGGCGAGATCGACTTCACGATCTCCGACATCGACAACATCGGCAGGCGCGTGCCCTGCCTGTCCAAAGTGGCGCCGAACTCGGACTACCACATGGAGGACGTGCACAGGGCGGGTGGCATTCCCGCCATCCTCGGCGAGCTGTACCGGGGCGGGCTGCTGCACACCGACGTGACCTCGGTGCATACGCCGACCCTGCACGAGTGGCTGTGCACATGGGATATCCGGGCCGAGTCGCCTTCCGAGGCGGCCGTGGAACTGTTCCACGCGGCACCGGGTGGAGTCCGCACCACCGAAGCGTTCTCGACCACGAACCGCTGGTCCAGCCTCGACACCGACGCCGAGAACGGCTGTATCCACGATGTCGCGCACGCCTACACCGCCGACGGTGGTCTGGCTGTGCTGCGCGGCAATCTCGCCGAGAGCGGCGCGGTCATCAAGTCGGCCGGTATCGACGAGTCGCTGTGGCGTTTCCAGGGCCCGGCACGGGTGCTGGAAAGCCAGGAGGAGGCCGTTTCGGCGATCCTCGGCAAGCAGATCCAGCCCGGCGAGGTCCTGGTGATCCGGTACGAGGGCCCCGCGGGTGGCCCCGGCATGCAGGAGATGCTGCACCCCACGGCGTTCCTCAAGGGCTCCGGCCTCGGCAAGAAGTGCGCGCTGATCACCGACGGCCGGTTCTCCGGCGGATCATCCGGAATATCGGTGGGACACATCTCCCCCGAGGCGGCGGCGGGCGGCCTCATCGGCCTCGTGCAGAACGGTGACGAGATCCTGCTCGACGTGCACGAGCGCACGCTGGAACTCCTCGTCGACCCTGAGGTGATCGCCGAACGCAGGGCCAAGATGGAGGCCAGCGAGCGGCCGTGGCAGCCGGTGGACCGGCAGCGACCCGTCACCGCCGCACTACGCGCCTACGCCCGGATGGCCACCTCGGCCGACACCGGCGCGGTCCGCGACGTCACCAAGTAGCGGTGCCGGTCCGGAATTCGTCGACGGATTCCGGACCGGTCAGCGGAAGACGACAAGCACCACGACCGAGGCCGCGGCGGCGATCAGCAGTCCCAGGATCGCGAACGGCATCGGCTTGCGGCGCCACGGCGTGTTCTTGTCCACCGCGATCCGGCCCGACCCGGTGAAGAGCAGTGCCAGCGCGGCGGCGCCGATCAACAGCTCGTACTCGAATCCCTGCTGCGGCCCCATGAAGAACCCGTTGCCGAACTTGACCGCGACGATGCTCGCGGCCACGCCAAGGATTCCGGCCGCACCGATCGGGGTGAACAGCCCGACCACCAGCAGCAGCCCGCCGCCCAGTTCCGTCAACGCCGTGATCCAGGACAGCAGTGTCGTCTGGCTGGTGAAACCGAATCCACCGAGCGCGTCCGCGAATCCACTGATACCCGGACCGTCGAACGCGCCGAACAGCTTCTGCAGTCCGTGCGCGGCCATTGTTCCGCCGAGCACGAGGCGCAGGACGAGCAGCCCGAAATCGAGCCCCCCGTGCCACTGGGACGTCTGATCTCGCACGTCACTCGAAGAACTGCTGTCAACGTCGGACAGCAGGCTGGTCCGCCCTGGGTCATCAACCGCGGGAATCGACGTGGTCCTGGACTCATCATCGTGCGTACTCACCGGCGCAGACTAGGGCATATCGGCCCGCGCTGGCGAGTCGCTCATCCGGGCACTCTCCCGTTCAGGAACGGTCACTGCCCGCCCCATCATGGACATATCCATGAACAGGAAAGACCACTGGTGGCCGTCCAGGTCGCGGAAACCGCGCATGTACATGAACCCCTGGTCCTCCGGCTCGCCCAATGCCTCCCCGCCGGCTGCGACAACCCGGTCGAGCAACTCGTCGACCTGCTGCCCGCTGTCGGCGGAAAGGCCGATGATCACCTCGCTGCTCGTCGAGGTGTCGGTGATCTCCCGGTTCGTGAAACCCCGGAAGTAGGCCTCCGACTGCAGTATGACCGTGACCTCGTCACTGACGACCAGGAAGGCGGCGTTCTCGTCGGAGAACTGCTGGTTGAGCGAAAGGCCGATGGCGGTGAAGAAGTCGACCGACTTGGCCAGATCCTTGACCGGCAGGTTGATGAAAGTCTTCGTGGACACGGATTTCTCCCAGTTTCTCAGTTGGTCGAAAAATCAGAATCTGAGGACGAGTCAGGCTTCGAGGTACGTCTTCAGTGCGGCGAGGCGGTCACGCCAGTACGCCTTCATGCGCGCGGCGGCGTCGGACTCGGTCAACCTGTCGTGGGAGACCGCGACCAGAGCCTTCGCCTCGCCTTTCGGCAGGAAGGTGACGACGATCCGCGTGGATCCGTCCGCCCAGTCGGCCCTGAACGACTTCGGCGCCGTGGCGGTGCGCACGGCCAGATCGGCCTCCGGCAACCACTGTGTCCGCAGCGCTTCATCGGCGAACGCCGCGAAGAGACGGTCGACGGAAACCGCGATCGTCTTTGTCGCGCCCGCCGAGAAGTACCCGTCGCTTTTCTGCCCGGGCGCCCGCATTCCGCGCGCCTGCTCGTAGGCCACCGTGATGCTCTGCGCCCACCATCCGTCGACCTGGTGCTGCTCCACCAGCCAGCGGGCGATTTCGGTGTGCGTGTGCTGCGTGCCACCCCAGGCGTCGAGCAACGAGAACCACTCGTCCTGCCCCTTGCCTGTGCGTTCCCGGAGCGGGGCGTCGGGGAGTTTCTGCCCCCGAACCGGTTCGGCGGTCGGCTCGGTGGGTTCGACGGCCACCGCGCCGGACTCGGGCTGCCGCCCGGTGGCGGCCTTCTCGAGCAACCGGCGCCGAGCGGCGGTGTAGCTCTCACCGGTCTTGTCCATCCGGGCCCGGACGCCGGACTTGAAGGATTTCTGCCTGGTCATCACATGCTCCCTGTCAACAGCGCGGCCACAGAACTCACGCTCCTGTTGACCCCGCCGGATAGGGCATGCTGCCGGCACCCCGAGAACTCGCGGTTCCCTTTGCCCTCTCGAGCCCGATGGCGTGAGCACCGGATATGAGGGTGCGGCGCAGGATGACGCCGACCCTCAAACTACCCGGCCGCACTACTCGGCCGCAAGCACGCGACTTCTTTGAGAATGCTCAGTGAGGGTTGCGCACTCAGTACTCGCCGTGCACGAGGTTGTCCGGCAACTCCCCGTTGACCCAGCGCTCGATCTCGGCGGCCGCCACCGCGTAGGAACGCCGCTGCACGCCCCGCGCCGCCCCCGCCACGTGCGGAGTCAGCACCACTCCCTGAGCTGTCCACAGTGGATGATCCGAGGGCAGCGGTTCGGGATCGGTGACGTCGAGCGCCGCGCGAAGGCGCCCCCGCTCCAGCTCCGCGAGCAGCGCGCCGGTGTTCACGACCGGGCCGCGGGCCGCGTTCACCAGGATCGCCCCGTCGGGCATCTCGGCGAGAAATGCCGCGTCGACCATGCCGCGGGTCTTGGAAGTCAACGGCACCATCAGCGCCACGACGTCGTGCTCACCGAGCAGCTGCGGCAGCTCTTCGACGGCATGCACGCCTTCCCTTGCGGAAATACCCACCATGGTCACGCGGGTGTCGAACGGTTCGAGGCGGCCGCGTAGCTGCCTCCCGAGGTCGCCCGCGCCCACGATCAGCACCCGCTTGCCCTGCAGCGTGTCGGTGGTGCGCCTGGCCCACTGGCGGTTCTCCTGCAACGCCGTGAACTCCCGCAGCTCGCGGTACATCAGCAACAGCACGCCGACCACCCACTCCGCCGTGCTGCCGCCGTGCGCGCCCCGGCAGGTGGAGAGCAGAACTCCGTCGGGCAGGTCGCCGATCCAGTCCTCGGCACCCGCGGACAGCAGCTGGATCAGCTTCAGCCGGGGCAGGCCCTCGAAGAACTCGTCGGTCGTCTCGGCGGGATGAAACTTGGGGATCAGCACCTCCGCTTCGCGGGCCTGCGGGGGTAACGGTTCACCCCACTGGTAACGCACCGGCCGGACGCCGGCGACCTCGGACAGGGCGATCATCCCGTCCTCGTCGGGGACAAGCACCGTAACCGTCATGATCACCACGGTAGCCACCTCCGGCGTCCGGCGTCGGCCGGCCGCCCGTGTCCGGGCCACCGCTTACCCGAGGCTCACGGACATCGACCTACCCTCTCTCGTTGTGGGACCCCGTTCCAGGAGAAGCCCGGCGTGGCCGCTGGCCCTGCTTGCCAGCGGCGCCCTCATGCTGACCAGCTGCGCCGACTTCGACGACTCCGCGTCGGGACAGACCTGGGAGCCCGCCCCGGACCTGACCCCCCAGGCCGGGCCGCAGCCGCAACTTCCCGAGGCGGGTGGCACCAGCCAGGGACCGCCGAAGGGATCGGCGCCGACGCCCGTGCCGCCACCGGACGGCTGCAAGGACTTCAACAAGGCGGTCATCGCCACCTGCCTCGACAGGATCTCCGCCGTGGCCGCGCTACCGGCCGCGGGCTCGACGATCGGCGCGTTGGCGGCCGAACGAATCAGTGGCAGTGTGCTCAGGGTCTCCAGCGAGCCCGGCGCCTCACCCAAGGAGATCGCCTCCTTCGACGTGGACGCGAGCGGTGACGGCGGGCTCACCGGGCTGGCCCTCTCCCCCAGTTACTCCGAGGACCGGCTCGTGTTCGCCTACCTGACCACGGAAAAGGACAACCGGGTCGTGCGGTTCGCGGAGGGGCAGCCGCCGAAGCCCGTGCTCACCGGCATTCCGAAGGGTCCGAAGGGCAACCGTGGGGTGCTGCTCGCCGATTCGGACGGCGCGCTGCTGGTGGCCACCGGTGACGCGGGCGATCCCGCCGCGGCCGCGGACCCGAAGTCGCTCGCGGGCAAGATGCTGCGCATCGACACCTCGGGCAAGCCGGCCAAGGGCAATCCGACCACGGGCTCGCGGGTGCTCGCCAGTGGGCTGCAGGCGCCCGGCGGGATCTGCGAGTCCACCGACGGTTCCCGAACCTGGGTGACCGACCGCGCCGACGGCAGGGACGTCATGTACCGGGTCGAACCGGGAACGACCCTGACCACCCCGGTCTGGTCGTGGCCCGATCAGCCTGGTGTGGCCGGGTGCACCGACTGGTCCGACGTCCTGATCGTGGCCACCTCGAAGGCGGGCAACCTGCAGAACCTCCCGGTCACCGAGGAGGGAGCCGTCAGCGGCAAGCCGTCGGTGACGATGGACGGCGAGAACGGGAACAGCTTCGGCAGGCTCACCGGGATGGACGTCGTGAACCCCGACTTCGTGGTGGCGGGCACGGCGAACAAGGACGGCGGAGATCCGGTGTCCAGCGACGATCGCGTCGTGCTGATCTCCAGGCAGATGACCCCGGCAGGGAACGGCAGGGACTGACCCTCCGCCCCCTGCTCAGCGGGCCCGGACGTCGAGCACGGCGGCGAGCAGTGACGTCGCGGCGGCCACAGTCGCCAGTACCCGTCCCGATCCCGTCCCGATGGCGATGCCTGCCTCCTCCAGCAGCGCCCGCTGCTCGGTGCCGAACTGCCAGCCGAGGGTGAACCAGCCGATCAGCAGCAGCGCGAGCGCCACCGAGGCCGCGACCAGCCACAACTGCGGGAGCCCCGCCACCCGCACCGCACGGATCTGGCCGGTCAGGGCGACCGCGAACCCGGTCAGCAGCAGGACCAGTGCGGGGAACCAGGCGAAGAACCCGGCCTTCCACACGTCGCGGACGACATCGTCCTGCGGCAGTTCGGCCAATGCCGCGATCAGATCGGGATTCGCCGCACCGAGGACGGTCCAGGGCAGGAACAACGACCCGAGCGCGAGCAGCCCCGCGGCGAGGCCGAGCCACTCGCGCCACGTCACCGCCGCAGGGCGGACGCGGGGCAGGCTCAACTGCCGTTGACCCTTTCCAGGATCAGCTCGCGGACCCGCTTGGCGTCGGCCTGCCCCTTGGTCGTCTTCATCACGGCACCGACGATCGCGCCCGCCGCCTGGACCTTTCCGCCACGGATCTTCTCCGCGACGTCCGGCGCGGCGGCCAGGGCCTCGTCCACGGCCGTGAGCAGCGCGGAGTCGTCCGAGACGACCTTGAGATCACGCTTCTCCACGACCTCGTCCGGCTCGCCCTCGCCCTCCAGCACACCCTGGACGACCTCACGGCCCATCTTGTTGGTCAGCTCGCCGGAACCGACCAGCTCGATCACCCGTGCGACCTGGACGGGCTTGATCGGCAGCTCCGCCAGCTCGACCTCACGCGTGTTGGCCTGCTGGGTCAGGTACTGCACCCACCAGCTCCTGGCCTCCCCTGGCGCCGCGCCCGCGTCCACAGTGGCCGCGACCAGGTCGGCCGCGCCGGTGTTGAGCAGATCGCGCAGCTCCTCGTCGGTGAGGTTCCACTCGTCCTTGATCCGCTTGCGCCGTTCCCACGGCAGTTCCGGCAGGGTCTGGCGCAGCTGCTCGACCCACTCCCGCGTCGGTGCGATCGGCACCAGGTCCGGCTCGGGGAAGTAGCGGTAGTCCTCGGCCGTCTCCTTGGTACGTCCCGGCGAGGTGCTGCCGTCGGACTCCTGGAAGTGCCTCGTCTCCTGCTTGATGGTGCCGCCGTCAAGCAGCACGGCTCCCTGCCGGGTCATCTCGTAGCGCACCGCCCGCTCGACACTGCGCAGCGAGTTGACGTTCTTCGTCTCGGTACGGGTGCCGAACTCGGTCGCGTCCTTCGCCATCAGCGAGACGTTGGCGTCACAGCGCAGCGACCCCTGGTCCATCCGCACGTCGGAGACGTCCAGCGCCCGCAGCAGGTCACGCAGCGCGGTCACGTAGGCGCGGGCGACCTCCGGGGCACGGGCGCCCATGCCGGTGATCGGCTTGGTGACGATCTCGATGAGCGGCACACCGGCCCTGTTGTAGTCCAGCAGCGAGTGTTCCGCCCCGTGGATCCGGCCCGTCGCACCGCCGACGTGCAGCGACTTGCCGGTGTCCTCCTCCATGTGCGCGCGCTCGATCTCCACCCGCACGACCTCGCCGTCGTCCAGCGGGACGTCGAGGTAGCCGCTGAAGGCGATCGGCTCGTCGTACTGCGAGGTCTGGAAGTTCTTCGGCATGTCCGGGTAGAAGTAGTTCTTCCTCGCGAACCTGCACCACGACGCGATCTCGCAGTTCAGCGCGAGCCCGATCCGCATCGCCGACTCGACGGCCTTGCCGTTGACCACCGGAAGCGCTCCCGGCATTCCGAGGCAGGTCGGGCAGACATGGGTGTTCGGCTCGCCGCCGAACTCGTTCACGCAGCCGCAGAACATCTTCGTCGCGGTGGACAGCTCGACGTGCACCTCGAGCCCGAGTACCGGGTCGAATCGGGAGATGACCTCGTCGTAGTCCATCAGTTCGACCAGCGCGGTCACAGTGCCGCTCCCTTCAGCTCCGGCACGCGGTTGAGCAACGGGCCTTCGGCGGCGTCGCGGGCCGTCTCGTAGGCCGCACCGACGCGGTACAGCCGGTCATCGGCCAGCGCGGGGGCCATGATCTGCAACCCGACCGGCAGCCCGTCATCGGCTGAAAGGCCACTTGGCACGCTCATCGCGGCATTGCCCGCCAGGTTGGACGGGATGGTGCACAGGTCCGCGAGGTACATCGCCATCGGATCGTCCGCCCGCTCGCCGATCTTGAACGCCGTGGTCGGCGTCGTCGGCGAGACCAGCACGTCGACCCGCTCGAACGCCGCGTCGAAGTCCCGCGAGATGAGCGTGCGCACCTTCTGCGCCGAGCCGTAGTACGCGTCGTAGTAACCCGAGGACAGCGCGTAGGTGCCGAGCATGATCCGGCGCTTGACCTCGGCGCCGAAGCCGGCCTCCCGGGTCAGCGACATGACCTCCTCGGCACTGCGCGTGCCGTCGTCGCCGACGCGAAGGCCGTAGCGCATGGCGTCGAACCGGGCGAGGTTCGAGGAGCACTCGCTCGGCGCGATCAGGTAGTAGGCAGGCAGCGCGAGGGTGAAGTTCGGGCAGGACACCTCGACGACCTCGGCACCCAACTCACGCAGCTGCTGCACGGCGGCCTCGAAGGAGGTCAGCACACCGGGCTGGTAACCCTCACCACCCGCCGAAGCACTCCCTCCCGCTGAGGCGGCATTACCGCTGAACTCCCGCACGACACCGACGCGGACGCCGGTGAGGTCACCGCGTGCGCCTTCGCGGGCGGCCGCGACGACAGCGGGCACCGGCGCGTCGACCGAGGTCGCGTCCAGCGGGTCGTGCCCGCCGATCACCTCGTGCAACAGGGCTGCGTCCAGCACGGTCCGTGCGCACGGACCCGCCTGGTCGAGGGAGGACGAGAACGCGACAAGGCCGTACCGGGACACGCCGCCGTAGGTCGGCTTGACCCCGACCGTGCCGGTCACGGAGCCGGGCTGGCGGATCGAGCCACCGGTGTCGGTGCCGATCGCCAGCGGCGCCTCGAAAGCAGCCAGCGACGCCGACGAGCCACCGCCGGAGCCACCGGGGATCCGGTCGCGGTCCCAGGGGTTGCGGGTCGGCCCGAAGGCGGAGTTCTCGGTGGAGGAGCCCATCGCGAACTCGTCCATGTTGGTCTTGCCGAGGATCGGCACACCGGCCTCGCGGAGCCTGCGGGTGACCGTGGCGTCGTACGGCGGCAGCCAGCCCTCGAGCGTCCTGGAACCACAGGTGGTGGGGATGCCCTCGGTGGTCAGCACGTCCTTCAGCGCCAGCGGCACTCCGGCCAGCGGCGACGCCGGCTGCTCGCCCGAGGCGATCCGCGCGTCCACCGCGCGGGCGGCGTCGAGCGCACCCTCGGTGTCGACGTGCAGGAACGCGTGCACGGCGCCGTCGACCTCCTCGATGCGGTCGAGGTGGGCCTGCGTCACCTCCACGGAGGAGACCTCGCGAGCGTGGATCCGGCCGGCCAGCTCGGCCGCCGTCAATCTTGTCAGGTCGCTCATGCTTCTTGCCTCATTCGCCGACGGGCTGCACATCGCTCAGTGCCGTACCCGAACTGGTCACGGTGCCGGTCGCTCACTGCTCATCCCCCAGAATCTGCGGCACCCGGAACCGGCCTTCCTCGGCGGCGGGCGCACCGGAGAGCGCCTGCTCCTGGGTGAGCCCCGGCCGGACCACGTCCTCACGGAACACGTTGGTCAGCGGCACGGCGTGCGAGGTCGGCGGGATGTCGGAGTTCGCGACCTCGCCCACCTTCGCCACCGCGTCCAGGATCTGGTCGAGCTGCCCGGCGAAGGTGTTCAGCTCCTCGTCGGTGACGGCCAGCCTGGCCAGCCTGGCGAGATGCGCGACTTCGTCGCGGGAAATATTGGGCACGCGGGTGTCTCCCGGGGTGTGCTGGTCGGGTGCGGTTCGAAGGGGCAATTCTATGGCGCGACCATCCCAGGACTCGACCGGGTTACCGTGCAGGGTGTGCGCTCGCGCGGATGACGGCACGGGCAGCGGGAGAGCACAAGACGATCTCGCTAGGCGGACGGCGGGCCCAGCCGTGGGTCCGGTCTGCCACAATCGGCGGCCGGTACGAGCAAGCATGGCGGCCGGTGCGCAGGAACGCCCTCCACGGCAAGGCTGGAGCGGCAGACCCGAGAGGGGTTCGCGTTGTCCTTCCTGATCCGGGTACAACTCCCGGACAGCCCGGGGACCCTCGGCGCGGTGGCCACGGCGCTCGGCACGGTCGGCGCGGACATCCTCAGCGTCGACGTGGTGGAGCGTGGGGCGGGTGTGGCGATCGACGACCTGGTCGTCGAACTGCCCTCCGGCAGGCTGCCCGATGCGCTGATCACCGCCGCCGAGAGTGTCGAGGGCGTCGAGGTCGACGCCGTCCGCCCCTACGCCGGCGTGCTGGACACCCACCGCGAGCTGGAACTCGTCGAGGAGATCGCCGGGCAGCCCTCGACCGGGCTGGACATACTGGCCGAGGGCGTACCCAAGATCATCCGCGCGGGCTGGGCGCTGGTCCTGCACTACACCGAGGACGGGGTGCACCGCCTCGCGTCGTCCAGTGCCGCCCCGGAGGCCTCGGTCACCGATCTGCCGTGGCTACCGCTGGAACGCGCCACCGTGCTCGACGCCGAGGACACCTGGGTGCCCGACACCTGGCAGGAGTTGGGTACCGAACTCGCCGCGACACCGCTCGGCAAACCGGACCGGACATTGCTGGTCGGGCGGCCGGGCGGCCCGATGTTCCGTGCGGCCGAGGTAGCCCGCCTTGCCCATTTCGCCGGAATCGTGGCCGTAGTGCTGGACAGCTGAAGCGGACCGCTGTGCGACGTGAGTGAAGGCGAGGACGACCGCGACACCCGCGCCCAGCAACTGGAGGAGCGGCTGGCGATCCCGGTCCTGATCGCCGCGCTGGTGTCGGTACCCGCGGTGTTCCTCACCACCACCGGCGACGAGACGACGGTCGTGGTCGGCAAGGTGCTCAACTGGGCCTCGCTCGCGGTCCTGCTCAGTGAGTCCCTCGTGCTGCTCTGGTTCAGCAGGGACATCGTCGCCTGGGCCCGCACCCACCGGTGGAAGCTGCTGGTGACGGCAGCCGCCGTTCCCGCGGTGGTCTTTCTCGTCGGACCGGTGCAGATCCTGCGGCTGATCCTCTCCATCGGCGCGCTGCGTGTGCTCCGAGCCGGGCGCATCTTCAGGGCGGGACGGGTCATCCGCAGACGCGCAGGCCTGACCGGCAGGCGTGGACGCTGGCTGCTCGGCGGCGTCACCGTGCTTGCGGCCGCGTTCGTGACCCTCGTGCTGGCCGACCCGACCTCGCGCAGCAGACACCTGGCCGACCGCATCCTCGATCAGTTCGGCGTGCTGCCCGCCGTCCTGGCCGGCCTCATCCTGGCCGTCGCCCTGCTGGCCCTGATCCGCCACCGCCGCCGCTGACCCCCGAGTTGGCAGATCCGGGGCCCGAGTTGGCAGATCCGGCGGTGGGGTGACCTGCAGTGAGCCCGGTTCACCAGACCGTGCCCGCCCATCACTCATTACGCGTAGTGACCATCCGTTATACCCTTGGTAATGTTCCTGGGGTCTTCGCGGGAAGACGCCGAAATTCCGATCATCAGCACGCCGCAATTCGGTAATTGATCGAGCAAGGAGAATCCGATGACCACGACAATGGCGCCCTCGACTTTGACTCTCTCGGAAAAAATCGAGGCACGGAGAGCTCACAGCACCGCGCGAATCTACATGGCAAGCATCGAAGGCGTCCCGATCAGTTTCGCGCAGTACGAATGGCCTGACTATGTCACCGCCTTCACGGAAAACAGAGGACAGTTCGACGGTATGTCCTATTCCGCGACAACGAATGTCGGCAGCGACTCCCCCATCGCCGATATTTCAAAGAAGCGGCGAGACCAATTGACCGAGAACACCAAAGACGTCGAGGTGAGCGCCGAAAAAGCGGTCCGGGAGTACGTCGACAGCAAGGACCGCAACAGCCTCCACGACAAGATCGAACAGAAGCGCAAAGAGCACGAAAAGAAGCTCATCGACCAGAACAACAAGTACTGGGGAGATGTGGAAAGCGCGATTAAGGACCTGCCCGAAGCGGAGCAGGACAAGGCGATCGACCTGGCGGATCAGGTATCCAAGTTCGCTGCTTGGCTTTGGGGAAAAATCAGCGCAGCGATCGTTGAGCTGGCCAAGAGGGCCTGGGAGTGGATCAAGCAGGCCTGGGAAGACATTAAGCAATGGTTCGTCGACCGCTACAACGATGTCACCAAGTTCTTCAACAGCTTGTTTGGTTGACCTGCGGTACGAAGTGCCCTGCTTTATGCGCTGAGGGCTGTGGAACGTTGGCCGAGGTTCGAATCGGCCAACGTTCAGCAGCCGAGCGGGTCAGGCTGCGAGATCGAGCCCGAAGGTGAGGAGCCGGACACCCGGTGCGGGCTCCCAGTCCCGTTCCGGCAGCCGCCGGAAGCCGAGCCGCTCGTAGAGCCGATGTGCGGTGTGCATCAGGTCCAGGCTGCACAACACGATCCGGCTCGCACCGTGCTCAAGTCCCCGCTCGATGACCGCCTGCGCCAGCAGGGCACCGACACCACGCCCCCGCGCCGAGGGCGCGACAGCGAGCATTCGGAACTCCACCTCCCCTTCCCGGGAGATCTCGGCGAACCTGGTTCCCGGCAACACGACCGCCACCGAACCGACGATCCTGTCGTCCGCGCCCACCGCGACCAGCAACTCCGCGTGCTCGGCCCGGCGAGCGGCGTCGCGTAACTGCGCGCCGTACCCGTCCTCCTCCTCGGCGCCGACGAAGCCGTCGGCCTGGTACGCGGCAAGGGTCAGCTCACCGATCTCGGCCCACTCTCCGGCACGCGCTGCCCGGATCCGGATGTCACCCATCTGGCTCTACTCGCCGGCCGCGGTGTCGGCGTCGGCCGGCAGGGCGACCTCCGCGGCGGCTTCGGGCCCGCGGTCGAGCAGCACCCGGAAGCCGTCCTCGTCCAGCACCGGCACCTTCAGCTGAACCGCTTTGTCGTACTTGGAGCCAGGGGCGTCACCGACCACGACGAAACTCGTCTTCTTCGAGACCGAGCCCGCGGCCTTCCCACCCCGGGACATGATGGCCTCCTTGGCCTCGTCCCTGGAGAACCCGGGCAGCGACCCGGTGACCACGATGGACAGCCCTTCCAGATGCCGGGGAACCGACGTGTCCCGCTCCTCCTCCATCCGGACGCCTGCCGCCCGCCACTTCTGCACCACCTCGCGGTGCCAGTCGACCTCGAACCACTCCTGCACGGCGTGGGCGATCGTCGGCCCCACACCATCTACATCGGATAGTTCCTGTTCGTCGGCGTTCTCGATCCGTTCCAGCGAGCCGAACTCCCTGGCGAGCGCCTGTGCCGCCGTAGGTCCGACGTGGCGGATCGACAGCCCCACGATGACCTTCCACAGCGGACGGTCCTTGGCGTTGCCGAGGTTCTTCAGCAACCGCTCACCGTTGGCCGAGAGCGTGCCCGCCTTCGTCCGGAACAGGTCCGTGGCCAGCAGCTTCTCCTCGTCGAGGTCGAAGATGTCGCCCTCGTCGGCCACGACACCGGAGGACAGCAGCGCCGACGCGGCCTCGTAACCGAGTACCTCGATGTCGAACGCCCCCCGGCCCGCGAGGTGGAACAGCCGCTCCCGCAGCTGCGCGGGACAGGACCGCGAGTTCGGGCAGCGGATGTCGACGTCGCCCTCTTTCTGGTACGCCAGCGAGGTGTGGCATTCCGGGCAGCGCGTCGGCATCACGAACTCGCGTTCGTCGCCGGTGCGGGCGTCCACCACCGGACCCAGCACCTCGGGAATGACGTCGCCCGCCTTGCGGATCACCACGCGGTCGCCGATCAGCACACCCTTGCGTTTGACCTCCTCGCCGTTGTGCAGGGTGGCCATCGCGACGGTGGAGCCCGCCACCTTGACCGGTTCCATGACGGCGAACGGGGTGACGCGCCCGGTCCTGCCCACGTTGACCTGGATGTCCAGCAACGTGGTCGTGGCCTCTTCGGGGGCGTACTTGTAGGCGATGGCCCAGCGCGGCGCCCGCGAGGTGCTCCCGAGCCTGCGCTGCAGCGACACCTGGTCGACCTTGATCACCACGCCGTCGATCTCGTGCTCGGCGTCGTGCCGGTGCTCGCCCCAGTACTCGACATGCTCGGCCAGCCCCTTGGCCGACTCGATCACCTTGCTGTGCGCGGACACCGGCAGTCCCCAGGCCGCCAGCGCGTCGTAGGCCTCCGACTGCCGGACGGGTTCGAACCCCTCCCGCCTGCCGAGACCGTGGCAGATCAGCCGCAGCTTGCGGGACCTGGTGACCCGTGGATCCTTCTGCCGCAGTGAGCCGGCCGCGGTGTTGCGCGGGTTTGCGAACGGTGGCTTGCCCGCCTCTACCAGCCGGGCGTTGAGCTCCAGGAAGTCCTCCTCGCGGAAGAAGACCTCGCCGCGGACCTCCACCAGCGCGGGGACGGGAAACTCCGCGGTGCCGGTGAGCGTGTCCGGCACCTGGTCCAGGGTGCGCACGTTGAGCGTGACGTCCTCACCCGTACGACCGTCTCCCCTGGTCAGCGCCCTGGTCAGCTTCCCGTTCTCGTAGAGGAGATTGATGGCCAGCCCGTCGATCTTGAGCTCGCAGAGGTACTGCGTCGAGCCGACCTCCCGTTCGACCCGGTCCACCCAGGCCAGCAACTCGTCGACGTCGAACGCGTTGTCCAGGCTGAGCATCCGTTCGAGATGGTCATGGGCGGCGAAGTCCGTGGAGAACGTGCCGCCGACCTGCTGTGTCGGCGAGTCCGGCGTCGCCAGGCCCGGATGCTCCGCCTCGAGCTTCTGCAGTTCCTGGAACAGCGCGTCGAACTCGCCGTCGGAGATGGTCGGCGAATCGAGCAGGTAGTACCGGAACTGATGCCCCCGGACTTCCTCGGCGAGCGCGGCATGCCGCTCCCGCACCTCGGCAGGCACGTCACCGATGTCCTCGGCGACGGCCACATCGATCTGGTCCTCGGGAAGTTCCTCGCTGCTCACAGGGGGTGAGCCTAGTGGTCGGCACCGACAATCTCAGTGTCTGTCCGAGAACGCGATTCCGTGATCACGTCCCAGCATCGCCCAGCCCCCGCACCAGCTCCCGCAGTTCGAGCAGCGAGATCGCGCCCTCCGGTTCCAGGTCCGCCGTCTCCACCCGCCGCAGCCGCTCGGCGGCCAGCCGCTCACCGAGGGTGGCGTCGAGCGGCAGGAAGGTCATCGCCGACCGGGCTGGACCACTGAGCCCGGCCAGCGCGGGGTGGTGCACCGCGACGTCGACGACCTGCTCCACCGAGTCCACCTGCGCCGCGATCCTGACTTCGGCAAGCGCCACCCGGGTCTCGCCCAGATGCACCGTCACCTCTGCCGGGTCCGGCACGGGCGGCACCGAATCGTGGTACTCCCACATCGCGTCCTCAGCAGGCGCGGCAGCCTTCCAGGCATCGGTGAAGGGTCGCAGGGCCGGGTCTTCCTGCCCGGTGACTACCAGCGCATAGATCGCCCGCTGGCCGCGTTCCAAGGAGAAGTGCAGGTCCGGATGCACGTGCGCGACCGCACGGCAGAGCTCGTGCTCGACTCGCTGCGGCTCGCCGTCGCCGAGTGCGGCGCTGACCTGCGGCAGCAGCTCGAACCAGCTCCGCCAGAACAGCCGTGCGGCGGCGCCGGGGTCCTCCGGCACCGACTGTTCCGGCCACCGGGTCCGGGGATCCACTGGCTCGTCCCGGCTGCCCCTGCCCAACAGACCGCGAAGAAATCGCACCACGCCTGCCTACCAGTTCTCCGGCGGCTCGGTGAAGGCCTTTCCGAGTTCACGGGTCAGCGCCAGGGCTCTGCGCGTCCACTCCCCGGTCGCACCGGCAAGGCCGCACACCGGCGTGGCCACCGCGCGCTCGGCGAGGATCGACCGGTTGAAGCCCAGCCGGTCCACCAGTCGTAACGCCGGACCCGCTGCCTCGTGCAGGCTCGGCCAGCGCTCCGGCGCGATGCCCGGTACGAGGCCGAGCAGCAGTTCGGTACCCGAGTCCCAGGCCTCGCCGATCTCGTCGAGCAGTGCGGCCGGCGCGCTGTCGAGCGCGGTGGCATCGAGCGAAATGCCCCCTGCTCTGGTCGAGTGCAGCAGCGCCACCGGCGGCCGCGGCGCGCAGCAGTGCAGCACGACGGGGTTGCCCGTGGCCTGCTCCATCCCCTGGACGACCTTGCCGAGCAGATCCCGTGCCTCCGGCGCCCGGACGGCGGACACGGTGTCGTAGCCGGAGGCGGTCGACAGTGATCCGGCGAGCACCTCGGGCAGACTCGGCTCGTCGAACTGCACTACGACGCCGGCACCGGTGCGTTCCCGCAGTTCCACCACATGCGCCGCGAGTCCTTCGATCAGCGACTCGGTGAATTCGCGCACCGCGCCGTGGTCGGTGAGGATGCGGTGGCCACGCGCTGTTTCGACGTTCGCGCACAGCGTCCACGGCCCGGCGACCTGTGTCTTGATAAGTCGAGGCCGCATGCCCGCTCGCTGCTGGGCGTTCTCGAGCGCGTCGAGATCCCACCTGAGGAGATCCACGGCCCGGCGGTAGTGCCGTCCCGGCCTGCTCGCGACCCGGTAGCCGCTCGGCACGACCTCGACGGCGAGATCGACGAGCAGGCCGCAGGTACGGCCGATCAGGTCGGCACCGACACCGCGGTCGGGCAGTTCCGGCAGGTACGGCAGGTCGGGCAGCTCACCGAGGACGATGGCTGCGGTTTCCGCCGCGTCCGAACCGGGCATCGAACCGATGCCGGTGCCTGCACCGGGCGGCCACGTCACTTCCTGGGCTGACTTTTCACGCACACCGATAGTGTGGTCACGCCGTGTCGGCGAGTCGAATCCGGCCCACACTCCGCCGGGCGAACTCGTGCAGCACCGCCAACGCCTCGCTCACATGCTCGGCGTGCGTCCGGTGGGAGAGCACGCACAGCCGGAGCACGTGCCTGCCTTGCACCATCGTGCTCGACAGGTACACCCGTCCGGTCGCGTTGACCTCCTCCAGCAATTGCCGGTTCGCTTTCTCACTCGCACCCGCGAGGGTGAAAACGACCGTCGAGAGATCCGGCGGCAAAGGGCAATCGAAATAACCACCCGAAGCCAGTCCCCGGTAGGCGGAACACGCGAGGTCGAGCTTTTCGTCCAGCGCCCGTCGGAAGGCGGAAACGCCGTGCAACCACAATGGCAGCCACAATTTCAGCCCCCGGCATTCGCGGGTGAGTTCGCAGCCGTAGTCCGCGTAGTGCGGAAAGGTGGTCGGGTGGAGGTCCTGCAGGTATTCGCCAGTGCCCTGGTGCGCCGCCCGCAGGACAGTCGGATCGCGCACCAGCAGCATGCCCGTACCGTACGGCGCGAACAGCGACTTGTGTGGATCGACCACGAGCGAGTCCGCGCACTCGATGCCCCGCAGGATCTGTCTGCCCCTCGCGGTCAGCTGGAAGAATCCGCCGTAAGCCCCGTCGACGTGGAACCAGAGCCCCTCCCCGTGGGCGAGTGCGGCTATTTCGGGCAACGGGTCAACGGTCCCGGTGCTGGTGGTGCCCGCGTTCGCGACGACCAGGAAAGGTCGTGCACCCGCGGCCCTGTCACGGGCGATCATCGCCGACAGCGCCTGCGGGTCCATTCGCAGGTCGTGTCCGGTTGGGACTGTCCGAACAGCACTGGCTGGAAACCCGGCGATACGTGCGGCTTTCGCGACGGAGTAGTGAGTCTGAGCTGTGGTGTACAGCGTCCCAGCGGTGAAACACTCACCAAGTCGCTCGTACCGCGCGGCCACGAGCGCCGCGAGGTGTGCGGTGGACCCACCGGTGGTGATGAGCCCGCCAGCACCCGCGGGCAGCCCGAACTCCCCGCAGAGCCAGCGGATGACTCCGTCCTCCATCGCGACCAGCGCAGGCGAGAAACCGGCGAGACCGGTGCAGCGATTCAGTGCTCGGGTCAGCAGTTCGGCAACCGCGGAGGTAAAGGTGCCACCGGAGGGAACGTAACCGAAGTAGCGCGGTCCCGCCGTCTCCAGCCCCTCCCCCGCCGCCGTACGGAACAGGGCGAGCGCCTCATCGAGGCCACGACCGTCCTCGTCCGGCCGCGCGGAAACCTGCTCGTACACATCGGATCCCAAATGGAAACTCGACGCCCGGGAAAAAGGCAACTCCCCGACCAGATCCGTGATCAATTCCAGCGCCGACCGACCGATCTCCATCATCGTTTCCCGGTCGGGTTCAATCGGATAACCAGCCACACCGCAAGTTGTACTCCCGTACCAACCCTGCGGATAAGGCCTGGAATATGTGATTTACGGCTCAGCATAAAAATTGCCTTGAGGTCGGTAAAGAACTGTGCAAGGAATTGCATCCATCGGGTACCACGCGCGGCTCGGCAACTCCGGCACCGCCCCGGCCGGAGCCAGATACCGGTCAGTCTGTGCGTGACACACGTCTCAACTACCTCCTGCCGGAGCCCGTTCCCTGGTCGAATCGAGAACTCAGCCTGCAACGCCAACAGACAACGAGGTCAACGTGGAACCGCTTCCGGAGACCAGCACCGACGACTGGACCACGCCAGGCATCTACACGGTCGCGCCCGGGGTGTATCGCGTCCCCCTGCCGCTGCCGAACGACGGGCTGAAGGCGGTCAACGTCTATGCCGTCACGGATGGCACCGGACTGGTGCTGATCGACTCCGGCTGGGCACTGGACGAGGCGCGTGACCTGCTGCGCGCGGCCCTGCGCGCGATCGGTGCCGATCTCGGTGACATCGGCCAGTTCCTCATCACACACATGCACCGCGACCACTACACGCAGGCCGTCGCCCTGCGCCGCGACTTCGGGGGCAGTGTCGCGCTCGGCAAGCTCGAGGAACCGTCTGTCCAGGCCTCGGCCGAGCCGGACGCCACCGCCATGCACGCGCAGGGCAGGCTGCTGGTCAACGCCGGTGCCGGAATGCTGCTCGACGAACTGACCCGCGCCTTCGATTCGTCCCCACGCGCTGCGCGGGACTACGAACTGCCGGACGAATGGCTGGTTCCGGGCAGCCGAAAGGTGCTGCCCGGCCGCGACCTGGAGGTGGTGCACACCCCCGGCCATACCGCGGGGCATGTCGTATTCGACGACGCGGACGCGGGCCTGCTCTTCTCCGGCGACCACGTACTGCCGCACATCACTCCGTCGGTCGGCTTCCAGCCGGTACCCGTCGAGTTGCCCCTGCGCGACTACCTGGACTCCCTACGGCTGATCCGCGAGCGGCCCGATCGCATGCTGCTGCCCGCGCACGGGCCGGTGACCGGCAGCGCCCACGAGCGGGTGGACGAACTGCTGGCGCACCACGACGAGCGCCTGACCGCGACCGCCGAGACCGTCGCGTCCGGCGCGAACTCCGCCTTCGAGGCCGCGGACGCCCTCGACTGGACCCGGCGCAAGCGGGCACTGGGCGACCTCGACATCTTCAACCGCACGCTCGCCGTGCTGGAAACCGCGGCCCACCTCGACGTACTGGTCCTCCAGGGACGGTTGGCCGCGACCGAGACCGACGGCGTCCGGCACTACTCGGTGGCCTGATCCGCGGCGAACGCACTTCGCAACTCTCGTTTGAGGATCTTTCCCGAGGCATTGCGCGGCAGGTCGTCGACGAAGTGCACGGCCTTGGGCACCTTGAACGGTGACAGCCTGGACCGCAGGTGCTCGAGGAGCTCCTCCGCGACGGTCGTCTCGGCTGCGTCCGGTTTGGACACGACAACGGCGGTGATCGCCTCGATCCACTTCTCGTCGGGCAACCCGATGACCGCCACCTCACCCACCGCGGGATGCGTGTAGAGGGCGTCCTCGACCTCGCGCGAGGCGACCAGGACGCCCCCCGTGTTGATCACGTCCTTGATCCGGTCCACGACGTAGATGTAACCCTCCTCGTCGATGCGGACGAGATCGCCGGAGTGGAACCAGCCGCCGCGGAAGGCTTCCTCGGTCTCCTCCGGCTTGTCCCAGTAGCCGAGGCACAGTTGTGGCGACCGGTAGACGACCTCGCCCAGCTCACCCGGTGCCACGTCGGCCCCGTTGTCGTCCACCACCCGTAGTTCCACGAAGAGCGCCGCACGACCGGCCGAGTCCGGCCGCTGCTCGTGCTCCTCCGGCCGCAGGATCGTCGCCAGCGGCGCGATCTCGGACTGCCCGAAGCAGTTGTAGAACCCGAGTTCCGGGAGTGCCTCGCGCAGCCGCTGCAGGACCGGGCCCGGCATGATCGAGGCTCCGTAGTAGGCCTTGCGCAGCGAGCGGAGGTCGAGTCCGGCGAAGTCCGGGTGGTTCGCCAGCGCGACCCACAGTGTGGGTGCCGCGAAGAAGGCGCCGTGGCGGTTCCGCGCGATGCGTCGCAGAATGTCCGCCGGGTCGGGCACCTCGAGCAACTGGTTGGTGGCGCCGACGGCGAGCCAGGGCAACAGGAACACGTGCATCTGCGCGCTGTGGTAGAGCGGCATGACGTGCAGCGGCTCGTCGCGCTCGGTCAGATCGAGCCCGACGATGCAGGAGAGATACTCGTGCACGAGGGCCCGATGGGTCATCATCGCGCCCTTCGGCCGCGACGTGGTTCCGGACGTGTAGAGCAGCTGCGCGAGGTCCGTGTCGGCGATCTCGACGTCCAGTTCGGGCACCGGCCCGGATCCGGCCGCGGCGAGCAGCGAATCCTCCGTGTCGCGCAGCGGCAGCACCTGCCGCAGCCCTGCCCGTTCACCGACGGCGTCGACGTGTTGCCGCAGTGCAGGGTCGACGAGCGCGACCCGGCTTCCGGACTGCTCGACGAGGTACGCCAGTTCGTCCCCGACCAGGTTGTAGTTGACCGGAACGTGCACCAGCCCCGCCCGTGCGCAGGCCAGAAACCCGATCAGATACGCGTCGGAGTTCTTGCCGTACGCGGCCACCCGGTCGCCCTTGTCCAGACCGAGGGAGAGCAACCGGCCCGCGGCCCTGGTCACCGCCGCATCGAGTGCCGCGTACGTCCACTCGCGATCGGCGAACCGCAGGGCAACTCGCCCCGGTACCCGGGCGGCGCTGCGCCTCACCAGGTCGGCGACAGTGCTGGATCGCAGAGCCAGGTTGCTCGTCATCGGCGTCCTCCGGAGACACTAATCTGTGGATGAGATCACGATTAGATCCGCTGTGGAGGCCGATGTCGAGCCCGTAGTGCGGATGCCGGCCGACGATCAACCGGGCGCGGCCCGGGACTCCGTCGAGGACCTGGGGCCGTATCTGCGGACGTTCCGGGAGATCGAGGCCGATCCGCACCAGCTGCTGGTGGTCGCCGACGCCGGTGCCGGCCCGGTGGCACCCTGCAGCTGAGCATCAGCTCCATGAGCGCCTTGGCTTCGTCGCGTCACGTACCGCACGACCGGCGAGTGAGGCCATGGAATCGGCTTCAAGCTGCGGTTGTACTAGCGATCTTGGCGCTACCGAGGACCAGGTCGCCCTCGTCGTCGGTGCGGTACAACACGACCACCTGTCCGGGGGCGACACCGTGCAGGGACTCCTCGAGCCGGATGCTCACCTGACCGTTCACCACCTCGGCGACGGCCGGCGCGGTGCCACCGTGCGCCCGCACCTGTGCGACGCACTCGGTCGGTTCGGCCAGCGGAAGATCCGGCCACACCGGACGGTCCGCCTGGATCTCGCGTACGCCGAGGTCTTTCGCCGAGCCCACCTTGACCGTGCCGGAGACCGGCTCCAGCGAAAGGACGTACCTCGGCCTGCCGTCCGCGGCCGGGGCCTCGATACCGAGCCCCTTTCGCTGGCCGACGGTGAATCCATGCACCCCGCTGTGCCTGCCGAGCACCGCGCCGGTCTCGGCGTCCACCAGCTCACCCGGCGTGCTGCCCAGCCGTGATTCCAGGAACTTCTTCGTGTCGCCGTCCGGAATGAAGCAGATGTCGTGGCTGTCCGGCTTGTTCGCCACCGCGAGTCCACGCCGCTCGGCCTCGGCCCGCACGTCGGACTTGCGCGAGTCACCGAGCGGGAACATCGAGTGCCGCAGCTGCTCCGGCGTCAGCGAGGCGAGCACATAGGACTGGTCCTTGCCCTCGTCGGCACTGCGCCGCAACTGCGGGACGCCGTCCTCCACGGAGAGCCTGGCGTAGTGCCCTGTGCAGACCGCGTCGAAGCCGAGCGCCATCGCCTTGTCGAGCAAGGCCTCGAACTTGATCTTCTCGTTGCAGGTGACGCACGGGTTGGGGGTGCGCCCCGCGGCGTACTCGCCGACGAAGGTCTCCACGACCTCCTCGGTGAACCGCTCCGCGAAGTCCCAGACGTAGAACGGGATCTCGAGCAGATCCGCCGCCCTGCGCGCGTCGTGGGAGTCCTCGATGGTGCAGCAACCCCGCGAACCCGTGCGCAGTGTTCCCGGCTTGGCCGACAGTGCGAGATGCACGCCGACGACCTCGTGACCCGCGTCCACCGCACGTGCGGCGGCCACCGCGGAATCCACTCCACCGCTCATCGCGGCCAGTACCCGCATCTGTTACACCTCAGCCTTCTGCTTACGCATTCCTGCCAGCCCCGCCTGCCTGGCCCTGGCCACAACGCCACCGATCGCGCCCGCGAGTGCGTTCACGTCCTCCTGAGTAGACGTGTGCCCGAGGGAGAACCGGAGCGAACTGCGCGCCGATGCGGCGTCGGCCCCCATCGCGAGCAGGACATGGCTTGGTTCCGCGACACCTGCCGTGCAGGCCGAGCCGGTGGAGCATTCGATCCCCTTGGCGTCGAGCAGCATCAGCAGGCTGTCACCCGCACAACCGGGGAAGGTGAAGTGGGCATTGCCGGGGAGTCGTCCCCTGGTCTCGGGCGAACCGAACGTCTCGCTCGTCGGAGCCCCGTTCAACCGTGCGTCCGGCACCTCACGCAGCACCGCGGTGACCAGGTCGTCCCGCAGCAGCGCCAGCTTGTGCGCGCCCTCCTGCCAGTCGACGGTGCTGGCTCGGATGGCGGCGGCGAACGCGTGGATCGCGGGCACGTCCAGGGTGCCGGACCGGACGTTGCGCTCCTGGCCGCCTCCGTGCTGCAGCGACTCGCACGGCGTGTCCCTGGCCAGCAGCAGAGCGCCGACGCCATATGGCCCGCCGACCTTGTGTCCGGTCAGCGTCAGCGCGCTCGCGCCGCTCGCGGCGAAGTCGACCGGAACGCTGCCGATCGCCTGTACCGCGTCGGTGTGCAGCGGGATGTCGTGTTCCGCGCAGATCGAGGCGAGTTCGGGGACCGGATTCACGGTCCCGACCTCGTTGTTGGCCCACATCACCGTGGCCAACGCCACATCCTCGGGGGAGGAGCCGATAGCGTCCTTGAGGACCTCCGGATGCACTCGCCCCGCGGCGTCGACCTCCAGCCAGGTGATCTCCGCTTCGGCATGGTCGGCGAGCCACTGCACCGCGTCGAGCACGGCGTGGTGCTCGACGGCACCCGCCAGCACCCTGCGGCGCGCGGGACGCTCCTTCCTGCGGGCCCAGTAGATGCCCTTGACCGCGAGGTTGTCGCTCTCGGTCCCACCAGCGGTGAACACCACCTCGGAGGGCTTGGCGCCGAGCGCACCGGCGATAACTTCGCGGGCCTCCTCGACGACCCGGCGCGCGCGCCGACCTGAGGAGTGCAACGAGGAGGCGTTGCCCACGGTGGGCAGCGCCTCTGTCATGGCGGCCACGGCTTCCGGCAGCATCGGTGTCGTGGCCGCGTGGTCTAGATAGGTCATCGCCTGTCCAGGGTAGCCCTGCCCGCGCCGGCCGTTCGAGCTCACTCCGCCGCAGGCCACCGGCCGGTCACCACAGCGCCGGTCAGGGCGACGGCGGTCATCAGCACGGCGAGTACGGCCATCGCGAAGGAGGGCTCGGTAGCGGACGCGAGCCCGGCCAGCAGTACCCCGCCGAGACCGATCGTCATCGCCGACCCCATCCAGTCGCCCAGCTGCATCGCGGAGGTGTTGAATCCGCGTTCCCGCTCGGTGGAGAAACGCAGCAACAACAGCGAAATCGCGGGCATCGCGATGCCCATTCCCGCCCCGGCGAACAGGCTGACGACATACACCAGCCAGCCGGGCGCCCACGGCTGAGAAACCACCGCGAACAGCGCCAGTGCCGTCGCGACCAGGAAAAACCCCGAGCGAAGCAGCCGTTCCCTGGACCAGTCGGGGTATCGGCCCTGCAACACCGAGCCGGCCGACCAGCCGATCGCGCTGACCGTGAGGGGCAACCCGGCCGCCGCAGGACCGTACCCGTGGACCGCGCTCATCGTCAGTGGAATGAACGCCTCGATGCCGGCGAACGAGGCAGCGATCAACGCCCTGGACGCCACCACCGTCGGCAGGCCGGGCCGAGCGCGCAGCGTCCCGGACGGCAGCAACCCGCGCAGGGCGATGCCGAGCACGACGAGCCCTGCGAGCCCGTACCCCAGCGCCTCCGGGGAGGGATGCTGGGCGGCCCAGGTGAGCGCGGTGACGCCCGCCGCGGCGGCCAACGCCGCGAGAACGCCCGCCCTGCGGGTGCCTTGGCTTTCCGCTGGAGGCGGGCCGAGCCTGCGCACCACCACGACCAGCAGGCCCGCCCCGAGCAGGACGAACGGGGTAAGACCGAGGAAGACCCACCGCCAGCCCACGTGCTCGGTGAGCAGCCCGGCGATCGGCGGCCCCAGCACCGCGGGCAGCACCCAGGCCGCGGCGTTGGCCGCGTACACGACCGGCCGTTCGCGGTCGGTGTAGATCAACGCGATCACCAGTGACACGGCCACCAGCAGAGTTCCCGTGCCGATGCCCTGCAGCGCCCGTCCGATCAGGAGGACCGACATGGTGTCGGCCGTGCCCGCCACTATCAGCCCGGCAAGGAAGATCATCGGTCCGACCAGCAGGGACGGCTTGGGGCCGTGCCGGTCGCACACCCTGCCGGACAGGACGGTCGCCACGACACTGGCGATGAGAAACGCCAGGAACGGCCACGCGTAGTGACCCTGGCCGCCCAACTCGGCCACCATCGTCGGCATCGCGGTGGCAACGCCCATGCTCTCGAAGGCGACGAGGGTGACAACGAGCACGAGTCCGGCTGTGGCGGTGCGATGCTCCGGCGTCCACAGCACGGCGGAGCGGCGGGAGGATGCGGCCTTCGGGGCGATCAGAGTCATGTACGCAAGCCTGCAACCTCGACTTAACTGGAGGTCCAGGGCCGATTTGACCGCACGCCGCCACCCCATCCTGCCCCTCGCACTTTCCCGGGAAAGTGCGAGCCCGAGCGTCCCCCGCCCCAGGCCCGAGCCGCATCCTCCGGCACTTTCCCGGGAAAGTGCCGGGGCCGGGTTCGGTGCGCGCCGATACCACCCGACGGGTGACCCGCGTTGCGACTCCGCAGGTCGCGAACGTGCGACCGCACAGGGCGCGTTAGGGTGCCCCGGTGACTGATCGCCTTGTCTGGATCGACTGCGAGATGACGGGGCTCGACCTCGCCAAGGACGCGCTGATCGAAATCGCCGTGCTGGTGACCGACGCCGAACTGAACGTGCTCGGCGAGGGTCTGGACCTCGTCATCCACGCCGAGGACGACGTACTGGCGACCATGCCGGACATCGTCAGGGAGATGCACGCCCACTCCGGGCTCACCGAGGAGGTCCGGCGATCCGAGATCACCCTCGCCGAGGCCGAACAACGCGTGCTCGACTACGTGCGCGAATACGTGCCCGACCCACGCAGCGCACCCTTGGCAGGCAACTCCATCGCCACCGACCGGGGCTTCATCACCAGGGACATGCCCGCGCTCGACGAGCACCTGCACTACCGGATGGTCGACGTGTCCTCGGTGAAAGAACTCGTCCGCCGCTGGTACCCGCGGATCTACTACGCCAAGCCGGAAAAAGGCCTCGCCCACCGCGCGCTCGCCGACATCCGCGAGTCCATCGGCGAACTGGACTACTACCGCAGGACGGCGTTCGTTCCCCAGCCCGGCCCCACCAGTGACCAGGCAAGAGCCGCCGCGGCGGTGGTGCTCGGCACCGGGAGCGAGTGAATCACCGAACCCCGTGTGAGCCGCCAAGCCCAGCACGCTACGATGTTCCAGCCGAGGTACCGCAAGCCGGTTCCTCGCAATGGTGGGTGTAGCTCAGTTGGTAGAGCACCTGGTTGTGGTCCAGGAAGTCGCGGGTTCAAGTCCCGTCACTCACCCCACTGGCCCCACCCTGCTTGCCGCTTCGCGGCTTCGCGGGGTGGGGTTTCGTCATTGCACCCGGGGGCCGAGCCCCCGGACCCCCACGGTGCGTTGGGCGCCTTGGGTACGTCTCTCCCGTTGGTTTGAGGGGGCTCGGCGCTTCGCGCCATCGGGAGGACGGGGGGGCTCGGCGCTTCGCGCCATCGGATGGGGATGGGGTGAGGTGGCATGGGGTGGGGATCGGGTGGGGGTGGGGTGGGGTGGGGGCTTCGTTGCCGTCTAGAGGACGTGGGTGGCTATTAGTTGACCTATTTGACGGATGTCGGAGTTGCCGCGGAACTCGAGGCGTACCTTTCCCAAGCCGCTGAACCACAGGTCCAGCTCGGCATCCAGGTCGAATGTGCCCGCCGTCTCGATCGAGAACGCCTGGATCTTGTTGTACGGCAGCGAAGTGAAGTCCTTCTTCTTGCCCGTCACACCCTGCACGTTCACGGCGATGAGGCGCTTGTTCGTGAACACCACGAAGTCCCGCACCGCCTTGAACGACGAGATGATCTGTTCTCCTGGGATGATGATCGGCTGCACCGTGGGCGCGAGGTCTCTCGGATCGCACGGGTTGAGCTTGAACACCGTGTCCTTGGAGAAATCAATCATGGTCTCCACAGTACGGATTCAGCACCGCTCATCCCAGATCCTCGGTGTACTAGCCCCGAGTAGTTGCGCGTGGGGCGGCTAGTTTTGTTGGCTGTTGGACTTCCAGTCCTTCCAGGGCATCTGCCAGACGCTCCAGCCGTCGGTCGGTTCCAACTCGGGGCCGCCGCTGTTCTTCACGGTGATGATGTCGCCCGGCCGTGAGGTCTCCATCAGCCAGGCCGCGTTCGCTGTCGACAAGTTGATACAGCCGTGGCTGACGTTCGAGTTTCCCTGCTGCCCCACCGACCAGGGAGCCGAGTGGTAGAAGATGCCGCTGTTCGACATTCGCACCGCGTACTCGGTGTACGTCCGGTAGCCCGCCGCGGAGTCGGTCGGCACCCCGTATGTACTGGAGTCCATTGTGTAGCCGCGGTGCTCACTCATCACCGTGTAGGTACCCTTGGGCGTCGGACTCGACTGCTTGCCCATCGACAGCGGCATGGTCTTGACCACCTTGTCGTTCACCGACACGGTCATCTTGTGGCTGCCCCCGTCGGCGACCGCCACCACCTTGTCGCCGACCGTGAGCTTCGCCGACCTGTCCTCCATACCGAACGTGCCGTCACCCAGATCGATGCCGTAGATGCCGGCGTCCACCGTCACCTTCGTGCCCGGCTTCCAGTACTCCTTCGGCCGCCAGGTCACCGACTGGTCACCGAACCAGTGGAACGCACCCTCGGTCTTCGGCTCGGAGACGACACGCAGCGCGTCCTCGGCGGCCGCCCTGTCCGGAACGGAGCCCGTGAACGTGAAGATCAACGGCATGCCGACGCCGACCTTCTGGTCGTCACGGACGTTCAGCGACACGTTCACCTGCCGGTTCGGCGTGGCGGTGGTGATCGTGGAGGTCGCCGTGACCGGCTTGCCGTCGGCCCCGACCGCCTCGGCCTTCAAGGTGTAGGTCTTGCCGTAGCCCAGCTTCTCCGAGGTGGACCAGCCAGAACCGTCCTTTTCCTTGGCACCCTTCACCACGGTGTCGTCCGCGCCGACCAGACTCACCTCGGTGAGCTCGCCGTCGTCAACCGACACCGTCACCGGCTCGCCCGGGGCGAAGTCGTCAACCGAGCCAGCCGGACTCAGCTCCAGCGAAGCAGGCTTCGGCGGAGGCGCGGTCGAGACCTTGACCTCTTTTGGGGGTTCGCCCGCTCCCCCTGAAGTACAGCCGCTCACCAGCAGCCCGCCCGCTACCAGCAACAACGCCCACCGAGCCCCCCGATGCGGCTTCCGCCCGCCCCGACTCGCCATGAACTAAACCACCATTTCGTGTGAAATTCCCCGATGTAAGTCCAGTCTGCCCGAACTCCGGGAGTCGGTGGGCGGGTATGCCAACTCGTTGTACGCGCGCAGCCGGGGGGTGCGCGCCAGCCCCCACAGGCCCCTGTGTTAATGTTTTCTTCGTCGCCGAGCGAGGCACCGACCAGCGCGGTAATCACCGGCAGACGTCTTCGCGCCATTAGCTCAATTGGCAGAGCAGCTGGCTCTTAACCAGCGGGTTCGGGGTTCGAGTCCCTGATGGCGCACCAACAAGCCGCAGGTCAGTAGTGCGATACTGGCCTGCGGCTTCTTGCTTCCACAAGAGATTTCCGCCCGACAGCGGCTGGACTTCGGATCGTGTTCGCGATCACAGCCTGCCCCGTCCAGTTGATCGCGACAACGTTGGTCTAGGGACCTGGGGTCCCGTCGCCCGGGCCATCCGGACCGGCGTGCTCGGCGGTGGCGGTGAGCAGCGTGCGCACCGTCTGTTCGAGTGCCCTGAGCTGTCGGCGCTCCCGGCGTTCGTCAGGGTAGAGGAACCGCTGGCTGGCCATTCCGCGAAGCGCGTTCAACGTCAACTCGCCAATCTCCAGCAATCGTTGCCTGGGGTGGCGCCCGTCGTCGAGTAACCGGATGAGTAGCTCCCGCTGCTGGCGTCCGATCTGCTGTTCGGCAGGTACAAGCACCGCCCGGAGGTCGTCATCACTGCGCGCCGCCATCCGTAGCTCCATCGCGGCCGTGTACAGGTCGGTGATCTGGCTGCGCCACAACGCCTGCAGGACACCGCGCACATCCTTGCCCGCCGTATGCCCGAGCTTGGCGATCGTCTCGGCTTGGTACCGCTCCTGTAACTCCACCAGCGCGACCGACACCAGCTCGGCCTTGTCCTTGAAATGGTGTTTCTGGGCTCCTCTGGTAAATCCGGAAATCTCGGCGATCCTGGTCGACGTGGCACCCGAGTAGCCATATCTCACGATCGCCTCGATTGTCGCCATCAACAACGCTGACTTGGTCGCCTCGGCCCGCTCGGCGTTCGGGACGCGAGCAGGCCGAGCGTCCCGTTGACCTTTTCCTTGACCTTGACGCTGAGAGTTCTTCACTGCCCGCCTTCAAGTCTCGCCCTGTGCCCACGGAGCCGGTTGGAGTGGCGGAGCCGATTATCCCTGCCTGCCATCGGAGTTCACTCCGCGACCATCGACGGCAACCAGAGCGCGGTCTCGGGGAAGACGAACACGATCACCACGACAACCACGGAAACGGCCAGGAACGGGAACACTCCGCGGAAGACCGACTCGACCTTGACCCCGGAGGTCATGGACACCACGAACGTATTGATCCCCACCGGTGGCGTCACCAGCCCGATCTCCAGAAGCATCACGAAGAGCACCGCGAACCAGATGCCATCGAATCCCAGTTCCGTGACGGCCGGGTGCACCAGTGGCACCACGATGACGATGATGGCGAGCGGATCCAGGAACATCCCGAGCGGAATGAGCGCAGCCAGCAGGAGCGCGACCACGACCATGGGCGGCACGTCGATGCCGGCGACCCATTCCGTGAACCGCATCGGCACGCGCGCCATAACCAGGAACACCGAGAACATCGCGGCGCCGACCACCAACGCGAACGACATGGCAGTGATCCCCGCCGCCTCAAGCAGCGCGTTCTTCATCCGGCGCAGAATCTCCCTGGAACCCAGTTTCAGATTCTCCACGAACAGCATGATCAGCGCGGCGATCGCGCCCACGGCCGCGGACTCGATGACTGTGAACACGCCGGAGAACACACCGGTCAGCACGACGCCGAAGATCAGCATCAGCCAGCAGACCGCCCGCACCTGTTGGAACCTGGTGACCGGCGCGGGCTCGTCCTCGCCGGCTTCCAACAGCTCGGCGGTCGAGCCGCCGGAAAACGCGGGAGCGGGGCGCGTTCCTCCAGGGGAACTGAGGGCAACGAGCTGACGGCGCAGGTCAGCACCGGGCGCCACCATCATCTTGCGCGCTCTGACCGCGATCAGCATCGCGTAGGCAGCGGCGCTGAGCACGCCGGGGATGATGCCGGCGACCAGCAGCTGAGCGATCGACTCCCGGGCCAGCACCCCGTAGATCACCAACGCCACACTGGGCGGAATGAGGATCCCGAGGGTCCCAGCGATCGCCACGATGCCGGTCGCGAAATGCGGCTTGTAACCGGCCTTCATCATTTCGGTGACCGACAATTTTCCCATGCTGGCCGCGGTCGCCACGCTCGAACCGGAGACTGCGGAGAATCCGGCACACGCGGCCACCGTAGCGACACCCAGCCCACCGGGCAGCCTGCGCAGCAGTACGCTGCCCGCCGCGTAGACCCGCCCAGCCAGGTTCCCGTGCAGAGCGAACATGCCGAGCACCACATACATCGGGATGATCACCAGGCTGTAATGGGCAGTGGCGGTGAGCGGCACGTCGCCCATGGTCGAGGTGGCGAGATCGACGTCGCGTAGGAGCATGATGCCGGTCGCCCCCGCCGCGGCCAGAGCGAACGCCACCGGAGTCTCGATGCACAGCAGCACCAGCAGGAGTCCGAGAGCGACGAAGACAACTACATCGGGGCTCAATGTGGTCTCCCATCAGGTGCTGAGGAGGAGCCGGGCTGCTGTCCCGCGGCGGACGCCTGTCGCCGCGAGCCGCTGAGCCCGCGGCGGAGGCCGAGCAGAACCTCGATGGACAGTGCGGCGAAGCCGACAACGATGGCCACGCGTGCCGGCCACAGCGGAATGTTCAGCAGTCCGACCTGCGCCTCACCACGGTCGATCGATCGGCCGGCCGCCACCAATGTCGCGTAGGTGAACCACAGCGCGACGGCCAGGGTGATCACAGCGCTGGCAACACGGGTGCCCAGTGCGGCGCGGCGAGGAAGCCTGTCGGTCAACAACGTGAGCTTGATCGTCGCCCCGGTCCGTTCCGCATGCGCCAGTCCCAGGAACACGATCACGACCAGGAGCACGGTGGTGATCTCGAAGGCACCTGGCACCGAACTGCCTGTGACATTGCGACCGACGACGTCGACAGCCACGACGACCATGACCATGCCGACCAGGAGGGCGGCGACGAGAGCAAGTGCCTTCGCGACTCTCGCCGCCACCGCATCGATGCGATCCATAACGGACATCCGCGTGCTATCCCGCGCTACCGGCGCAGATCTGGTGGGTTGGCGGAGTGTTCCCCTCGCTGAGTTCAGCGTACAAGTTCACGTACTCGTCGAAGGCCGCTTCCGGGTTGTCGATCTTGCCGTTCGCGCTGTCGATCCAGGCCTGACGCTGCTGCTCGGCACCACGACGGGCCCAGTCCTCGCCGACTTCCCTCGGTCCTATGGCGTTGATCTCGCCGCCGTTTTCCATCGCCGTGGCACACGTCTTGGCATTCCATGGCAGCACCCACTCCTCGACGATCCGTGTGGAGATGTCCGTCGATGCCGTGGCCATGATCTGCCGAACCTCGTCGGGCAGGCCCTGGAAGGTGTCCTGATTCATCCCGAACATCGACATGGCGTAGATGCCGACGTACTCACCGATGTCGTAGATGTACGGGGCGACCTCGTGGAGCCGGAAGTCGACGATGGTTTCCAGGGGGAGGACCAGTCCCTCGACAACACCACGTTCGACCGATTCGTAGATCTCCGAAGGACCGACCGCCACCGGGTTCGCCCCGATGGCCTCCATGGCGGCGGCCATCGATCCCGTGGCCCGCAGTGATTTGCCACTCAGGTCGGCGAAATCATCGATGGGCTCCTTGAGCGCGACCACCGGGGGCGAGTTCGTGAAGTTGAACAGAACCTCGACGTTGCGATCATCGTATTCCTTGCGATAGGCGTCCGAGGTCTCCTGCAGCTGGTTGTGTGTGTCGGAGGCAGCCTGCAGGTCGTGCGCGAGGAACGGGACCGAGCTGAGGTTCTGCTGTATCAACTCCGGCGTGTACGCGTGCGTGACGAAGGAGATGTCCGCGGTACCGTTGCCGATGCACTCGACCGCCTGCGGTAGCTGGCACAGCGCCGAGTTGTAGAAGTGCTCGAACTCGACGGCGCCGCCGGTCTGCGTCGTGACCTGTTCGGCCCATGCGCCGAAGGCCTCGCTGAACCCGTGGTCCTCGGAGACGACGTGGCTCACCGAAAGCGTCACGGTGTCGCCTGGTCCGGAACTCTCGCCGCTACACCCGCTCGCGACCAGCCCGGCCGCCGAAAGCACACAGGCGATACGCAACGATGCTCGTGATCTGTTCATCTGTCTGGACACTCCAATTCCTTGTGCAGGCGTCCCCTGACAGGCCGCGAGTCCACGTGCCGCTCGCTGTGCGGGGACGGCCGCCAGTGGACTGGTTGAGAAAGCTCAGACTGTGCGCTCGCGCATCCGCACTGGCTTCAGATGTCCTTTGCGGACGCTCGCTGTCTCAGCAGGTGCCGTTCGCCCACTCGTGCCCTTGGACGAGTGCGGTTTGTCAAGTCTGCGCGTTGACGTGGAACGAGATCCCTTGCCACCGAGTGGGCCTGGGGCTGTTTGCCCGGCTGCCAACTTCGGACGAAGCGCGATGAACCTAACATCCATCCCTGGATGTATGTCAACGATATGTGTCGAATTGAGACCTCAACCGAAGATCCCTTACAGGGCAACGGGTCACGTTCGGACTCGACCGAACCTCTCTTGATTCGGTAATTGTTTCGCGTGTCGCGTGGAGGTCGAAAACCGCTGAGCTGATCGCTATTTCACCGTGCGGCCGCGCGGCTGGGTGTATCGCATAACCGCGGTCGCCACACGAACCAACGAGTCAACCGCTCCGGCCTGGTGCATCACCCGGCGGGTGCGCACGGTGTCATCGATCAGCACGCGAGCGGTGTGCACGATCAGTTGATTCACCGTGTCGGAGCGCTCCGGACACACCTTGCGCAGCCAGTGTGCCCAGTCCTGCAAATGCTCGGCTCGCGAGCGAGCGAGTCGCTCGGCCAGATCCTCGGGCAGATGGTGTGCCTCGGTCACGGTGACGGCCAACAGGTTCTCCGCCTCGGCTGCGAGACGCACATAGCCGGAGACCATGTTCGTCAGGGCCTCCTCATCACTGGACGCCGTACCCAGTCCCCGCACGGTCTCCAGCGACACCCACTCGGTGAACCGGTTCGCGATGGTCGCGAGCATCGCGGTCTTGCTGTCGAAATAGCGATAGATGGCGGGGCCGGCCATACCCGCTTCCGCAGCGATCCCGTCGACACTGGCACCGTCGAAACCCTGGCGTCGAAATGTCATCGCGGCGATATTGATCAACTGTTCCCGGCGCGACGCAGAGGACCGCGTGGCCGGGGGCGGGTCGGGGATGCCATCCGGCGCCGCGACCAGGTTGTGATCGACCGCCGCGAGCGCCGACGCGCCGAGTATCCCGGCAGTCTGCTCGGTATCCATCGACTTCGACCCGTTATGGCTGTTGAGCACGGCGATCACGGCCCAGGCTCGGACGGACTTCTCCACTGGTGCCAGTTCCGGATGCCGAAGCCCGATCACGTGTGCCAGCCCGGAGGCCAGCGAGTTCAGGCGGATACGCAGTTCCCGCGAGTCCTCCGGGCCGATATGGCGGGCCTCGCGCTTCCACAACCGCGCCATGTGCGGATCGACGAGCGAAGCCCTGGCCATGACGCAGAGGTCTTCAGACAGGCTCGCCGGATCGTAGTCCTCGGTGATCTCGGGCAGCGCCCCGAGGAAGGCGTCCTGCGCCTCGAACAACACGTGCAGGAGCAGCGCCTGCTTGTTCGTGTAGTGCCGATACAGCGCGCGGGGGGTGATGCCGGTCGCTTCGGCGATATCGCTCATCCGCACCGAGTGAAAGCCGCGTTCGGCGAACAGTTCTCGCGCGTTGACCGAGATCTGCCGACGACGGTCTCGAGGCCTGCGAACTCGGTCGGCGTCACCCGCGGTGCTCATACCTCACCCCCTTCAGGCGTCAACCGAAAGGCTAGCACGTGAACGCTGATGTACATCTTGACGCTTGGCTCGGTCTGACTCCATACTCCTGGCCTAACGTGTAGTACATCACGTTAACGCTCACAGACGTAGTGCCTGTGCTGCAGGAAACCACCGATCTAGGCGAAGGCGAGTTACGCGATGAAGGTCCGCAGGGTTGTCATGGGCAACGACGCGCAGGGCAAGACCACGGTCATCGAGGACGGCGTGGTCGAGCCGACCACGGCCTCCTTGCTGCCTGGCGTGGAGATCCACCGGGTGTGGGAACTGGACTCGGTGTCAGTTCCGGTCACCGATGCCGCCACGGGCGACAAGAAGGCCACGTTCTTCCCGGCCAATCCGGGTGTGCGGTTCGGTTTCCTGACCGTGCCGCCGGGCATCACTTACGTCCCCGAGCCCGGTGCCGATCTGGAAGCCGCCGCGGCGGAGATGGAAGAGAAGCTGCCGGGCGCTGCGGCCACGTTCGCGTTTCCCGACCAGCCGGGAGCACACGCCACACAGACCGTCGACTACATCATCGTGCTCTCCGGTGAGGCCACGATGCGAGTTGACGACATCGAGGTACACCTCAAGCAGGGCGACTGTCTGATCCAGAACGGTAACCCACACGCCTGGTTCAACAACGGAACCGAGCCACTAGTGATGGGTTTCGCGCTCTGCGGCGCCACGACGTAGAAGCCATTCCGTCGCACCGCAACTCGTCCATGAGAGGCAGTAGTACCTGTGAACGATTCAGGACCATTGCACGGAATCAAGGTCGTGGAACTCGGCGCGATCGGGCCTGCCCCGTTCGCCGCGATGTTGCTCGCCGATATGGGAGCACAGGTCGTCCGGCTGGAACGCCGGGACAGCCAGGGCGTCGGCGTCGGCTCCTGGAACCACCTGCACCGCGGCCGCCCCTCAGTGGCCTGTGACCTGAAGAGCGGCTCCGGGCGGGAGCTCCTGCTGACGTTGGCCGAAACGGCCGACATCCTGATCGAGGGCTTCCGCCCGGGGGTGATGGAGCGACTCGGGCTCGGCCCCGACGAAGTTCTGGCCCGCAATCCGGCATTGGTCTACGCAAGGGCCACCGGGTACGGCCAGGACGGGCCGCTCGCACAGGTGCCAGGGCACGACATCAACTACATCGCGATGGCGGGTGCGCTCGGTGCCATTCGCCGCCACGGTGAACGGCCGCTGTTCCCGTTGAGCCTGGTCGGTGACTTCGGTGGCGGTGGAATGTTGGTCGCGTTCGGCGCACTGTGCGGGGTACTCGAGGCCCGCGTCTCCGGGCGTGGACAGGTCATGGACGCCGCGATGGTCGATGGCACGGCCCTGCTCACCACCGCTTTTCATGCGCTGCGCAACACCGGGGAGCTGAACGGCGAGCCCGGCACCCATTTCATCGACAGCGGCGCCCACTTCTACGAGGTCTACCCGACAGCCGACGGAGGCCACCTGGCCGTCGGCGCACTGGAGCCCCAGTTCTATGCCGAACTGCTCCGCCTGCTGGAACTCGATCCAGCAGATTTTCCGCAATGGCACCGATCGCGTTGGCCCGAACTGAAACACCGGTTCACGGAGATCTTCCGTAGCCGGACGACGGCACAGTGGGCAGCGCTTTTCGAGCACGAGCAGGCATGTGTCACGGCCGTCTACGGGCTGGCCGACGCACCGGCTCATCCGCACAACCGAGCGCGTCGAACCTTTGTCGACATCGACGGATACCGGCAACCCGCACCGGCACCCCGGTTCAGTCGCACACCGCCAAGACTGCCAACCCCCGCTGCCGATCCCGGTTCCGATGACGGCACCGCACTCGCCGAGTGGGGCCTCGATCCGGACGACATCGCCAGGATCACCACCGCGGACACTCCCGCACATCGATGAGAGGAAAACCAATGCCCACCCCGAAGCTGTCCTGCGCGTTCTACACCGGACCGGACACCCCCGACCACATCGCACTCGCCGAACGTCTCGGGTACCACCGCGCTTGGGTGTACGACTCCCCCGCGCTGTGCCTGGACGCCTGGAGCACACTGGCGCGCGCGGCCGACCGGACGGAACGTATCGGGCTCGCCACCGGTGTGGCTGTGCCCGCGCTGCGGCACCTTTTCGTGACCGCTTCGGCGATCGCGACGATCGAGTCGATCGCGCCGGGCCGGTTCACCTTCGGTGTGGGGACCGGCTTCACCGGTCTGCGCGCACTCGGGCACAAGCCGATGAAGTGGGCCGATATCCCGCCCTACGTTCAGGCGCTCAAGGCCCTCCTGCGCGGCGAGTCGGTGCGGTGGGAGGGCAAGACCATGCAACTGATGCACGCCACCGGTTACCTGCCCGAACTGCCCATCGACTTCGAGGTGTACATGGCCGCCGAGGGGCCAAAGGGCCTCGCCGTGGCGAGGGAGCACGCAGACGGGGTGCTCACGGTCAATGCCGACCCCGGTGAAGGTTGGGAAAAGTCCGCGCGGTGGGCGTTGGGCACGGTGCTCGACGACGGTGAGTCGCCAACCTCGGATCGAGTGTGGGCCGCCGCCGGACACGCGGCCGTGGTGCTTTACCACCTCTATTACGAGGCGGGCTACGACCTGAACACCCTACCCAACGGCGCTGCCTGGGCGGAAATGATCTCCTCGCTGTCGGCGGAGGAACGGCACGTACTGCTCCACAAGGGCCACCTCATGGAGGTTTCCGAGCACGACGACCGGCTGATACCGCGGGAAACCGTCGAACCCATGACGTTCACCGGAACGGTAGAAGTTCTGCGGGCACGGATCGAGGAGATGGGCGCCAAGGGCATCAGCGAGGTTGTCTACCAGCCCGCAGGACCGGATATTCGGCGCGAGTTGGAGGCCTTCGCCCAGCTGGCGCCCGCCACCACGGCAGTAAACTGATGTCAGCCGACACGATCCGGTACGAGCAGCCGGAGGCTGACATCGTCCGGATCGTGCTCGCCCGCCCGGACAAGCGCAACGCGCAGGACCGCGACCTGCTCTACGCCCTCGATGACGCCTATACCCGTGCGGTACGTGATGAGCGGGTCCGGGTCATCATTCTCGCCGCGGACGGTCCGGACTTCTCCTCGGGGCACGATCTGGAGACCGACTGGTCCATGCGGGACGCGGGTGTCCGAGGCGTCACCGGGGGGTTCGAGGCCCCGGGCGCCGAAGGCTGGTACGCCACGGAGGAGGAGCTGTTCACCGGGCTCTGCCTGCGCTGGCGGGACATCCCGCGCCCCACCATCGCCGAGGTCCGCGGGCAGGTGATCGGTGGCGGGCTCATGCTCGTGTGGCCCTGTGATCTGGTGGTCGCGGCTGACAATGCGATGTTCGTCGACCCGGTCACCGCGTTCGACATGAACGGGGCGGAGTACTTCACGCATGTGTGGGAGCTCGGCGCCAGGCGAGCCAAGGAAATGCTGTTCACCGGAGAGCCGATTAACGCTCACGAAGCGGAGGCACTGGGGATGGTCAACCGGGTGGTTCCCGAGGAAGAACTCGAGACCGCCACGTTGGACCTGGCGCGTCGCATCGCGCAACGACCCGCTTTCGGCATCCGACTGGCCAAACGCGCGGTGAACATGAGCTTGGACTTGCAGGGGCAGCGCTCGGCGATCGAGGCAGCGTTCGGACTGCACCAGCTCGGGCACAGCCACAACCAACAGCTGCACGGCACCCTTGTCGATCCGAGGGGCAGTGCGGTGATCAGGGAGGGGGTCCGACAGAGCCGGAATGCCAACCGGGACACCAGCGTGAGCGAGGAGCCACAACCATGAATCCCACCAGCCTACTGATCAAGAGTGCGCAGATCTACGGCGACCGCGTTGCGTTCGTGTGCGAGGACCGCCGCCAGACCTACACGGAGCTACGAGATCGGGCGGCCCGATTCGCCAACACCTTGCGCGATGCCGGGGTCCGCCCCGGCGAGCGCGTTGCGGTACTGAGTGACAACGCGATCGAGGCGCTGGAACAGGTCGTCGGACTCGCGATCGGCGGCTTCGTCCGATGTGCGTTGTACGCCCACGAGCCCGCCGAGAAGAACCTCTATCTGCTCCAGCTGACCGGTGCATCGGCGTTGGTGGTGCAGGACAAGCACTACTCGGCGATCGCGTCCGTGCTCGCGCAGGCGCCCGACGTGCGAGTAGTGGTCGTCGTCGGTGAGGCCCCGGACGGAGTGCGCGACTACGAAACGGCGCTGGCCGAGGCCTCTGCCGAACTGCCCGACGTGCAACTGCGGCCCGACGATCCGCACCTGATCCGGTTCTCTTCCGGTACAACCGGTATGCCGAAAGGCATCCTGCACACGGTGCGCGGGTGGATGGAACTGGGCAACGAGTTCGCCCTCGTGTTCGGCGGCTTCGCGACCGACGACCGCTACATCGCCGCCACGCCATACACCCATGCCGCGGGGTTGATGGCGTGGCCGCTGCTGTCCGTGGGCGCGACGACCGTGGTGATGCCTTCGTTCGATCCCGGCGCATGGCTCGACATCGTGGAACGGGATCGAATCACCTTCGCCATTCTCCCCCCGACCGTGATTCAGATGCTGGTGAACATGCCCGGCGTGGAACGACGTGACCTGTCCAGCTTGCGCAAGGTGGTCTACGGCAGCGCGCCGATCTCGGAAACCACCCTCGTGGCGGCGTTGCGGCTGTGGGGAAACATCATGTACCAGACTTTCGGGCAAAGCGAGGCCATGCCCATCACCTGTCTCACGCCCGAACACCACATTCCCGACGGCACATCGGAACAGCGCTCCTGGCTACGCTCCGCAGGACGTCCGACACCGAACTCGGTGGTGCGAATCGTCGATGACGACGGCAACGACGTTCCCCAAGGCGAGGTGGGCGAGATCGTTGCCCAGTGCATGGGAACCATGCACAGTATCTGGGGCGACCCGGAGGCCACCACGCAGCGATTTCTGCCTGGTGGCTGGCTACGGACACGCGACATGGGCTACCTCACGACCGACGGGTTCCTCTTCCTGGCCGACCGCAAGGAAGACATGATCATTTCCGGCGGGTTCAACATCTGGCCGATGGAGCTGGAGAACGCCATGGCGGCGCATCCCGCCGTGGCCGAGGTCGCCGTCGTCGGTGTGCCACATCCGAAATGGGGCGAAACCCCGCACGCCGCGATCGTCCTGCGTCCGGGGATCGACGCGACCGAGGAGGAACTCGTCGCGTGGAGCAGGGAGAAGGTCGGATCCATCAAGAAGATCACCGGAGTGACGTTCACCGATTCGCTGCCGAAGAGCCCGATCGGCAAGGTGCTGCGGCGCGCGGTGCGGGAGCAGCATGTCGGTGGCACGCCCCGAATCGCCGGCGCTTGACGAAGTCACGAGTAAGGAGACCCCAGTGTCGTTGGACACCGAATCGCGACACGACTTCGCGGCCGCGATCCGCGAGTTCGCCGGGCGGGAATGCGGAACACGGGAGAAACGTGTCGCACTGACCGGCGGCGAGACAGAGGCGCACGCTCCCGAGCTCTATGCGCGGCTGGCCGCACTTGGCTGGATCGGTGTGGCAATGCCCGAAGAGTACGGCGGAGGCGGAAGCGGCCTCACAGATGCCTGTGTGCTGTTGGAAGAACTGGCTTACGGCCAGGTTCCGGTGTTCGCGCTCGGCATCTCGATGATCGCCGCCAAGAATGTCGAGAAGTTCGGTACGCCGGAGCAGCGGGAGAGCATTATCGGCGGATTCTGCCGAGGTGAGATCTCCGCAGTGGCGATGAGCGAACCGGAGGCCGGTTCGGACGTCGGCGCGTTGGCCTGCCGGGCGGAGCGGCGCGGTGATCACTATGTCGTCAACGGTCAGAAGACGTGGATCTCGTGCGCGCACTATGCCGACCGCATGCTGCTCGTGTGCCGGACCGATTCCTCCGGCGGCAAACATGCGGGCATCACCATGATGACCGTGCCGTTGCCCGCCGAAGGCGTTACCGTCAACGGCATCGACACGCTCGGCGGCCGGGAGATCAACGACGTCTACTTCACCGACGCCGTGGTTCCGGTTGCCAATGTGATCGGTGCGGAGGGCGGCGCATGGCCGCAGTTGATGGCCGGTCTGAACTTCGAGCGGATGGTGTGCGCGGCGACGTTTCTCGGCAAGGCGAGACGGGCGTTCGACGACACGCTGGACTACGTCCGACAGCGTCGGCAGTTCGGCAGGCCGATCGGCAGCTTCCAGGTCCTGAAGCACCGGATCGCCGACCTTGCGACAGAACTGGAGTGCTGCCGGGCGCTGGTCTACGATCTCGCGGCCCGGATCGACGCCGACCCGGACACGCCGCGTCCCAGGGAGGCTTCGATGGCCAAACTCAAGGTCACCGAGACCGCCAAGCGGATCAGCATCGAGGGCATGCAGATGTTCGGCGGCGCCGGCTACACCAAGGAGTTCGACATCGAACGACACCTACGGGGAAACATCATCTCGACAGTGTTCGCGGGTACCAGCGAGGTTCAGCGCGAGATCATCGCCGGCTCCTTCGAGCTCTGAGGTCCCCCGAAGACGACCTTGCCCCGGCCTGCTTGGCCGGGGCAAGGTCGTCTTGAACGTCAGAGAGGCAGATCGACGTCCAAGACCAGGTCCGTGCTTACTCGGCCCCGTCCCGCTCCGCGTAGTCCTTGGCCATCCCGAGCAGCAGTCCCCGTGCCAGGGTGTGCTTGTCGACCGACATGACACGCTCGATGCTCTGCAGTCCGGGGAGCACTTTGACCACCTCTTCAAGGCTTTCGTAATCGGGTGCTTCGAACAGCATGTAGTACTGCTTTGTGTCCACCGTGCCGCTGCCACCGAGCCAGACCACCGGCAGTTTCGGCTCGTCCTGCACGGAGTCGGCGACTAGATAAGCCAGTGGCTGCAAGTGCTCTTTGACGACATCGGCTTCGGGGCCCAGCTTCTGCCGCACCATGAACTTCATCGGCGTTCCTCCGGAAACTCCTCAGCGCCGTCGGTACCGAGTTTCTTCAGCTTGAACTTCTGGATTTTTCCGGTCTCGGTCTTGGGCAACTCCTGGATGATCCGGACGAAACGTGGCACGGCGAACCGGGGAAGGTTCTCCCTGCATCGAGCGATGATCTCGGTGGCGGACACCTCGTATCCGGGCCGAAGCACCACTGATATCGCGATCTCGTCCTCGCCGAACCGCGAGGGCACCGGATAGGCCGCCGACTCGAGCACCTCGTCGACGCCGTTCACGACGTCCTCGACCGTCTGCGCCGCGACGTTCTCCCCGCGACGCCGGATCATGTCCTTGATCCGGTCGGCGAACCACAGATAACCGTTCTCATCGAAGTAGCCGCCGTCGCCGGTGTGCAACCCGAAGTTGCGCATCACTTCCAGGGACATTTCCGGCTGGTTCCAGTAACCCGAGAACGTTGACCACGGCTCGTCACAGGACACCACGATCTCGCCGGTGACCCCGGCCGGAACCGGGCGGTCGTACTCGTCCACGATCCGGACCCGGTAGGGCGGATGGGGCTTCCCGCAGGCCGCCTTGGGACCGTCGAGGTTCATCACGGAGATGTTGCCTTCCGTGCTCGCGTATCCCTGGAACACCTCGATGCCGAATCGCTCGGTGAACGGGTCGGCCACCGATGGCGGGCACGGCACCAGCAGGCCGCGGGTGATGGAGTGTTCCCGATCCCGGGGTGACGGTTCCTGGGCGAGCAGAAAGTGCCCGACCGTGACGATTCCGTGCATCACCGTGGCGTTGAACTGCCTGGCCTGGTTGAAGAACTCCTTGCCGCTGAACCGGCGCACGAAACCGCAGCGTGCCCCCGCCAGCAGGCAGGCGCCGGTGTTCATGTACCGCCCGCCACCGTGGAACTGCGGCAGGATGCTGATTAAGGTGTCCTCACCGGTCAGGCCGAACGCGCCCGCACTGCGCTGGGCGATCCGATAGTTGTGATGGTGCGGCAGTAGCGCCCCCTTGGGCAGCCCGGTCGTACCCGACGTGTACATGATCGACGCGGGCATGTTCGCCCGCACCGAGGGATCAGTCGCCAGAACGGTGCTTTCGTCGGCCAGCATCTCGTCCAGCGTCGGCACGTCGCCGCTCTCCGGGGCGGGTCCGCCCTCGGGCCCCGCCTGGATGATGATCGGGCTCGAGTCCGCGGACAGCGCCGCCTCGACCGCCTCCCGGTGCCCTGGTGCCACGATGACCGCCTTCGGCGCCGCATCGGCCAGTAGGTGCGAGAGGCTCTGCCCCACCAACGCCGGGTTCACCGGTACCTCCACCGCGCCCAGTTTGGACAGCGCGGTACCGATGTAGATCACCCGCACGTCGTTGGCGACCAGGGTCGCGACCCGGTCACCGACACCGATGCCGTGTTCCCGCAGTCCGGCGGCGATCGCGCTCGCACGTTGGTTCAGCAGGCGGTAGGTCACCGAGACCCCATCGTCCTGCACGATGCACTCGCGGTCGCCATCGTGTTCGGACCACCGTTCGACGATGGTGCTGAACACTCGGTCGAGAACGTCCAGCTCGAACGGCGGGTCGATCTCCAGGCTCGTCGGTGGTCTCCAGCTCATGACACTCCCTGGGGTGGGGCGATGATCAACTCACTGGATTCGACGTGCAGACAGGAACGGCACTTCACCACACGAAGCCAGCCACGATAGTTGACCAGCCGATAGCGGTATACGGCATCGTCGCCACACTGGGAACACGGTTTCGCCACCGGCTCCAATGGTTCGTCGATGGTCAGTTCCTGCGGTTGGGGGTATTCCATTTGATTGCCTCTTTCCTCGTGCCGACCGGAAAGCTCACTGTCCGGCTGCAGCGGCGGAGCTGTAGATGCCGTCCCGGACGTCCCTGCGCACGGCCTCCGGATCGCGCTCGGGTGCCGGGCCGTATCCGCCCGCACCCGGCAGCCGCAGCACGACCACATCGCCGGGCATGAACGGCGCACCGGCCCCCTTGCTGTTGCGGAACTCCACCCCAGGGGACTCGGCTTCCTCGGCTGGAGCGAGCCGGCCGGTGTCGGAGTAGGCGAATCCCGCGATGACCTCCGGCTCCGGCAGCGCCTCGCCCCGGACCCATGCATCCAAGCCGCCGCGGTGAACCTTGATCGAGGCAAGGGCACCGTTGCCGCCACCAAGCACACCCTGCGTCGGGAAGCGGCACTGGTCGAGCTGATATGTCATCTGCACGGGAACCTGCGGCGCCAGCATCATCTCGGTGGAGGGACCGCCCCGATGTGTACCCACACCAGCGGTGTCGGTGACGAACTCACGACTGAGTACGACCACCGGGTACGCCTCTTCGTCGAGTTCGATCGACGGCTCCAGACAGTTGCCACCCTCGACCAGGGTCATGCTGCACCCGTCGTCCCGCGCGGTACCACCGAACGGACCACACAGTGCGCGAATGGTGATGAACGGGTTGTGCGTGTCCGCACGGTCGTCAATTCCGACGAAACCGAGCACACCGACGTCATCGTAGTTCTCCGCCACGGCCAGTTCCGGGCTTGCCTTCGACAGCGCGAGCTTCACCAGGTTCAACGCCTTGGTGAAGAACATCGTGTGCCCGGCGTTGGTCGACATCGGCGGCAGCGCGGACAGACACGACCCCGGTGGGGCGACCACGTGGATGGGCCGATAGGCACCCGCGTTGAGCTCCACCGCCGTGGTGTCCAGAATGTTCGCGACACCGAGGTGGGCGCCCGATACCGTGTCCGACCACTGCGAGGCGTAGCCACCCCACTCCTCGCGGCAGCTTCCCGAGTAGTCGACCTCGATGCTGTCCCCGTACTTGCGCACCGTGCAGCGCACCAACATGGGTTCGCCGTCCATGTTGTTGTCCAGGTAGTCCTGTGACTCGTATGTACCGTCCGGAACTTCGAGCAGGGAACTGCGAACCGCACGCTCGGAGTAGTCCAAGGTATACTGCGATGCCGCGTAGTAGGCGTCAGCGCCGTACCGCTTGACGTAGTGGCCGACCATATCGGTACCGAGCTGCAACGCCGCTTTGATCACCTGAAGATCGTTGATCGTGATGTCGGGAATTCGAGTCTGCTCGGTGAACAGCTCCAGTGTCTCCCGAACCAGTTCGCCCTTGTCGTACAGCTTGCGAGGAGTGAGCTTGATGCCCTCGGCGTACATGTCGCGCTGCAGACCCGCACCGAGCCCGGCGGGAACCGGGCCACCGATGTCGAGCCAGTGCGTGATGGCGACGGCGAAACCGATCAACTGGTCCTCGTGGAAGATCGGCATCAATGTGCCCACATCGTTGACGTGACTACCACCGCGGTAGGGATCGTTGTAGATCAACACGTCCCCCGGCTGGAGCCGGTCGACTCCCCAGTGCTCAATCGCCATCCGCGCGTAGAACTGGTTGATGACGTAGTGCGCGGGTGCGGCACTGGCCATGGCGATCGCGTCGAAGTCGAGATCACGTTCGAGATCGCGCGGGGCGAGCAGGCCAACGCCGAAGTCGTTGACCTCGCTGAGCAACGGACTCAGTGCTGCGGTATTGATCTTGAGTTGCATCTGCAGCGACACGAAACGCAGTGCGTGCCGCAGCACTTCCGCGGTGGTGAGGTCAATCCCGTAACGCGACTTGACCTCGTCGACGTCCAGCGCCACTCCGCCCGACTGCGCTTGCGTGCCGGTCATGCTCCAGCCTCCTTCAATTCCACGATGATGTCGCCGACTTCATTGACCCGGGCGACGTCTCCGGGTACCAGTACTCCGGTGTAGCTGGGCGCCTCGATAACGGCAGGGCCGTTGATGACCTGTCCCGCGGCGAGCTCGGTGGCTCGGAACACCGGGCTGTTCGCGTGGGTGACTCCACCGGTCACCAGTGTCCGCCGGGTGCGCGGCTCCGCCGGCGAGCGTTCCGGTACCGGCGCCGGACGCGCTGCCCGCTCACTGGTGGACACCGCTCGCACCCGCAACGCCGAGATCTGCACCGGGGCGGGGAGCTGGTATCCGAACTGCCTTCGGTGCGCGTCACCGAACGCTTCGGTGAAGTGCTCGAAGCAGTCCTCAGTGCGACTCGGGTCCACGAGGGCAGGCAGCTCCCAACGCTGACCCAGATACATACCGTCCACAATGAACTCCGCATGCTCGGCAGCCTCTTCGCCGAGCTTCTTGCGCAGCCGCACCGCGGTGTCCCGCATCTGCGCGAAGGAGTCCTGGACCAATTCGGGGGTAGCGATCTTCATTACCGGAATAACCTCCTCCTCGAATCCTGCGCCCTCCAACATGCCGAACGCCGAGAAGACACCGGCCAGGGCGGGGAAGACCACCGTCGGCATCTCCAGCACGCGGGCGACCTGGCTCGCGGCGAACGGACCCGCAGCGCCGTAGGCGAGCAGACCGAACTCGCGGGGGTCGACCCCGCGGTAGACGGTGAGCTGACGGACGGCCTCGGCCATGCTGTTGATCGCGATCTCGGCGATGGCGTTCGCGACCGTTGTCGCGTCCATCCCGATCTGCTCACCGAGGTTGGCCAGCGCCTGTTCGGCGGCAGCGAAATCGGGGGTGATCTCGCCACCAAGCGAGGTGTCCGCGGCCAACCAGCCCAGCACCAGTAGCGCGTCGGTCACCGCGGGCCGGGTACCACCCTTGCCATAACAGGCAGGGCCGGGTGTGCTGCCCGCACTTTCCGGACCGACGCGGAGACCACCCGCGGCATCCACGGACGCGAGGCTGCCACCGCCCGCGCCGATGCTGTGAATCTCCAGCACCGGCATGCTCACGATCAGGTCGTGCTCGAGTTCCAGCTCCCTTTTGGTCGAAGCCCGTCCGTCGGTGACGACCGCGACGTCGGTACTGGTGCCACCCATGTCGAAGCCGACCAGGTTGGGCATGTCCAGCAGTCGCGAGTAGGTCTGCACGCCCATGACACCGCCGACGGGACCGCTGTTGAGCGTGGTCACCGGCTTGACCCCGACCTCGGTCGGGGCACTCAGCCCGCCGTCGTTGGTCATGAACATCAGCGGAGCCTGGTATCCGGCGCCGTCCAGACGTTGCTCCACGGACGTGGTGTAGTTGGACATCAGTGGCTGCGCGTAGGCGTTGAGCACACACGTCGACGTCCGGTTGTACTCCCTGGGGAACGGCGCGATCTCCGAAGAGGTACTCACGTGCAGATCCGGGAAGTGCTTCCGGATCAGCGCGGCGGCGCGCAGTTCGTTGCCCGGGTGCTTGTAGGAGTGGGTGAAGCTGATGGCGATGCTTTCACAGCCCAGGTCAACCAGCTCCTGCGCCTCACGCAGCAACTGATCCTCATTGAGCGGGACCAGCACGGTGCCGTCTGCCAGGGTCCGCTCGCGGACCGTACGCCGCCGATACCGCTCGACGATCGGCCGCAACTCGTGCGGACGACGATAACGTGGGTCCATAATGGCATCGGGGGCGCGCCAGCCGCGGCCCATGTCCATCAGATCGCGGAAACCCTCGCTGGCGATCAGGCCGATCTCGGCGCCTCGGCGAGTGAGGATCGCGTTGAGCGCGACAGTCGTGCCGTGCACGACCTGTCCAAGCTCGCCCTTGTCGATATCGGCCTTGCCCAGGGTGTTCAGTAGACCTGTCGCTAGGTCACCGTACGTCGTCAGCGATTTCGCGGCGACCAGGACCTGATCCCCTTCGGCTACCACCAGGTCCGTGAACGTGCCGCCTGTGTCGATTCCGATTCGTAGTGCCACTGCTCCTCTTCCTGTTCGGAGTTGGTACGCCGTCCGGAAAACCGGGGAACGGTGTCGGAACCACCCAGTGGGGCGACTCGTGCCCGGACACCATGTTTGCCTAACTGGCCAGTAAAGTAGCAGGAAGACATCTGATAGGCAACGACATGGCCGCGGGAACTTTCCACTCCTGCCCTAGATGCATGGCGGTGGAAAACTTGCAGGTCAGAACCAAGTGGAGGCGGAACGACGCACCGTCGACCTTCCAGGCGTCCACCTGCGATGAGTTGAACCAATCATACTGGCTGGTAAGGAAGATTAACCATAAGGCTGGACAGTTTTGCGGATTCGCGGAACACGACGACCGGTGCTCGGGCAGCGGTCAGCCACCCGAGCACCGAGTCCGCGGTCAGGCTGCGCCGGTGGCGTTGCCGGCGCGCAGTTTGAATCGCTGGATCTTGCCGCTGGGAGTCTTCGGCAGTTCGGACACGAAGTAGACCTGCCGCGGGTAGGCGTGCGCGGCGAACTCACTCTTGACGAGCTTCTGCAACTCCGTCACCAGTTCCGGGCCGCCCTCGACCCCTTGCCGCAGCGTCACGTATGCGGTGAGCACCTCGCCACGCAGTTCATCCGGCGCGGCCACGACCGCGGCCTCCACCACCGCCTCGTGGGTGACCAGCACACTCTCCACATCGAACGGCCCGATCCGGTATCCGGCCATGATGATGACGTCGTCGTCACGTGCGGAGAAGTGGAATCTGCCCTGCTCATCGCGCAAGGCCGTGTCGCCGGTGACGTACCAGCGCCCGTCGGACGTGAACCGTTCCGCCGTCTTCTCCGGCGCGTCGAGGTAACCGGCGAACCACATCGACGGGCTCTGGTGGGTATCGACAGCGAGTCGGCCGACCGTACCGGTGGGCGCGATCTCATCACTGTCGTCGCTGAGCACCTCGCAGGACCATCCCGGGAGCGGCCTGCCCATCGACCCGGCCACCACTTCCTCACGCAGGCCGTCCCGCCACGCGTTGGCGATGACCATGCCGAGTTCGGTCTGCCCGTAGTGATCACGCACCTCGACTCCGAGCGCATCGCGGGCCCAGGTCACGACCTCTGGGGTCAGCGGCTCACCGGCCGCAGCGGCACGACGCAGCCGCACGGGCACGGCCGCACTGTCCGAAGTCTCCGGGTTCGCGCGTAACGCGCGGTAGACCGTCGGCGCGGCGGCGAAGCTGGTGACCCCGAACTTCCGCAGGACCCTCCAGCAGGTCGCCGGTGAAAACGCGCCCTGAAACAGGAGATTGCGCCTGCCGAGTGCGAGTGGTGCGAGAACGCCGTAGTACAGCCCGTATGCCCAGCCGGGATCGGCGGCGTTCCAGTAGACATCGGTCGGCTGCACGTCCACCGCGTCGATCAGGTAGTCCTGCATCGAGGCCAGTGACCGCAACGGAATCGGGACTCCCTTCGGCACTCCCGTGGTGCCGCTGGTGAACAGCAACACGATCGTCCCTTCCGGACCGACCTCGACCGGGTCGGGAACGGGCCCAGCCGACGACAGCAACTCGTCCAAGTCGTACCAGTGCGGTCGCTCCGGTGGCCTCCCACCCACCTGGACGATCTTCCAGTCCCGCTCCCCAGTTACGGGCAGCTTCTCGGTCTGGTCGGCATCGGCGACCACCACCTTGGCGTCGGCGGCGTTCAACCGCATTTCGATGGCCGGGCGGGCAAACGCGGTGAACAGCGGCACTTGGACCGCTCCCAGTCGCCAGATGCCCAGCAGTACCGAGGGCAGGTCGGCGGACTTGCCCATCAGCACGCCCACCGAGTCGCCGCGCCCGACACCGAGACCGGCCAGCGCGGCGGCCACCCGGGCCGAGCGGTCAGCCAGTTCGCCGTATGTCAGGTCGAGAGCGTTGAGCCCATCGTCGACAACTGTGAAGGCGACCGCATCCCGCGGATGACGATCACAGAGCAGCGTCGTGGCGCAGGTGGCGGCAGCATCGGCAGCAGACTGGACGTTCTGTTTCGTTTGGTTCATTCGTAGCACCCAAACCTTTCCTCGTTGAACGGTCGGTGGTGGCGCGACGCGAGCGGGATCAGCCGCCCTCGGGCTGAATAAAGCCGGAAAGCAGCCCGACCACCTGGGACAACAGCTCCTCCACGCTCACTCGGCCGCCAGGGGTGTACCAGCGCGAGATCGACAGGGCCATGCCGTTGATCAGGTTCACCGCGACCGTGATGTCGAGATCCGCCCGCACGAAGCCGTCCTTGGCACACACCTCGAAAAGACCTGCCGCGGCGTGGTTGAGATCGCGAGCCCAGGACAGATAGTTGCGCAACGCCTGGGCCGACAGCTGGTGCTGATCGGAGAACAGCACCGCGTAGTAGGTCCGGTACCGAACCGCGGACGTGACCTGGACTCGCAGATACCGCATGAGCTTCTCGCGCGAATCCAGATCGCTGTTGATGATCTCGTCGATACTGTGCCGCAGCGGGTAGATGACCTGCTCGACAATCGTCTCCAGCAACCAGCGTTTCGACTCGACGTACTGGTAGACGGTCGGCTTGCTCACTCCCGCCTCGGCCGCGATGTCACTGATCGTGGCTTCGACGAAGCCCTTACGCTCGAAGACCCGCGCCGCGGCGTCGACGAGTTCCTGCACGCTTGTGGCGCGCCGTGGTGCCATGTCGCCTCCCTTAACGCTGCTCATCCTAACCGGTTGGTCATGGGTGGCTAAAGAAAATGACGGAACTTGGGCCAGTTCAATGGGAAGACATACACCCGGCTTGATACTTTACTGCATGGTGAGTTAAGTTGCCGCACTACGGCAGCGAGCCCAGGTGACGAAAGGTGATCAAGTGCGAGACGTAGTGATCTCAGGCGTCGGCATGACAGCATTCGGCCGGCATTCGGATCGGACGATCAGCTCACTCGCCACCGAAGCCGCCCGCGAGGCACTCACCGACGCCTGCATCGGCGACGCGCAGAGCCAGGTGGACATCGTCTACTACGGCAACGTGGCGTCCGGTCTGCTGCAGGGCCAGGAGTCGGTTCGTGGCCAGCATGCGCTGCACGGCACGGAGTTGGCCGGGGTGCCGTTGATCAACGTCGAGAATGCCTGCGCATCCGGGTCCACCGCACTGAACCAGGCATGGCTGTCCGTGGCGGCCGGGCAGGCCGAGGTCGCGGTCGCCCTCGGCGCGGAGAAGCTCAACATCGGCGACAAGAACCGGACCTTCAACGCCCTGGCCTCCGCGCTGAACCAGGAGCGTATGGACGACATCGTCACAGAGTTGGGCAGCGACGGCGTCGGTTCGGTGTTCATGGACATCTACGCCCGCTTCGCCGAGTGGTACATGGAATCGTCAGGCGCGACCCCCGAGGACTTCGCCCGAGTCGCGGTCAAGAACAGCGCGCACGGGGCACTCAACCCCAAAGCGCAGTACGGCAGGCAGCTCACTGTTGAGGAAGTGCTCAACGCCCGGAAGGTCAGCGGGTGCCTCACCGTGCCCATGTGCGCGCCGATGAGCGATGGCGCGGCCGCTGCGGTCGTCACCACACCGGAGTTCGCCAAGCGCTGCGGGGCCTCGCCGGTTCGTCTGCGCGGCAGTGCACTGTCCGCCGGACGGCACGGCGCCTACGGCGAACTGGTTCCGGCGACAGCGCTGCGCGCTTTCGAGATGGCCGGAGCGGATCCCCGCGACGTCGACATAGTCGAATGCCATGACGCCGCCTCCCCCGCGGAACTGATCGTGCTGGAACAACTGCGCCTGTGCGAGCCGGGCGAGGCGCCCGCACTGCTGCGGTCCGGCGCCACCAGCATCGGCGGCAGACTGCCGGTGAACCCCAGCGGTGGGCTCCAGAGCAAAGGACATCCCCTTGGCGCGACCGGGCTCGGCCAGGTGGCCGAGATCGCCGACCAGTTGCGCGGCCGGGCCGGGCGCCGACAGGCCGGCAGCCCGACATTGGCCGTGGCCGAGAACGCGGGTGGCTATATCGGGCCGGACGCGGCGGTCGCCACCGTCACCATCCTGAGCACCTGACACCAACACGACTCACCCGGCACCGGGCCGTCCCATGCGAAACCGGCCTCGCCTAACCGTCCCGTTCAGACCTTCAGCGCACTCAGGAGGGTGCCATGCCATCGAGCGCCGTCGACAGAGCGCTACAGCCGGTGGGGGGCTTCCTAGCGATGTGTCTGGACACCGCGGTCGGTATCTTCCGGCGGCCGTTCCAGCTCAGGGAGTATCTCGAGCAGACGGTGTTCATCGCCCGTGTGTCGATCGTGCCGGCCATCATGCTGACCATTCCGTTCCTCGGCGTGGTCATGTACAACCTCAACGAACTGCTCGGCGAGATCGGGGCCATCGACTTCGCCGGTGCCGGAGTCGGCCTCGCTGTCATCCGCGAGATCGGGCCGCTGGCCAGCGTACTGGTGGTCGCGGGAGCCGGAGCCACAGCGATCTGCGCCGACCTGGGCTCACGAAAGATCCGCGAGGAACTCGACGCCATGGAGGTACTCGGTGTCGATCCGGTGCAACGCCTGGTGGTTCCCCGCGTACTCGCCTCGGCGACCATGGCGGTCGCGCTCAACACCCTGGTCTCCGTCGTGGCGATCGTGACCGGCTACCTGCTGTCGGTTGCGGTGCAGGGGGCCAGCCCAGGGCAGTTCATCGCCAATCTGAATCTGCTGACCGGACTGCCTGATCTGATCGTGAGCACGATCAAAGCCGCGGTGTTCGGTCTCGGTGCCGGCCTGGTCGCCTGTTATCGCGGGCTCACCGCCGGCGGCGGGTCGAAAGGCGTAGGCGAAGCCGTCAATCAAACGGTCATTCTGGCCGTGATCGTCCTGTTCGTATTCAACGTGCTGATCAGCGCCATCTACATGCAACTGGGCATCGAGTGAAATGGGTGTCGAGATGACACAGACGGTTCGCGAGCGGGTGATCGAAGCGCCGCTCAACACGACGACGAAGCTGGGCGATCAGGTCAACTTCTACGCCCGTGCGCTCGCCTGGACGCCCCTGGCGATAACCAGGTATCGCAAGGAGATTCTTCGTCAGATCGCCGCGGTCAGTTTCGGTACCGGCGGGTTGGCGTTGATCGGCGGCACGGCCGCCGTCGTGGCCATCCTCACCGGAGCCATGGGCATCGAGATCGGCCTCCAAGGACACTCCCAGCTGACCAACGTGGGAGTCGAGGCGCTGAGCGGTTTCGTGTCGGCCTACGTCAACACCCGAAACGGCGCCCCCCTCGTGGCCGGCATCGCGCTGGTCGCCACCGTAGGCGCCGGATTCACCGCGGAACTCGGCGCCATGCGGATCAGCGAGGAAATCGACGCGCTCGATGTGATGGCAGTGCCCTCGATCCCCTATCTGGTCACCACACGGATCATCGCCGGAATGATCGCGGTCACGCCGCTGTACGCTGTCGCGCTGATAGCGGCCTACGCGTTGACCCGAGCCACCGTCATCGTCGTGTTCGGACAGTCCGCGGGAACCTATGACCACTACTTCAGTACGTTCCTGATCCCGTCGGACATCCTCAGCTCCTATCTGACGGTGCTGGCGATGTCGGTGGTGGTGATGTGTGTGCACTGCTATTTCGGCTTCAAGGCAGAAGGTGGCCCTGCCGGTGTCGGGCTCGCCGTCGGCAAGGCGGTTCGCACCTCACTGATCGCCATCATGTTCGTCGCGCTGGCCGCGACGATCACCCTGTACGGAAACACCGACACCCTCCACATATCAAGGTGACACCATGGCCGCACGACAATCACGACGGCGAGCCCGCACCGCGACCGTGGGAGGGTTGGCGGCTGTCTGCCTGGCCGCCGTGGCCGCGCTCGTGGTGGGCAACTACATGCAGTTGTTCACCCCGGTGGTCACGGTGACCGTGATCGCTGATCGGGCGGGGCTGATGACCGACCTGAGATCGGACGTGACCTTCCGCGGGGTCACGATCGGCGAGATCCGGGGTCTGGACAACCGAGATGACCAGGTCCATATCGAGATCGCCCTACGTCCCGAAGCGGCCGCGCAGGTGCCCGCCGACGTGTCCGGGCGCATCCTGGCACCGACGGTGTTCGGCGCCAAGTATCTGGAGCTCATCGAGCCGGGAACTTCGACCGGACCCGAACTCCGGGACGGGGACGTGATCACGCCCGCGACGGCCCAGGTCGAGATCAACTCGGTGTTCGACAGTCTCATGTCGCTGCTCAGCAGTATCGACGTCAGCAAACTGAACGGCACGCTGGGAGGGTTGTCGGCCACCCTTTCCGGCCGGGGTGAACAGACCGGCCGGTACATCACCGAGCTCAACGGCTATCTCCGTGAGTTCAACGCTCATCTCGCCAACCTCCACGCCACCGTCGACGGCACCGGTCCGGTCGCCCGGCTCTACGCCGGGGTCGCGCCAGATCTGGTAGCCACATTGGACAATGTGGTCACCACAGCCCGGACTCTGGTCGAGAAGGCGCCCGAACTCGAATCGACATTGGCGGAACTGACCACACTGGCGAACAGTGGTAGAGCGCTGTTCGCCGAAAACGGCGAGCATTTACGAGCAGCGCTGGCGGAGTTGACTCCGACCATGGAACTCCTGTCGACCTACTCCGGGATCATCCCGTGCACCCTGGACACCGCGAACCGGATTCGTGTTCTGTTCGAACAAGCAGTGGGCACGGAAGTGCCGGGTATTTCGCTGTATATCGGGGTCCAGCCCGCGCAGCCGGGTTACCGCTATCCCCATGACCTTCCCACGGTCCCCCCTGGAACCGGACCGAGTTGTTACGGCGCGCCGCACAGTCCTGAACAGTTGCCCTCTCCATATGTGAACTTCGCGGATGGCAGTGAAATCTATCCATCCAAGGAGGACAGCGCCGAGATCGGTGAGCCGTTGATTGTGACGCAACTGTTCGGCCCCGAACTAAGCGAGGTTCTGACACGATGAGCACAGGGACGAACCTGGTCCGGGTCGGAATCATCGTTTCGATCAGCGGGTTGCTGATGGCCCTGCTGATCGTCCTGTTCGACCGCCCGCAGGTAGGGGACCAGTTGCGCTATCACGCGCTGTTCCGAGACGTTTCAGGTCTCAGTGAGGGCGAGGACGTGAAGGCGTCCGGAGTCGTCGTCGGCCAAGTGCGCAGCGTTGAGCTCGACGATGACGGCACTCTGCGGGTCAGCTTCTCCGCGGCCCCGCATGTCCCGCTCACCACCAGCAGCACGGCCACCATCCGATACGCCAACCTCCTCGGGGATCGTTTCCTGGAGCTCGGCGCCGGCGAGGACTCGACCGAGGCCGATCCGCTGGCGCCGGACGCCACGATCAGCGAAGATCACACCTTCCCCGCCCTTGATCTCGACGAGCTCTACAGCGGTTTCGCCCCACTCTTCCAGGGCTTGGACCCGGAACAGGTCAACGAGTTGTCCGCGGCGCTGATCGCCGTCTTCCAGGGCCAGTCCGGCGCACTCGAGCACCTGCTCGGCAACCTCGGCGAGTTGACCGGGGAGCTCGCCGATCACGACCAGCTGATCGGTTCACTCATCACCGAACTGAACTCGGTGCTCGGCACGGTCAACGCGAGGACACCGGAGCTGTCCTCGCTGGTCGACGAGGTGGACAGGCTGGTGGCGGGACTGGCGCAGGACCGAGACCCAATCGGCGAGTCGTTCGCCAGGATCAGTGGGTTCACCGAGGAGGTGTCGGGGCTACTCACCGAGGCCAGACCAGAGGTCCGCGGCCTTGTCACCGAACTCAAGCGTTTGTTGCCGGTGCTGCACGAGGGCAGGCCAACGATCGAGGAGAACCTGCGGCGGGCTCCGCGGCTGCAAGAACTGCTCGGCCGAGTCGGTGGGTACGCCTCCGCGTTCAATTTCTACATCTGCGGCCTGCGGCTGCACCTGGACGGCCCCACCAGTGAGGGCATTCTCACGCCCTTCATCAGGAGCGAAGTGGAGCGTTGCCAAGGATGAGAACCTCTTTTCGAGAACGTAGCCGCACCAAGATCGCACTGTTCGGCCTGGTGGTAATCGCGGGATCTGGCACGCTCGCGCTGAACTCGGGAGCGCTGTATCGCACGCTCGTCACCGAGACCTTCCACGCGCATTTCGCCGCCGCGGGCGGTTTGACATCGGGCGACGAGGTGCGAACCGGTGGGCACGAGGTCGGCAGGGTCACCGAGGTCGGACTCGAAGGGGACAGAGTTGTGGTGACCTTCAACGTCGACAACGATGTCCAGCTTCGCGAGGGCGCTCGGGCCGCTATCGGTACCGCTACTCCGCTGGGTGCGAAGTACCTCGATGTGGACCTGGGCACCGGCGGGGAACTGGCGGCAGGAGGGGTGATCCCCAAGGAGCGCACGAGCAACCCGTATGACGTGAACCTGGCCTTACAGCAGTTGGGCGAGACCACCGCCGCGATCGACACCGAGCAGCTGGCCGAGTCACTCGATACCGTCGCCGCCGCGTTCGAGAACACCCCTGACGAGTTCGCGTCCGCATTGCGCGGGGTGAGCGAGTTGTCCAGGACTGTCGCTTCTCGCGATCAACAACTCCGGGAACTGCTCAGCAACGCCAGCGGGGTCACCAAGGTGCTGGCCAACCGAAACCAACAGGTCGTCGGGTTGATGGAACACGGCAATGAACTGCTGGCCGAGCTGTACCAACGCCGGGACGATCTGCGCGACCTGCTGGCGGGCACCACCGCGACGATCGAAACTCTTCGCGGTGTCATCGACGACAACGAAGCCGACATCGCTCCGGTGCTTGATCAGCTCAACGATGTCGTGAAAGTTCTGGTGCAGAACGAAGAGAACGTGAACAAGACCATCGACGGGCTGGCGACCTATGCGCTCACCCTCGGTGAGTCCGTCGCCGGTGGCAGCCACTTCTACGCCCTCATCGAGAACATCGTGCCGAGCAACCTGACACCGGTGCTGTCCGGAATGGTGCCGGAAATCCTGGAAGGGGGCGGCAACTGATGTTCCGACCACGTCCATCGCGCCTGCTCACGGTGGCGATCGTGGCGGCACTGGCGGTGTCAGCGACCATCGTGCTGTGGCCGAGCAACAGCGATCGCGCCATCACCGTCCACTTCGCCTCCACCACTGGCCTCTATGTCGGCGACGATGTTCGCATCCTCGACGTGCCGGTCGGCTCGATCACCAGCATCGAGCCGACCGACGGCAGCGTTGTGGTCGAACTCGAATACGCCGAGGAACACCTGCTTCCCGCCGATGTCCAGGCCGCGATCATCGCCCCCACTCTGGTGACCGGCCGCTATGTCGCGCTCCACCCGCCCTACACGTCAGGCCCCGAACTGGACGACGGCGCGGTGATTCCGGTGGAGCGAACCGTCGTGCCGATGGAGTGGGATCAGATCACCGAACAAGTGGCCCAACTCGCCGCCGACCTCGGCCCCGAAGGCGCGAATAGCGAAGGGGCACTGTCCCGGTTGCTCGACGTATCAGCTCGGAATCTCGACGGTCAGGGCGCACGACTGCACCAGACGTTGACCGACCTCGCGGCGGCGACCACCACCTTGGCGGACGGCAGCGGTGACCTGTTCGAAACTGTGGAGAATCTGCGAATTCTGGTCGGCGCACTGGCCGACAGCGATCACGTGGTCGCCGAGTTCCAGAAACAGCTCGCCGGGGTTTCCGGTGTGCTCGAGGAGAATCGCGAACTGGTCACCACGACATTGCGGACGTTGGACGGCTCGGTCGAGCAGATTCGAGCATTCGTCGCCGACAACACCGACCGGCTCACCGCGAACCTGGAGTCACTGGGCTCTGTTGCCGAGAATCTCGCGGGCCAACGCCAGCGCATCGCGGACCTCCTGCAGATCGGCCCCACCACGCTGTCCAACTACAACAATGTGTACGACCCGGAGAGTTCTTCGATCAACGCCGTGGTCTCGGACATCTTTCTGCAGCACCCCGCGGTGTTCGTGTGCAGCACGATCTTCTCCCTGGGCGGGCCTCCGGAACAATGCCAGCAGGCGCTGGCCCCACTGCTGAACGTCCTGCCTGACCAGTTGCCCGTCGGCACGAACCCGTTGTACCGCGATGGTGTGTCCAACCAGGTCGATGCGGGTGAGGGTGCCGAACCGAGTCCCCCACGGAAGCAGGAACCGGCGCCGGCGCCACAACCCGGCGCACAGGAGGGTTTGGCCGGCCTGCTGCTCCCGGGAGGTATCCGATGACTCGTCCAACCCGTCTGCGTTGGGCCGCGCTGGCCTCAGTGACGGTCATGACCGCCACCGGTTGCGCCTTCTCCAGCGAGGATATCCCGCTTCCGTTCAGCGATGGATCCGACGACAACGCCTACTCGATCACGGTCGAGATGGCGCAGATCAACAATCTGGTGAAGAACGCCGAGGTGATGTACAACGACGTCATCGTCGGCTCGATCAAGAACATCGAGTTCGAGGACTGGCGAGCGATTCTCACGCTCGGCATCAACGGCGAGGTGGAGCTGCCGGGCAACATCATCGCCAAGTCGGGCCAGAAGAGCCTGCTCGGAGCCGAGTTCCTCGACCTGAGCACCCCCGAGGGCGAACAAGCCGCAGGTGACCTACGACCCGGCAGCACCATCCCCGTGCAACGCACCGGCGCGTACCCGGAGACCGAGGAAGTGCTCAGCGCGCTGTCAGTGGTGCTCAATGGCGGCGGTCTCCAACAGGTCAGAACCATCACCACCGAGCTCAACAACGTCTTTCGGGGACGAACAGACGATACCCGCGAGCTACTGGACAATCTGGACGTGCTGGTCTCGCAGCTCAACGGTCATTCGGAAGGCATCGTCCAAGCCCTGGAAGGTCTCGAGCAGCTCAGCACCACACTGAACGATCACACCGACCAACTCGACAACGCTCTGGACCATCTACCCGCAGGGATCGCGGTCCTCAACGAGAACCGGCCCCAGTTGACCCGGACGCTGACCGCACTGGCCGATCTCAGTGATGTCGGAACGTCGGTTCTCAACTCGACGAGGGACGACCTCCTGCGTAACCTGCGCGATCTGCAACCGATCGTCGGTCAACTGGCCAACGCCGACACCGATCTGATCGAATCGCTTTCGATACTGCTGACCTTCCCTTTCCCCGGCAACACCCTGGATGGGGCCGCAAAGGGCGACTTCGCCAACAACTTCGTGACGCTCGACCTGCGCCTTTCGACCCTGCAGGAGAACTTCCTCACGGGCGTTCCGATTCTCGGGAACCTGCCTCCCCTGGGTGTGGGCAGCTCAGATTCACAGCCGGCACTGCAGGCTCCGCTCGGTCGGCCAGATCAACCCGACCAGTCTCAGGCGCCCGCACAATCCGAACGGCCGCCGTCGGATGGCTCGGTGCGAACCACTGAACCGCCGCCTCCGTCCGATCCCGTACCCGGCCTGCTCGGCGCGATTCTCGGAGGAGACAAATGATCTCGCGACTGGTCCGTGGACAGCTCCTGCTTTTCGTGACGCTGACAGTTGTCTGCCTCGTCGTCGCCGGAGTGCACTACATCGGGCTGCCGCGATTGCTGGGTGTCGGCCAGATGCCGGTATACGTCGAGCTTCCCGCCTCAGGCGGGCTGTATCCGGCCGCGAACGTCACCTACCGAGGTGTCAAGGTCGGCCGGGTCGACCGGATCGAACTCACCGGCAAAGGGGTGATCGCCGACCTCAGCGTCGACCGTGACGTCGACATACCGGCAGACGTGTCGGCCGCGGTGCGGCAGACCTCCGCGGTGGGCGAGCAGTATGTCGCGCTCATGCCGAACACGACGGGACCGCCCCATCTGGCGGAAGGCGCGACGATCCCGGTCGAGCGAACCAGTCTGCCCACCCCGGTCGAAACGGTGCTCGACAACGCGAAATCACTCGTCGACTCCGTGCCACAGGACAGTCTGCGCACCACATTGGACGAGGCTTATCTCGCCTACAACGGTTCCGGAAAGAGCGTGCAAAGACTGCTCGACTCCGCCGGGAGACTGACCGAACAGGCCCAGCAGCACCTGGACTCCACCGGCCAGCTGCTCGCGGACGCGCCCACCGTGCTCGGCACCCAGCGGGACTCCGCCGCCGAGATCCAGTCCTATGCCGCGGACCTCGCGGCGTTCACCGGCGAGCTGAAAAGCACCGATGAGGCACTCAGGGGGGTGCTGGACCAGGCTCCGGCCTATGCCGAGGAGCTGACCACCCTCGTCGAACAAGTGCGACCCGCGCTGCCCCGGCTGTTGAACAACATGGCCGCCACCGGCGAGGTGTTCAACGTCTACCTCCCCAACCTCGAGGCATCACTGGTGATGCTGCCCGCGATCATGAACAACACCCTGTCGGTCGCGGCGACCACACCGGTGCCAGGTACCGCGAAGATGAACCTCAAGACCTCGATCAACGACCCCGCCACCTGCACGGAGGGCTTCGGAAACGAGGCGAGGGATCCGTCGGACACCAATCCGCTTCCCACCGCTGACGACGCCTACTGCAAGGTGCCGCAGGATTCGGACCTGCTGGTGCGGGGAGCACGCAACTCCCCCTGTCCCAACGACGCCACCCGGCGTTCGGCCACCGCCGCAGGATGCGGACTGCAGTTCATCGGGGGTGCCGGAGCGGGTACGACGGGACCACGGAAGTCAGACGGTCCAGAAAGGACCGGCGCCGCCACCTACGACCCACTCACCGGTCTGTTCTTCGGCCCAGGGGGAAAGTCGTTCCTCTTGCGCGAGGACTCTGGCGTGGCCGCCCACCCGGGAGTGCGTTCCCTGTTGGACCCGCTTGGTCTCGCGCCCGCGTGACACTGACACCCTCAGCCCTGCGCGAACTCCGAGACGAGCCAGTTCCCATCGGACTTCACCAGGCTGACGGTGAGCGTGATCTGGTTCAGCTCGGCCTCGGGTTGCTCGGCGCTCGTGGTGGACTGGTCGACGAACAGGATGACTTCGGCGCTCTCGGTGTCATTGCGCACGACGCCGGCCGCCAGCACCTCGGCACTGGTGTCGATTCCCGCATCGGCCGCGGTCGGTGAGATGACCTCCTCGACCGTGCGGGAGAGAATGTCCGAGAAGGGCTGTGTCGTCACGGCGAGGCCCTCGGACAAGTCGGCATCGAGCGTGTCGGCGCTGTAGGACAGAATCGCCACCACGTTCTGTGTGGCCGCAGCGATGATCTCGGCCCGCAGGTCACGCTTTTCGTTCTCGGCCACGGCATTCTCGGTGAGCACCGCGGCCGTGGCCCCGCAGGCCACGGCGCCGGCCAGGATCGCCACAACGACCGTGCGGGGCAGCGCTCCCGCCAGTGCTCGTACTCGCATACCTGGGCTCCGCATCACTTGGTCTCCGCGTTCTCCACCAGCCAGCGGCCGTCCTGCCACAACAGCGACACCACGGACCGATACGAACGTTGTTGGCCCTCGGGGTGTTCTGTGTTGACGAACGTGGTGTCGACCTGCGCCAACACCTCGGCACGCTGGTCATCGATCCGGGCCAGCGCGACGTCTGTCACCTGTCCCGAGGACTGCACCTTGCCCTGTTCGAGCAATCCGAACAGGGGGTCGCCCACACCCTCGAGTTGCCGCCGAAACTCACCCGTCGCGCCCTCGCGCAGCTTCGCCAGTACATCGGCCGCGGAGGCGTGCCCCAAGTTCGCCAACACTTCCAGGTGCTCGGTAGCCGCCCGTATCGCCGCGGTCTCCCGTTCAGCGCGTACTTGCTCCTCGTGCCGCAGCACCAACGCCCAGATCAACGCGGCCCCGCACACCAGCGCCAGGCCGAGCGCGGCGATGGCGGACACCGGCCGACAGCGGCGTGCGAGCGGCCGGGCAGCGCCGTCATCCGGCGTGCCCTCCTCGTTGACCGTCATACCGGTTCTCCCAATTCGGCGTGCGGCGCTAACGCGTGAACGCGCCGAGATTTGCCCGGTGCCACGCGAAACCGGGCAGGTCCGCGGCAGGACTCACCTGTTCGATCCCCGGCCCCTCGAACATCTTGACGCATGTCTGCCCCTGATAGGTTATTGAACTAACCAGTAAGGAATACTAGTCTGTCGTTGTCGAGTTTGACATGCCATATCGCTGGAAGCCAGCGCACTCGATGTAGCCAACGAAATCTGTCCAGCTAGTTCAGCTAGGAGTACGCGGAGGTGGCAAACGCCCAATGAGCGACCAACGAGTGCGGTACGAACGGCCGAGCGATCATGTGGCTCGAGTCGTTCTCGCTCGCCCGGAAAAGCGCAACGCCCAGGACCGCGCGATGCTGCACGAACTCGACGATGCCTATCTGCGAGCCCTCCGCGACGAGGACGTGCGAGTGATCATCCTCGCCGCCGACGGACCCGACTTCTCCTCGGGGCACGACCTCACCCTCGACTCCACCGACACCTATGACATGACCGGAGTCACCGCCCGGACGATGACCGGCGGCTTCACCGCCGCGGGCGCGGAGGGCTGGTACGCCACCGAAGAGGAACTGTTCCTCGGTCTCTGCCTGCGTTGGCGCGATATTCCCCGGCCGACCATCGCGCAGGTACATGGTCGGGTCGTGGGCGGTGGCCTGCTCCTGATGTGGCCGTGTGATCTCGTGGTCGCCGCCGACGACACCGTCTTCACCGATCCGGTGGGCGCGTTCGGCTGCGGTATCGGCGAGTACTTCGTGCAGCCGTGGGAGATGGGACACCGGCGCACCAAGGAGATGCTGTTCACCGGCGAATCCATCGACGCCGTCGACGCCCACGCCCTCGGCATGGTCAATCGAGTGGTTCCACGCGCCGAACTCGAAGCGGAAACCCTCGCGATGGCCGAACGGATCGCCAAGCGACCGACGTTCGGGGTCCGGTTGGCGAAACGTGCGGTGAATCAGACGCTCGACCTGCAGGGACAGCGCTCCGCGGTCGAGGCGGCCTTCGGACTGCACCACCTCGCGCACTCGCACAACCGCGAGCTACACGACAGCCTCGTCGACCCCGCCGGAATTCCGTTGGTGCGCGAAGAGGCGCGCAGTCGCGCGGTACGAGCCCCCGGTGTCCGCCTCGGCACAGAACCGTCATGACCGGCCCCACCGCCGGAAGATCCGAATCAGCAGAAAGAGAGAGCACCTGATGTCACAGGCCGGAAGCGAGCACTCGGTCGTTCGCTACGAACTACGCGAATCGGCGGCGTGGATCGTGCTGAACCGACCCGAAGCACGCAATGCGTTGTCGACCCAGGTGGTCGACGGCCTGCGCGGCTCTCTCGACCGTGCTGAGCGCGACCCGGCCGTGCGGTCGATCGTGCTGGCGGGTGCTGGGTCGATGTTCTGCGCGGGCGCGGACCTGAAGATGGTGCTCGGGCAACTGAACGAGAACGGGGCGCTCGGCGCGTTCCTCGCCTCGGTCGGCGAGATCTGCAAACAAATCGCCCGGCATCCGAAACCGGTCATCGCCGCGGTACACGGCGGTGTCATCGCTGGCGGATTCGAGCTGGTACAGGCCTGCGATCTGATCGTTGCCACCGAAGATGCCACGTTCACCGACGGGCACGCGCGGTACGGGCTCTTCCCCGCGGCCGGTGGAGCTGTCCGGCTGGTGCGAAAGATCGGTGCGAACCGGGCGAAGCAGTTGCTTTTCACCGCCGAATCCTGGTCGGCGCAGCGGATGTACGACGCCGGTCTGGTCAACGAGATCGTGCCCCCTGGCGAACTGGAACGAGCGGTCACCGAGCTCACCACGACGATCGGCAAACACAGCGCCACCGGGCTCGCGGCGATGAAACGGGTCGTCGAACAGGGTGCCGACCTGTACACGAACGCGGCGTTGGAGCTGGAACTCAACGCGTGCCGGGACTATGCGACCAACTGCCCTGACTTCGCCGAGGGCCTGCATGCCTTCCGGGAACGGCGTGAACCCAACTTTCAACGGTGACGAACCAGCCCCGTGCGCGGGGCGCGGAAACTGAGCGGAAAGCGAGACCATGGATCTCAAAAACAAGGTAGCCCTCGTGGCCGGGGGCGCATCCGGTCTCGGTCGTGAGGTCTGCGTGGACCTCGCGCGAGCCGGTGCGCTCGTCGCCGTTCTGGACCGGGACGAACAGGGTGTGCGCGCGGTGGCGGAGAGCCTGCCACGCGGCCTTGCCATCCCCGCCGACATCACCGATGCGGCGTCCGTGGAGGAGGCCGTCGAACGGGTGTGCGCCGAGTTCGGCACGGTCCACATCAACATCAACACCGCCGGCGTCGTCGATGCGGGCAAGATCGTGTCCCGGGGCAAGCCGGGATCGTTCGACGATTTCCACCGGGTCGTGAACATCAACCTGTGCGGCACCTTCAACGTCATGCGGGTCGCCATCGCGGCGATGCTGCGCAACGACCCGGAGGACGGCGAGCGCGGCGTAGTCGTCAACACCTCTTCGGGCGCGGCCTTCGAAGGACAACCGGGACAGGCCGCCTACAGCGCGAGCAAGGCGGGACTGATCGGGCTGGCACTACCGATTGCCAGAGAACTGGCCGGAAAGGGCGTCCGGATCAACACCATCGCCCCTGGCCTGTTCGACACACCGATGTCGGCCGGACTCCCCCAGGCCGTTCGGGACGGACTGACGGCCGAGATCCCGGAACCCAGCCGACTGGGGCGGCCGGAGGAGTTCGCCCGTCTCGTACGCGACATCGTCGGCAACGGCTATCTCAACGCCGAGTGCATCCGGCTCGACGCGGCGGTTCGCATGTCCCATCGCTGAGCATGCAGCACCCGCGAACAGAACGAGACCCGGACAAGCAAGGAGTGGGCAACGTGGCTCTCCCCGATGCGGACGCAGCGGACACATCCGAGGCCAGTGCCGATCCCGGCGATTCACCGAACGACGGTGGCGATGCCGAATCCGAACCGACGACGAAACGGCCCTCGCCACATCCTCGTGTGGAGCCCGCGGCGGCTGGCGAGTCCGATCGGTCCGAAGAGGAACCGCAACCCGAGGAGTCGTCGAACGAGGACGAGGTGCGGCGCGAACCACTCCGCACGCGGTCAACGGCGCTGCTCCTGCTCATCGCCTGCACGCTCGCGGCCGCCGGGATCGTCGGCTGGCTGTGGTCGGGCGAACGTGCCGCGACCGCCCGCGAATCCGCATCACGTGACGCGGTCGCGGCGGCGACCGACGCGGCCCTGGCGTTGACCGGATTGAGCTATCAACACCACGAGCAGGATCTGGCCCGGCTGCGGGAAGTCACGACCGGCGAGTTTCGGCAGCAGCTCGACGCCCAGGCCGATGCCTTTGCCGAAACCCTCGCCACCCACCAGGTCGAGTCCGAAGGCACAGTCGTCGCAGCCGGAGTCGAGGAGCGCGATGCGGAGCAGGCGACCGTCGTCGTCATCGCGGAGGCAACGGTCGACAACACCGAATCCGAAACGGGCGATCGTCGCCAGTACCGAATGCGACTGGGCATGACGCATGAGGACGGACGGTGGCTGGTGCACGGTTTGGAGTTCCTCTCGTGATCACTCCCAAGCTGATCGACTCGATAACCGGGTTATATCGCCAAGCCACCCGGAGTCGGACCCGTGTCCTTGGCCTCGTGCTCTTTCTCGTGATCGCCGGACTCGCCGTCACGGGCGGTTTGCTCGCACTCAGGACCAACTCGCTGGCCGTGCTCGACGAACAGCGAGGCCAGTCACAGCAGGTGGCCAAGGAAACGGTCGCGGAGGTGCTCTCCTACCGTCACGAAACCCTTGACGCCGATCGTCAGCGGGCTGCGGAGCTGGTGACCGGAAGTTTCGCCGAGGACTTCAACGCGCTGATGGACGAGGTACTCGGCGCGACGGTGCTCGACAAGCAGGCCAGCGTGACCACAACCGTGACCAACACGTCTGTCATGGAGTCCGAGCAGGGGGCGGTCGTTCTACTGGTGCTGCTCGCGCAGGAAAGCGAGCACGCCGAGCAGAAGACCCCCGTCATCTCCAGCACCGCGGCTCGGGTGGAGATGCGCGAGGTCGACGGACGCTGGCTGATCGCGGATCTTTCCCCGCTGTAGTGCCAGGTCGAGACTTCGTGAGGCAGTTGAGCCAAGCCCCGACACACAGTTCTTGAGCACAACCGGTTCAGCACATCGTTCCAGGAGGTCTGCATGGGTGTCGAAGTCGTCGTCGAAGGTTTGACGAAGTCCTTCGGAAACCAGAACATCTGGCGTGACGTATCACTGACCTTGCCACCCGGCGAGGTGTCGGCGCTGCTCGGGCCCTCCGGCACCGGCAAGTCGGTGTTCCTCAAGTCGTTGATCGGACTGCTCAAACCGGAGCGCGGCAGGTGCGTCATCAACGGCGTGGACATCGTGACCTGCTCGGAACGCACGCTGTACGAGACGCGCAAGCTGTTCGGGGTGTTGTTCCAGGACGGCGCGCTGTTCGGTTCGATGAACCTCTTCGACAACGTCGCGTTTCCACTGCGCGAGCACACTCGCAAGTCCGAGACCGAGATCAGGCGAATCGTGCTGGAAAAGCTGGAGATGACCGGGCTCACCGGTGCGGACGACAAGCTGCCCGGTGAGATCTCCGGCGGTATGCGCAAGCGTGCCGGTCTGGCGCGCGCACTGGTGCTGGACCCGGAGATCATCCTGGTGGACGAACCCGACTCCGGCCTCGATCCGGTTCGGACCACCTACATCTCCCAGCTGTTCCTTGACGTGAACGCGCAGATCGACGCGACTTTCCTGATCGTCACGCACAACATCAACCTGGCCAGGACGGTGCCGGACAACATCGGCATGCTGTTCCGCAAGGAGCTGGCCATGTTCGGTCCTCGGGAGGTGCTGCTCACCTCGGACGAGCCGGTGGTCAAACAGTTCCTCCACGGTCGTATGGACGGTCCGATCGGCATGTCCGAGGAGAAGGACGGTGCCACCCTGGCGGCGGAGAAGGCGATGTTCGCGGCAGGCCACGGCGCGGGCGGCGTGGACGATGTCACCGGGGTGCCGCCCCAGATGCAACCCAGCCCGGGTCTGCCGGAACGGGCGGGCAGCCGCAACCGGACCGATCGCGTGATGCAAAGTCTGCACACCCTGCCCGAGAACGCGCAACACGCCATCGTCGAATCACTGTCCCCGGAGGCGCGCAGGCACTACGGGGTCGAAGGCGGCGACACCCACAACTACGGCGCGCACGCCGCGATCAGTCAGGGAGCGGGCAGTCCCGTTGACTGACGCGGCGGCGCTACCGATGTGCGTTGCTCACAGGCCGTACGAACGGCCGATGATGTCCCGCTGAATCTCACTGGTACCGGCATAGACCGTGGAAATGACCGACTCCCGAAGATGGCGTTCCATCTCGTGTTCCCGGGTGTAACCCGCACCGCCCATGAGCTGCATGCCTTCGATGGCAGTGCGTTTGGCGGTCTCGGTCACCTTCAGCTTGACCATGGAAGCTTCTCGCGGCTCGCACCGGTCGGGGTCGGCATCGAGCTTGGCCGCCGAATCGTAGACGAGTAGCCGACTGCACTCGATCTCCGTGGCGAGTTCCGCGATCCGGTGGCGGACAGCCTGGAAACTGCCCACGGGCCGACCGAACTGCTCGCGTGTCGCGACGTACTCCAGCGCATCATCGAACGTTCGTCGCGCACGGCCGAGAAACACCGCCCCACACATCAGGCGGTCGGTGTTGAGAGTGCGCATGATCTGGTGCCACGCCCTGTCCGGCTCGCCGATCACCCGGTCGGCGCTGACCACGACGTCGGTGAAGAAGACGTCGTTCACCTCGTCCCCGCCAAGCGTGTCTATCGGCCGCACCTCGACACCCTCGGTATCTGCGGGCACGTCGATCATCGTGATGCCGTCGTGCTTGGCGCCACTGGAATCGGTACGGCACAGCACCAGAATCCGGGTGGCGATATGGGCACAGGAGATCCAGGTTTTCTGACCGTTGAGGACATAACTGTCACCCCGACGTTCGGCCCGGCAGGTCATGGCCCCGGGATCGGAGCCGGCACCTGGTTCACTGATCGCCGTCGCGAGCACGTCACCACGGCACACCCCACCGAGAATGTCGTGCTTCTGTTCCGCTGTGCCGAACCGCTCGACCACGCTGGAGCTCACCAACGAGACCGCCAGCCCGAACAGGGGGGCCAACCCGTACGCCATTTCCTCGAGAAGATGGCAGGCATCGGTCGCACTACCACCTCCACCACCGTATTCCGTTGGAATCGCGCAGCCGAGCCAACCGAGTTCGGCGAGCTTGCGATGCAGCTGTTGGTTGTGCGTCGCCTGGCCGTTCCGGCTCAACTCGCGCCGCTGTTCCCTGGTCCCACACTCACGGCCGACGAAGTCGCGCAGGGAATGCACGAAATCCGCCCTGTCAGCAACTGCTGTCATGATGTCACCTTTGTTGTTCGTGAATATCAGAGTCTTCGTCACAACAGGTTGGTTGCCCCGTTGTCCAGTACGTAGGTGTGGCCGGTGGTGAACGCGGACTCGTCCGACGCCAGATGCAGCGCCACAGCGGCGACCTCAGCGGTTTCCCCCCACCGACCCTGCTTGTTCTCGACGAAATCGGCCATGTCGATGCCGATCGCCTGGCTGAGGAAGTCCGAGTTCGCCCTCGCGGCCCCGGTGCTGATCATTCCGGGAGCGATGGCGTTGACCCGCACACCCTGGTCCCGCAGCTCCAGGGCGGCACACCGGGTGATCGCCTCGATTCCGGCTTTCGCTGCCGCGTACGCCGACATTCCCCGCATCGCCCTCCGCCCCGCCGCGGAGGAGAGATTCACGAAGGCTCCACCACCCCGCTCCCGCATGGCGGGAGTCGCGTACCGCAGCGTGTGGAACACCCCGCCCACACCTACCGCGAGGACCCGCTCCCAGTCGTGTTGCTCCTGGTCGGTCACCAGCAGGCTGGACCCGACGGCCGCGTTGTTCACCACGATGTCCAGACCGCCGAAGGTGGTCCTGGCGACATCGACGGCGGCAGCCACATCCGGTCCTGCCGAGACGTCACACCGGATCCACGTCGCTCGCGGGCCGAGTTTCTCACTCAGATCGCGAACCGCCGCGTCCGCGATGTCCGCCAGCACCACACTGGCGCCTTCGTCGACGAAACGCCGTGCGATCGCGGCACCGATCCCGTACGCGGCTCCGGTCACGATCGCCACCTTGTCCGACAAGCGCATCGTCGTCCTCCAAATATTACTTACCAGTTAACATTGTTTTAGCTGCCGACCCGGCTGACTGTCAAGCGCTCCCACGGCAAAGCTTCACAGAGTGACGCGATCTAGGTCGCGCTCTTGCCAACGGGAGCGAAGCACGGTATTAACTTAATCCTTACTAGTTGGTTAGTTTTGATGGGACATACACGCAACGGTTCTCAACGAGGAGATCGATGATGAGCAGGAAGTTCGACACCGTTGTCGGCGGCGGGATGTACTTCGAGGGCACTCGGTGGCACGAGGGCCGTTGGTACGCCTCGGACGCGCTCGCGGGCGTAGTGTGCGCGTTCGACCCCTCCGGGCGACGAGAAGACCTCATGCGCGTCGATGCACTGTGTTCCGGGCTGGGCTGGCTGCCGGACGGTTCGCTGCTGGTGGTGTCGATGAAGGACAGGGCCCTGCTGCGCAGGAACGCCGACGGCACCGTGAGCACCCACGCGGATCTGTCCGCGGTCGCGCCCTACTGGATCAACGACATGTGGGTGGACACCGCGGGCCGGGCCTGGGTCGGCACCATCGGGTTCGCGATCCATGAGGGTGAGGCCGCCAAGCCTGGCCCCATCTTCCGCGTCGACCCGGACGGTGGAGTCGCCATCGCAGCGGAGGATCTGTGGTGTCCCAACGGGATCGTCACGATCGACGGCGGCAGGACGCTGGTCGTGGCGGAGTCGTTCGCGGCGAGGCTCACCGCGTTCACGATCGGCGAGGACGGCTCGCTGAGTGCCCGCCGCACCCTGGCACAGTTCGGCTCACCACCGCGACCCGGTGGTCCGCAGGAGATGCTCGCCGAGATGGAGCTCGCCCCCGACGGTCTCTCGGTGGACGCCGAGGACCATGTCTGGGCGGCTGACGCGCGCGGACAGCGCGTGGTCCGGGTGTCGCCCGCCGGCGAGATCGTCGACGAGATCGCCCATCCCGCCGGAGCCAACGTCTACACCTGCGCGATGGGTGGACCGGACGGGCACGAGCTCCTTATCGCCGCCTCAGCGGGATTCTTCGAGGCACTCGGCGGGGTGGCGGGTACCGCGGAACTCATCACGACCCGGGTGGCCGTGCCTGCCCCGAGTTCGTAAACGTCGGCCTGGACGTCGAACGCAGTCGCCTGTGCGCGTTCATCGGCCCTCGTGCGATCAGTAATATTCGGCCAGTCGATCAGGGTCACCGGTGCGGCACACCGTGGGGCCGGGTTTCGGTGGAGGGGAGCGGTCGTGGCACGTCAGCGCGCTACCAGTGTGCAGCAACTGGTCGACGCGGCCGCGCGGGTGTTCGAGCGCAAGGGCTTCGTCGAGGCGACGATCAGTGATATCGCGGCCGAGGCCGGCGTCAGCAAGCCGACCGTGTACCAGTACGTCACGTCCAAGCGCTGGTTGCTCGAAACGATCGTGGAGCAGATCATTTATCCGCTTCGCGACGGTATCGAGCAGATCGTGGCCAGTGAGCTCTCCTCACGCGAGAAGCTGAACGCCTACCTCCGCGCGCACATCGAGAACGCGGTCAAGTACCAGACCTACTACCAGGTGCTGACCGCCGACCAACACCAGTTGTCCACACAGGCATTGCGCAACTACCGATCCTGGGCCCGCGATGTGAACCACACGGTGGAGAAACTGCTCGCCGACTGTGCCGAAGCCGGGATCGTACGGTCGGACCTGGACATCAGCGCCGTGGCGAACCTGATCAACGGGATGCTGGTGTCGATCACCCGTTGGTATCACCCGTCCGGCCGGATCGACGTGGACACCTTGTACGAGCAGGTGGTCGGTCTGCTCTCCGGCTACATCCGCTCCGGCGACGACTCTCAACACGACTGACCCGAACCGGCCTGATCGTTCGTAGCAGTTGACTCACCGGTGCTCCGTCGCGAGCACCCGAACGAGGTTGGAACACCGGTCCGCATCCTTCGAGTGTGGATACGAGAGCAAGCACCGATCGATCGTCATGACGGAGGAAACATGATGGATCCTGTGGAAGTCCTGCGCCGCAACGCCGAGATCAACGGCGAGCGGACCGCACTCATCTGCGGCGACCGCCGACAGTCCAATCGCGAACTCTACGAACGATCATGCCGACTGGCAAACGCACTGCGCGCGGCCGGAATCAACCAGGGTGAGCGGGTCGCCCTGTTGGCGGACAACAGTTTCGAGTCCGTCGAACTCATCGGTGGGTTGACGCTCGGCGGTTACGTACGTTGCCCGCTCTACGCCCACGACAGCGCTGACCGCCACGACTACCTACTCGGCCTGACCGAGGCCACCGCCCTGATCGTGCAGGACAAATACCACGCCGCGATCGCGCGGGCACTCGCCGTTCGCGATTCGGTACGCGTGGTGGTTGTGCTCGGCGAACAGCCGGACGCCGACGTCCTCGACTACGAGCAAATGCTCGCCGCCGCCCCAGCGGGTCCTCCCCCGGTCATCGTCCGGCCTGACGACCCTTTTCAGATCCGCTTCTCCGCGGGCACCACCGGCCTGCCCAAAGGAATCCTGCACACCGTCCGTGGCTGGATGGCTGTCGGTGAGGAGATGTTCACCGCGGTACGACCGAAACTGGGCAGCGAGGACCGCTATCTAGCAGCGGGCCCGATGACACACGCGGCGAACATGCCGTTGTGGCCGCTGCTCGACGCGGGCGGCTCGGTCGTGGTGATGCCCGCGTTCGACCCGGGAGAGTTCCTGCGGCTGGTCGAGGCCGAACGCGCGACGATGACGGTTCTGGTCGCGACCATGGTGCAAATGGTGATCCAACACGAGGACGCCTCGATACGGGACGTGTCCAGCCTGCGGCGCGTGTTCTACGGCGCCTCGCCGATCCCGGAGTCGATCGTGATCGGGGCGCTCGAGGTGTGGGGCAACATCATGCACCAGCAGTTCGGCCAGAGTGAGGTGGCACCGGTCGCCGAACTGCTTCCGGAGCACCACATCGTGAACGGTTCGCCGGCACAGCGGCGGCGACTACGGTCGGCGGGCAGACCGACAGCGAACGCGCGCATCCGAATCGTGGACGAGAACGACAACGAGCTGCCACAGGGCGAGATCGGGGAGATCGTGGCGGTCGGGCCTCCTCGAATGGCCGAAATCTGGTGCGATCCCGAGGCGACCGCCGCGCGGATCACACCGGACGGCTGGGTGCGTACCAGGGACATGGGCTACTTCGACGAGGAAGGCTTTCTGTTCCTCGCCGACCGCAAGGAGGATTTGATCATCTCCGGCGGCTTCAACATCTGGCCCGCCGAGCTGGAGAACGTACTCACCGCCCACCCCGGTGTCAGTGAGGCAGTTGTCGTCGGCGTACCGCATCCGAAATGGGTGGAGACGCCGCTGGCCGAGGTGGTCCTGGTCCGCGGCTACGACGGTGAGGTAACCGAACAGGAGCTGATCGACTGGACTCGGGAGCGGCTCGGCTCGGTGAAGAAGGTCACCGGCGTGCGCTTCGTCGACGAACTACCGAAAACTCCGATCGGCAAGGTGCTCAGGCGTGTCGTACGCGACCGTTACCGAGATCGGTAACGGTCGAAACGGACAACTTACCGGGAAACGTACCGTCCGCCGCCAATGTCAGGAAGCCAGCGAGAAACCGTCCTGCTGCTGCGACTGCGCACATCCGCAGTCCGGATTCTCGTCCACACAGTTCAGCAGGAGCGGGTGGCGGGCCAGATCCCGGTCGGAGCAGTCCTGCTCCGTGCAGTCCACAACGCCGTCGTCATGCACGATCAGCGTGCCGTGGCAGTGCTCGAGCTCTGCTGTGCAGTCCGTGCACGTCACCTCGACGATGACAGATCCAGTGAAGGCCATGCTGCCTGTGATATCACGCGCGGGCGACGTTCCTCCGGCACCGCTGCGGCGTGTCGGAGGATTTCCGCGAATCCACCAACTATGCGCTCTTCGGCCTGCGGACAGGCGCCTTGCGCGGGGTGGACTTGGGCGTGGCCGCCTTGTCCGACCCCGAATCCCGGGAGCGACTGCCCTGGCCTGACCGGGTGGTGGACTTGGCCGTCGAGCCGGCACCGCCCGACTTGCGGGTGGTCGTCTTGCGCTCCTCGGCCGCCTTGCCCGCTGTCTTCCGGCTGCCCGAGCCACTGTTCTTGGTCGCACGGGGCTTTCTGGTCGCGCTGATACTCGCCTGCAGCGCCGACATGAGGTCGACGACCTGCGCCTCACCCTTGCGGTCGGGCGCAGGCTTCGTGGTGCCCTTTCCGGCGATCTTCGCGTCGATCAGCTCCCGCAGCGCCTGCTGATAGCTGTCCTGGTACTGGTCCGGCTCGAACACGTCCTCGGTCATCGAGTCGATGAGCGACCCGGCCATGGCCAGCTCCTGGTCACGGATCTGCGGCGGGTCGTCGAGGAACCCGAAGTCCGGGGTGCGCACCTCCTCCGGCCACAGCAAGGTGGAGAGCACCAGCACATCGGCATAGACGCGCAGCAGCGCGAGTGACTCCCGCTGCCGCAGGGTCACCTTGACCAGCGCCACCCGCCCCGACTTTCCGAGCGCATCGCGCAACAGCACGTACGGCTTGGTCGCCGCCTTCTGCGGTTCGACGAAGTAGCTGCGGTCGTAGGAGATCGGGTCGATTGCCTCCAGCGGAAGGAACTCAAGCACGTCTATCGACTTCGACGACGAAACGGGCACGTCGGCGAGGTCCTCATCGGTGAGCACGACCATCGATCCGTCGTCGAGCTCGTAGCCCTTCGCGACCTCGGCGTAGGGCACTTCCTGCCCGTCGATCGAGCAGACACGCTTGTACTGCACCCTGCCCCCGTCGGCGGCGTGCACCTGCCGGAAGCTGATCGACTTCCCCTCGGTGGCCGCGTACAGGTGGATCGGGATCGACACCAACCCGAACGAAACCGTGCCCTTCCACATCGACCGCATCAGCCCCGCACCTCCGTGCGTCGACGACCGCAAGTGTGATCGAGACTACCCGTCGAACCAGTGGGACGAAAGACTGCCGACGGCGGTATCGGGTACGTCTGCGCAGCTCAGCCGGGTTGTCTGCGCAACGGCAGTCTGCGATGGACGGGAAATCCCGGCAATGTGCCGCCATTCGGCCGAACAGCCAATAAGTTAACGAAGAGTCGCATGACGACAACCACACTGCCACGCGGAAGGCCTCCCCGAATTACCAGCTCATCTCGTGGATCACTGGCGAAACCGAACTTGATCGAGAGTTCCCTTCCAGATTTGTTAACTAGGATTTACTGTATCCGCGTGCCGATCCGAGGAGGCCAGCGTTGACCACCCAGCAATCCGTCCTGAGCGAGACCGAAGGCAAGACGATCCCCTCCCTCCTGCAACGCAACGCAACGGAGTTCGGCGATCTGCCTGCGCTCACATCACTGGACGCGGCGGGAGAACCCACCCTGACCTGGGCCGAGCTCCGGTCCGAGATCGCCGCGGTGGCCAGAGGCCTCGCCGACCTCGGCCTGAACGCTGGCCAGCGGATGCTGATCATGGCCTCCAGCAGGCCTGAGCACCTCGTCGCCGACCTGGCGGCCACCCACATGGCAGTGATCTCCTGCACCGCGTACTCGACCCTGAGCAGCTCACAGATTTCGTTCGTGGCGCGGCACAGCGCCGCACCGGTCGCGGTCCTGGAGGGTGCGGCCGAGCTGGAACGCTGGCTTCCCGTGCTGGACGAGCTGCCGGACCTGCGTCACGTGGTGGTGATGAACGCCGAGGACGTTCCCCCTGGCGACGATCGTTTCGTGAGTCTCGCCGATGTGCGGGCACGTGGGGCCGAGCTGCACGCGGCCGATCCGGACGTGTTCGAGTCCGCGGCCGCGGGCATCAAGCCGGACGATCCGCTGGCGATGATCTACACCTCCGGCACCACCGGTGATCCCAAGGGCGTGGTGCTGTCGCACCGAAACGTCATCCACGAGGGGCTGGCGGTGCATCGGCTGCACGGCACCCCGTTGCACATGACCAACATCGCCTACCTCCCGCTCGCACACATCGCCGAGCGGGAACTGTCGATCTACATCCCGATCATCTTCGCCGGTCATGTGCACACACTGGCGGATCCGAAAAACGTGGTCAGCGCGCTCGGCAGGGTGCGGCCACAGAGCTTCTTCGGCGTCCCCCGCGTGTGGGAGAAGATGACGGCCGGCCTCAAGAACATGCTGGCCGGAGCACCGGAGGACCGGAGGACCGCGCTCACCGAGGCGAACCAGCTACTGCAGGAGGGCTACAAGCTCCGCAGCGCGGGCAAGGATGTGCCCGCCGAACTCGCCGAGCGGATCGATCAGGCGGACCGCGAGGTGCTCGCACCCGTCCGGCAACTGCTCGGCCTGGACAACCTGCTGCTCGCGGCGAGCGGCGCGGCCGCCCTCCCGGTGGAGGTGCTCTACTTCATCGCCGGGCTCGGTGTCGAGATCGAGGAGGTCTGGGGGCTCTCGGAGACGACGGGCGCCGCAACATCCAACACCGCGGGCGCGTTCAAGGCGGGCACGGTCGGCAGGCCGCTCGCCGATATCGAGGTCTCCCTGTCCGAGGACGGCGAGCTGCTCGTCAGGGGCCCGATCGTGTTCCTCGGCTACCTGCAGGCCGACGGCTCTATCGAACCGGCGACCGACGCCGAGGGCTGGTTCGCGACCGGTGACATCGGCACGATCGACGACGACGGCTACGTGACGATCACCGACCGCAAGAAGGAGCTGATCATCACCTCCAGCGGCAAGAACATCGCGCCCACCAGGATCGAAGGACTGTTGAAGGAACATCCGCTCGTCGGCCAAGCCGTGGCGATCGGGGATGACCGTCCGTACATCACGGCGCTGATCGTCCTGGACGACGAGATCGCCCCAGGCTGGGCCGCCTCGAAGGGGATCGAGGAGTCCGACGTCAGCAAGCTCGCGGAACACCCGGATGTGCGGGCCGAGATCGACAGTGCGGTCGAGGCGGCCAACTCCCGGCTTGCCCGGGTGGAGCAGATCAAGCGTTATCACCTGCTGCCGAAGGCGTGGACCCCGGAGACCGGCGAGGTGACGCCGACGCTCAAGCTCAAGCGCAGGGTGATCAACGACCGCTACGGCACCGACATCCGCGCGCTCTACGAGGCCGCGAAGGACTGAGCGGGACTCAACGCCGGGTTGTGCCCGCGCCGGTACGGGCGCGGGCACAACCCGGCGTCACGCAGCGCCTTCCGTCCACTTGCGCAAGCGGGGCGGTACCCGTTTCTCCAGCCCGTACGGTTCGAGGTGCGCGCTGAACACCTCGTCGAAGGCACGCTGGACGTCGTTGGTGTCCCACACCTGACGTTCCAGGATGGGCGCCTTCAGGTAAGGGTGGCCAACGATGTGCAACTGCGGGCCGGTGCACCGGATCAACTGCCCGGTGATTCCCTGAGATCCCGGGCCGAGCAGGTACATCACCAGCGGCGCCACCCGCGACGGTGTGCGGTCGGGCGGGCAGTTGCGCAACGAGCGCTCCGACTTCCAGACCATCCGGGTGTGCGCGAGTGGACACACCGCGTTGACCCGGATTCCCACCTCCTCCATGTCCAGCGCCCAGGAGTAGGTCAGCGACGCCACCGCCCCCTTGGTCGCCGCGTAGGTACCCAGTTTGCGCTGCCCGAGTGACGCTCCGGAAGAGATGTTCACAATGGAGCCACCCCGGCCGCCCTCCACCATCGCGCGCGCCGCGGCCATACCCGTGTAGATGACCCCCAGAAGGTTGACATCCACGATCTCCTTGACCTGTTCGGGTGATTCCTCCCAGGGGTAGGCCTCGTAGTTCAGCCCCGCGTTGTTGACCAGGCCGTCGATCCCACCGAACTCCGCGACACACAGATCGATGATGGCGTTCGCCTGCCCAGGGTCGGTCACGCTGTCCGAACTGGCGACCGCCCGCCCACCGTGCTCGCGGATGATGGCGGCCGTCCGCTCGGCAAGATCGGCGTCAATGTCGTTGGCGACCACGGCCGCTCCGGCCTGCGCGGCATGAATCGCGAACGCCTCACCGAGGCCACGCCCCGCACCGGTCACCACTACCGCTTTGTGTTCTAGCAGCATGTCCATGTCCTTACTCCCAACGCCAGCCCCGACTCAGCTCTCGTAGCTCACTGCCGCTGGCCTTGCAGCCAGTGTTGGGTACCCGCGGGTTCCCCCGAACAGACCCGCGCCAAGCGGTCTATCCACTGCGCCGAACGATGGAGAGCTGATCGGTTCACGGGAAACTGCCCGACAGGTCGTTGTGCGCGCGAACGGCCGGTCACCGCACCGTGAGCGGGCAGGCCGCGACTTTCGGAGGGGGTCGGGCGGCCCAGCCCCGACACCCGTTGGTCGGATTCGGCCAAGGTTCCCTGTTCGGCTCCGCGTAGCCGACGGCATACTTTACGTTGTTGTAGTCGTCGCATCCGGTGACGACGGACCTGCTGTCCGGCGGGCGGACAGCAGCCGGGAACAGTGACACCATCAGCCGACGGGGGACAGGTGGCGAGACGGTGACGAGCAAGACCGCGCCCCGGGTGACCGCGCCACTCGGCAACCGTGAGTTCCGAGCGCTGTGGGCCGCCGAGACGCAGTCTGTGCTGGGAGACCAGCTCACCACGGTCGCACTCGCGATCATGGTCTTCGACCGCACCGGCTCCGCGCTGTGGGCCGCGCTCGTCTACGCACTGACGTTCCTGCCCGCACTGGCAGGCGGGCTGGGACTCGCACAACTCGCCGACCGCTACCCACGGCGGACGATCCTGTGGGTCACCGCCGCGATGCAGGCGGTGCTGGTGGGCCTGATGGCGATACCCGATTCACCGATCGCGCTGCTGTGTGTCCTGATCGTGTTCGCCAGGCTGGCCGGCGCCCCCTCCAACGCCGCACAGAACGCGCTGACCAGGGAGGTGTTCACGGAAGACGAGATGTATCTGCGCAGCCAGGATCTGCGTGGCATCACCACCAACACGGCGATGCTCGTCGGCCTCGGCGGCGGCGGGCTGCTCGTTTCCCTGGTCGGGCCGTTCTACGCACTGGCCGCCGACGCACTGACCTTCGCCGTCGCAGCCGTGCTCATCCGTCGCTACGTGCGCTGGCGTCCAGCCGCTGGCGGCAACGGGGACGCCTGGTTCGGCGCACTGCGGTGGGTCTTCGGCCAGCGCAGGCTCCGCGTGCTGCTCGCACTGTCCTGGCTGGTCGGTCTCGCGGTGATTCCCGAGGGCCTCGCCGCGCCACTGGCTCACGAGATGGGCGCCCCCAGCCAGGCTGTCGGCTGGCTGCTGGCCGCGGATCCCCTCGGCTTCGTCGCCGGTGTCTTTCTCCTGTCCCGCTACGCCTCGGCGGAGGACCGCCGCAGGCTCATGGGCATTCTGGCGGTCTGTTCGGTGGCCGCCCTCATCGGTTTCGCGTTGCAGCCCGCACTTCCGTTCGCGCTCGTCATACTCGCGCTCGCCGGAGCGGCAGGCGCGTACATCATCACCGTGGGAGCCACCTTCATCACCTGGGTCCCGAACGACCTCAGGGGCGGAGCGGGCGGTCTGTACCGCACAGGTCTGCGAGTGGCGCAGGGAGTCGGCGTCGCGCTCGGTGGTGTGGTCGCACACCTGATCGGCTCGGCGTCCACAGCGGTCGCCTTCGCCGGCGTCACGGGCGTCGTCCTCGCCATACCCGTCGCACTCGCGTGGACACGGGTACGGACGGCCGACCCGAGCGTGTCGGGCTGATGGCGGTGAACTCGGTGACCGAAACTCCGGCACCGGTCACAACAACCTTCCGAGCTTGCCTGCCTGAGGTCACCAGTCACGGCTCGACATGGTCCGCCCTCCTCCTGAATCGAAATCCAATGTGTGCTGTCGTTCCGGTTCACCAGTCGCGACTCGACATGTCACGTCTCCTTCCGTTGCGCGAAAAACAGAACTTCACCGCTGTTTCAAGATCACCAGTCACGGCTCGACATCGCTTGCCTCCTCCTCACTCGAAAACGAACCAGGTCCACACAGGAGTCACCAGTCACGGCTCGACACGATCGACCCTCCTTCCACCGCAAGCAAAACTCAACAGAATCAGATCCTTCCGAAGATCACCAGTCACGGCTCGACACGAGGAACACCTCCGATCGGCACTCGCGCATACGCACGAACGATACGGACAGTACAGCCGAGGCTCGGCTACACGACACATCTGGTGGAGTGAGATGATACCGGGCGAAGAAAACGAATGGCACTTCAGCGGGTAGCGGAGAGATTACCGATCCCGACAAGACACCGGTCAGGGAGGTGAAGACATGCCACCCCCACCTCCGGACCAGTCGCGGACTCCGCCCCAGCACGCCGATCTCCGGTCCGCGCCGCCGGACGGCAACGGCGTGGCACCGCTACGGCCAGCCAAGAACGACGAGAGACCCGTGCAACAAGCAGCGACACAGAGTCACCATCCTTTCCATCCACGGGAGTGGGCACTGTGGCAACGACCGAAGCGCGTCGTCGTTGCGCTACTCGCCATGGAATTGCTTGCCGTTGCGGTCTTCGCCGTGGCGATCGCACACTCGGAAGTACCGTCCGTGGGCGACTGGATACGATTCGCGATCCTCGCCGCGGGCGCTACGGTCCACATCCAATTGACCCAGCGACAAGAAGAGCGACGGCGAAATCGGACCAGAACCGTATTGATCGATCTCACGGCGGTCTGGACGTTCCCCGCCGCGGTCATTTTTCCGGTTCCGCTCACCCTTCTACTCGTCGCATTGATTCGACTTCAACATTGGTTCATCGCCCGGCGTCCGGCGCACAACTTCGTCTTTTCCTCGATCGCCCACGGCCTGTCCGGAACATTGGCTCAGCTGACGTTCGTCTCACTGGCCCCATACAATTGGGGATCACTCGGCGGACTGGATTCCCTACATGACTTCGGCGGCCTGGTTCTCGCCGGTCTCGTCTTCGAAGCGGTACAGATCCTCTACGTGGGTTCAATTCTCGCGTTGAGTTCCTCATCGAGGCCCACGGTGGGCAAGGTGCTGGGCAACAAGGCCGACAACCTGCTCGAGGCGATCACGATCGGACTCGGGGCGGTCACGGCGGTCCTGCTGGTCATCATGCCCCCGGCCGTGGCGATCATGGCGGTGGTGACGGTGGTGTTCAACCGGCTCGCCGAACTCGACCAGTTGCAGGACGACGTCCGAACCGACTCCAAGACCGGCGCGCTCAACATGCGCGGCTGGAACGAACTCGCCGAACGGGGACTCGAACGCGCCCGCAAGTCCGAGGACGATATCGCCCTTCTGATGATCGACCTCGACCACTTCAAGTGGATCAATGACTCGTTCGGACACCCAGCCGGCGACGATGTGCTACAGGCCGTCGCCGAAGCGCTTCGAGAGGTTACCCGACCGAGTGACGTGGTCGGTCGCTTCGGGGGCGAAGAATTCCTCATCCTCCTTCCCGACATGGACGAACGTGCCGCCCTGCAGGCGGCGGAGCGCGTGCGGCGGGCAATCGCCGATCTGCGTATCGTGACGACCGACAAGCGTGGTAGTCAGACAACCATCAACCGGCGCACGACATCTGTTGGCGTGGCAATTTTTCCGCAGCACGCCGACAGCCTCGAAGGGCTCATGCACGCCGCGGACGCGGCCGTTTACGAGGCCAAGGAAGCGGGCCGGAACCAGGTCCGGATAGCAACCCGAAACAGTCACGCCCCGTAGTGAGAGCCGATCGACCCAATCGCTGCTGTCCCTCGATTTCCCACTCGTCTGGTCACCCTCTGCGAACAACTGGGTGCTCTCGGCGACCCGAGGCCGTCGATACCACCGAACTAGGGGGTTACCCGGATGCATATGCTCCAGGTCTCCTGGGACCCTGTTGCCTGTGATCGTTCCGACCCAGCCGGCGCCCACACGCGTACGCCGTCCGTTGTGGACCTCGGCGTGGGTTCTCGTGCTGGTCCTCGTGGTCGTCGGTTTCGGGTTCGTCGCGTCGCGGTCCGACCCGCCCGCACCGACCGGCCCGCTGCGGCCCGAGGTCGCCCAGGCGGAGCAGGCGATCGGCACGCTGCTCTCCCCCGGCACCGCCAGCACGACGATCGAACTGCTCCCGGCCGACTTCACCGAGGTCACCGGTGTCGTCCCGGCAGAACTGACCGCGCCGGACAACACCATTCGCGCCGTGCACGCCGACGGCGGTTGTTCCACGCCGTGGGGCGACGACGGCACCAGGTGGGACTACACCGCCTCCTGCAAGGCGCACGACCTCGGTTACGACCTGCTTCGTTACTCCGCGGCAAAGGGCCAGCCACTCGGACCAGAGGTCCGGAAGGCACTGGACGACCGGCTCTCGGCGGACATGCATGCCATGTGCGGGATCAATCCGCAGAACTCCCCCGGCACCTGCCGTGCGGTCGCCTCGCTGTTCTCGGCAGGCCTCGTCATCAACTCCTGGCATCAGCGCTGGGGCCCGCCGGTCGGCGAACCCGTGGCGCCGATGCTCGCGGGCGTCGCGATGATCGGATTCCTGCTGACGTTCCGGTTGCGCGGCTGGCTGCATGCCCGCCGGATCGCCCCCCGACAACGGCAGAGCGTCCCCGCCGTCGTCCGGCACAGAGCCGCGGGGAGCTGGGCGCCACTCGCCGTGGCCGCCGTCGCGCTGCTGGTACTCGGCGAGTCGGCGGTGGCCCTGGGCCGGTGGGCCGGAGTGGGCGACGGCTGGCTCTGGCCGCTGACCTGGCTCACCCAGCTGGCGTTCCTCTTCTTCTTCGCAGGTGGGCGTGCCAACGCCGCCGGATGGCGGGAGATCGTCGGGGCCGGCGGTGGCTACCGCGAGTACCTCGCCCATCGGGCAGGCTGGCTGCTGCGGCCGGCGCTGGTCTTCGCGGTCGTGGCCTTCGCGGTGCCCATGGCTCTCGAACTGCTCGGCATCCCGCCGAACACGACGGGCACGGTGATGCGCATAGCGCTCCATCCACTGTGGTTGCTCGGCGTCTATCTGCTGACCGTGGTCGTCACGCCGATCATGCTGACGCTGCATCGCCGCGCGCCGCTGGCCGTCCTCGCGCTCATCGCCGGAGGCGTTCTGGGGCTGGCCACCACCGCGAGCGGGGCGGGGCCCGAACTGCTCCAGTACGCGGGGGTGATCGGGCTCGCACTCCTGGCCCAGCAACTCGGCTTCGCCCACGCCGACGGTCTCCTGTCCCGGCGCCTGTTGGGCTGGACCGGTGCTGCCGCGATCGGCACCCTCGTCGCGTTGGCAGGCAGTGGCGCGCTGCCGCTCCTGCTGCTCGGCACCCCTGGGGCGGTGCCGCCCCTGGCTGGTCCCACGCTCGCCGTACTGCTGCTCGGCCTCGCGCACCTCGGGCTGCTGCTCGCGCTGCCACAGCCTGCCCGTGCGCTGGGTGCTCGTGCCGCGGTCGTCAGGGTGACCGACTTCGCCCTGCGTGCTCCGATGAGCCTCTACCTCTGCTTTCTGACCGCCATGCTGCTGCTGATCACCGTCGTCTACCTACCGGAGCAACTGGGCCGCGGCCTCGGCTGGGTGCTGCACCCTCGGTCCGTCATCGCGCTGGCGATGCTCGCCGGACCCGGTGTTGTCGTGTTCTGGTGGTTCGAACGGCACACGCAGCCGCACCGCACCCCCCGACTCGTGCCCGGCCCCGTCAACCGGCTGGAGATCCTGCTCGCCAGGGCAGCCGCCTGGTTGGGGTTCGGCTACGCGGTCATCGGCATCTTCGGCTTCGCGCTCTCCGGTTTCAGCGGCTCCGGGAACGCGACTCTGCTCGGCCTTGAGCTCGATCCCATCCAGAGCGTGCTGCACCTGCTGCTCGGCGTCTCCCTGCTGCACACCGTCCGGACCGGCGCCAGCGGCACTCCGACGACCTGGGTGCTCAGCACGCTCGCCTGCGTGCCGCCTCTGCTGGCCGCCACCTCAGGCCCGGACACCGACACGCTCGCGCTCCTCGTGCACGGCGTGACCGGGCTCTTCGCCACCGCCGCGGTCGTGGCCACAGTGGCGACCAGTTGGCGGCCGAGTCGCACACCCGTGCGAAGCGGAGGCTGACGGGCGTGTGGGAACGGCGGATCGCGTGGTCATGGTGAGCTGTGGAACGCGGCCGACGAAGTCCCGTCTGGGAGTCAGAGCCCTGGCGACTCGATGGCTGACCCGATCTTTCAGGCAGGCACTGATGGCGTTGGCATCGTCGACTTCGGGGTACTCAATGTGACGACAGCGCCCAACCGTGGGTGGGGTCGGCCACAACCGAAGGGCCATATGCCAGGCTACGGCAACCCGCGCCGGTGGTTGGACGTCCAAACAAGGACCAGGCGTGGACTGTGTCCGTTGCGGACGGGCACCCGACGAAGGGAGTTGCTGGCGTGGAGTACCCGCCGCGCGACGGTCACGGGGACCGGCGTCCCCGGAGGCCGTGGCAGGAGGGCGCGTCCGGCAGCAAACCCACCCCACCGCCTGGAAGCAGGCCCCCGCGCTCCCAGACCCCGCCGGACAGGAGCGCAGGCCCACCACCCGGCAGGCCGGTCCGGCGCGGCCGGGCTGACGCTGGCCCCCGTACGCCGCCGGAGCGAGCAACGCGTTCCCGGCCCGCGAGCCGTCCCCGGCCCGCCCCACCGCCACGCAAGCGTGGCCCCGGCAGGGGCGCGAAAATCGCTGTCGCCGTGGTGTCACTGCTGGTCATGAGCCTCACGGGGTATGGCTGGGCGGCCATGCAGGGGCTGGTCAGCGGACTCACGATGACCGATGTGATCGCCGAGGACGGCGGCGGGGACAAGCCTGCCGATGGCGCCCGCGACATCCTCCTGGTCGGCATGGACAGCCGTACGGACGCGCAGGGCAATCCGCTCTCCGAGGACCTGCTCGCGCAACTGCGTGCCGGAGTCGCCGACGGCGAACTGAACACCGACTCACTGATCTTCGTGCACATCCCGAACGACGGCAGCAAGGCCGTCGCCATCTCGTTGCCGCGTGACTCCTACGTGGACATCCCCGGGTACGGCAAACACAAGATCAACTCGGCGTATGCGCGGGCGAAGATGGAGGAGCGCTCCCGGCTCGAGGCCGAGGGCGTGACGGACCCGAAGGAGCTCGAGGTCCAGAGCAACCAGGCAGGGGCGAAGACCCTCGTAGCCACTGTGGAGCAGCTCACCGGCTCCACGATCGACAACTACGCTTCCATCAACCTGCTGGGTTTCTTCGAGATCACGAAGGCGATCGGCGGGGTGGAGGTCTGCCTCAACGAGGCCACGAAGGACAGGTACTCGGGTGCGGACTTCAAGGCGGGCAGGCAGACGATCTCCGGTTTCGACGCACTGGCTTTCGTCCGGCAGCGGCACGGTCTGCTCCGCGGTGACCTGGACCGGGTGGTGCGTCAACAGGTCTTCATGGCGGGCCTGGCGAAGAAGGTGCTCTCCGCGGGCACGCTCGCCGATCCCGGCAAGCTGAACGAACTGGTCGGCGCCATCAAGAAGTCGGTCGTGCTCAACCAGGGCTGGGACATCCTCGGTTTCGCCCAGCAGATGAAGGGCCTGACCGGCGGGCAGATCGAGTTCCGGACGATCCCGACCGTCAACATCGAGTACGAGACCCCCAACGACGGCACAGCGATCCAGGTCGATCCGGACCAGGTGCAGGATTTCGTCCAGGGCCTCGCCGGTCCGCCGCAACAGCCCGGCGAGGGTGCGTCGAAGGAGCAGGAGGACCTGCCTGCCAAGTCCACCATCACCGTGAACGTGCAGAACGGGACCAGCCAGACCGGCCTGGCCGCGAGTGTGTCCCAGTCGCTGACCGAGCAGGGATTCGCCGAGGGCGAGACCGGCAACGCTGCTCCTCAGGACATCTCGGTGGTGCGGGTGCCGCCGGGTACGACCGGCGTTGGTGAACAGGTCGCCGGCGCGCTCGAGGGCGATGTCGCCGTCGAGGAGGACAGCTCCGTACCCGCGGGCCACGCCACCGTCGTGCTCGGCACCGACTACTCCGGTTCCTCGACCGGGCAGTCCACCGGGTCCGGTAATACGGGCGGCGCGAGCGGAGCGGGCAAACCTGCTGCCGCACAGGCCGACGGGACCGGCGGGGCGACCCCCGAGGACGAGGAGCCGCCGATCACCGCAGGCGGCGTGCCCTGCGTCAACTAGCGCGTGCGGGCGCTCCGCCTGCGAGCCGAGTGGCCATCGAGCAGAGCCCCCTGCGCCTTCAGCACTCCCCCGGCACCCCCCTCCGGCCGCGCGCGGTTACTCCATTCGGGCGGACTGTGGGGTGGTTCGGCAAACAGTCGGCCGAATCCGCGTAATGAGCGGCGTGTCAGCGGCTTTCATCCTCGTGAAGGAGACTCGCATCACCCGGCCGGGCGACGGCAGGAGTGCGATACGACGCGTGGTGCAGGCAGGGGACGACGAGTGCGTATTGACGCGGAGGCCTATCAACGTGCGCTCGGCGAGGAGTTGCGCAAAGTCCGCAAGCGGCGAGGGTGGACGCGTAAGGAGCTGAACGAGCGTCTGCAGAGCGAGATCTCTCTGCAGACGCTGGCCACCTACGAGCTGGGGACGCGACAGTGTTCCGTCGTGCGGCTCGTGGAGTTGTGCGTGGCGATGGAGGAAACACCGCAGGATCTGCTGGCCAGGGTGCACCGGCGCGTCTTCACGGACGAACCCGGCCGTGTCCGGGTCAATCTCGCGGCGGTGATCGGCGACGACCAGCCGGAGTTGCAGCCGCTGCGCCGTTGGTGTCTGGACCGCCAACGACAGCCGGGGGGCGACCAGGCGGACGTTCAGCTCGATCGGCGGGCGCTCGAGTGGCTGGCCGAACTGTGTGGCATGCCGGTCGCGGAACTGGTGTCCCGCCTGCATCACCTCATGAACGACACGCACCAGGGGAGCTGACCCGCACCAAGCCACGGAGTCGCACTTTCCCGGGAAAGTGCGATAGGTCCGTGCGCAACTACCGCACTTTCCCGGGAAAGTGCCGTCCTGTGCCGCGTCTTCGCTGCTCACGGGGCCTCAGTTGGGCACTTTCCCGGGAAAGTGGCGTTATGCCGTGGGGACGCTCGGCTGCTCGCTCTCCTTCGCGGCCTCGCCCGTGTCCGCAATGCCGACCAGCGAGTACTCGCTGGTGTCGACCTTGCGGGTCTGCAACCAGTAGCGCCAGGTGAAGCCCGGCCACACCGTGCGGTTGACCCCCTTGGCGTCCAGGTACCAGCTCTTGCAACCGCCCTGGGTCCAGATGCCCTTGGCCAGCTTGCGCTGAATGTCCGAGTTGAACTGCGCCTGGGAGTCGGGGCGCGCCTCGATCCCGTCCGCTCCCGCGGACTCCACCAGGCGCATCGCCGCACTGACGTAGCGGATCTGCGACTCGATCATGAAAACGACCGAGTTGTGCCCTAGACCGGTGTTCGGGCCGAGCAGGAAGAACAGGTTGGGGAACCCGGACACGGTGATCCCCTTGTGGGTCTGCATGCCCTCGGTGGCCCACTCCTTGCCGAGGTTGCGCCCTTCCCTGCCGATGACCTCGAGGTTGTCGAAGGCGTCGGTGACATGGAAACCCGTGCCGAAGATGATCGCGTCGACCTCCCGCTCGACACCGGCGGAGTCGACGATGCTGTGCTCCCTGACCTCGGCGATGCCGTCGGTCACCACATCGACGTTCTGCCGGTTCAGCGCCGGGTAGAAGTCGTTGGAGATCAGCACCCGCTTACAGCCCATCGTGTAGTCGGGCGTCAACTTGGCCCGCAACCGCGGGTCCTTGATGTTCTTGTCGATGTTCCACTTGGCGATCTTCTGCGCCAGCTTCATCACGCCCGCGTGACCGTTGAAACCGATCGCCCGCACCTCGAGCATCCAGTACAGGGCGTTGCGGTACATCCGCTGTACGCCAGGGACCTTGTTGAACAGCTTCTTCGTCCACTCGGGCATCTCGTGGTCCGGCTTGGGCATGATCCACGGCGGTGTCCGCTGGAACAGCGTCAACTCCCGCACGTCCTTCGCGATCTGCGGGACGAACTGGATGGAACTGGCACCGGTGCCCACCACGGCGACCCGCTTGTCCCGCAGGTCGTAGTCGTGATCCCACTGCGCGGAGTGGAACTGGCGGCCCTCGAACCGCTCGAGGCCGGGCAGTTGCGGAATCTGCGGAATGTGCAGCGCCCCCATGCCGGAGACGAGGAACCGCCCGACGAACTCGTCGCCGGAGGCGGTCGCGACGTGCCAGCGCCCCTCCTCCTCGTCCCAGCGCGCACCGGTCATCTCCTGACCGAACCGGACGAAACGGTAGAGGTCGTACTTCTCGGCGACCCCACGCATGTAGTCCCAGATCTCCGGCTGGGGCGAGAACGACCTCGACCAGTTCGGGTTCTGCTCGAAGGAGAACGAGTACATGTGCGACTGGATGTCGCAGGCACAGCCGGGGTAGGTGTTGTCCCGCCACGTGCCGCCGACATCCTGGGCCTTCTCCAGGATCACGAAGTCCTCGCGACCCTCCTTGCGGAGCTGGATCGCCATGCCGAGCCCGGAGAATCCGGACCCGACGATGATCACACCAGCTTCGGTGCGCTTGCCCATCTGCTCGTCCTCCATGTCCTGATTACTGTTACCCGAAGTCCATCTTACTCGGAGTAGGTTACTTCCGGTAGACTGACTTTTGTGACAACTTCCTCGAGCTCCAGCGCGACGACCGCAACCCGGCGCAAGCGCATGCCACGGGCCGAACGTGAGAAGCAGATGATCGAGATCGCTGAGGCCGTGTTCTCCGAACGCGGGTACGCGGCGGCGTCGATGGACGAGATCGCCGAGCGTGTGGGCGTGTCGAAGCCGATGCTCTACGAGTACTTCAACTCGAAGGAAGGTTTGCTCCTCGCCTGTATCAGGCAGTCCAGGGCGGCGTTGCGCAGCGTGACCGAGCAGGCAGTTGCTGGAGCTGAATCCGCCGAACAGGCGATGTACAAGGGGCTACATGCGTTCTTCGTCTTCATCCGCGAGCACCGCCAGGCCTGGTCCCTGCTACGCCACGAGATGGTGCTCATCGGCACATCGGCCGCGGACGAGATCGAGGCCACGCGGCAGCAGCAGACCGATCTGATCGCCGCCCTGATGAGCGGCTATTTTGAGACGTCCGCTCCGTTGCAGGTAGAGGCTGCGGCGGAGTTCGTCGTCGGCGCCTGCGAGCGGCTGGCCATCTGGTGCGAGCGGCACGAGGACGTGTCTCCCGAGGTCGTCACGGGCTACGCGATGGACATCCTCTGGGACGGGCTGCGCGCTCGCGCCATGAGCTGATCGACGGACGGTAATCGTCTACTCTGCGTAATCTCTGACACATTGTCGTATTGCTGTGCCCCACAGTCCGATACAGAATTCAACGAGAAGACTGAATGGGTGCACACGATCGTGTGGTGCCCGTGATCGGCGTCATGACACGAGGGCGACTGGGTCTCCCCTGTGGATGACGTTGTGAATGGAGGGCTGGACCGATGGCGCAGGCGATCACGGCGATGTACGCACAGGACAACGACGACTGGTCGATCACGGTGGCCGGACTCGGCGAGGAGGTCACGGCGAGGGCGCCGGGCATCATCGCGGCACGCGACCGCGTCGACCAGCTGGTGGAGAAGCTCGTCAACGAGGACAAGGGCACCACGGTCGTGCACCTGTTGAACGGCAGCGCGCTCGAGTTCACCTCGGCGTACATGACAGCCCGTCTCACGCGGTCTACCGCGGAGCCGCTCGCGGCGCAGCAGGCCGACGAGGCGGCCGAGCCCGAAGCGGCCGAGGTTCCGGCCCAGGCCAGGACGGAGAACGGCGGGCCAGAGGCGGAAACCACCACGAAGCCCAGCAAGCCCGTCGTCCCGACGAAGGAACTGGCCAAGAGCCCCGAAGCGACAGGCACGCAGGCAGGCAAGAACGCGAAGGCCAACCCCAAGGGCAAGAGCGGTCAGCGGGACAGCCGTCGAAAGGTCGCTCGCTGAGCCGTCGTCCCATTGCCCTTCCAGCGAACCGCCGGCGGGTCAGCGCAGGAGCTTGCGCACCAGCAGCAGCCCGATCAGCACACCCGCGCCGATCAGCGGGTACTTGACCTTCGGCTGATCAAGGGTGGTCTGCAGACTGGACTTCGCGTTGTCGGCAAGCCGCTTGGGGCTCGCCTTCGTGCCGAGCTCGTCCAGCGTGGACGCCAGCGCGTCCCTGGCCTTCTCGATCTCACGCTCGATGGTGTCCGGATCGCGGGCCACGTGTCCTCCTCGCCAGGCATGCCCTCGCAGGCTGCGCGGTTGCGGCTTCAGGCAGCCAACCGTAAAGGACGTCGCCTCGTCCGGTCGCGCGGGCACGCCGAAAGGCACTGCGCCGGTCACGCTAAGCTCATCCTCGCGGGCCCGTAGCCCAATTGGCAGAGGCACATGGTTTAGGTCCATGCCAGTGAGGGTTCGAGTCCCTCCGGGCCCACCGACGTAGTCATTGTGCGAATCACACCTATGCACGACAGGGTGTGAGCGCTCAGCACGACCACGACCGTCGTGCCCGCGCGAACGCCCCGAGCCGATGCGGTCGAACAGGCCGTACATCATCTTGGCCTCGTACACCCAGTCCAGCGTGAGGCCGTGCCGCGACTCGAAATCATGGATGAAGGCGTTCAGCCCGGGCTTACGCTTCGCGTAGCCGCCGAAGTGGAAGTCGTGGTCGGGCGTCCAGTTGCCGGTCTCCGCGCCGAACCCTTCACGCTGAAGCCGCCGCAGCTCGTCGTCGAGGAACTGGCCCCCTTGAGTACGGCGAACCCGAGAGCGCGTTGGCGTCCGGCGAGCCCGGCAGCGATCCCGGCCACGGTGCCGCCGCTGCCGGTGGCACAACAGACGACGTCGAAATCGATCTCGATCTCGCCGGGAAGCTCGGCGCAGCCGCGCACGCCCGGTCCGTTGCTGCCGCCCTTAGGTCAGCGTCATTCCCCGGTCAACGGCGTAGGCCAGCGACTCGTTCAGCGGCAGATGCTCCTCGCCCCGAATCACGTCTTCCCGTTTGAGGTAGACCCGCACCTCGTGCTCGTCCAGACGGACATCGCACAGCTCCACCAGCGGCGACGGCAACAAGACAGCCGGCCGCTCCGCCGCTCCCCCACCAGGCCTCAGCCGACGCGCGTACCGGCGGCGAGAATGAACGGGATGGCGACGAACACCCGGTCGTCGCGTGCCCTGGCGGCCTGCTCCTCGAACCAGGCCCCTTCTCCGCCGATGTTGGCGAGCATCGGCAGGCACGAGGCGTCTGTCCAGACGATCGTGTGGACCTCGACGGTGACATCGGTGAACCCGTTGTCCAGCAGGAGGTTCCGCTGTCGGCGGGAGATCCATCGATGGGTCACGCCGTCCGCGCGAGCGCGAACGAGCGCGCGGGTGTGTCGGGGATCATCGGAGTCGATCATGTACGCGTCCCAGTCCTGACTGACGAGCACCGCGCGGCCGCCCCCGGCCAGGACCCGGCTTGCCTCGATGACGGCCCGCTCGGGCTCGTCGAGGTCGTGCAGGACCTTCTCGGCGCGGTAACCGGTGACCGAGCCGTCGTCGAGCGGCAACGCGGTGGCGTCGGCGACGTGGAACTCACTGGCGGGCCAGCGCTCGATGGCGACCTCGATCATGTCAGGGTCCGCGTCGACGCCGATGGCCCGAACCCCACGGGCGGCCAACTCGCCGACCGCCCGCCCGCTCCCGCAGCCGACGTCGACCACGGTGTCACCGAGCGCTTGGTAGGTCCGTTCTCGCAGACTACGAGCCTGGGACAGGTCGTCAAAGGCATCAAGGAGAGTGAGCATCGTCGACATGGCCGTCATTGTGCTCTCTCACCCCCGGAGCCGGTGGTTCCGCACCCGAGGAAATTCGCGTCTCCATGTCGGCGGCGACCGTGCGTGAATAGACCCGGAGAAAGGGTACGACGACGGTCAGCGCGATCAGAGCGAACACCGCGAACGCGGCCTTGACCCCGACCCATTCCGCCAGCAACCCGGCGACGAAGGCGCCGACTGGCACCGAACCCCACCCGAACAGCCTTGCGGCCGCGCTGTACCGCCCCATCATCGACGCGTTGACCAGTGTCTGGCTGACCGTCCGGGAGTTGACCACCCACAACCCGCTGCCCAGGCCACCGAGGAACGCGCCGAGCGCGACCACCCACACGTTCGTGCTGATCGCGGGGAAAGCGACCAGGGCGCCGGTAAGGAAGATGTTGCCGAACATCACCCGCCGCCGTCCGAAGAGCCGGTTGCAGTGGGACACCAGCACCGCTCCGCAGGTTCCGCCCGCTCCGAGCGCGCCCACCAGCAGGCCGTAGGCAGCGGTGCTCAAGCCCATGGTCGTGGTGGCGTACAACGGCATCAACGCCAGCCAGGCTCCCCACAACGAACAGAGCACGCCGACCAGCAGGGTCATCACGCGCAGAACGCGCTGTTCCCACAGGTACCGCAGGCCCTCGACGATCTGCGCGTGGATCGCGGGCCGGGCCGCCGCGACCCCGGCAGGGGCCGTGGTCTGGACCGCCCGGAACCGGCCGACCAGGAATACCAGCGTGGCCGCGGTGATCGCGTAGGTGATCGCGGAGGTGCCCAGCACTATTCCCGCGCCGGCGGCTACCAGCAGACCGCCCAGGAACGGCCCGAGGAATTCGTTGCAAACCGTTTCCGATCCGGTCAGCCAGGAGTTCGCGCGTTCCCGTTTCGGTGCGGCCACCAGCGAGGGCAGCAGGGCAGCCGCGGAGGTCAGTGCGATCACCTCGGCGACACCGAGGATCACGCCGCCGGCGTAGATCATCGCCAGGTTCAGCGTGCCGGCCAGCGCCGCCGCCAGGAAACCGCCCACCACCGCGACCCGGACGGCATTGGCCAACCACAACAGTTTCCGCCGATCCCCTCGGTCCACCAGGACGCCGACGTGCAACGCCGTGAACAGCCACGGCAACGTCAGGGTGGTCAGCACTCCGGAGATCAAGGCTGGTGAGTTGGTCAGCGAGGTGGCGATCAGCGGTAGTGCGACCTTGAGCATGCCGTCGGCGAGATTGGTGGCCGCGGTGAAGAGCACCAGCACCGCGGTGTTCCGCCCGCTGGAATCGGTTCGGGCGGTGGCGGGGGTGGCGGCATCCGCGCCTCGCGCCTCCACCGCAGCTTGTGCCGCTTCCGTCATGACGCTTCCCTTCCCACGGAGCTGGTTTCGACCCGCGATGACACGCCTTATCCGCCGGAACTCTCGATGAGCCTGCCGATCGCGTCGAGGCCGCGCCGGATCCGTTCGGGTGTTTCGGTCCCGACCGAGATACGAATGTGGCGGTCGCAGGAGTCGCCGTACGCGATCCCGGGAACCACACTGACCCCGGATTCCCGCAGCAGGCGCTCGGCGAATTCGTCCGACCCCAGCGCCGAACGTCCCAGCGAGGCGAACAGGTAGAAGGTCGCCTCGCCGGGCAGCACCTCGATTCCCCGTGCGGCCAGCCAGCCCGCCACCTCGTTCCGTGTCGCGACCACGTGCTGGATCTGTGGCCTGGTGCGCTCGATGAGCGAGTCGAAGTGGTCGGCGAGGTAGCGCATCAACGGTGTCGGCGCGCAGGTGATCAGGTGCTGGTTGACCTTCAGGATCTGCTCGACCAGGGCCTGATGGGCGATGACGTAGCCGACTCGCCACCCGGAAATGCCGTAGTTCTTGGACATCGAGTTGACCGTCATGGTGTGCCGCTTGTCCGGATCGGCGGCACCACAGCTGACGAAGCGGGTGCCGGGCGCGACGAATTCGTTGTACGCCTCGTCCACCACCAGCAGCAGGCCGTGCCGGTCGGCCAGTTCGTGCAGGAACTCCAGTTCGGCCGCCGTGTAGACCCGGCCGCTCGGATTGTTCGGGTTGTTGATGATGATCGCCCGGGTGCGCCCGGTGAGATACCTGGCCAGCTCGAAGATCTCGACATCGTGCGGCACCATGACCGGCATGCCGCCGCAGAGCCGGACCTGCGTGGGGTAGCTCAGCCAGAACGGCTCGAGCACGACGACCTCGTCGCCGGGCTCCACGGTCGCGAGCAACGCCAGGTAGATCGCCACCTTCGAACCGGCGGTGATCAGGATTTCGTGGTCGGGGTCGACGGGCAGCCCGAACTGGTCCCCGTAGTACTTGGCCAGCTGCCTGCGCAGTTCCGGCAGACCTCGGGAATGTGCGTAATGGTGCAGCTCGCCCGGGTCGATACCACCGAAGTCCGGGGCAGGTACGTCGAAGTACGACTCACCGAGGGAAAGCGTGATGATGTCGTGGCCGGTCGCCTTGAGGTCGTAGACCAGGTTGTTGTACTTGATCGAGATCGCCTGGTCGACCGACTCCATCAGCGCGCTGTGCCGCAGTGAGCTCGTGCCGTCCATCAGGCCACCTTCCTGGTCTGTCCGGTACCCCAGACCACGTTCTTCGCGGTCATCAGCGAGGTCAGGCCCATCGGGCCCCGCGCGTGCAGCTTCTGGGTGGAGACCCCGATCTCGACGCCATAGCCGAACTCACCGCCGTCGGAATAGCGGGGAGAGGCGTTGACGAACACGCTGCCGGAGTCGACCTCGCGCGCGAACCGGTTCGCCACATCGATGTCCTGGGCCACGATGCCCTCCGCGTTCCCGGTCCCCCACTGCCGGATGTGCGCGATCGCCTCGTCCACATCGGACACGACCCGGACCGCGAGAACGAGGTCCAGGTACTCCGTCGCCCAGTCCTCGGCCGTGGCGGCCACTGCTTTCGGCCACGCCTCGCACACCTCGGCGCAGCCCCGGACCTCGACCCCGGCCCCGGCCAGCTCGTCCAGCGCCTGCGGCAGCCAGCCCGATACCAGATCCTTGTGCACCAGCAGGGTTTCGATCGCGTTGCACACGCTCGGCCGAGACGTCTTCGCGTTGACCACGACCTCGGTGGCCATCTCCCGCCGCGCGGTGCCGTCGACGTAGAGGTGGCAGTTGCCCGCGCCGTCGATCACCGTCGGCACGGTCGCGTTCCGTTCCACCGAGGCGATGAGGTCCGGGCCACCTCTCGGCACCAGCAGGTCGATGTGGCCCTTGGCGCGCATCAGTTCCAGCGCGGCTTCCCGAGAAGGGTCTTCGACCAGTTGCACGACCGCGGCCGGCACACCGGGGTGCGCCGCGATCGCGGCGTGCAGCGCCGCCATGATGGCGCGGTTGGTACGCATCGCGGTGGATGATCCGCGCAGCACGGCGCAGTTGCCCGATTTCAGGCACAATGCGGCCACCTCGGCCGTGACGTTCGGGCGTGCCTCGTAGATCACCGCGATGACGCCCAGCGGTTCCAGCACCCGTTCGATGCGCAGGCCATTCGGCCGTGTCCAGCCCTCCACCACCCGCCCCGACGGATCGGGCAGGTCGATGATCGTCCGGATGGCGGCGGTCAGCCCGGCCGCACGCCGCTCGGTCAAGGTCAGCCGGTCCACCAGCGTCGCCGAGGTGCCCGCCGCGCGAGCCGCGGCGACGTCCTCGGCGTTGGCCTCGAGGATCGCGTCCAGCCGCGTTTCGATGGCCTCCACCATGTCCCGCAGCAGTTCGTTCTTCTTCTCCGTGGTCAGCTGCTTGATCACGGCCGAAGCCGCGACCGCGTCCTGACACAGTTCCAGCACAGTCACGTCAGTCCTTCCCGATGCGTACGTAGTCGGAATCGACGAGCAGGGCGGTGCCCGGTGCACAGCCGAACTCGACGGTCTCGGCGGCGAAACGAATGCCGCCACGGGCGAGTAGGCGCTGATCCGGCCCGGTCAGGTCCACCACGTCGCCTGCGCGGAACCGGCCGCGCGCTGTGGTGATCTGCACACGGCGCAACGGTTGCCGGTGCTCGATGGCCAACTGCCCGGCCGAGCCGCAGGTGATCGCGCCCCGCGGTGGGGTGCGGAAAGCGCGCCACAGCCGGCCGGCCGACGGCGGCCTTCCGCGGATCGGACGCGGCGCGAAGTCGGTGCCCACGTCGACACCGCGGTGGGCGTCGATGAGCACGGCTGGGTCAGCGGTGTCGGCGATGACGGTGCGCACTCCCGAATAGGTGGCTATCCAGCACGCGGCCAGCTTCATCTGCATGCCGCCGGTGCCCCCGTCGCTCAGCGAGTCCCCCGCCATGGCTTCGATCTCCGGATTCAGCGCGGGCACGTGGCCGATCCGGCGCGCGGCCGAGGCCAGCAGCGGGTTGCCGTCGTAGAGTCCGGGAACGTTGGTCAGCAGCAGCAGAAGCTCCGCTTGGAGGAAACCCGCGAGCAGCGCGGCGAGCACGTCGTTGTTGCGGACTCCGAGCGCGTCGTTCTCGTTGACGATCGGCAGAAAACCGTGCCGGTGCATCTCGTCGAACAAGGCCCGCACCCGAGGGCCCCGGCCCGGCTCGATCAGGTCGTGCGGGGTGAGCAGCACCTGCCCCGTCGCCAGGCCGCTGGCGGCGAAGCGCTCCCGCAGCGCCGGGTAGAGCACGCCCTGTCCCAGTGCGGCGGCCACCTGCTGGGCGGCGTCGTCGCCGGACCGCGCGACGGCCGGATACGCGGTACGGCCCACGGCGATCGCGCCGGAGGCCACCAGCACCGGCGCCAGGCCGGCCGCGATCCCACGATGGATCGCCTCGCAAAGCCGGTCGAGGCGCTGCGGATCGACGCGGCCGTCGGCGATCAGGGAGCTGGTGCCGATTTTCAGCACCACCCGCTTGCCGGTGTTCACGCCATGGTCCGTTCGAATTCGACGATCGCCGCGGCCACTTCCCGCGCGGCTCCGGCCCGCAGCACCCCGTGGTGGTCGGTGTCGGCTTGCAGCGGCCTCGGCTCGCGGAACCGGCCTGCCCATTCCTCGTTCTCACTCGCGCGCAGGTCCGCGCCCACGATCAGCGCGGCGACCGGCAGCTCCGCCGTGCGGACGTAGGCCTCGCCGATCCGTGCGTGCCTGGCATAGGCGCGCCACCGCTCCGCCAGCGCCACGGCGGGAATCGGCTGTCCGATCGCCGCCAGCCAGGCGGCGAGCACCCGGACGCGAAACTCCGGCTCTCCCACCACCACGGGTCGGTCCGCGCCGGTGAACGCCGCCGAAAAGGCGGTGAAGAGCTCGTCCTCCGGTGTGGGCGAGTACCCCACTGGCGGCGGCGAATCCAGCAGTACCAAGGGTTTCGCGGATTCCGGTGACATCTCGCAGGTCATCTCGTATGCCACCAGCCCGCCCATTGACCAGCCGCCGAGCAGGTCCGGCTCGTGCCCCTCCTCGGCCAGGTCCGCCCCGAAGCGCCGCGCCATCTCCCGTACGCTCGTCGCGGGTTCCTGTTCACGTGAGGCCGTCACCCGCCAGTGCGGCGGGAGCGCCTCGGTGATCTCCCGGAAGTCGCTCGGGCCGCCACCGGCCCCGGGAATCAGGTGCAGGTGCGGGCCGGTGCCCTCGCGCAGCGAGACCGTGGTCGTGGTGGTCGTGTCGCCTGACTCGTCCTCGTTCCCCGCCAAGAGGAGCACCAATGCGCGTGGTGTCGGCTCCGCGAGCCATTCCACCGCGTCGATGAACACCCCGGTGGCCTCCTCGAGTGCGGCGCTGAGCCGCAGCAGGAGCAGGGAGTTGCCACCCGCGACGAAGAAGTCCACATCGGGCCCCTCGGGCGGCCCGCCGAGCAGGTCCGACCACACCGCGTGCACCTGCCGCCAGGCGACCGACTCGGTGTCACCGTCAGGGGCGGTGACGCCACCGCGCCCGTCGATGGTCCGTGCCGGGGTGGAACGGGTGCTTACCCGGATGCCACCCACCACCCGTTCCGGATCGGTCGCGCCGAGGGCCAGCACGTTGTCCAGGTCGGTGAGCAGCGACTCCGCGGCCGCCCGGTCGTAGCGGCCCGTGTTGTACTCGACCTCCGCGTGGTATGTGCCGTCGGCTTCCCAGGTGGAGATCGAAAAATCCGCCCTGGCCGCCCGGTTCGGGCTGGGCAGCAGGGTCAGGCCGATGTCGCCGAGCCCGAGCCCGGTGCCGATCGGCCCAAGGTGGCTCAGCCCCACCGGGCAGTCGTCGGTCAGCGTGCGCCTGGTTTCGTCGGGCAGCGCACCGAAGACGAAGGGATACGGCGTGGCCTGATGCGCGAGCATCTCCCAGGCGTCGTCACGGGCGGCGGTCACGACGTCGAGCACGCGGTCGGTCTCGGCCACGTGCGCGCGGGAAAGGCACAGGTTGGCGAGATAGCCGACGAGCCCCTGCTCCTCCGGAGTCATCCGGTTGGCCAGTTCCGTCCCGATCGTGACATCGGGCCCCGCGCCCCCGAGGGCGAGCACTATGTGCATGGCGGCCTGGAAAACGGCGAACGGGGTGGCGAAGGTGTTCGTGGTGAGAGCCGCGATTCCGGCCGTGGCCTGTTCGCTGAAGGTGCGGCGGAACACCACGCCGGGAGCGCCGGGCACGAACTCGGCTTCCGTGGTGGGGGCCACGGTGGTGGCGACCGCGCCCGCCAGTCTGTTCCGCCAGTACTCGACGTCGGCCGCCCATCGCGCACTGGTGGTCGTCGCCCGCTGGCCGATCGCGTAGCGGTGGAACGGCTCCGGTTCGATGCCGAACTCGGGCTCCTGCCCGGCAACCGCTGCGGCGTAGGCCCTCGACAGATGCTCCATCACCAGTTGCAGTCCCCAGCCGTCGAGGATCAGGTGGTGGACCGTGAGCACCAGTTCGTGCCGGTCGCCGACCCGGACGGAGGCGAGTCTGGCCAGCGGCGCGTGCTCGAGGGTCATCGGCTGTTGCTGCGCCTCCTCCGCGATCAGCCGCAGCAGCTCGTCCGTGCCCGCTTCGCCTGGGTCGTCCACTTCGACTCGGCGCACCGGGGCGCGCAGCCCGAACCGGACCTGCAGCAGCACGTCCTCGCCCGGCCTCGACACCGAGGTCCGCAACGCGTCGTACCGGTCGACCACGGACTGCCAGGCGATCGCCAACGCGGCCGGATCGATCGCGCGGTCGGCGGCCAGCCGCCAGGTGATGTGGTAGACCGACTTGTCCTTCGCGCGCTGATGCAACCACCACATCGCCTCTTGCGCCGGGGTCGCCGCGGCGGTGACGTTTCCACTTTCCACGTCGGTTTGCACGATTGGCCTCCTTTCTCGCAGGTAATCGAATTCCGGCTCAGCGGCTGAGGAATCCGTCGACGAGCCGCCTGCGGTCGACCTTGCCGTTGTCGGTGACCGGGATTTCCTCGCGGTGGTGGAAGCCCCGTGGCCGCATGTACCGCGGCAGTTCGGCGACCAGCCGGCTCAGCTCGTCCTCGGCGATCGGGTCCCCGAGGTAGAAGGCGTGCAGGTCGACTTCCCCGTCCACGGCGGGGATCGTGACGACCACGGCCTCGGCGATGGCGGCATGCCTGCGCAGAGCGCTCTCGATCTCGCCGAGCTCGACCCGGTTGCCGAGCACCTTGACCTGGTGGTCGACCCTGCCCTGGTGCACGAGTTCGCCCGCCTCGCGGCGCACCCGGTCCCCGGTGCGGTACCAGTGTTCGGCGGTGAGCGGGGCGCTCCCGTCGTAGACTTCCACCTCACCATCCACAATGGATACGAAGCGGCCGATGTTGTCGGCGGGGTCCAGGTAGCCGGGGAACCGCTGATCGCCGCGCACACAGAGCTCGCCGTCCTCCGCGGGACGGAGGTCCGCGTCAAGCAGCGCGTATTCCAGGCGGGGGAAGACATCCCCGATCGGAACCGAGCGGTTCGAGGTCTCGACCAGCGACGATGGGTCGGACGGCACCTCGTAGGCGGTGACGATGCAAGCGCACTCGCTCGGCCCGTAGCAGTTGATGACCGTGGTGTTCGTCGCGGCCGCGGTCCAGGCCTCGATGTGTTCCAGGGTCAGCGGTTCACCGCCGAACGAGCTCAGCCGGAGGGTGGGCATGCTGCCGGGGCCCAGTGCTCGCAACCGCTTGGCGAACCAGATCAGCGAGGGCACGGACATCCAGTGGGTCAGGTGTCTGGTGTTGATGAACTTCACCGGTGCGAGCACGTCCGCGCGCTGCGCGACGACCACCGCGCCACCGCCGCCCCACGTCCCGAACATGGCCAGTATCGATCCGTCGAAGCTCATCTCGAACGTCTGCGCGCCACGGGAGGTGGGCCCGAACCGGTATCGCTTCATCACCTCGGTCAGGAACGCGGAGACGTTGGTGTTCGTGACCGGCACGCCTTTCGGGCGACCGGTGGTGCCACTGGTGAAGATCAGGTACGCGGGAGCGTCCGGATCGGGCTCCACCACCTGCGGTACCGCCAACGTGGAATCCGGCCGCAGATACCGCCGCCAGCCGTCCCCGGTCAGGTCGAGGATGTCGACACCGGCCCGGGTACGGTAGTCCGCCGCCCCGTCACCAGCGGTGTCGTCGAGCATGGTCAGGTCCAGTTCCGCCGCCGCGGAGATGTCCAGGTTGCGAGCCGACGGGTTCGCCGGGTTCAACGGCACCACGGTCGCACCGAGCCGCAATGCCGCCAGATAGGCGATGTAGCCTGGCACGCTTCGCGCGGTCATCAGCCCGACCCGCTGGAGCACGCCGTCGTGGGCTGTCCGCATCACCGCCGAAACCTGCTCCACCGCGCCCATCAGCTCGCGGTAGGTGAAGGTTTCGACGCCGAGCTCCAGCGCCACGTTGTCCGGATACGCCTGCGCCGACGCGCGGAACCAGTCGAAGAGGGAACGGTTTGTCATAGCGGCAGACTCCATGGTTCCGGTGTCACGAAGGGCGTCAGCGAGTCGCGCAGAGCCGGCAGGTTGTCCGGCCTGAACACCTCGTAGTGGTCCACGTCCAGATGTTGTTCACGCAGGCGGGGCGCCAGGTTTCGCCAGTTGGCCACGGTCAGCTCTCGCGTCGCCTCCGGGCCGGCGCAGGTGACCAGCAGCACGCGGCCTCCGTACGAGCGGTCGACGCGGTACTCGGCGACCGCGCTCAGCTGGCCCATCAGCACGCGTTTCAACCGCGCCGCGTTCTCCTTGTCGGGGCGGGGGCCGAGCATGCCGCCGACCTTGTCCAGCAGCCAGTTCGTGGAGTCGGCGCTTTCCGCGCGCGGCAGAGGTGAACTGTCCAGCAGCGCCAGGTCGGGTCGGACACCACGCTCGGCGAGCCGGACGCACATCTCCCAGCCGATCACTCCGCCCATCGACCAGCCGAGCACCAGGTCCGGTTCGATCCCCGCGTCGTCCAGCGCCCGGAGCGCCGAGTCCGCCATGTCACCGACCCGGCTCTCGGGTTCTTCACCGGCCACCAGTCCCGACGCCCGGATGCCGTACACGTTGCCGGTCCGCCCGAGGAATTCCGCCAGCCGCAGGTAGTACCCGAGGCCGCCGCCCGCCCCGGGAAGCAGCACGCACGTGCGCCGGGATCCCCGGCGCACCAACGTGATCAGCCGGCCGGGCTGCGTCGCCGTCAGCACGAGTCCACCTGTGCCGAACGCACCAGCGCGGCCAGCGTGGCGATCGTGGGCGACGCGAAGAACTCCCCCATCGCCAGGGTGACCCCGTAGGTCTGCTGGATCTCCGCGAAGGTGGTGAAAATATTCAGCGAATGCGCGCCGTACTCCAGCACCGGCCGGTCGCGGGCGATGCCGTCGACCCCGAGTACGCGTGACCACAGTGACGCGAGTTCACGTTCGAGTTCGCTCGCATACTCCACCACCGGGCCGTTGTCCCGCCGCTGAGCGACGAGTAACTCGTCGACCGTTCTGCCAAGTGCCGCGCGGTCGGTCTTTCCGGTTCCCGTCGCCGGGATCTCGGGCACCGTGAGTATCCACAGTGGCCGCATGTATTCGGGCAGTGTCGCCGCGAGATGGGTTCGCACCCGCTCCGGATCGGGCGTCGCACCGGGATGCGGGACCAGCAGCAGCGCGATCTCCTTGGCTGCGCCGTCGCCATGGACCACCGCGACGGCCTGGCGCACCCCGAGCACCCGGGTCGCCACCGCTTCGATCTCGCTGAGTTCCACCCGGTTGCCCCGGATCTTCACCTGGGTGTCCAGCCTGCCGAGGTAGATCAGCTCACCACGGTGATCGCGGACCACCAGATCTCCGGTGCGGTACATCAAACCCGCTCCGGCGAAGGTGTCCGGCACGAACCGTTCCCCGGTCAGCACCGGATCATTGCGGTAGCCGTCCGCGAGGCATTGCCCACCGAGGTACAACTCGCCGGGAACACCGGCCGGGGCCAGGTGCCCGGTAACGTCCACCACGTACGCGGCCACGCCGGGCAGCGGCGTCCCGATCGGCACGTGGACCGGCCACACCTGGTCCGCCACGGAAAGCCGGCGCGTGGTGACGGCCTGAGTTTCGGTGGGGCCGTAGTGGTTCACCAGCTCGCAGTGGGGGTGCTGGACGAAGAACTCCCGCAACTGCTCGTCCACCAGCAACTGCTCACCCGAGACGCAGAGCTGGCGCAACGCGGGCAACCGCGTTCCCCGGTCCAGTGCGTGCAACAACATCGGTCGCAGCGCCGCCACCGGCAGGTACACGTGCGTTGCTTCGCATTCGGCGATCCGTCGCAGCATCGCGGGGAAGTCACGTCGATCGGCCGCTCCCCGCGAGATCACCATGCCGCCGCTGAGCAAGGTCGGCAGGATTTCCTGGAAGCACACATCGAAACCGAGCGGCGCGTACTGGAGGAACCGGGTGTCGCGGTCCATCCGCAGCGCGTCGACCTGCCAGGCAGCCAGCTGGGTCAGCCACCGCTGTCCCATCTGAACTCCCTTTGGAACCCCGGTCGAGCCCGAGGTGAACATCACGTAGACCGCCCCGTCCGGGTCGCCCGCGGCCTCGCCTGGCTCGGCCGCCACCAGTTCCTTGATGGCCACCGCGGGCACTCCGGGAACGACTTCGTGCCCGGCGACCAGGCGGCATTCCGCCTTGCGGACCATGTAGTCCAGGCGTTCCCCAGGAAGGCTTTCGTCAAGGGGCAGAAAACCCGCACCGCGACGGAGGATCGCCAGTATCGCGGTCACGGCGTCACCGAGGTTGTCGGTGGCCAGTCCGACCAGGTCGCCCCTGCCGATGCCACGTTCGGCGAGTCCGCCGGATGCCCGCTCCACCGCGCCGACGAGCTCCGCATAGGTCAGCTGCCGCCCGGGTTCGGAGATGGCGATCGCGTTCGGGTTCTGCCGCGCCATCGCTTCGACGCCCTCGACCAGGGTTGGGTACGGCGGACGGGAACTCCAGCCGTCAGATCGGGTGCTGGTCGCTGCCGACGAGTCGGTGAACAGCTCGGCCAGCGGCCTGGAACTGTCGTCCCACGCCCGCCGTGCCGCGGTGCGCAGGGAGGCGAGCAGGTCGTCGGCCACGGCCGGGGCGATGAGCTCCTGGTCGTACTCCAGTTCCAGCAGCCAGCTGCCGTCAACCGGTGTCGCGCCGAGCCACAGGTCGAACTTGGCGGTGTCGTTGCCGGGTTCACTGATCCGGCGAACCGGCCCGTCCGGCCGCCCCACGAACGTGTCCTGCATCGCCAGCATCGCCGAGAAGAGGGGGTTGCGGTTCGTCGTTCGATCCGGCCGCACGTCCGCGACGAGCTGGGTGAAGCTGATATCAGTGTTGGCCCGGCAGAAATCGACCGATTCACTGACCACTGTGGATAGATGATCGGCGACCGTGCGGTTCCAGTCGAGCGGGACGGTCACCGGCAGGGTGTTGACGAAGAACCCGCACAGGTCGAAGGCGCCGATGGTGCGCCTGGCCAGGAACGGGCTGCCGATGAGTACCTCCGCCACGTTGCCGTGCCGGGCCAGCACCGCGCCGTAGATTCCGGTGAACAGCACGAACGGGGAGACGTCGAGCCGATTGCAGAGACCGTTGAGGGCGGCCGCCTCCGCGTCGTCGAGCCGCCACTGCACACGCGCTCCGGTGAACGAGGTCTGGGCCGGCCGCCCCGGCCGGGGCGACAGCTCCAGCGGCGGGACGGTACGCAGCCGCTCCGCCCACGCCGCGGACCGCTCACGCGCATCCGCGGAGGTCGAGGACTGTTGCTGTGCCGAAACTTCCTTGCGGTAGGCGCGTTCGCGCAGACCGGCCTTCGCGTCGATCTCCGCCGGAGTGAGCGGTGCGGTCAGCATGCGTTCCAGGTCGTTGACCATCGGGCCGACCGAGAGCCCGTCGAGGATGATGTGGTGGTCCGCCAGCAGGATCACCGACGCGCTGTCGTCGGTCGCGCGCACCGTGGCGAACCGGTACGCCGGACCGTTCTCCAGATCGAACTCGGGTCTGCCGATCTTGCGGGCCGTGGTCGTCACCGCTTCCTCGAAATCGGCCGGTGCCACGACCACCCGTTCGCACGGGAGCGCGGAGGGGGCCGGGGTGAGCCGGGCGTGCATCTCCGGCAGCACGCCGAAGGTCTGCCGGAGGGCGGGCTGCATGGCGACCATCGCGGCGAGCGCGGCCTCGACCTGTGCGGCGCCGTAGCGCGGATCGAGGTCGAACCGGACAAGCATGTTGTAGACCGGCTTCCCGGCGGCCCGGTTGTGCACCATGAGCAGTCCCTGCTGGGAACCGGTGAGCGGGATGCCCTGTCGCGTCTCGGTCAGCATGCCGAGGCCGCCAACCGCATGAGCCAGGCCTTGAGATCACCGACGGTGCGCACGTCGACGAGACTGGCGAGGTCGATCTCCGCGTCATCGTCGGCAACGACCTCGACCGCCAGCCGGAGCAGTGCCAGTGACTCGATTCCCGCTTCCAGCAACGGCGTCGTGTCGGTGAAGCGCCCGGTGGCGTACTTCTCGATTGTTTGATCGAGATTCGAAGTCAAGGGCATATCCCGTCCCCCTGCGATAGATCATCCTGGTGATTCCTGGTTTCCGTCCCGCTTTCGGTCCCGACCGCGCTATTGCGGACCTCCTGAAAGAGTCCGCTGCAGGCTTTCGAGGCACTTAAGTCAAGCTATCGGCTGTTCGACGCGAATGTAACGGCCAACCGCGCCGTGAAAACAATCGAGCATTTTGGAAGATTGATCAATGCCGATATCAACAACTCGATTGCCATTTCTCGTGCGAAACAGTATTTAGTTTGGTGACGGATACATGCGTTCCCCGGGAAGAAGTCACACGGCAAACCTGGCCATGCGGTCCCGGCGCCGGCAGGACACACAGCCGACTTTCTCAACCAGCTGGTTGACAACGAGTCGAGGGTGTCCTAGATTCCTATTCAACCGATGAGTTGAGGAAGACTGTGGACGAGAACGCGGAGCAGCTCAACCTGGTGTTCGCGGCACTGGCCGACCCGACCCGGCGCGACCTGGTGGCCCGGCTGGCCGGCGCGGACGCGACCGTGGGCGAGCTGGCCGAGCCGTACGACATGAGCTTCCAGGCGATCTCCAAGCACGTGAAGGTGCTCGAGGAGGCCGGCCTGGTGACCCGCAGCAGGGACGCCCAGCGCAGGCCGGTGCACCTGGACGCGGAGGTGTTCGACCTGATGACCAAGTGGATCGAGCGCTATCGCAGGGAGGCCGAGGAGCGCTACCGGCGCCTCGACGCCCTGCTGGGCCGGATGGCCGACGACAAGGACCGGAAGCACACTCACACGGAGGAAGCATCATGAACACGACCAAGCACGAGACCGAGATCCTGGCGGACGAGAAGGTCCCCACCATCGAGATCGTCCGGGAGTTCGACGCGGATCCCGAGCGACTGTTCCGCGCCCACATCGATCCCGACCTGTACGCGCAGTGGGTCGGGCCGCGCTCGGTGAGCACGAGGGTCACCAGATGGGACGCCCGAACGGGCGGCGCCTGGGCGTTCGCCAACGATCGCGACGGCGAGGAGATCGCCTCCTTCTACGGCAGCTTCCACGAGGTGCGGCCGAACGAGCGGATCGTGTGGACCTTCACCTACGAAGGAGCGCCCGACGGAGTCGCGCTGGAGACGCTGACCTTCGAGGAGCTCGAGGGCGGGCGGACTCGGCTACGGGTGCTGAGCGTGGTGCAGGACTTCGAGACCCGCGACGGCATTTTGTCCAGCGGCATGGACGTCGGGGTCAGCGAAGGCTTCGACAAGCTCGACGAGTTGCTCGCGAAGGAGGCCTGAGATGCCGTCCGCGTCCAAGAGTCCGGCCGAGCAGCACGCGTACGACGCGGCCCCGTTCACCGAACTGGTCGAGTCCGCCTCGGCCGGGGACTGGGCCCGGCCCAGCCCGGTCGCGGAGTGGACGGCTCTCGACATCGTGAAGCACCTGGTCGAGTGGTCCCGTGGCTTCCTGCAGGGCGCGGGGATCGAGCTCCCCGCCCTGGACGTCGAGGCCGATCCGGTCGCCGCCTGGAAGCAGCACGTGACCGACATCCAGGCCATCCTCGACGAGCCGGGAGGGCGGGTGCTCAGCAATCCGCACACCGGCGACAAGCCCGTGGACGAGGCGATCGACCAGTTCTACACCGCGGATATCTGGATGCACACCTGGGATCTCGCGAAGGCACTCGGCCACGAGCCCGACCTCGGCCAGCAGCGCTGCCGCGCCGCGCTGGCGGCCATGGAGCCGATGGAGCAGATGCTGCGCGACAGCGGGCAGTTCGGTTCCGCTGTGCCCGTCGCCGCCGATGCCTCCCCGCAGGACAGGTTGATGGCCTTCATCGGCCGCGACCCGGCCTGGCACCAATGACGCGGTGACCGCGGTCGCGACCGCACACCGCACACCGCGACCGCGACCGACAGTCCGGTGCCGGTTCACCGGGATGGTGCTTCGCCACCAACCCCGCGCACTTTCCCGGGAAAGTGCGCGGCAGGAAACGCGCCGTCGCTGGTCCCGGACCCCGGCCCCTCGCACTTTCCCGGGAAAGTGCGAGGGGGGTCGCGGGGTGCGGGTCGCGGGGTGCGGGGGCGCTCCCCGCTCGGAACTGGTGTCCACGGGGACACCGAGTCCGTCAGCGTGCGCGGTCGTAGACCATGGCGATCTCGCCCAGCTCGCCGGTCTCCTGAAGGGTGAGCGTCCATTTCGACGCGGGCAGGTCGTCTTCGAACAGTCGCCGCCCGCCTCCGGCGATCTCGGGGCTGATCATGAGATACAACCGGTCGAGCTGGTCCGCCGCGAGGAGCGCCTTGATGACGCTCGCGCTGCTGTTGACGAGAATGTCGCCCTCGCCGCTGGCCTTGAGGTCGGTGACGACGTCCGCGGCGGGTGCGTTCACCACTCGGGTGCGTTCCCACGGTGCCTCGGTCAGAGTCGTCGAGAGGACCACCTTTTCCGCGCCGACCAACCACTTCGCGTAGCCGCGATCACGCGGGTCGGCGTTCTCGTCCCCGGCGACCGATGGCCAGAAGCCCATGAACCCCTCGGCATTGAGCCTGCCGAGCAGCGCTGTCGTCGCCGACTGCCAGATGCGGTCGAGATGACGTCGCGCGACCTCGGTGGTCGCATAGGGGATGATCGCGCTCAGATCGCCGGGCCCGCCGGGGCCGTTGTAGCGCCCGTCGAGGGTGAGATTCATGTTCGCGGTCACCCTGCGTGCGGTCGAGTTGGTCATGACGGTGATTCCTTTCCCTTGGTCCGCGCCTTGGTGGTGCCGTGGGACGCGCCGACGGCGTCGGCGAGGTTGTCGAGCACCTGCCCCCAGCCGGTTTCGATTCCGGCGATGTAGGGGACGGCCCCGACCGTCGTGTCGGTGATGCGCAGGCCCAGCCGCAACCGGGTGCCGTTCCGGGTCGCGGTGAGCGTCAGGTCGTAGTGGCCGCTGAACGAGATCGCCCCGGACGCGTCCAGCACCGAGAGGTCGAACGCGAGGCGCTCTGGTTTGCTCGCGGTGTGGACCTTTCCTTCGGAGCGGTAGCGCCCTTCGGCATCGCGGTACTCGAGAACGACGCGCCCGCCCGCCCTCGGCTCGAGAGCGCAGTCGGTGATCGTCATCGACGGCGGGGCCCACCAGGACGCCAGCAGGTCCGGATCGACCCAATGGCGCCAGACGAACTCCCGCGGCGCGGGCAGCACGCGCTCGAACGAAAAGGCGCGCCCGTCCGCCCACCGCTGACGGTCCGCGACCGCGGAGTCCGCGTCGATGGCCGCGCGGTAGCGCGCGATGACGTCTCGCTCGCTCCCGTGCGCCTCGGTTGCCTCGACCAGTTCCCGCAGTCGACGCGCGAGAGCCGCCAGTGGCGCGGCCTCGACCGCGTAGACGCGACGTTGCCCGAGCGGAAAGACGGTGACGAGGTCGACTCGGGCGAGGGTCTGGAGGTGCTTGGTGGTCTGCGGCTGCCGCAAACCGGTCAACTCGGCCAGTTCACCGACCGACCGGGGACGTTCGGCGAGGAGTTCCATGATGTGCCACCGCGCGGCGTCCCCGAGTGCTGATGCGATCCGGTCCATGAGGCAGAGTATTCACTCATCAGAATATTCTCGTCAAGGAATTTCTTTGTTCTGCTGCTAGTACCGTGCGGCGTACCAGGTCGGGGACTCGCCGAACATCTCCTTGAAGTCCCGGGTGAAATGCGCCTGGTCGGCGTAGCCGAGTTCGGCGGCGAGGGAGGCCCAGTCGACCTCCACACCCGCGGCCAGTCGTTCTGTCACGTCGTGCAGCCGGTAGCGGCGGATCACCCACTTCGGCCCGACGCCCACGTACTCGGCGAACAGCCGTTGCAACTGCCGGACGCTCGTACCGAGATCACTCGCCAGCGCGCCGACGCGCGTGATCGCCGGTTCGGCGGCGATCTTCCCGACCACGTCAGCCGCCCGCTGCGCCCTGGGGTCCGGCTCGGGAAGGTGCGCCCTGAGGAACCGTTCGACCGTCTCGACGTCGCGGGCGTCCGGGACACCCGGACCGAAGACCTCGCCCGCGTCGACCGAGCGGTCCGTGATCGTGGAGACGGCCGCGCCGAGGAAAGGGCGGAAGCACCCCGGCCGGAACGCCACACCCAAGATGTTTCTTTCGCCCTCCAGCACCTTGATCCGATGTCCACTGACCACACCGTTCACGATCGCGGTGCCGTCCCGGAAAGTCAGGTGCACATTCGGCCGGGGTACGACCAGCTGCCGGTAGGGCTCGCTGTAGCTCCAGGAGACCATCCAGTAGTACTCGACGAACGGCGCAAGGTCCGGCGCGGGCGCGGGAAAAGTGTGACGCTGGAATCTCCGCCACGCGCTTCCGAGCTCACGGGCATCCCTGCTCACGCCGAAAGTCTATGTCGCGTTTGTTCAAGACACCCGCGGCACGGCGTCGCTAGCGTGGCGCCATGTCCGACACTCAGTTGACTGCTCGCGCCGCCACTCCCCTGCTGGAGATCATTCGCAACATCAAGCCGGACCAACTCGATGCGCCGACACCGTGCGCCGAGTACGACGTCCGCAGGCTGCTGAACCACCTGCTGTTCTGGGGGCCTTCGCTGGAAGGCGCCGCACGTAAGGAAACAGTGCCTCCGCCCGCCGAGTCGGATTCGGCGGTGGACCTGACCGGCGGCGACTGGGCCGCCGACGTCGAAACGCAGCTGAACCGCATCGTCGACGCCTGGAGCAAACCCCGCGCATGGGCGGGCACCACCCACATGGGCGGCCCGACGGAACTGCCCGCGGCATTGGTCGGCGGCATGGTCCTGAGCGAGCTGGTCGTGCACGGATGGGACCTGGCGAAGGCGACCGGCCAGCACCTGGTCGTGGCGGACGACGTCGCCGGGGAAGTACACAAGGAGGTCACGAAGACCGCCACACTGGGCCGGGAAATGGGCGCCTACGGGCCCGAGGTACCCGTGCCCGCCTCCTCGTCGACTGTGGACCGGGTACTCGGACTCACCGGGCGCGACCCGGCTTGGACGCCCTGACGACGACCACCGGACCAGCACCGCACCGACCGGCTCACCGGTTCGCGCGCTCGATGGAGCGCCGCACCAGGCCGCGAATCCCCGGGAGCCCGATGGCCCGGATCGTCAGATCGCGTGCCAGGACGTGCGCCTTGCTCGGCGGCGCGAACTGGCTGATCCCTTTGCGGGCCAGCGCCTGTCGTTTGCGGACCTCAGGGCGCAGCCCCGCCTCCCATTCGGCCAGCGCCGCCGGAATGTCGTCGCCGTGCCCGTCCAGCGCGGCGCCCAGCCGGTCGGCGCCGTCGAGCGCGAGGGCCGCGCCGTAGCCCGCGAACAGCGTCACGCACCAGGCCGCGTCGCCGATCAGTACGACCCGATTCCGGCTCCACCCGTCCAGCACGATCTGACTGACGGAATCGAAGTAGGCACCGGCCGGGTCGGCCTCGAGTTGCCGCAACGCGTCAGGCACGCCCCCGCCCAGGTCCCCGAACGCCGCCGTGAGCGCCGACACCGGTCCGCGTGCCAGTTCGGCCGCCGGATCAGTGGCCCGGTAGGTGAAGAACGTCGAGGACCGTCCCGGTCCGAGGTTGACCACAGCCGCCGTGCGCCCCGGCCCGATGAACGTGGCGCCCGCCCCCTCCGGCACGTCCTCCGGAAGCCGGTCAAGGGGAAACGCCCCCACCACGTGCCGCAGGTCCACCCGGAGATCGGACTCGGGACCGAACACGAGTTCGCGGACGCCGGAGTGCAAGCCGTCGGCGCCGACAAGGAGGTCGGCGCGCTCGGACGTGCCGTCGCTCAGCACCACCTCGACGTCGGGGCCATCTTGGCCGACCGCACGCACGGTGGTGTCGAAGCGGATCGCGACGATCTCGCGTACCGCCTCGTACAGCGCGGACTCCAGATCGCCGCGGAACACCGACAGGGCCCGCTTGCCGAGCGCGGCTTGCGCGATCGCCTGCGGGACCGTGAACTTCTCCCTGCCGTCGGCCTTCACGAGGATCGAGGTGAAGAAACCGAGATCCCGCGGCTCCAGCTCGGGCAGTAGCCCGAGACGCTCCGCGGCGTCGTAGCCCGGTCCGGTCAGGTTCACCATGTATCCGCTGCTGCGGCGCCCCGGGGCACGCTCCACCACGAGCACGTCCCATCCCGCCCGGCGTAGTCGCAGCGCCGTAGCCAAACCGGCGATGCCGGCCCCCACGACGACCGCTCGTCGCGCCCGTACGCCGTTACCCGCGTCATTGCTCGTCACCACTGCTCCCGCCATCAGAATGAACACCTGCTCAAACCAAGTATGAGCATGTGTTCACACTGAAGGCAAGGTGGGGTTCCGTAGACTCGGGGCGTGCCAAGAGGTGTCGCCATACCGGAGCTCAGGCAGCAACTGTTCGCCGCCACCGAGCAGGTGATCGTCCGCGACGGGCCTGCCCGGCTCAGCGGCCGGGCGGTCACTGGCGAGGCCGGGGTCGCGACCGGGCTGCTGTACGCCCACTTCGCCGATCTCGACGACTTCCTGGCCGCATACGCCGTGGATCGCGCCTTCCTGGTCTCCGCCGAAGCGGCGACGCTGCCGGAACGGGCGGGCTCGGGAAGCGTCGCAGGGAACCTGTGCGACGCTCTCCTTTCGACACCGCCGGTCACCGTCCTGGCGCTGGCGCGGCTCCTCGTGACTCGGCCGGCATTGTCCGGACCGGTCCGCGCCGTACTCGGCGACAGGACCGCTGGTCTCGACGCGATCGAGAGCGCCGCCGTCAGGTACCTCGCCGAGGAGCAGCGCCTGGGCCGGGTCGCCGCCACCGCCGAGCCCGAGTGGCTGGCCCTTGCGCTCGTCGGCGCACTGCACCACCTCGTGCTCACCGTCGATTCCGAATCGGACGTCCACGCGCGCATCCAGCACACGGTCAACGCGCTGATCACGAACGTCACCACGAGACGGCCTGTCGGCGGCTGACTCCCCTCCGCTGCCGACGCCCGGACGTGCACCCCGTGTGCCGCGAACTGTCGCCCAGATAGCCGATTGTGATGTGCGCCTTCACCGTATTGGGTGATGCACAAATTGGACAATCCCGTTTCCGGATCACCGGAGGACACATGAAGGCGAAAATCGCTACCGCGACAATCGCGCTGATGACGGCGGGGATTTTTGTTGCGCCACTTGCGTCGGCGCACGAACAGGCATACGACCAGGTCTCACCGCCGACCATGGAGGAGCGGCAGTCCGAACTCACAGCAGCACCGGACGGGCAGTCGAAGTGTGTGCACGGCCTCGCGGCCGACACCTACGCCTGCGACGGCATCGACATGCTCGACCACCTGTGGCTCGAAGACCTCGGGCTGACCTTCGCCAATGACATGTGGGGCTGGACGGACCCGGCGACCGGCAAGGACTACGCCATCATCGGGGGCACCGAAGGTACTGTCTTCGTGGACGTCAGCACCCCGACCGACGCCACCGTCGTCGGCATACTTCCGGCACACGTGCTGGATCCACATCGCCCGTACTGGCGCGACATCAAGGTGTTCGACAACCACGCGTTCGTCGTGTCCGAGCAGATCCCGCACGGCCTGCAGGTCTTCGACCTGACGCGACTGCGCGACGAGACCGGCACCTTGACCGAGGACGCGCACTACGCCGAGTTCGGCAAAGCGCACAACATCAACATCAACGAGGACAGCGGTTTCGCCTACGTGATCGGCACCAACACCTGTGCGGGCGGCCTGCACATGGTCGACATATCGTCGCCGACCAGCCCCGCCTTCGCCGGCTGCTTCGACGAGCACGGTTACATCCACGACACCCAGTGCGTGACCTACGCGGGTCCCGACGCCGACTACACGGGCCGGGAGATCTGCGTGAACTCCAACGCCGCTTCGGACGGCCACTTCGTGTCCGTTGTGGACGTCACGGACAAGGCGAGCCCGGCGCCCATCGCCCGTATGTCCTACCCGGACAGTGGCTACAGCCACCAGGGTTGGTTCACCCCGGGTCAGCGGTACTTCCTGCACGGTGACGAGCTCGACGAGCAGGGGCACGGGATCAACACCAGAACGCGGATCTGGGACATGACCGATCTCGACAACCCGCGGCACACCGGCACCTTCGACAACGAAACCACGTCGATCGACCACAACATCTACACCGAGCGCAGGCTCGCGTACATGTCGAACTACACGTCCGGCCTGCGGGTCTACCACACCGGAAAGATCGGCATGGGTGAGCTCAAGGAGGTCGCCCACTTCGACGTGTACCCGGAGAACGACAACGCGTCGTTCGAAGGCGGCGCCTGGAGCAACTACCCGTACTTCAAGCGGGACATCGTCGGCGTCAGCACCATGGACAGAGGTTTGTTCATCCTGAAGCTCAAGTAGCGAGCACGCCACGCGCGGACGCTTCACCGCCGGGCCAACCCTCCGGCGGTGAGGCGCCTGCCGAGCAGTGACATCGCGATCGTCAGGCCGATCAGGGCGAACACCGCCGCCGTGGCGAAACCCGACCGCAGCCCTTCGGTCAACGCCGCAAGCGGAGCGTGCCCTCCTGGCTCGGCCAGCAGTCCGGCCGTGCGCACGGTCGCCACAGTGGACACACCGGCGACCCCCAGTGCACAGCCGATGTTGAACGACGTCTCCACCAGTCCCGACGCGATCCCGGAATCGCCGTCCGCGACACCGGACAGTGCCGCGATGGATGCGGCGACGAACGTCGCCCCGAGGCCGAGTCCGAACACCATCAGCGCCACCACCAATATCCCGAGCCGGTCGACTCCCGTGAGCGCGACGGCGAGGAGCGCACTCCCAGCCGCGATCAGTCCGAGGCCACCCGTCGTCACCGGACGGACGCCGATCCTGGTGACCAGCGACTGACCACCGACGGAACCGGCGACCGACGTCACCGTCATCACGGCCGTGAGCAGACCGAACTGCAGTGCGGAGTAGCCGATCGCCTGCTGGGCGTACAAGGTGAGCGCGATCAGCAGGCCGTCGACCGCCATCCCGGCGCACAGCAGCACCAGATTGCCCCCGACCAGGGATCGTGACCGGAAGACGCGCGATGGCACCAGCGGGCTGTCCACCCGCGCTTCGATCACGACGAACGCCCCGATCAGGGCCACCGCTGCCGCCAGCAGGCCCACCGTGCGCGGACTCGCCCAACCTACCTCCGGCGCACTCGACACGGCGTAAACGACGAGGACGATCGCGGCGGTGATCGTCAGCGCTCCCGCCGTGTCGAAGGTGCGCGTGCGGCCCGAGTCCCGGCTTTCCCGCAGCAGCACCGGGCTCAGCGCGATCACGACGAGTCCGATCGGGACGTTGATCAGGAAGACCCAGGCCCAGCCGGGCCCGTCGGTGATCGGGCCGCCGAGCAGCAGCCCCGCGGTCGCTCCACCGCCGCCGATGGCGCCCCAGACCCCGAGTGCCCTGTTCCGTTCCGGCCCCTCGGCGAACGTCGTCATGAGAATGGCAAGGGCCGTCGGGGTGAGCACGGCGCCTGCCGCGCCCTGCACCGCCCGTGCCCCGATCAGCACGCCGCCGGACTCCGCGAGCCCGCACACCAGCGAAGCCAGCGCGAACAGCGCCATTCCCGCCATGAACACGCGTCGTCTGCCGAGCAGATCGCCCAGACGTCCACCGAACAACATCAGGCCACCGAAGGTCAGCGCATACGCACTGAACACCCACTGCAGCTCACTACCGGTGAATCCCATGTCCGACTGGATCGACGGCGCGGCCGTGAACACCGCGGTGGAATCCAGGATGGCAATGGAGAACGCGAGGCAGAGCAGGCACAGCGCCGGCCACCTACGGGGGTCGGGCTCGGAAGTGGACATGTGAACTCCTGGGGTACGTACGGGTCCCTTCGGGACGTTTCACCACAGAGTCGAAACCGACGGCACCATCTCGACGTCGAACTTTTTCCTTCGCGGATGTCGAAGTGGCCACCCGTGCTTCGATGTCCCTGTCGAGAGGCGTCCGACCAGGCGCCGGGACACGAGGGGCTGCCATGAAGTACCTGATTCTCATCTACAGCAATCCGGAGACCTGGGACTCGCTGTCCGCCGAGCAGCGACAGCGGGTGAGCCGCGAGCACGATGCCCTTGACCGGGAACTCGGGGAGTCCGGCGAACTCGTCGGTTCCGAGGCGCTCGCCGAGCGGTCACAGACCAAAACGGTGCGTGCCCGCGCCGGTTCCCCGGTCGTCACCGACGGACCGTTCGCCGAAGCGAAGGAACAACTGGCCGGCTTCTACCTCCTCGACTGCGAGAGTGTCGAACGCGCGGTCGAGATCGCCGGCCGTCTCCCCGACATCGAACTGTGCGCGGTCGAGGTACGCCCGGTGATGGATCTCGCCGGACTGGAGATGTGACCGATGAAGTACCTGCTGCTGATCTACGCCAACCCCACGACCTGGCAGCACCCGTTGTTCCTGCACCCGCAGGGTGGGCTGTCGTCCGACGAGGCCGAGCGGCTGCGGGCGAGGTTCCATGCGCTGCTGAAGGAGATCACCGAATCCGGTGAACTGGTGGGCGGTGAGCCGCTCGCCGCACCGGCACTGAGCAGGACGGTGCGCAAGGGCGCCGGCGCACCCGCGGTCACCGACGGCCCGTTCGCCGAGACCAAGGAGCAGCTCGCGGGTTACTTCCTGCTGGACTGCGCGAGCTTGGAGCGCGCGACCGAGATCGCCGCCCGCTTTCCGGACGCCGAGCAGTGCGCCGTGGAAGTCCGCCCGCTGACGGTCACCGGCCCGTGAACAGCCACGACATCGAGCACCTGCTGCGCGAACTGGCGCCGCAGGTGCTCGGTGCGCTCCTGCGGCGGCACGGCACGTTCGACGCGTGTGAGGACGCGGTGCAGGAGGCCCTGCTGGCGGCAGCGGCGCAGTGGCCACACGAGGGCCTGCCCACGAGCCCACGTGGCTGGTTGATCACCGTCGCCTCCCGCAGGCTCACCGACCAGTGGCGCAACGAACTCGCCCGCAGGCGCAGGGAGAGCACCGCCGCGGCGATGGAACCCGCCGACCACCTGCTGGCACCGGCCGCCGACGAGGCGTACCAGGGCGACACCGACGACACCCTCACTCTGCTGTTCCTGTGCTGCCATCCCGCGCTGACCGAACCGTCCAGGATCGCCCTCACCCTGCGCGCCGTCGGCGGGCTGACCACAGCCCAGATCGCCCACGCCTTCCTGGTTCCGGAGACCACCATGGGCCAGCGCATCTCCAGGGCGAAACAGCGGATCAAGGCGAGCGGCGCTTCCTTTCGGCCGCTGACCGAGCAGGAGCGGATTGACCGGATCGACGCCATCAGACACGTGCTCTACCTGGTGTTCAACGAGGGATACACCGCCAGTTCCGGCTCCGACCTGCATCGGGTGGAGTTGAGCGAGGAGGCGATCCGGCTGACCAGGGCAGTGCACCGGCTGCTGCCCGACGACCACGAGGTGGCCGGTCTGCTGGCCCTGATGCTGCTCACCGACGCGCGTCGTCCGGCCCGAACCGGCCCCGGGGGCGAGTTGATCCCACTCGCCGAACAGGACCGGGACCGCTGGGACCGCGAGCGGATCGACGAGGGCGTCGCCCTGATCACCGCGACGCTCTCGCAGGGGCCCGTGGGGCCGTACCAGGTGCAGGCGGCGATCGCCGCGGTACACGACGAGGCACGGCGCGCCGAGGACACCGACTGGGCCCAGGTCGTGGAACTGTACGAAATGTTGCTCCACCTCGCCCCGAACCCGATGGTGCGGCTGAACCACGCGGTGGCGGTCGCGATGGCACAGGGCCCCCAGGCAGGGCTGGACCTGCTCGACACACCCGGGGGCACGGACGGCCTCGACGGACACCACCGGCTGCACGCCGTGCGCGCGCACCTTTTGGAACTGGCGGGCAGGACCGCCGAGGCAGGGGCGCACTACCGGCAGGCCGCCGCGCGCACCACGAGCCTGCCCGAGCGGCGATACCTCGAGTCCAGGGCGGCCCGTTTGATGTCCTCAATGTGGCATTGGGGACGTTGAAGTTCCTCAATGCCACATTGGGGACGTCACCTCCCGGCGGCACCCGGTCCTGCCGGACACCTCCGGGCGGCCCAACACCAGCGGCCATCGGTGTGCTCCCACTGCCGGTACCCCGCGTGCCCGCGCCCCGCGAAGATGGGGAGCACCCGCGCTCCGTCAACGGGAGCAGGGTGTGCGTCATCCGTTACGACACCGCCATCCGGCTGGACTTCCCCTCAAGCGACCGAAGGTGTGACGATGAGCTACGAGATGGTCGAGTGCCCCCTGTGTCACGGATCCGGGCTGGCACCCAACCGGAAGGACGCCTGTGGCAACTGCGGAGGGCTCGGACAGGTACCAGGGCGCTGAGTGCGAGCTGTGCCAGGGCACCGGCACGATGTCCTGGCAGCAGCCGACACCCGCCGGCGTGCTGCGCACGATCGAGATGCCCTGCCCGAACGGCTGTGGCGAGCACTGGAAGCATCCGAACGCCGAACGCGGCCGGGTCGTCGACCAGGCCGACGACCGGCCCGCACGGGTGCGCGGCCAAGCCGACGAGGCGAATCGGATCGGCGCCGACTTCATCGCGGGCGCACTGCGCAAGTGGGGCGCCCAGCACCCTGAGCACCGCGGCGGCCGACCGGACTGATTCCGGGAACGGTCCGCGTGGCTGCCCCGGCCCGGCGAGACTGCGACACTGTGGGCAGGGCCCGGTCCCGCAATCCGGGCCCGGATGGAGTACGCCGTGGAGACCAACCCGAACGAAGAGCCCGTCCCGGCCGTGCCGGAGGACGACTACAACGACTCCGGAACGCCGAGCTTCGACTACGTGCGCGATCGCATCGAGAACCGGTTCGCCACCGCCACAGGAGCCACCGAACTGGCCGAGGGCACGCCGGAAGGCGCCTCGCTGGACCAGCAGCTGGCCGACCGTGACCAGGCCGCGAAGGAGAAGCTGGCCCAGATTCGCCGGTCGATGCGGGGCGAGTAGTCCCCGGAGCCCGGATCCCGGCTCAGCCCTGATCGACCATCTTCCGGAAACTCCAGCTCGCGATCTTGCCCGGCGTGATGCGCAACCACGCGTGCCGCTCGTCGTAGGGCATCTGGTCGGTGTCGAAGTACTTGCGAGCGATCAGCCGCTCCGGCTCGTGCAGTTCGGGGCAGGACTCCCCGACACGAGGCACCTCGCCGACCACCTCGGCCGTCCCGGTGATCTCGACCCCGCGAAGCTCGAAGTAGTCGTGCCCGGAATCCATCAGCACGGCCACCCGAGGGTCGCGAGAGATGTCCACCCAGCGCTGACTGCCGGTGATCGAGTAGATCCAGACCGCCTGGTCGTGCCAGACGAACCAGAGTGCGGTCAGGTGCGGCCCGTGCTCGTTGATCGTCGCCACTCGGCACATGCGCTCCTCGGTGAGGTAGGCGTCGATCTCGTCGGGCGTCATGGCGACCCTGCGGCTCCGACGCTGCGGCCTCAACTGCTGCTCTGTCACGATCCGGCTCGCTTCCTGCGGTACGCGTAGCGGTGCGCACATTTACCTGCGCCAGTGAACGTAAGTTGTACCACGGGTTTTCGCCGTGGAGGACGACGGAATGTGCCCGTCGCCGCGTCCGTCGATATGCTCGGCGGACGACTTCGGAGGTGCCCGCGATGCCGAACCGCAATCCGCTGCGCTGGCTCGTGCAGTGGGCCGACTGGTTCGAGATGCGCGGAGTTTACGTTCCAGGCGAGGACAATCGGGGCGTCGACCCGTGGCGGGACTTCGGCTGGCTCATCGTCGCCTGGGTCGTCGCCCTCGGCACCTTCATCTTGTTCTTCGCCCTCGCCACCTGAACCTGCCACCTGAATGCCGCCTCGGCGACCGCGCCGATCAGTGACACCATGGTGACTGCTGTCACCCCTCGTGCTCTGACGATCACGGATGGGACACGGGCGTACACCAGGTCCGCTTCAACACCACGTTGCTCCTCGCATCGTCGCGCGATGGAGGACAGAGTGGAGCGAGCACGGCGATTACCGCCACCGAATGGACGTAATGACCTACAGCAGATGGAGTAGTCGAGTGGCTCCTGCGCGAATGCGGGGCTTCGCGCTGGCGGGATGCGTGCTGTTCACGCTCACCGCCTGCGGGACATCCACGGGCGCCTCCAGCACCACCACGACCGCGTTGGAGTCGGAGGTGGCGGCCGAGCAGTCGGTCCGGGCCGAGCAGACGATCCCGTTCGGCAGCGACTACCGGTTCGAGTCGGGTATCACCGTCGCGGTGGCCGCGCCGAAAACCTTCCAGCCGAGTGAGACGGCGTACCCCCAGTCACCGAGGGCGGTCGCGTTCGAGATCTCCATCTTCAACGGCAGCGACCGGCCCTACCGCCTTTCCGACCTCGGCGTTACCGCGACCGTCGCGAGCACCCCTGCCAAGCAGGTCATGGACGCCACCCAGGGGTTCAACGGCATCGTCGACGCCGACCGCGACGTCCCCCCGCAGCGCAATGTCCGCCTCACGCTGGCGTTCGCGATCCCGGCCAAGCAGGCCCCCCTCTGCCTGGAACTGCGCCCGAACCGCACCACCGAAGCCACCGCCGTCTACGTAGGCTCCGTCTGACTTTGCGTTCTGTGTACACGTGTGTGCGTTCCATGGACACGTGTTCGACATCCAAGAGCGCTAGTGCACAGGTCGCGTGTCAGTAGCGGTCGCTAGTCTGGCCACATGACCGAGCAGACGCGACTTTCCCCCGGCGACAAGGCTCCCGACTTCACCCTCACCGACAGCACAGGCGCGTCCGTGTCGCTGTCGGACTACCGGGGCAAGTCCGTCGTCGTGTACTTCTACCCGGCCGCGGGCACCCCCGGCTGCACCAAGCAGGCGTGCGACTTCCGGGACAACCTCGGCGAACTGGACGGCGCCGGATACCAGGTGCTGGGCATCTCCCCGGACAAGCCGGAAAAGCTGGCGAAGTTCGTCGAGACCGAGCAGCTGACCTTTCCGCTGCTGTCGGACCCGGACAAGACGGTGCTCAGCGAGTGGGGCGCCTTCGGCGAGAAGAAGAACTACGGCCGCGTGGTGCAGGGCGTCATCCGCTCCACGTTCGTGGTGGACCCCGAGGGCACGATCGCCGAGGCCAGGTACAACGTGAAGGCCACCGGCCACGTGGCGAAGCTCCTCCGTGACCTGGACATCGCGACGGCCTGAGTCAGCTCAGTTCCCGCAGGAACGCGTCCCACGCGGCGGGCGGCACGGACAACGTGCCGCCCGGCCGGTCCTTCGTGTCCCGCACGAGCACACCGGCCGGAGCAAGAGCGATCTCGACACAGTTGCCCTGGCCTGCGGAGTAACTACTCGTGCGCCACACCGTTCTGCCCAGCTCGGGCGGGTTCATCTTGGTCCTCTCGGTCCCCGGACAGCTCTACGGCAACTTTGCCGATCAACTCCCTCGATTGTTCCTCATCGAGCGCGGTTTCGGCCAGCGCCGAGAGGATGCGCTGGTAAGCCGCAACTTCGGCCTGCTCTTCCAGAAAGAGCGTGGACGTCTCACTTTCGAGGTAGACGACCGGCTTGATCGCGGCGAACTCCATGTACGTGAAGGATCCGGCGAGCGCGGCGTGCACGCCAAGCGAAGCTGGTACCACTCGCAACGAGATACGAGGCCGAACCGACATACGCAGCAGGTGATGCAGTTGATCCGACATCACCGCAGCACCGCCAATCGGGAGCCGCAACACGAACTCGTGAAGATAAAAGGCGAAAACGACCGGCACTGGTCGGCTGAATATGGCGGACCTGGCAAGCCGAGCAGCGACTCGCTCCTCGACCTCGTCAGCAGGAACGTTCACGATGCCACCCATCACTGCCCGGGCGTAGTCTCCCGTCTGCAGCGAACCCGGAACCAGCGTCGCGGCGTAGTCCCCAATCGTCACCGCCTTGTCCTCGTGGTCGATGTACGTGCGCAACTGCTTCGGCAGCCGCGAGCCGTACTGCTGCCACCACCCTGGCCGGTTCGCCTCCCGGCACAGCGCCAGCAGCCGGTCGTACTCCCTCCCCCGCACCGAGCAGGCCCCGAGGAACGCGGCCACGTCGGTCTCCCGCACCCCGCGTTTCCCGTTCAGCATCCGGGACACATCGCTCTGCGACCAGCCGAGCCGGTGCGCGATGTCCACTCCGGTCAGCCCGGCCCGCTCCAGCACCCCGCGCAGTCCCTCGCCGAGTTCGCGGCTGCGTACGGTCGTCTCCCTCTCGCCCATGTGTCCACGGTAGACAGACCACGGGCCGCTTCGGTGGAAATGTGCAAGGCGTCCACCGGAAAGGACCATTGATTGCCTGCGGTGGAATCGGTTGTCTATCGTCAGGAGGTTTCTCTTGGCGATAGACATATCACCCGCATTGGCGCACGCTTTCGCCTTGCTGCGCAACGATCTTTACACCTACCTGGACGTGACCGAAGCCCTGGCGACGGACAACGCCGTATGGCGCCCCGAGGACGTCCGGTCCGCGCGCCGGGTGATCGGTGACCTGGTGGAGGTAATCCGATCCGTGGTGGCGCAGCACTGCGAGGACGCGGCGGGTGGCTGCCGGTTCTGCCACAGCATGTACTGGCCGTGCTCCACGATCGAAGCCGTGTACCGCGTCTTGCGCGATCCCGATCGGGAGTTCGTCCGGCTGGTTCAGTCGGAGCCCGGGAGTTGGTAGCGGTTAGTGCAGAAGTTGATCTTGCTTGGTGGTACTTGCAGACGCTCCAACCCCGGGCTGGGTCAGGAGGCTAGCGCGGTCAGGTGCGGGAGGAGGGCACGGAGGGCGCGGCCGCGGTGGGAGGCCGCGTCCTTCTCGGCAGGATCCAGTTCGGCGGAGGTTCGAGACTCCCCATCGGGTACGAAGATCGGGTCGTAGCCGAAACCGTTGGCGCCTCTGCGCTCGCGGATCAGGGTGCCGCGCCACTCGCCGCGCACCACGGTCTCCGCACCACCCGGCACCACCAGCGCCGCGGCGCAGACGAATCCCGCTCCCCTGCGCTCGTCCGGAACATCGGCCAACTGCCCGAGCACCAGGTCCAGATTGGCGTCGTCGTCACCGTGCCGGCCGACCCAGCGCGCGGAGAGCACGCCGGGCATTCCGTTCAGCGCGTCTGCCGCCAGCCCCGAGTCGTCCGCGACGGCGGGCAGTCCCGTGGCCGCTGCGGCATCCCGCGCCTTGGCGAGGGCGTTCTCCTCGAACGTCGCGCCGGTCTCCGGCGCCTCGGGGAACTCCTCGACGTCGGCGAGCCCGACCACGTCGAGCCCCGCCACACCCTCGGCCGCGAGGATCCGGCGCAGTTCGCCGAGTTTCTTCGCGTTACGCGTGGCCAGCAGAACGGTGCCGCTCACTTGCCACCCTTGGACTTCTTGCCCGACTGCGGCTCCGGCAGCTCGCCCGGGTACGGCAACGCCAGCGCCTCGGCCTGCTTGCGCGACAGCTCCGCACACCCGGCCAGTGCCATGTCCAGCATCTTGTCCAGTGTGGACCTGGTGAACGTCGCACCCTCACCAGTGCCCTGCACCTCGATGAGCGTGCCGACGTCGGTCGCCACCACGTTGGTGTCGACCTCGGCGCGGGAGTCCTCCTCGAAAGGCAGGTCCAGCCGCACCCGGCCGTCCACGACGCCCACGCTGATGGCCGAAACGGCGGCCGAAAGCGGCTGCGGGTCGGCGAGCCTGCCCGCCGCGCCGAGCCAGGTGATGGCGTCGGCGAGCGCGACGTAGCCGCCGGTGATCGCGGCCGTGCGGGTGCCGCCGTCCGCCTGGATGACGTCGCAGTCGATGACGATCGTGTTCTCCCCGAGCGCGGCGAGATCGATGCACGCGCGCAGCGAGCGGCCGATCAGCCTGCTGATCTCATGGGTGCGGCCGCCGATCTTCCCCTTGACCGACTCCCGGCTGCTCCGGGTGTTGGTGGCCGAGGGCAGCATCGCGTACTCGGCGGTCACCCAGCCGAGCCCGGACCCCGCACGCCAGCGCGGCACTCCCTCGGTCACGCTCGCCGCACACAGCACCCTGGTGTCACCGAACTCGATGAGCACCGAGCCTGCCGGCCAGCGCTGGAATCCCCGAGTGATCTTGACTTCGCGGAGCTGTTCGTCGGTCCTGCCGTCTTTTCTCACCACGGGTACGCACTCTAGATCCCCGCCGTCACGCACCCACGCCCCGGTTCGTGCGAGCCACTTTCCCGGGAAAGTGACGTACTTGCGCGCGCAGCTACCGCACTTTCCCGGGAAAGTGCGAGTTCCGGCTACGATCCGTGTGATCACTGTCACTGGGGAGCCTCCATGAACCGGATCCGCGCCGCTGTCGCCGCACTGCTGACCACCGCGCTCTGCCTCACGCTGAGCCCCGCCACCGTTCTGGCGCAGCAGCACAGGGGGCCCGCCGAGTGCGCCGCCGCGCTCGACTGCACCGCGGCCGAGATCGACCTGATGTCCATGGACGAACGACTGACCTTCGTCCGCGCCATGTCCAGCGGGCCGGCCGCCGAACTGCTCCCCGGCTACCTCCCGCGCTGGCGCAACATCGAAGGCATCATCACGTTCTTCCGCGACCGCGGAATGGGCGCGCCCGGCACGTGGATCTCCCATGTGGACGCCGGGATCGTCGAGGGCATCGAACGTGGCATCGCCCTCGCCCTCGGCCGGGACGGCGGAACGTTCGGCAACCCCGGCTCCGAACCGTGGGCCGACTACCTCACCGCACTGCGCGACGGCGACCTGCGCGGCCGCTCCGCGCACGACCGCGCGTGGAGCGTGGCCGAGCAGGCCTCCACCGAGCACGGCGTCATGCTCGCCGAAGAAGTGCACGGCGTCTCGGCGACCGGCGTCGAGCAGCGCTTCTACCTCTACTCCGAGTTCTACCGCTGGGTGCTGCGCAACCGGCCCGCGCTGCTCGACCTCGTCACGCCGCCGGTCGGCCCCGGTGAGCAGCCGCAACTCCTCTTCCACAACTGGTTCACCGACGTCAGCAACGCCACGCCCAGCTACCGAGGAGCGGTGCTCGCCTACGACCTCGCCGAGTTCGACGCGCCGGGCGGCACGCTGAGCATGGTCGCGCTACTGCACGCCTACACGCGGGAACTGGCCGACGACCATCTGGCGGACATCGGCGCGAACTGACGCGCGGGCCACACTTTTTCAACACTCGTTGACCAAATCACCACGCGCCTCGCATAATTCATCGTGAGATGAATTGGGGTACGCCATGGCCGCCATACGCACTCGACGCGGGATCATCCAGCTGGTCGGCACCCTCGCCCTGCTCGCCCTCGTCGTGCTGACCCTGCGCGAACGGCTTCCCGCGCCTGCCGACGTCGGCCGCGCACTCGCCTCGGCGGATCACCGCTGGCTGCTCGCCGCGGGCATCGCCGAGTTCGTCTCCATGGCGATGTTCGCCCGCCAGCAGCGCAGACTGCTGACCGCGTTCGGCGTCACCATGCCGAGACATCGGGCGCTCGCGCTGTCCTACAGCCGTTCGGCCATCGCCATCAGCCTGCCCGCGGGTTCCGTGGTGTCGGCGGCCTACGCCTTCCGCGAGTTCAGAGCGGGCGGCGCGGACCGCGCGGCCGCCACCGCCGTGATGGTGCTGTCCGGCGTGCTGTCGCTGTTCGGCCTCGCACTGCTGTACGCCACCGGCGCACTGACGACCGCGCTGGTCCACCTGTCCGCCGCCTGGAACACCCATCCCGCGCCGACCCTCGCCGCGGCTGTGGTGCTGGTGGGCCTCACCGCCACCGCACTCCATCGACTGACCGCCGTCCGCCGACGCAACCGCGACGTCCCAGCCGAGGCCGCGTCCGTCCGGCCACCCAGGATGTGGCCGTGGCTGGCGGCGCTGGTCCGGCCCGCGGTCGAGGCTGTCACCAGCTCTCGCGGCGTCGCTCCCCGGCACTGGCTGCTCGCACTGGCCGCGGCGACCGGCAACTGGCTCACCGACCTGGCCTGCCTGTTCGCGGCGACCAGGGCGTTCGGGATCGAGATCGGCCTGCTCGAACTGGCCACCGTCTACCTGACGGTGCAGATCGTGCGGCAGATCCCACTGACCCCGGGTGGAATCGGCGTGATCGAGATCAGCCTGCTCGCCGGACTGGCCGCGGCAGGGGCGGCCGAGTCACCCGCCGCGGCGGCGGTGCTGACCTACCGCCTGCTGTCGTGCTGGCTGATCATCCCGGCGGGCCTGCTCGCCTGGCTGGTCCTGCGGCGGGCCGGCCGGAGCGGCCGATCACCAGGCTCAGATCTCGTAGACCGCGCCCTGCCGGACGAGTTCGGCCCCGGAGAACACCGCCCTGGCCTCGGCGAGCACGGCGCCGTGATCGGTCCAGGGGGCCACGTGGGTGAGCAGCAGCCTGCCCGCGCCGGTCCGGACGGCGAGCTCCCCCGCCTGCTTGCCCGACAGGTGCACGCCGGGCGGACGGTCGGGTGAATCGGTCCAGGAGGCCTCGGACAGCAGCACGTCCACGCCGTCCGCCAGCTCGTCCAGCGCCGCACACGGGCCGGAATCACCCGTATAGGCGATCGTCGCGGTCGGGGAGCTGATGCGCAGGCCCCACGCCTCGGTCGGGTGGTCCATCGGGAACGACGTGACCTCGAAGGGCCCGATCGGAACGGTGCCGACTTTCAGTGTGTGAAAGTCGTAGACGTCGGAGAGGTCGGTCTCCAGCCGCTCGCTCTCGTGCGGTGCGTACGCGTTGGCCAGGCGAGTCGGCGTCTCGGCCGGGCCGTAGAGCGGCAGCCTGCGCGGACGGACGGCATACGGCGGATCCGGGTGGTAGCGGCGCATGACGGTCAGTGCGCTGACATCCGCGCAGTGGTCGGGATGCAGGTGCGACAGGACGAGAGCGTCCAGGTCGAACGGACTGCGCAGGCCCTGCAACTGGGCCAGTGTGCCGTTTCCGAGTTCGAGCCCGAGAACGAAGCCGTCGGCTTCGATCACGTAGCCCGACGCCGCCGTGTTCGGGCCGGGGAAGCTGCCCGCGCAGCCGAGAATGGTCAGTCGCACGCCCGACACCCTATGCAACAAAGTCGCGATTTACCCCATGACGGGAGCCAGACCACGTTGCCGCTTGAGCGAGTCCCATGCGCTCAGCGGAGCAGCCCGTGCTGCAGGCCCCGCAGCACCGCCCTGGTGCGGTCCCGGACACCGAGCTTCATCAACAGACTGGAGACATGGTTCTTGACCGTGCCTTCGGCCAGGTGCAACGCGGTGGCGATCTCCCGGTTGGCGTATCCGCCTGCCAGCAAACGCAGAATCTCCCGCTCCCTTTCGGTCAGCGGCTGCGGCGGCGGCAGGTCGTCGTACCGCTCCTGCCCCGGTAGCTGCCGAGCCGCCCGGACCAGCCGCTCGGTGACCGCGGGCTGCACCAACGTCCCACCGTCAGCCAGTGTCCGGATCGCGCCGAGGAGCTGGTCAAGGGTGACGTCCTTCAGCAGGTACCCGTGTGCCCCCGCGCGCAGGGCCCGCAGGACGAGTTCGTCGTCGTCGAAGGTGGTCAGCACCAGGGTGGGCACATTGATGGCGCGCTCCCGCATGGCCTTCAGCGTGGAGATGCCATCGCGGCCAGGCATGCGCAGGTCCAGCAGCACGACATCGGGCTGCGTACTGGCGAGGATGTCCAGCGCCTCGTCCCCGTCACTCGCCTCGGCCGCCACGGTCACCTCGGTCGAGAGGTCGAGCAGGCTGCGGATGCCCTGGCGCACCAGGGTCTGATCGTCGACGACGCACACGCGGATCATCGGGCGGGCACCTGAGCGCTGACCCGGAATCCTGACCGGGTGTCGAAGGAGACGGCGCCGCCGAGCTGTTCGACACGCTCGCGCACGCCGGTCAGTCCGTTGCCGAGACGAAGCAGTGACGCACCACGTCCGTCGTCCTGCGCGGTGAGCGTGACACGTCCGGCCTCCGCCTGTTCCACGTGGATCGAAAGGTTCTCGGCACCCGAGTGACGGATCGCGTTCGTGACGATCTCCTGCACGCAGCGGATCAGCGCGGCGACACAGTCCTCGTCCGGCTGCACGGTGTCGTCCACGGTGAGCCGCACCCGAGGGCGCGGCAGGTCCGCCACGATATCGGCCAGCGCCTGACGCAACTGCGGCGGCCGGGTGCGGATTTCGCCCACGGCGGTGCGCACGTCGCCCAGCAGATCCCTAGCCAGGCCGCGGGCACGCTCGACGTGTTCACTGGCGGGTGGAGTGCTGCGATGTGCCGCCACCTCCAGTTCGAGCACCAGCGCGGTGAGCTGGTGGCCGACCAGGTCGTGCAACTCCCTGGAGATGTGCAGGCGCTCATTGACGCGGCTCGACTCGGCCAGCAGGGCCGTCGCCGCACGCAATTCGGTGTTCACCACCGCCAGGTGGGTACGCGCGGCTGCCTCCCGCAGCTGACTCAGCACCGCCCACACCGAGCACGCCTGCAGTGTCGCGTAGATGAGCGCGCTCAGCGCGATCTCCGCGAATCCGCCGCCCGCGAGCACCACGGTGCCGCCCACCAGTGCGCTGTGCGCCACGATCACCACGAGGACACCGCGCAGGGAAATGATGTGCGTCACGAGCGCCGTGGTGAAGACCAGCAGGATCGCCGTCCATCCCGCGCGGGGCGCCAGCAGCACAACCGCCGAACCGAACCCAATCAACGCGGCGACCAGCATCCGCGAGTTCAACCACAGGGTGCCGGTCTGCACGCAGGTGAGGGCGATCAGCACCAGGTATCCGAGGTAGCACGCCCACCACAGCCACCCTGGCCCCGTGGTGAGGACCTCGCCCTGAAGTGCGCTCAGCAACACCGGTACCCCGACAAGCAGGCAGACCAGCATGAAGCACGCCAGGCCCCAGCGCTCGAGCCGAGAGTCGGTCATAAGAGCAGGTTACGGACCCGGAAGCCGCATGCCCCGTGCCAGAAGTCACGGGGTCAGGTCATGACGTCCGGCACCCGACACGCGGCCGCCCGTTTTCTAGCGTGGTTTCCACCCAGCCAGGGGGGCACATCAGGGAGGAACCATGGCCGTGATCGAGATCGAGGGTCTGCGAAAGAGCTACGGTGGCTCTGCCGCCGTCGACGGGCTCAGTTTCACCGTCGAGGAGGGCGAGATCTTCGGGATCGTCGGGCCCAACGGTGCGGGCAAGACGACGACTGTGGAGTGCATCGAAGGCATCAGAGTGCCGAATGCCGGCCGCGTCAGCGTGCTCGGGCTGGACCCACATCGCGATCGCGCCCGGCTGCGACGACTCGTTGGGGTTCAACTGCAGCACGGCGCCCTACCGGGGCAGCTACGGGTTGGTGAGGCGCTGGCGCTCTACCGGTCGTTCTACCGCGACAGCGCCGATCCGGAGCGGCTGTTGGCCGACCTGGGCCTCGCGGACAAGCGCAGAACGGCGTTCGACGACCTCTCCGGTGGCCAGGCTCAGCGGTTGTCCATCGCGCTCGCGCTGATCGGCAAACCGCGCATCGCGGTGCTGGACGAGCTGACCACCGGCCTCGACCCCCAGGCGCGCAGAGATACCTGGCAGCTGATCGAGGAGATTCGCGATACCGGCGTGACGGTGCTGCTGGTCACCCATTTCATGGAGGAGGCGCAGCGACTCTGCGACCGCATCGCGATCATCGACCACGGCAGGCTCGTCGCACTGGACACGCCGGACGGCCTCATCGCACGAGCAGGACTGCCACGGCGAGTCCGATTCCGAGCGGCAGGCGGGTTCGACGATTCCCTGCTGGCCAGCCTCCCCGAGGTGACCACGGTCGCGACCGAACGGGGCGAGACGGAAGTGACCGGGACGGGAGATCTGCTGCAGGCCGTCAGTTCCGCACTGGTGCACCACGGGATCGCCGCCACCGAGACGCGCCTCGAAACCACCTCACTCGACGACGCATTTCTTGCCCTCACCGGCCGCGGCCTCAGCGCCACCGAACAGGAGACGACACGATGACCGGCAACATCCGCGCCCATCGTCCCGGCCCGGCCGCATGGGCGATGCTGACCTGGACCGAGGCCAAACTCGTCTGGCGGGACACCTCAGGGGTGATCATTCCGCTGGGGTTGCCGATGCTCATCATGGTGATGAACGGGCTGGGCTCGGACGGAAGCGCAATCCCCGAGTTCGGCGGTCTCTCGGCGTTCGAGGCCTATGTGGTCCCGCTGACGATCGCCATGGTCGTGGCGCTCGTCGGGGTGGTGAACATGCCGTCGTTCCTGGCCACGTATCGCCACACCGGTGTACTGCGCCGCCTGTCCGTCACACCGGCGCACCCCACGCTGGTGCTGCTGGCTCAGGTGGTGGTCAGCCTGGTGCAGTCGGTGATCGGGGTGCTGCTCGCACTGGGCCTCGCGGTGGCGTTGTTCGACGCGTCGCTCCCCCGCGGCCTGCTGGCCGCCATCGGAGTCTTCCTGCTGGTGGCCGCGGCGATGTACGCGCTCGGCACGCTCGTCGCCGCGATCTCACCGACGACCAACTCCTCCATCGCCATCGGCCTCGTGGTGTTCTTCGCGATGCTCGCCGCCGGTGGCGGATTCGGGCCGAGGGAGAACCTGCCCACCTGGCTCGCCACGATCGGCGAGTATCTGCCGTTCGGCGCGGGACTCGACGCGCTCACCGCCACCTGGATGGGCGCTGCCCCGGAACTGCAGCACATCGCGGTACTGGTCGGCACCACCGTGCTGGCCGCTGGTGCCGCGGTGAAGCTGTTCCGTTGGACGTGAACCGCAAGGAGATCACCGGGACGGCTGGATCACAACCTTCCCGGTGATCTCCTCAAAAGTCGGGTTGTTCACGTCGACCTGCAGCCATGCACGCGCCTCACCAGCAGTGAGTCGTCGCGACCCGCCCCTGCTGCGGCCCGAAATGTATGCCGCAACGGGGCCCCTTCCGGGGCGGGCCCCGCCAACTCACTTGTGAACAACCTTCCCGGTGATCTCCTCGAGGCCCCTGACAGCCAGCCGGTCCGCACGCTCGTTCTCCGGGTGCCCGGCGTGGCCCTTGACCCACAGCCACTCCACCTGATGGCGCGCGGCGGCGGCCTCGAGGCGCTGCCACAGGTCCGCGTTCTTCACCGGGGTCCTGGCCGAGGTCTGCCAACCGTTCTTCTTCCAGGTGGCGACCCATTTGGTGATGCCGTTGCGCACGTACGTGCTGTCGGTGTACAGCCGGACGATCACGGGCCGCTTCAGACTCTCCAGCGCCTGGATGGGCGCGTTCAGCTCCATCCGGTTGTTGGTCGTCTCGCCCGCTTCCCCGCCGTAGATCTCCTTCTCGTGATCGCCATACCGCAACACCGCACCCCAGCCGCCCGGCCCGGGATTGGGACTGCACGCGCCATCGGTGAAGATCTGCACGATCCGCCCCGGTTCCTGTTCTGCCACGGGAGCACCTTAGAGCCTCGATGCCGGGCCGGTGACCCGCAGTGCTCCCGGCGCGAACCCCATGAAACGGTGCGCGAGCCGGGTGAACGGTTCGGGGGACCCAGTCGCCACGAACTCGTGCCGGGGGGCGGGGCCGGGTTCGGCGAGCAGGTCGAGCTCGGTGAGCACCCGGACGAGATCCTTCGCCGTCTCCTCCGCGCTGGACACCAGCGTCACGTCCTGGCCCATGACGATCTGCAGCACGCCGGTGAGCAGCGGATAGTGCGTGCAGCCGAGCACCAGCGTGTCCACCTCGGCGCGCAGCAGTGGTTCCAGGTACCCCTGAGCCAGCCCCAGCACCTGCCTGCCCGAGGTGATGCCGCGCTCCACGAAGTCCACGAACCGCGGGCACGCCACGCTGCTCAGTCGCACATCGGGGGCGGCGGCGACGGCATCGTCGTAGGCGCGGGACCGGACCGTGCCCTCGGTCCCGATGAGGCCGATGCGGCCCGAGCGCGTGGCCGACACCGCCCTGCGCGCCGCGGGCAGGACCACCTCGACAACCGGCACGTCGTAGCGCTCGCGCGCATCGCGCAGACAGGCGGCCGAGGCGGTGTTGCACGCGATGACCAGTGCCTTGACCCCGTCGTCGACCAGCTCGTCCAGCGCGGCGAGCGCGAGCTCCCGCGCTCTGGCGATGGGGAGTGGCCCGTAGGGGTTGTGGGCGGTGTCGCCGACGTAACGCAGTCGCTCGGCGGGGAGCTGGTCGACGATCGCGCGAGCGACCGTCAGGCCTCCGACGCCGGAGTCGAACACGCCGATCGGAGCGTCCGAAGCTGGGGTCACATGCCGAGGTTATCCGGATGCGCCGCGCCACCCGGGGGCGACGCCTTCCTGCGCCTGCCCGCCCGGCTGACGATCCACGCGGCGAGGATGCCCGCCAGCGCGCCGAAGAGGTGCCCCTGCCAGGAGATGTTCGGGTTGCTGGGCAGTACGCCCCAGAGCATGCCGCCCCAGATGAACAACAGCATTCCGGCCAGCAGCAACTGACTGCCGCTGCGGTTGAAGATGCCGCGCACCAGCAGGAACGCGAGCCAGCCGAACGCGAGCCCGGACGCGCCGACGGTGAAGGTGCCCGACTCGGCCACGAGCCACACGCCCGCTCCGCCGAGGATCCAGATCGTGGCCGTGACGACGATCCACTGCCCGAGACCGCCCGCCATGGTGAGGAAGGCGAACACCAGTACGGGAATGGTGTTGCTCAACAGGTGGCCCCAGCTACCGTGCAGCACGGGGGCCCAGAGAATCCCGTCCAGCCCGTCCAGGGACCGCGGTGCGATACCACCGGTGTCGAGTTCTGCCGGGAGAACGGTGTCGACCAGCTCCACCAGGTAGAGCAGCACGGTGAAGGCCACCGCGACCGCACCCGCCGACTTGGGATCGGCGGGGAGGATGCGCTTCGCCGACGCGGGATGGGCAGGCTGTCCAGACATCATGCTCACGTCCTCCAGGCTACGGCCGTACCCACCGCCCGTGCCTCAGGCATTTCCCCTGAGATCCTGAGCCCCTGAGATCTCGCGCGCCTTCCCGCCGGTCCGGTCCGGAGTCCGTCAGGCCCAGAGCTGGCCATCGAGCCGTTCGGCGGCCTCGTCGAGGGAGCCGCTGTAGGCGCCGGTGGACAGGTACTTCCAGCCCGCGTCGGCGACGACGAACGCGACGTCGGCCTGCTCTCCCCTGGCCGCGGCCTTCTCCGCGACGGCCAGCGCCGCGTGCAGCACCGCCCCGGTGGAGATGCCCGCGAAGATGCCCTCGTTCTCCAGCAGCTCCCTGGTCCGGCGCAGCGCGTCGTAGGCGCCCACCGAGTAGCGGCCGTTGAGCACGTCGGGGTCGTACAGCTCCGGCACGAACCCCTCGTCGAGGTTGCGCAGCCCGTAGACCAGCTCCCCGTACCGCGGCTCGGCCGCGATGATCTGCACGTCCGGCTTCTGCTCGTGCAGGTAACGGCCCACACCGACCAGGGTTCCGGTGGTCCCGAGCCCGCCGACGAAATGCGTCACCGTCGGCAGGTCCTTCAGCAGCTCGGGACCGGTGCCGGAGTAGTGCGCGTCGGCGTTGGCCGGGTTGCCGTACTGGTAGAGCATCACCCAGTCCGGGTTCGCCTCGGCCAGTTCCTTGGCGCGACGCACGGCCTCGTTCGAGCCACCCGCCGCGGGCGAGTAGACGATCCGCGCGCCGTAGGCCTGCAGCAACTGCTTGCGCTCGGCCGACGTGTTCTCCGGCATCACGCACACCAGCCCATAGCCCTTGAGCTTCGCGGCCATCGCCAGGGAGATACCGGTGTTGCCGGACGTCGGCTCCAGGATCGTCGACCCCTTGCTGAGCCTGCCCTCGGCCTCCGCTGCCTCGATCATCGCCAGCGCGGGCCGGTCCTTGATCGAGCCGGTCGGGTTGCGATCCTCGAGCTTCGCCCACAGGCGCACGTCCGCCGAAGGGGACAGCCGGGGCAGCCCCACCAGCGGGGTGCCGCCCAGCGTGTCGAGCAGCGACTCGTAGCGGGCCACGGTTAGCGTGCGCCGCCCGCGACCGCAGGCAGGATGGTCAGCGAGTCGCCGTCCTTGACCTCGGCGTCGAGCCCGCCGGCGAAGCGGACGTCCTCGTCGTTGACGTAGATGTTGACGAAGCGGTGCAGCTTCTCGTCCTTCACCAGGCGGTCCTTGAGCCCACCGTGCTTGGCCTCGATGTCGTCGATCACCTCGAGGACGGTCTTGCCCGCGGCCTCGACGGACTTCTCGCCGCCGGTGTGCGTGCGCAGGATGGTGGGGATTGAAACGGTGACGGCCATGGATAACCTCCGCTGGTTCGGGCCTGGTTCTGCTCAGGGCTGACGTTCGGGCGCACGAGAGTATTCCCGGACGTGACTCACCGATCAGGTGCGTCGTCGTTGCCGGTGTTGGCGAACATGTACGACTCGACGACCTCGACTGGCTCCTCGGTCACCTCGCCATCCACGATTCGGTAGGAGCGGAACTCATGCTCCTCGGGGTCGCGCGTGGAGACCAGCACGTAGTGCGCGAACGGCTCGGAGGCGTAGGAGATGTCGGTGCGCGAAGGGTAGGCCTCGGTCGCGGTGTGCGAGTGGTAGATCACCACGGGGACCTCGTCGTTCGCGTCCATCCCCCGGTAGAGCCGGAGCAGGTCGCCGGAGTCGAACTCGTAGAACGTCGGCGAGCGTGCCGCGTTCAGCATCGGGATGAACCGCTCCGGCCGGTCACTGCCGTCAGGACCGGCGATCACCCCGCACGCCTCGTCGGGGTGGTCCCGGCGGGCGTGGGCGACGATCTCGTCGACAAGGTCACGGCGGATGCGAAGCACGCCCATATCCTACTTGGTGGAAAACCGCGGTCCACAGGGTGAGAACCACCACTCACGAGCGGCGGGCGAAGGCCTCCGGCCACAGGTCACGGTAGGCCGGGATGCCCGCAGCGGCCGTGGCGGTGAGCAGACCCCGCACCATCGAGCGCGCGAACACCCGCGCGGCGGCCGAGCACAGCGCGTCCAGCGCGCCTGCCCTGGACATCTCGCCGATCGGCCCGCTCGCCTCCGGCAACTCCCGCGCCCCCGTAGCCAGCGCGAACACGGTGTCGCCATCGAACATGGTGTGCGCGGGGCGCACCGAGCGGGCAAGGCCGTCCTGCGCGGCGACCGCGAGCCGCCTGCACTCCGCCTTGGACAGCGCGGCATCGACAGCGACGACGCCGATCGTGGTGTTCAGGTCGGTAGCCAGGGTTTTCGGCCGCTCGGCGGGCCGGTTCGGCCACCGCACCCCGAACTCGCCGTCCATCTCGTGATCCGCCGCGAACGGCAGACCGGTGTCGTACGGGACTGCTTCACCGGAGGCGTTGACGACGGCCAGCGCTCCGACGGTGAACCCGTCGACGACCTCGCTCGCGGTCCCGATCCCGCCCTTGAGCGAGCCGACCTGCGCGCCGGCGCCCGCGCCGACGCTGCCTTCCGGCACAGGGCCGCTCCCGGCGGCGGCGCAGGCCGCGTACCCGAAGCTCTGATCGGGCCGGTTGCCCCAGTCGCTGCGCGGGAGGTCGAACAACACGGCTGCGGGCACGATCGGCACCACCTCGTGCGGCTTGACACCAACCCGGAAACCAAGGTCCCGCTCGGCGAGCCAGCGCATGACCCCGTCCGCGGCGGCGAGGCCGTACGCGCTGCCCCCGGAAAGGCAGACGGCGTTGACCCGCTGTACCAGGTTCTCCGGCTCCAGCAGGTTCGTCTCGCGCGTTCCGGGGGCGCCCCCGCGCTGGTCAACGGCGCCGGTCGCCGATTCGGGCACCAGGACCACGGTGGTGCCCGTCGCCCAGCCGTCCCCGACCCGCTCGTGCCCGCCGACGAGCACACCCGGTACGTCGGTGATCGCGTTGTCCGCCACGGCCTACTCCGCCAGCGCCTGCACCAGCGTCTCCTGCACCCACGTGAGCCAGTGGTAGACGCCAAGATGCGGGGCGCGCGGGTCGTCCTCGGGTAGCTCGTCCGGCATGTCCTCGGTGACGTCGAGCGCGGTGCCCAGCGCGAGCCGCACGTCGTTGATCGCCGACAGCCAGGCATCGGCCTGCTCGAGCGTGAGCTTCACGTCGCCGCCGTCGGGCGGAAGCGACCCCAGCACCACCGCGGCGACACCGACCTTGGCTTCGAGCACCTCCGGCTCGTGCAGCGAGCGCAGCGCCGCCGCCGAGTCGAGGTCCTCCTTGCTGGGGTTGTCCGGGTCCAGCTTGTGGAAGTCCGGCAGCAGCCGCGACAGGACCGGGTCGTTGGGCGACTCCGACGGCCCGGTGCGGATACCGGTCAGCTCGGCCAACTCGTCCTGCGGCGCCTCGTCGGAACGGGCGCGCAGCATGTCATCGAGCTGACTCACCAGCCCACGGATCACCGCGGCTTCCTGCTGCTCGAACCCGGCGACCACCTTGGCACCCTTGCGGCGCCACCCCTTCATATCGCTGCCTCCGCTGAGACAAGTACGTCGGCGGTCACGGTTGCTCCATAGTGGCCCAGAGCCCCGCCGCATGCAGCTTCGCCACATCGCCCTCCACTTTTTCCTTGCTGCCGGAGGACACCGTGGCCTTGCCCTTGTGGTGCACGTCGAGCATCAGCTTCGTGGCGTGATCGCGGCTGTACCCGAAGAGCTTCTGAAACACGTACGTCACGTACGACATCAGGTTCACCGGATCGTTCCAGACGATGGTCTGCCACGGTCTGTCCTCGGCACTCTGTTCAGCGCCGATCGTTTGTCCGGCCTCGACAGGCGTGGTCATGTCCCCATGGTGTCACGGCCCATGTCCAGCGTGGGCGAGTAGGTGTGCTGTGTGAGTGAATAGGGTGGCGGTATGGCATCCGAAACTGGTGCGGGACCGAGCACGGCACTGCTCACCGATCACTACGAGCTGACCATGCTGGGCAGCGCCCTGGCCGACGGCACGGGCGACCGGCGGTGTGTCTTCGAGGTCTTCGCGCGACGGCTGCCTGACGGGCGGCGTTACGGCGTGGTGGCCGGCACCGCGCGGGTGCTGGAGGCGATCGCGGACTTCCGGTTCGCCGAGGCCGAGCTCGCCCAGCTGCGGTCCACCGCGGTGGTGGACGACGCGACCCTCTCGTGGCTGGCGGACTACACCTTTTCCGGTGACATCGAGGGATACCCGGAAGGGGAGCTGTACTTTCCCGGCTCGCCGATCCTCACCGTTCGGGGGACGTTCGCCGAGGCAGTCATCCTGGAGACGCTGGTGCTGTCGATCCTCAACCACGACAGCGCCATCGCCTCGGCGGCGGCGCGCATGAGCGGAGCGGCCAACGGCAGGCCGATCATCGAGATGGGCGGGCGGCGCACTCACGAGTACGCCGCGGTCGCCGCCGCACGGGCGGCGTACCTGGCCGGGTTCGCGACGACCTCGAACCTGGAGGCGGGGCGGCGGTACGGAATCAGCACGCGCGGCACCGTCGCGCACGCGTTCATGCTCCTGCACGACGACGAGGAGCAGGCGTTTCGCGCACAGATCGCCAAAATGGGCACGGACACCACGCTGTTGGTGGACACCTACGACATCAGTGCGGGCATCGACACCGCGGTGCGCGTCGCTGGGACGGAGCTCGGCGCGATCCGAATCGACTCGGGCGACGTCGGCCCGCTGGCGCGCAGGGCCCGCGAGCAGCTCGACCGGCTCGGCGCGAAGGACACCAGAATCGTCGTCTCCGGCGATCTCGACGAACACGCGATCGCCGCACTGCGCGCCGAACCCGTGGACGCGTACGGGGTGGGCACGTCGGTGGTCACCGGCTCCGGCGCGCCGACAGCCGGCATGGTCTACAAACTCGTCGACGTCGAGGGGCGCCCGGTGGAGAAGCGCAGCACCCACAAGGAGTCGCGGGGCGGCCACAAATCGGCGTTCCGGCGGCACCGGGAGACCGGTACCGCGGTGGAGGAGGTCATCTGCCCCGCCTCCCGCGTCCCGGAGCTGGGCGAGCACGACCGCGCGTTGCAGATTCCGCTGGTGCGGGGTGGACAGGTGACCGGTGAACTGCCCACCCTGGAGGACAGCAGGCGATTGCTGCGCCGGGGACTGGTCAGCCTCCCGTGGGAGGGGCTCAAGCTCTCCCACGGCGAACCGGCCATCCCGACCGTGTTCGCCTCCGGCGAGAAGGCCTGATCCAGGAGGTTGTCATGGGCAACGCACTGATCGTGGTGGACGTGCAGAACGATTTCTGTGAGGGCGGCGCGCTGGCCGTGACCGGCGGGGCGGCGGCGGCCACCGCCATTTCCGGGTACGTGGCGGGCAGCGACCACGAATACGTGGTGGCCACCCGCGACTACCACATCGACCCTGGCGCGCACTTCAGCGACAACCCGGACTTCGTGCGGTCCTGGCCGAGGCACTGCGTGGCGGGGACGGCGGGCGCGTCCTTCCATCCGGAACTCGACGTCGGCCCCGTGTCCACAGTGTTCTCCAAGGGCCAGTACAGCGACGGCTACTCCGGGTTCGAGGGCAGCACGGCATCCGGCGAGCAGCTCGCGGACTGGCTGCGCGAGCGGGGAGTCGACCGGGTGGACATCGTCGGCATCGCCACCGACCACTGCGTCCGGGCAACCGCACTGGACGCTGCGCGTGCGGGGTTCGACGTCCGCGTCCTGCTGGACCTCACAGCGGGCGTCTCCCGCGCCACGGTGGACCCCGCCCTCGACGAACTCCGAGCCGCAGGCGTAACGCTCGAAGGCTCACCCGCCGTCGCGGGCTAGGAGTGTCTGCAAGTACCCCCAAGTAAGATCAACATCGTCGCTAACCGCTACCAAGCTGAGCTCAGCTTGGTAGCGGTTGAGGACAGAAATGATCTTGCTTGGTGGTACTTGCAGACGCACCAAGAGCCGGGGACGGCGGTCAGGCGCCGTAGGGGTCGCAGCTCGCGCTGCCGACGACGATGTCGCCGCTGGCTGGGCCACCTTCGGGGAACAGGGTGATGCGCAGTGCGTTCGTCGTGAGGCTGCCGTCGGCCGGTGTCGGCACCTCCAGTTCGTTGAGCACCAGGCGAGCCATGGGCGGGTCGCCCTGCCCCCGGCCAGGAATCATGATCGTGTGGTTGGACCGGATCTCCCTCGGCACGGAGAACCCGGAGACTCCGCTCAGTTCGACATAGCCACTGCTGCCGTTGCTCGTGGTGTTGCAGCGGGCGGAGAACGTCCGCACCCGCAGCGTCGGCCCGCCGAACTGGCGCAGCACCGTCGTCTCGAACCGCTGTCCTGACGCCTTCGCCGACGCCGTGCCCCCGGAGTCGCGCGCGCACTCCGTACTTCCCCTGCCGAACTTGGTCGTGTTACCCGCGAACCCGCCCGTTGTGCTGTTGGTCTGCCTGCCGTCCACATCGCACGGGGCGATCGGCGCGGCCTGCGCGGACTGACCCGAGACGACGATGTCGGCGCTGCCCACCGACGCGGAGGCCACGGCGACGGGCTCAGCTGCCTGGGCGGGCGCCGCTGTGGCGAGCACCCCACCCGCCAGCACGACCGCGAGCGCACTCCTGTTGATCTTCGACCTGATGTTTGACATCGACTCTCCTCGCCCGCTGTTCCAAACTGCCCCTTCGACATCGGCGGCTGCGGCGCCCGGCCTGACCGGCAACGGCACCTGCCACTCGGTCGTGTGGATTCGGCGGCGTGAGAAACCCGACTCGGGCAGGGTGCGAAACGCGATCACGCGCTACTTTGCGACCAGTCTGCGTGTGTCTACCAGGAGGTTTTCGTGTCTTCGCTGTCCGTCGCCAGCCGCAAACCGGTACTGGCAGATCTCGTTCCCGGTTCACTCGTCCGTGATCTCACGCTGGTCGTGAGCGGTGCCGCCTTCACCGGTCTCGCCGCGCAGGTCGTGTTCCCCGTCCCGGGCAGCCCGGTGCCGATGACCGGCCAGACCTTCGCCGCCCTGCTGGTCGGGACCGCGCTCGGCTGGCAGCGCGGTGGCGCGGCCATGCTGCTCTACCTGCTCGCGGGCGCGGCCGGTGTCCCCTGGTTCAACAACGGCAGCTCCGGGCTGTTCGGCGCGAGCGCCGGGTACATCATCGGGTTCGTCTTCGCCGCCGCACTCGTGGGCGCACTCGCCGCGCGGGGCGCGGACCGCACCCCGATGCGAACCGCGGGCACGATGGTCCTCGGCAACCTGGCCATCTACGCGGTCGGCCTGCCGTGGCTGATGGCGTCGGCGGGCCTGGATCTGGCCGGCGGGCTGGAAAAGGGCCTCGTGCCCTTCCTGCTCGGTGACGCCATGAAGATCGCGCTCGCCGCAGGTCTGCTCCCGGCCGCATGGGCGCTGGTCCGCCGGGTCCGCAAGGAATCCTGACCGACGCGGACGGCCAGGCCCGTTCCTGACGGTGGCGCGCGGTAACGTCTCTCCCCGTGCCCGAACTACCCAGAACCCGCCTTCCCGGTGTCGGGGAGCTGCTGACGCACGCGGTCGAGGCCGTCGGCGGCACCGAGCGGACGGGCCAGGTCAAGATGGCGGAGGCCGTCGGCAGGGCGATCCGCACCGGGGAGCACCTGGCCGTCCAAGCGGGTACCGGTACCGGGAAGTCGCTGGCCTACCTCGTACCCGCGATCCGGCACGCGGTGGAACGGGAGGCCACGGTCGTGGTCTCCACTGCGACGATCGCCCTGCAGCGCCAACTCGTCGACCGGGACCTGCCCCGGCTCGCCAAGGCGCTGAAGAAGCCGCTGGGACGCGAACCCACGTTCGCGATCCTCAAGGGCAGACGGAACTACCTGTGCCTGCACCGGCTCGACAGCGGCGCGCCGGAGGAGCCGGACGACGCCGCCCTGTTCGACCCGTTCGCGGTTTCGCGCATGGGCAAGGAGGTCAAGCGTCTGCACGAGTGGTCCTCCGACACCGAGACCGGTGACCGCGACGAGTTGGTGCCCGGGGTGTCGGACCAGGCATGGCGCCAGGTCTCGGTCACCGCCAAGGAGTGTCTCGGCGCCGCCCGCTGCCCGATCGGCACCGACTGTTTCGCCGAGCAGGCCAGGGCCGAGGCCGGTCGCGCCGACGTCGTCGTCACCAACCACGCGCTGCTGGCTATCGACGCGTTGCAGGGCTACCAGGTCCTGCCGGAGCACGACCTGGTGATCATCGACGAGGCGCACGAACTGGTGGACCGGGTGACGTCCGTCGCCACCGCCGAGCTCACCAGCGCGATGATCACGGCCGCCACCCGGCGCTGCGGCAAGCTGATCGACGCCGACATCGCCGACCGGCTGATGGAGGCCGGTGACGGGCTCGCGCTGGTGCTGGACGACCTCAGCCCCGGCCGGATGGACGCCCTGCCCCAGCCGCTGCAGGGGGTCCTCCCCGCGGTGCGGGACGCGGCGCACGGCTGCCTGAGCATGCTGGGCGCGGAACGCAAGGAGGAACTCGAGGAAGCCACGGCCCGAAAGCTGGCCCGCACCCTGCTCGAGGAGGTGCACGACACCGCGGTCCGCCTGCTGGAGGCGTTCGAGCCGGACCAGGCGCACCAGCGCGATGTCGTCTGGCTCAGCGGTGACCAGTACTCGGCGAACCCCCGCCCGCCGGCGCTGCGCGTGGCGCCGCTGGCCGTGGCCGGGCTGCTGCGTGAACGCGTGTTCGGGCTGAACACCACGGTGCTCACCTCGGCGACGCTCACACTCGGCGGCACCTTCGACACGCTCGCCAGGCAGTGGGGCCTGCCGCCGCTGGCTTCCTTCGGAAAATCCGAGACCGAATCGGCGGGCGCCGCGGAACAGAAGTCGTCCGGAACCGCGACGGAGAAGCCGGCCCCGTCCGACGAGGACAACCTGCGCTGGACGGGGATCGACGTCGGTTCCCCGTTCGACCACAAGCGCAACGGAATCCTCTACGTGGCGCGGCATCTGCCACCCCCAGGACGCGACGGCCTCGGTGCTGCGACCCTCGACGAGATCGCCGAGTTGATCGAGGCGGCGGGGGGACGAGCACTGGGATTGTTCTCCTCCATGCGCGCCGCGAAACAGGCCACAGAGGAACTGCGGGACCGGGTGGAACACCCGATCCTGTGCCAGGGCGATGATTCCACTTCCCTGCTGGTCCGCAAGTTCTCCGAAGACGTGCGCACCTGTTTGTTCGGCACGCTGTCGCTGTGGCAGGGGGTGGACGTGCCGGGGCCGTCGCTGCAGCTGGTACTCGTGGACCGGTTGCCCTTCCCCCGGCCGGACGACCCGGTCTCCTCGGCACGCCAGCGTGCGGTGGAAGCCAGGGGCGGCAACGGGTTCTTGACGGTGTCGGCCACACATGCCGCGCTGTTGCTCGCGCAGGGCACCGGCAGGCTGCACCGCTCCATCGAGGACAAGGGCGTGGTCGCGGTGCTGGACTCACGTCTGGCTACCGCGAGGTACGGCGGCTTCCTGCGGGCCTCACTGCCCCCGTTCTGGCCCACGTCCGATCCACAGGTCGCCAGGGACGCGTTGCGCAGACTCGACGCCGCGGCCCCAGCCTGAACCTTTTTGACAGACCGGACTACCGTGGACAAAACGCAAGGAGAGTGATGTCGAGCCCGCGAACGTCCTCCTGCCGCTGCCGCCGGCGACCGTGGCGCGCGTCCGGCGGGCACGCACTGAGATCCACCGCACGAGCGTGACGTCACCTTCCCCTGCACGACCGCGCATCCCATCGACGCGACAGCGGATGCGCGATTCTCGATCCGAAACCTGAGGGAGAACCTGTTGTCCCAGGACCCAGCCAACGCACACTCCAGGGCCGTCCGCGTCGACGACACCGGAGTCCGCCGCCAGTTGGCCGACGGGAGCGAAGAGTCCGTCACCTGGTCGGACCTGTCGGCGGTGGTGATCAGAGTGATCCCTGAGGGCCCGTGGAAAGAGGACGTGTTCTTCATGCTGGCCGGCTCGGACGGCGCGGGCACGGCGATTCCCAGCGGCGATCCCGCCGCCGACGCCCTGCTGGAGCGACTTCAGGGGCTGCCGGGCTTCGACCACGAGAAGTTCGTCGAGGCGATGACCACCGACGCGGACGAAGCCTACGTCGTCTGGACCGCCGCCTCCTGAGGCGAGTTCCCGATCACCGCCACTGGGCCAGCACGGTGACCGTGCCCGGGTCCACCTCGGTGAAACCCGCGTCCCGCACCGCGATCACCCGGCGCTCGCGCCAGGCGTGCCCGGGGTCGTCTCCGGGATGGAGGTTCCGCCATTCGGCGGGAGTCGCCGTACGCACCGCGCAGCGGTACCCCTGCTCCTCCCAGCCGCTGCGCTGCTCCGGGTCGAGCAACGCGGCGAGGATCATGGTCGCGTGCCCGACCTGCGCGGCCGCCTTGCCGACGGTCATCGTCACGGCGGGATTGAGCAGCAGCAAGGGCACGTCCTCTGGCGGTGGGCCTGGCTCGTCCGCGGGCAGCTCACTGCCGGAGATCTGCAGCCGGGCGACCTCCTTCGGCGTTTCCGCCACCAGTCCGGGCAGCAATGCCCGCACCTGCGCCCCTTCGACCGTCACCGTCACACCCGGCAGCTCCTGTACGGCCTGCCAGTGCGCGCCACGGGCCCGACGCGCGACCTTGCGGATCCGTCCGTCGATCCACGCAGCGACCGCCTCGTGCCACTCGCCGTCCTGCGCGGCGCGTGGGTCGAGGCACACCGCGAGCGCCGCCGCGGCCGCGGCCTCCAGCAGCGGGGTTCGGCCGGGTGGTTCCGCACGTTCGATTCGCAGCACCACCGGCATCGCCCGTACCTGACCGGGATCCTCGTCGGCGGTGTCGGCAGTGGCTTCCGCGGGCAGACCTAGCCACGACGCGTAGCGTGCCGCCAGCGGTCGCAGGCTCACGGCCGCTGCAGCTCGAGACCGTCGGCCGCGTCGGCGGCCTCGACCTCGGCGCGGGTCACTCCGAGCACGAACAGCACCGCATCGAGATACGGGTGCGACAGAGCGGTGTCGGCGACCTCGCGCAGCGCGGGCTTGGCGTTGAAAGCCACTCCCATACCGGCCGCGGCGAGCATGTCGATGTCGTTGGCCCCATCGCCCACCGCGACGCACTGCGCCAGCGGAATGCCGAAGTCGGCGGCGAACCGGCGCAGGGCGACGGCCTTGCCCGCCCTGTCGACGACGTCACCGACCACCCGCCCGGTGAGTTTGCCGTCCACGACTTCGAGCTCGTTCGCCGCGGCGAAGTCCAGCCCGAGATCGTCCACCAGTCGATCGATGATCCTGGTGAAACCACCGGACACCACACCACACCGGAACCCGAGGCGCTTGAGCGTGCGCACCGTGGTGCGCGCTCCCGGGGTCAGTTCCAGTGACTCGGCCACCTCGTCGAGCATCGCCTCCGGCAGCCCTTCGAGCAGCGACACCCGTTGTTCCAGCGATTCCGTGAAGTTCAACTCTCCGCGCATCGCGGCCTCGGTGATCTTCCGGATCTCCGGCTCGACGCCGGCGTGCCCGCCGAGCATCTCGATCACCTCGCCCTGCACGAGTGTCGAGTCCACGTCGAAGACCACAAGCCGCTTGGCACGGCGGGCGAGTCCGGCCCGCTCGACGGCCACGTCCAGTCCGACCTTCGAAGCCGCCTCCGCGATCACGGCGCGCAACTCTTCGTCCGCGGCGAGCGTGTCCTTCGCGACCGAGACGTAGATTTCCAGGCCGGTGACCGGGTAGTCGGCGACACTGCGGATCGAGTCGATGTTCGCGCCGACCGCCGCGAGCCTGCGGGCCACTTCGGTGAACGCGCGAGCGGTGAGCGGACGGCCGAGCACCACCAGCACGTGACTCGACCCCTGCTTGCCCGGCGCGAACGGATCATCACCGATAGCCGCGCCGATCCGCACATCGACGTGCATGCCGACGGTCGCCATGGCCTGCTCGACGGCCTCCTGCAACGCCTCGGGATCGTCCTCGACGGCCACGAGCACGCCGAGCACCAACTGCCCCCGGATGACCACCTGCTCGACGTCGAGGACATCGACCCCGTGCCGTGTCAGTGCGGCGAAGAGGACCGAGGAAACGCCGGGCTTGTCCGGGCCGGTCGTGCTGATCAGGACAGGCGTCGTGCTCACTTCTTGTCCGAGCCGCCCTCGCTGGCGTTGTCGTGGTCGTGGTCCCCGGGAATGACGGCTTCCGTCAACTGCTCCGACGGTGCCCGCCGCGCCTCGGCGTGCGTCAAGGGCTTACCGGTGAAGCTGATGTGCCCCTCGGAACCCAGTCGCTCGACCATGTGCGGGTAGTGCAGCTCGAAGGCGGGCCGCTCGGAACGGATCCGCGGCAGCTCGGTGAAGTTGTGCCGCGGAGGCGGGCAGGACGTCGCCCACTCGAGCGAGTTGCCGTAACCCCACGGGTCGTCCACCGTGACGACCTCGCCATAGCGGTAGCTCTTGAAGATGTTCCAGATGAACGGCAGCGTCGAAGCACCGAGAATGTAGGCGCCGATCGTCGAGATCGTGTTCAACGTCGTGAAGCCGTCACTGGCCAGGTAGTCGGCGTAGCGGCGCGGCATGCCCTCGTTGCCCAGCCAGTGCTGGACCAGGAAGGTGCCGTGGAAGCCGATGAACGTGGTCCAGAAGTGCAGCTTGCCCAGCGGCTCGTCCAGCATCCGGCCGGTGATCTTCGGGAACCAGAAGTAGATACCGGCGAAGGTGGCGAACACGATCGTGCCGTAGAGCACGTAGTGGAAGTGCGCCACCACGAAGTAGCTGTCCGACACGTGGAAGTCGATGGCGGGGGCGGCGAGCAGGATGCCCGTCAGGCCACCGAAAAGGAAGGTGACGAGGAAGCCGACGGAGAAGATCATCGGCGTCTCGAAGCTGAGCTGCCCCTTCCACATCGTGCCGATCCAGTTGAAGAACTTCACCCCGGTCGGCACCGCGATCAGGAAGGTCATGAAGGCGAAGAACGGCAGCAGCACGGCGCCGGTGGCGTACATGTGGTGCGCCCACACCGCGACCGACAGCGCCGCGATGGCGAGCGTCGCCCAGACCAGACCCTTGTAACCGAAGATCGGCTTGCGGCTGAACACCGGGAAGATCTCGGAAACGATGCCGAAGAACGGCAGCGCCACGATGTAGACCTCGGGGTGGCCGAAGAACCAGAAGAGGTGCTGCCACAGGATCACCCCACCGTTGGCCGGATCGAACACATGCGCCCCGAGGTGTCGGTCCGCGAGCAGGCCGAGCAGGGCGGCGGTGAGGATCGGGAACGCCAGCAGCACCAGGATGCTGGTCACCAGGATGTTCCAGGTGAAGATCGGCATCCGGTACATCGTCATTCCGGGCGCGCGGAGGCAGACCACCGTGGTGATCATGTTGACCGCACCCAGAATGGTGCCGAGACCGGAGACCGCGAGCCCGGTGATCCACAGGTCCGCACCGACGCCCGGTGAGTGAATCGCGTCGGACAGCGGCGTGTAGGCGAACCAGCCGAAGTCGGCGGCGCCACCGGGGGTGAGGAAGCCGGAGACGACGATCAGCCCACCGAAGAGGTACAGCCAGTAGGAGAACGCGTTCAGCCGCGGGAACGCGACATCCGGCGACCCGATCTGCAGCGGCAGGATGAAGTTCGCGAAGCCGAACAGAATCGGCGTCGCGTACAGCAGCAGCATGATCGTGCCGTGCATGGTGAAGAGCTGGTTGTACTGCTCCGCGGACAGGAACTGCTGGCCCGGCTGGGCCAGCTCCGTGCGGATCAGCATCGCCATCGCGCCGCCCACCATGAAGAAGGCGAACGACGTGACGAGGTACATGATGCCGATTTGCTTGTGGTCCGTCGTGCGGAACAGCCGCAGCAGGTACGAACCCTTCACCGAGTCGTGCGCCGGATACGGACGCGTGGCGATCGGCTTGGGGGCTACGGCCGTCACTCCTGCCTCCTGCAGTCAACCTTGTGGTGGGTCAGCGTTCGTGTCGCCGGGGCCGGGAGCCGGAACCGGCGGCTAGGGGGATCGTAGCCCTCGACGTTTCCCGTCGTGCGCACCGCCTGGCACGATCGCATCGGGAAGGACGGTTTCACCACGTCGGGAGTGGGAGAGGTCGTCATCGCTGGGTCGAAACCGGGGTTACCGACGAGTCACCGGCAGGTCCGGGCGAGCCGGTCGAATGTGCTGGTGGGACCGGGATTCGCGGCCGTGAAGTGGCCGCGACCACATCGTTCGCACGCTCGGACGCGACGGTCCGCGAAAGCAGGAAAGTGGCGCTCGCCTCATTTCTGCCGATGCGCGGACGCGACCCGCGTCTAGGGAATGATGCGCTTGCCCGCGAGGGAGACCAGCCGCTGGTAACCGGCTCCGAACAGCCTGGGCAGCGCGTCGATGACGTAGGCGTCCGGCCCGATCAGGATCCGTGGGCGGTTGCGCTCGACGCCGCGCAGGATCGTCCTGGCCGCGACTTCGGGGCTGGTGCGCGCGATCCGCTCGAACAGACGCGCCGCACGGTCGGCGTCGGGGCCCTCGAGCCCGCGGGCGTCCCTGGCGATGTTCGTCTTGATTCCGCCGGGATGCACACAGCTCACCCGAACCGGGCGCCGCTCCATCAGCATCTCCTGGCGCAGGGCCTCGGTGAAGCCGCGCACCGCGAACTTGGCCGCGTTGTACGCGCTCTGGGTCGGTACGCCGATGAAACCGAAGACACTGGAGACGTTGACCAGGTGGCCGTCACCGGACGCGATCAGGTGCGGCAGGAACGCCTTGGTCCCGTGCACCACCCCGCCAAGGTTGATGCCCATCAGCCAGTCGAACTCCTCCCAGCCCATCTCCTCGACCGTGGAGGTGAGTGCCACTCCGGCGTTGTTCACCACCAGGTTGACCTGGCCGAACTCGCCCGCCACCTGCTCGGCGTGCGCGAGCACGGCGGCCCGGTCGGCGACATCCAGCACATACGACCGCGTCTCGGCACCCGCCTTCTCGCACAGCGCCGCCGTCTCGGCGATTCGCGCCGAGTCGACATCGGACACGGCCAGACGAGCACCGCGGCCCGCGAGGTCCAGCGCGAGCGCCCTGCCGATCCCCGAACCAGCACCGGTGATCACCGCGACCCTGCCACCGAAGTCCTTCATCCGACTGCCCTCACTTCCACCCGAACCCGGCGATTTATGGCGTACCGCCAGTATCTGTTACTTCGAGTACTATCCAGCGCGTGAATGAGGGTGTCAACCGGCAGGACGGCCGGGCCGAACGCTGGCGTCAACACCGGGTCGAACGACGCCGGGAGTTCGTCGAGGCCGCGATCCGGGCGCTGGACCGCCACGGCCCCGACGCGGCGATGGCCGACATCGCCCGTGCGGCCGGTGTCGCCAAGCCGCGGCTGTACCGGCATTTCACCGACAAGGCGGAGCTCTTCGTCGCCGTCGCCGAACGCGCATCGGAATTGGTGTGGGACCGGCTCAGGCCGGCGCTGAGCGAACCCGCGGCGGTGCGCGACCGTGTCGAGCAGTCCGTGCGGGCCTACTTCTCGGCGGTCGCCGAGCATCCGAACGTCTTTCGCATGGTGGGCGAACGACGGTTCCTCACCCGGACCGCCCAGCCGGACCCCGTCGCGGTGGGCAACACGGCCATGGCCGCACTGATCGCGGCGGTGTTCGACGAGTACCTGCGCGCCCACGGCGCGCACTCCACCGGAACCCTCCCATGGGCGCACGGAATCGTGGGATCGGTCGAGGGGGCCACCCGGTGGTGGCTCGCGGACGGCACGCTCGGCCAGCAGGAGATCGTCGAGCACGTGAGCGTGCTGGTGTGGGGTGCGATGGAGGCTGTCCTGCGCTCGGCCGGCGTCACCGTGGATCCGGACCAGCCGCTTGACCTGGACCTCGACGAACTGCCGACCCGCTGAGGTCGGCCGGAAACCCCAAGACCAGCGGTATCCGGATACCGTGTCGGCAATATGGTGTGCTCATGGCACGTCTCACCCGCGCGGAAAGTCAGGCCCGCACCAGGCAGCAGCTCGTGGAGACCGCGAGGGAACTGTTCCTGTGCGACGGCTACTCGGCCACCTCGCTGGAGAAGGTCGCCGACGCGGCCGGGTACTCCAAGGGCGCGGTGTACTCGAACTTCCGGAACAAGGACGAGTTGTGCCTCGCCGTTCTCGACACGATTCACGAGCAACAGGCGACCTCGATGACCGAATCGCTCGCGAGCGCCGACTCGATGGAGGGCATGCTCGCCGCGTTCCAGGAGTGGGCGGAGCGCAGTATCGGCGACGAGGCGTGGACCGCGCTCGAGGTGGAGTTCGCCACGAACGCCCGCCGGAATCAGCACATCCGCGCGGAACTGGCCACCCGGGACAGGACGATCCGCGATCTGATCTCCGGCCTGCTGACGGCACACGCCGAGCGCTTCGACATCACCCTGCCGATGCCCGCGGACGACTGCGCCACCGCCCTGCTCAGCCTGGGCATCGGGCTGGGCGTGCAGCGCGCCATCGATCCCGGCATTCCCGTTCGCGTGCTGCCCGAGGTGATCCGGCTGCTCGCGGGCTCCACCCCGAAGGAACCGCCGACGTGAAACTCGCTCGACAGGATCATCAGGATGGGGCCGTGACCACCGAGTGGAAGATCGCCGTCGCGGCCCCGGACTCAGCGGATGCCGTGGCGGTGCTGCGGCGCTACTTCGCCGACATCTCCAGCCGTTACTACCGCAGGCCGGCGACCGACGCCGACGTCGACGCCGCGATGGCCGAGGAACCGAGCGGAAACCTGGTGCCACCGGAGGGCCTGTTCCTGATCGGCCATCTCGACGGCCTCCCGCGGGGATGCGTCGGGATTCGGGTGCTCTCGGCGGAGATCACGGAACTGACCAGGATGTTCGTGGACGCCGGCGCACGCGGACACGGCGGCGGGGATGCGCTGCTGGCCGCCGCCGAGGAGGCTGCCCGTGTCCTGGGGGCACGCACCATGCGACTGGACACCCGCACCGACCTCGTCGAGGCGCGCCGCCTCTACGCCAGGCACGGGTACGTGGAGATCCCGGCCTACTCGGACGGCCGCTACGCCCAACACTGGTTCGAGAAGCACCTGACCTGAGCGACTCAGGTGCGCCGCGGCAACTTGTGGAACTCGACGTCGGCCAGCGCTCCGTCGGCCACTCGAGCGGTCACGTAGGTGCAGTAGGGCTGCCGCCTGCGATCGGTCGGTGAGCCGGGGTTGAGCAGGCGCATCCCGCCCTCGGTGACCGAGTCCCACGGAATATGGCTGTGTCCGAACACCAGCAGGTCGACATCCGGAAAGTCCCGATCACACCGCTGCTCCCTGCCGCGGGCCTGCCCGGTCTCGTGCACCACCGCGAGCCGGAGCCCGTCCAGTTCCGCACGTGCGACCTCGGGCAACCGCGCCCGCAGGTCCGCACCGTCGTTGTTGCCGTACACCCCGATCACCCTTCGTGATCGCGCGAGAAGTTCGTCGAGCAGGGCAACGTCCATCCAATCTCCGGCGTGGACCACCACGTCAACGGCCTCGGCCGCCTGCCAGACCGGCGCGGGCAGAGCACGCGCCCGGACCGGAAGGTGGGTATCCGCGATGACCAATAAGTCCATTTCACCTCGTCCCGACCTGCAGTTGAGATCTAATTGGAACATTCAACCCAGCGCACGCGCCCCCGGCGACTACCCTGGGTTACAGAACAAAAGGCCTGGTCAGAAGCTGTTGTTGTCCCCCGTAAGGGCGAATCAAACCACCGGACCGTGGGACCCGTATCTTGGCATTCGGAGTCTCTGGACTCACCGCCAGAAGACGTGGAGGGTTTTGTCTTGCCACAGGATCACCAGTGGCCCGAGTCGCACGCCGACCAGACGGATGTGCTGCCGGCCCTACCCGGTTCTCACGACGGCCCCACCGATCAGCATCCGCTTCCCAAGCAGCCCGGTGAGCCTGCGGGTGAATCGTCGAACACCACCAACCGGTGGCGCAAGCCCGCGCTCATCGGCGGCGCCGTCGTCGGCGTGCTCGCGCTGCTCTACGGCATTGATCTGCTGGTCAGCCAGGGCAGCGTGCCAAGGGGTGTCACGGTCGCGGGGGTGGAAGTCGGCGGAATGAGTCAGTCCGACGCCGAGCAGACGCTGCGCGAGCAGATCGAGCCACGTCTCGAGCAGCCGGTGCAGATCGCCGCGGGTGATGTGCAGGAGACCGTCGACCCACGATCAGCCGGTCTCGCGATGAACTGGCGCTCCACCCTGGACCAGGCCGGGGACCAGCCGCTGAACCCGATCACGCGCCTCACGTCCTTCTTCACCTCCACCGAGGTCGGCGTGGTCACCCAGGCCGAGCCGAACCAGTTGCAGAACGCGATGAACGACCTGCAGAAGAAGGTCGACCGCAAGCCGGTCGAGGGATCGGTGAAGTTCGAGGGCGCGAAGCCCGTCGCGGTGGAGCCCAAGCAGGGGCAGCAACTCGACGTCGACGCGGCCAAGCAGGTGGTGCTTGCGCAGTGGGCCTCCGGTCAGGCGCTGGAGCTTCCGGTGACGGTGACGCCGGTGACCATCACCAGTGACGCGGTCCAGGTCGCGATGAAGCAGGTCGCCGAGCCCGCGGTTTCGGCGCCGGTCGTCGTGCACGGCGAGGGCAAGGACGCCACGCTGGAGCCCGAGGAGATCGCGAAGGGCCTGAGCTTCGAGCCAGGGGACGGCGGCTCCCTCAAGCCCAAGATCGATCAGAAGAAGATCGTCGAGGGGCTATCGGAGGAGCTGAAGTCCACCGAGAAGGAAGGCAAGGACGCCACCATCGAGTTCGAGGGCGGCAAGCCGACCGTGCATCCCTCGGTGGAGGGCAACCAGGTCAAGTGGGACAAGACCCTGGCGCCCCTGCTCGAGGTGCTCAAGCGCGAGGACAAGCGCGAACTCACGGCCGAGTACGAGAAGAAGCCCGCCGAAGTGACCACCGAGGAAGCGGAGAAGCTGGGGATCAACGAGGTCATCGGCGAGTTCACCACCGGTGGTTTCGCCCCGGACTCCGGTGTGAACATCCGGGTGGTGGCCGAGGAGGTCAACGGCGCGATCGTGAAGCCGGGCGAGACCTTCAGCCTGAACGGGCACACCGGGCCGCGCGGCACGGCACAGGGCTATGTGCCCGCCGGCATCATCGAGAACGGCGCGCCGGGCAAGGCGGTCGGTGGCGGCATCTCGCAGTTCGCCACCACGCTGTACAACGCGTCGTACTTCGCCGGGATGAAGGACGCCGGGCACAAGGAGCACAGCTACTACATCAGCCGCTACCCAGCCGCCCGTGAGGCAACGGTCTTCCAGAGCACCGAAGGCGCCAGCATCATCGACCTGAAGTTCACCAACGACGCCGAGACCGGCGTGGCGATCCAGACGATCTGGTCGCCGTCGTCGATCACGGTGCGGTTGTGGGGCACGAAGCGGTACGAGGTGGAATCGATTCCCGGCGGGAAGTCCAACTTCGTCGATCCGCCGACCGAGCCCGGTCCGGACGAGAACTGCAAGCCGAGCAACGGCGCACCCGGGTTCACCACCTCCGACACGCGAGTCCTCAAGGACGCGTCGTCGGGAGCCGTCGTGCGCAAGGAACCGCGAACAGTGAAGTACAACCCGCAGCCGAAGATCACCTGCGACTCGGACTAGCAGGCTCCCAATGGTGGCGGTCACCGCAAAAGCGGTGGCCGCCACCATCGCTTCCTGGCAAGCTGCTGGAAGACACTCACCGGACCTCGGAGGTTCGCATGACAGATTCAACCCCCACACAGGACGCCGGTGCGAACGACGACGTCAAGCAGAAGTTCCGCGAAGCGCTCGAGCGCAAGCAGGCACACGCGAAAGCGGGCGCGGCACACGAGAACCTCGGCTCCAAGGTCACCCAGGCCCACGGTCCCGCCGCCAGCAAGCGCAACTTCCGCCGCAAGAGCGGCTGAGGCCACAGCGCATTGTTCCCCAATGTGGCGTTGGGGACGTCAGACGTCCCCAACGCCACATTGGGGAACTCCTCGCGACCGAGGGTCAGGTCGTGAGGATGGAGCGCAGCCGGGGGACCTCCGACATACGGCGCTCGGCGAGGCGGTCGGCGGCGGTCACCGGCGGCACTCCCTCCTTCGCGGCCAGCGCGAACACCGACCTCGTGGTGTCGTAGAGCCCGGTCACCTTGCGCTTCGCGCGCTCGAAGTCGAAGCCGTGCAGCTCGTCGCTGACCTGGACCACTCCGCCGGAGTTCACCAGGTAGTCCGGCGCGAACAGGATCTTGCGGTCGTCCAGCCGCTTCTCGATGCCGGGATGGGCCAACTGGTTGTTCGCCGCGCCGCAGACCACCTTGGCCCGCAGCACGTCGACGGTCTGGTCGTCGAGCGCTCCGCCCAGCGCGCAGGGCGCGTAGATGTCGAGATCGGCGCGGACCAGCTCGTCGTTGCTGCCGAGCACGTCCACTCCGGGATACACGGCACGTGTGCGGTCGATGGCGTGCTCGGCGACGTCGGTGACGACGACCTGCGCTCCGGCTTCCACCAGATGCCCGACCAGGATGTGTCCCACCTTGCCGACACCGGACACGCCGACCCGTCTACCGGTCAGCTCGGGGCTACCCCAGGTGTGCGCCGCGGAGGCTCGCATGCCCTGGAATACGCCGTACGCGGTGAGCACCGACGAGTCGCCTGCTCCCCCCAGATCGGTCGAGCGGCCCGTGACGAAGCTGGACTCCTTGGCCACGACGTCCATGTCCCTGACGAACGTGCCGACATCGCAGGCGGTGATGTAGCGCCCGCCGAGCGACTGCACGAACCGCCCGTACGCGCGCAGCAGCGCCTCGGACTTGTCGGTGTTCGGATCGCCGATGATGACGGCCTTGCCGCCACCGAGATCGAGCCCGGCAAGCGCGTTCTTGTACGCCATACCCTTGGACAGGGCCAGCACGTCCTCGAGCGCGTCGCTCTCGGACTCGTAGGGATAGAAGCGGGTGCCGCCGAGCGCGGGCCCGAGTGCGGTGGAGTACACCGCGATGATCGCCTTCAGCCCACTGTGGGCGTCCTGGCAGAACACAACCTGCTCATGGCCGCTGTCGCGGCCGAATACACCTTCGGTCACGGTTGGTGACTCCTTTGTCAGCCCCGGCTCGCGGCTTGTGACGCGCGGCCGGTCGGTGGTTGTCCGTACGGGGGCACGAGGAAGGTCATTCCCCGTGCGATCCCGCACAGAACCTATGCTGACAGAAGTGTCCGGCGCTACGGGGTCGGCAGGCGGAGCACGCTCCACCGGTCACGATTCCCTGCCCGGTCGGCAGGCCGCAGGCGACACTCGAAGGCCGCGACCTCGCCGAAACCAGTGGAGTCGCCGTAGCGGGGCTCGAGCTCCGGGTACCGGAACTCGTCGCGCCGCCGTGCACTGTCGGCCGTACCGGTGATCCGCGTACCCACTCTGCGCCCTCCTCCGAGCAGCACTGTCCGCCCCTGGTCAAACGATGCGGCATGCGCCCCATTCGCGGTCATCGCAAGTGGCCATAGGATGAACGCTATGGAACTGGAGATTCGGCATCTCAAGGTTCTGACGACCATCGCAGAGCAGGGGAGCATCACCAGAGCCGCACCGATTCTGGGCGTGTCCCAGCCCTCACTCACCGCTCAGCTACGCCGGATCGAGCAAGCCATGGGGTCACCGCTGTTCGAACGCTCGCGCGGCGGCGTCCAGCCGACGGCCTTCGGCCGCACGGTGCTGGCCAAGGCTCGGGCCGTGCTCACCGAGATGGCCGATCTCCGTATCCAGCAGCCACCGGGCACCGACTCCGACCAACCGACGGAACTGCGCCTCGGCAGCCTCCCCGGCCCGCTGCTGCCCGCGGTACTCCCCCGGATCGTCGAGTTGTACGACCGGAGCAGAAGTCCGTTGCGACCACAGGTGGAGATCCACGCGCATACCGACGCCTCGATGGCGGCGCTGCTCGCGCTGGTGCACGCCGGCAGGCTCGATGTCGCCGTGATCGCTCAGACCATCGGCTTCGAGACCACGGTGCCCGACAGCGTGCGGACAGCGGTCATCGTCCCGGTGGAGCCCGTGTTCGTCGCGTTCGCGGAGGATCACCCACTCTCGGCGAAAGAGACGGTGGAGCTCGCCGAACTCGCGGATGAGCGCTGGCTGGTCGACCCACAGGAGGACCTCGGCGGCGCCGCCTACCTGCGTGCCGCGTGCCGCAGGGCGGGGTTCGAGCCGGTGATCGCGCACGAGGTGAGTGACGTCAGCACCGCCCGCGGCTTTCTGACCAGCGGTCAGTGCATCAGCCTCGCGCAGGCGACCTCGCAGGAAGGGCGCGGAATCGTCGTCCGCCCACTGGCGGGCGATCCGCTCGCACTACGCATCGACCTCGCCTGGACCGACCCCTGCCCGGTCGATCCCGCGCTCATCCGCCGCGCCGCCGCCGACGCGTATCCCAAGATGGTCGACCGGAATCCGAGCTTCGAGCGATGGTGGGCGGAGCACGCCGCGGACACGAGGCTTTGAGCGCGCGCTGTGCATATCGAGCCCGCGATACACCCTCTCCGCCTGGAGGGGTAGCGCCGATGTTATGGCGGATTGGGATGACCATCACACCGTCGTATGCGGCAAGGTCTGGACCTACAGAGTGAACTCCACTCCGGCTGGCACCAACGGCCGGGGCCCCTGCACAAGGAAACACGAGTATGTCCACACCAGTGACAACGGTTCCTGGCCGCGCGCCGACCGGACGGAGCTTGGCGATCCTTCGCGCCGTCGCGGCCGGCCGCGCACAACTGACCCTCGGTCGTGAGCCCGACCTGCTGGTGGACGGCATCGCCTGTTGTGACCAGTTCGCGGCACACATGCTCGTTCAGGACGGCCTGATAGCCGCCACCGACACCCACGGCTCGACGAAGCTCGCTCCGGCGACGCTGACGCGGGCCGGAACAGCCCTCCTGGCCTCCGCGCATCCTGCGGCGTGACGCCTGGCGTGAGGAGGGCGCCCGCTCCGATGCGGCCGGTTCGTAACCGGCCGCATCGGGGCGGAGCGGGTTCCTTCAGCTCCTGATGACCTCACCGAGCGCGTCCATCGCGGACTCCAGCTGCCGGTCGGAGAGGTAAGGAGCGGGGCCCAGCCGCAGGTACTCACCCCTGCTGTCGGTGCGCACTCCCCGCTCGGCCAGTGCGCGGCGTACCCCCGCCGCGTCCCGGCAGCGCAGCGCGAGGAATCCGCCGATCCCGGCAGGCGGAGTCTCCCTGTCCCTGACGATCTCCCGCTCCGGCAGGTCCAGCGAGTCGAAGCGATCGGCGAGCAGCCCGACCTGGTGCCAGGAGATCTCCCGCAGCAGCGGGGAGTCCAGCCCGTGCTCGGCGAAGAACCGGAACACCCGCGCCGCGCGGTAGTGGCTGGTCGGGTCGTACGTCGCCCCGGCAAAACGCTCGGCGCCCGGCGCGTACCCCACCCTTCCGGTGGCCCGCTCCCGGTCGAGGTCGCCGAACTCGGCGAACCATCCGGTGACGACCGGGCGGAACCGGTCCGCGTGCGAAGGCAGCCGCAGGACGCAGTTGCCCTCACCGAGCTGCAGGTACTTGTAGCCGCCGCCGAGCACCCATGCCGTGTCGAGCCCCAGGTCGTGAACGGGCGTCGGCACCACACCCAGCGCGTGATACGCGTCGACGACCAGCTCCACGTCGTTGCGTACGCAGGCGGCGGCCAGTGCGCCGAGGTCCGGAACGATCCTGGCGCTTTCGAACAGCACCCGCGACACCAGCACCGCGGCCGTGCCCGGCGTCGCTTCGGCGGCCAGCCGCTCGGCCAGCGTGCGCACCGGAGCCGAGGGAACGCGCACGATCTCCAGCCCGGCCTCTCCGAGGCGGGTCAGTTGGCGGCGCACGGTGTGGAACTCGCCGTCGGTCGTCACGAGCCTCGGCCGTTTGCGCAGGTCGAGCGCGGACAGCAGCCGGATCAGCAGCTCGTGGGTGTTGGCTCCCAGCGCGAGCACGCCGCCCGGGTCACCGAGCAGTCTCCGGTAACCGTCGCGCACTTCTTCGGCCTTCGCGAAAGCCCGCTCCCACTTGCCGTCCACCTCCTGCGCGGCGTCGTCGAAGGCCTCCAGCAGCGCCTCCCTCGCCGCGTCCGGCCAGGCCTGGTGGGAATGTCCGGTGAGCGAGAGCCGGTCCGCGACGCGGAACCGGGAGTAGTGCCGGGCGAGCGCGTTGGGCGAACGGCGGACGTCGGCCAGCGTGATCGGCGAAGTCGGCGAGGTCGGCGAAGTCACAGCCTGCTCCGCACGGCCCACAGGTCGGCGAACATCGGTGTGAACAGGGTGGTCCGCAGGTACGCCGCACCCGAGGAACCGCCGGTGCCGGACCGGTCACCGATGGTGCGTTCGACCATCTTCACGTGCCGGTAACGCCACTCCTGCATGCCCTCGTCGAGATCCACCAGGTGCTCACACACCGAAGCCGGACCCGCGTCGTCGGCGTAGACCCTCAGCAATATCTCCTGCACCTCGGCGGAGGGCTCGTACGGCGTGGCGACATCCCGGCCCTCCGGCACCGGGTAACCGTGCACGCCGAGGTAGGCGAGGAACGAGTCGAACACCGAAGGGCGGGACATCGCCGCCGCGATCCGGTCGCGCGCCGCACTGCCCTCGGCGTAGTGCCCGAGCACGCGCTCGTCCCGCCTGCCGAGCACCACCTCCAGTTCCCGGAACTGCGCGGACTGGAACCCGCTCGCCGCGTCGAGCCGCTCACGGAAACCGGTGAACTGGCTCGGCGTCATCGTCTCGAGGACATCGATCTGCGCGACCGCGACCTTGAGCACCGTCAGCACTCTGCGCAGTGTGCGCAACGTGTGGGCGGTGTCGCCCTCGGCGAGCCGCGCCTGCGCATAGGTCAGCTCGTGCAGCAACTGTTTGAACCAGAGTTCGTAGACCTGGTGGATGACGATGAAGAGCAGCTCGTCGTGTTCGTCGGAGCGCGGGCGCTGCGCGCCGAGCACCTCGTCCAGCGCGAGGTAGGAGGTGTATGTGAGTGCGGGATTCGGTTCGGTCATGGCTTGGTCACCTCGTCGAAGTGGCGCTGGGCCGGTTCGGCCAGCGCCGCGTAGAGATCATCGAACAGTCGTACCGCTTCGGCGCGGCTCGTTGGCGGTGCCACGAGAGCGCCGGGCAGCTCGGGGTCGAACATGGGGAACTGCCGGAACGCGTGCGTGAGCGTGGTCCTGACGCCGAACGCGGCGGGGTCGTCGAGCGGCAGGCCATCCCGCCCGGTCCCGAGTCCGCGGAACCTCTGGACGAACTCCGTGTAGCGCCTGCCGAGTTCCTCCAGGTCCCAGGCGCGGCGGATCAGCGTGGCCGGGTCGAGCGCTGCGGCGAGACCGCCCCTGAGCAGCGCCGCGTGCCGCTCGATGCCGAGTTCACCGAGCAGGGCCACGACATCGGCTTCCCGGTCGTGCGGTGTGAGCCAGATACCGTCGCCGAGAGTCCCGAAACCGAGGAACCGCAGGCGCCGGACCAGCCGCTCACGTTCGGGCCGCCGGTCCTCGGGCACGTTGTGCCACAGCAGGGTCCACTCGCCTGGCTCGGTGCGCTGCCTGCCCAGGGCGAATATCCGCCGGTCACCGTCCTCGAGCAGCGATGTGGCGCGGTCGGTGAGGGTGTAATGCACCCTGCGCCCGTCCTTGCGCCGGTGCAGCAGCTCGCGGTGCACGAGACGGGCCAGCGCGATTCTGGCCGCCCCCTCCGAGAAGCCGAGCTCACCAAGCAGGGTGACCAGACCGCCTGCCCACACGGACCGCTCCGCCCTCGGCCGGAGGTAACTGCCGAGCATCGTCACGACCAGTTCCTGCGGTGCGCGGGCGTCGGTCATACCTGCCGGCCCGGATTCTCGCGGAAGTCCCGACCTTCGGCCGGAGCGCGTTCACCCATTCAACTCCCATCATCACGAGGAGAACAGCTCGTTTGACTGTATACACCCATCCTCGCCCGGGTGTAATTTGTCCGAGATGAGCATGGGTCATCGCCGCTACCGGCCAAAGCCGCGGTGACCGGCCTGATCCGGCTCCACACTGGCCGGGGCACCGTCGGCATGCAGGGCCGGCGCGGTGCGACGCGGACACCTCTGGGGAGGGAACATGACCTATTTCGCCGAACTGGCCTCACCTCAGGTGGACGCGCTACGGACCGGTGATCGCGTACCGGTGCTCCTACTGCCGATCGGCGCGGTGGAGCCACACGGTCCGCACGCCCCACTCGGCACCGACGGCCTGATCTCCTCGGCGATGTGCGAAAGGGCCGTCGCCCACTTCTCCGGGGACGAGCACGTGCGGCTGCTGATCCTGCCCGCGCTGCCCTACGGCGTCACCAGGTACGGGGCCTCGTTCGCGGGTGCGGTGCACATCAGCGAGGACACCCTGCACTCCCTCGTGGTCGAGGTGTGCACCGCGTTGGTGGAACAGGGCCTGCACCGCGTCCTGCTGGTGAACAACCATTTCGAGCCGGAGCACGTCGAGACCCTCCGTCGCGCCGTACGGACGATGGAGGTCCGTCACGGCGTCCACATCGGACATCTGGACCTGGTGCGCAGGCGGCACGCAGCTCAACTCACCCCGGAGTTTCGTGCCGGAGAATGCCACGCGGGACGCTACGAGACCTCGCTCCTACTGGCGGAACGCCCCGAACTGGTCGACGCCACCTCCATGCGGACGCTGCCGAGGGTCCGGGTGAACATTCCGGCCGCGGTGGCCAACGGAAAGTCGACATTCGAGGCGATGGGAATGGGTCAGGCTTATTGCGGGGCCCCCGCCGAAGCCAGCGGGGCGGAGGGTTCCACCACCTACGACACCCTGGTCGCGATGCTCGCCGATGCCGTACGGGAACTGGCGAAGGAGGTGTGACCGCGTGAACCTGTCGGCGTACTTCCTGGACCGCAACCTGGACGAAGGCCGTTCCGCCGACACCGCGCTGATCTGCGGCGACACCAGCCACACCTACGCGGAACTGAAGGAACTCACCGACCGGGCGGCCGGTGCACTGCGGGAACTCGGCGTCGGCAAAGGCGACCGCGTCCTGCTCGCCTGCAGTGACAGCGTGGAGTTCGTCGCGGCATGGTTCGGCGCACAGAAGATCGGTGCGGTCACCGCCGAGGTCTACACCTTCCTCAAACCCGAGGACTACCGGTACTTCCTGCGCTACACCGAGGCTTCGGTCGTACTGGTGGACGCGCAGACCATCGAACCCGTCCGACAGGCGCTGGGCACCCTCCCGGACGAGGACCGGGCGGTCGTCGTGGCGACAAGGGTCGCACCGGAACTGCTCCACTCCGGCGAGCATCCTTTGGAGACACTGCTCAAGCAGGCCGTCGCAGTGCGGGAAGCGGTCACCATGGCGGCCGAGGACATCGCGATCTGGAAGTTCACCACCGGTAGCACCGGGGCGCCGAAAGCCTGTGTGCATCCCGTTCGCAGCGCACTGAAGAGCTTCGAGTGCTACGGGCGCGGAGTGCTGGGGCTGGGCTCCGACGATGTGGTCCTCGCGGTGCCGAAGTTGTTCTTCGGTTACGCGCGTGATCTCGTGGCGCTCTTCCCCTTCGCGGTCGGCGGGACAGGGATCGTCTTCGCCGAGCGCAGCACACCCGAACTGATCTTCGAACTGATCGAGCGGCATGGCCCGAGCATTCTGGTCAACGTGCCGACGATGATGAGCGCCATGGCCGCCCATCCGCGCCGGCACGACGCCGACCTGAGCTCACTGCGGCTGTGCACCTCGGCGGGGGAAGCACTGCCCGCGGAACTGCTCCGCCGCTGGGACCGCGCCTTCGGCGTCCCGGTGCTGGACGGAATCGGCTCGTCGGAGGCTTACCACATCTACATCTCCAACCGGCCCGGCGCGACGCGGCCGGGCACCGTCGGCACCCCGGTTCCCGGCTACACCGCCCGGATCGTGGGCGAGCGGGGCGAGCGCCTTCCGGACGGCGAGATCGGCACGCTCGAGGTCACCGGGCCGACAACCGCACTGGAATACCGTGGTGCGCCGGAGAAAACGGCCGAGACGTTCGACGGCGACACCGTGCGGACCGGAGACCTGTTCAGCCGTGATTCCGACGGCTTCTTCACCCATCACGGGCGCGCCGACGAACTGCTCAAGGTCGGCGGGATCTTCGTCGTTCCCAGCGAGATCGAACATCGGCTGATCGGGCATCCGGACGTCGTGGACTGCGCCGTGGTCGGGCACTCCGACGGGGAACTGGTCCGGCCGTGGGCCTACGTCGTACTGCGCGAGGGGGCGACGGCCGACGGCACCCGACTACGCGAGTTCCTCAAGGCGAAGCTGCCCGGATACAAGTGCCCCAAGACGTTCCACGTCGTCGACGAACTCCCCCGCACGGCCAACGGCAAACTCGACCGCAAGGCGCTGCGGGCGAGAAACCGGCCATAACCGCGCACGATCATCACACGCTGGCGCGGCCGCGTGCCGGGATGTCGATCTCGGGCGCGGGAATGTCGAACACGCGTGCGGGGAACGCGAACACGCGGTCGTGGCCGAGTGCCGCGTCGACCGCGGCTTGGGCCAGCGCGGCCAGTTCGCGGCGGTCGGCCGCCCGGCCGGGGGCGATCTCCGGGCAGACGAAGACCTCCAGGACCAGTCCGCGCAGGCGGGCGACCCGGCGCACCGAGTCGATCAGTGACTCCGGCCCGATGAAGGCTGGTTCCGGCGTCTCCCGGCCATCGGCCAGCCGGTAGCGCAGCGCGACCGGGCGCACGGGCACCCCGCCGTCGATGGCCGCCTGGAAGGCAGCCGTGGTGAACCGGCCGGAGCCCAGCCCGCACCACGTGGTGCCCTCCGGGGTGACGTTGACCAACGAGCCATCGCGCAGCACGGTGGCGAGCTCGGCCATCGTCGCGGGGAGGGTGGACAGCCGCTCCCGGTCGAGGAAGATGCTGCCCGCCCTCGACACGAGACCGCCGAGCACCGGCCAGCTCGCGATCTCCTTCTTTGCCAGCGCGCGCATCGGCCGGACGGCGTTGACCGCGGCGATGTCCAGCCAGGAGATGTGATTGTTGACCACAAGGGCACCGCGACCGGCAGGCGAGTTCCGCAGATCCGCGCCGCCCCGCACGATCAGGCGCACGCCGAACGCCCGCAGCACGCCGGTGAAGACCAGGCGTACCAGCAGCTCGCGCGCTCGCCGCCCCAGCACGAACAACACCGGGGCGAGCAGCAGTGCGCCGAGGACCACGCCGATCGCCGCGCTGAGCCGCAACACCCCGCGGGGGAACGCGACGGCGGGCGCGGGCTCGGTCAGGCAGGCATCGCCGCAGGGGGAAGTGGGCATCCACGGATGCCTGCCCGGGATCGCGGTGGTCATGACCCGATCCCGAGGAAGAACTTCAGGTAGCGCTCGTCGATGCGCTGAAGATCCAGCAGGACGAAGAAGTCGGCGACATCGAAGTCCGGATCGAACGCCGGTGGCCCGCAGACCTGCGCGCCGAGCCGGACGTACCCCTTGAGCAGCGGTGGCAGCACGGATCGAGTCGGCCGCGCGACACCGGTGTCGTCCCAGGGGTGCAGGGGCACGACCCGCCGCGAGTCCGGGGAATAGTGGCGTGCGCGAACCACATCCCACACGCCTGCCGCGTAGCTGCCCCCATCACTCAGCGGAACCGATGCGCAGCCGACGAGGTAGCGGTGCCCGGCGAGGAGCATGTATCGGGCGATTCCCGCCCAGACCAGGCTCACCACGCCGCCACCACGGTGCGCCGGGTCCACACAGGAACGTCCTGCCTCCACAAGCGACGGACGAAGGCGGGACAGTGCGGCCAGGTCGAACTCGGTGTCGGAGTAGAGCCCGCCCGCCGCCGCGGCGCGTTCCGGTGGAAGCATCCGGTAGGTTCCGACGATCTCGCCGCTCGTGTCCTCGCGGACCACGAGGTGGTCGCAGAAGGCGTCGAACTCGTCGATGTCCAGACCGGGCTGTGGGGAGCGGATCGTCGCCCCCATCTCCTCGGCGAAAACTCGGTAGCGAAGCCGTTGGGCGGCAAGGACTTCTTCGTTGTCGTTGGCGACGAGCAGCGAGTAGCTCGGAGTACCCGCCGGGAGCTCGGCACCCGTCTGATCAGTGCTGACGAGTAGCTGGGACCGCGTCATACCCTAGGTCTACCGGCCGGATCGGAGACACGGAGAGTCCCATCCGGTGACCCTTCGATGCACACTCCGTTAACGCGAGGTTCTCAGGTTCCTCTCAGCCTTGGGCTCGCCCGGTTCCAGCTCACGTTGCGGGTGGCCGCAGCCCGCTCAGCAGCCGCGACATCACCTGCGCGCACTCCTCCCGCACCCGGGCCTTGTCCGCGTCCTCCGCATCGGCCAACAGCATTCCGGCCGCGCCGAGCAGGGAAAAGGCGAACCGGGTCGTCGTTTCCATGGGAGTCGGCTCGATGTGCCCGCTCTCGACGAGGGCGCCCAGCATCTGCTCGACGAGGCCGTACGCGAACTTCTCCTCACACAGCTTCCAGCCGTGCCAGCCGAGCGCGACCGGCCCCTCGTGCCAGACGAGTCTTCCGTAGAGCGGGTCGCAGCAACGTTCGAGGAACTCGTTCAACGCGACCATCGCCGACTCCCAGGGATCGGCGACCCCGGCCGCCGCTTCGGCCACCCGTCGCATCGCATCGGACTCCATGACCTCGAATACGGCCTCGAACAGGGCTTTTTTGCTGGAGAAGTGGTGATAGACGGCGCCACGGGTGACCTGGGTGGCCGTGGCGACGTCATCGAGAGCGGTCCCGGCGAACCCCCGCTCGGCGAACATCCGCGTCGCCGTTTCCAGTAGGGCCGCGCGCGTGGCCTCCGAGTACTGCTCCCGCCGACTCTTGACAGATGACATACGGGAAGCATAGAAACATACACAGAGTATGTCACCAACACAGAGCAGGTGAGCCGCCATGACCGAGGCATGGGAACGCGCAAGACGGCGCAGGCAGCTGACGCACGCGGTGCTGGACGGCCTCGTTGACCAGCGGAATCCGGTACTCACTCACGCGCAGTGCGCCTCCATCGAGGCGGAGTTCGGTGATCTCGACAGCTTTCTCGGAGAGGTCCAGGCTTACTGGTACCGGGCGTTCGACGCCCGACTGGACCAACTGCTGGCCGAGGACGACCCGGAACTGGGCGCGCGGGTCGACGCACTCTGGCAGGCGCTGTCCCGGGAACAGCCCGCAGCGCGCCGCCTGCTCGACGCGTACGCGGATCGACCGACCCTCCGCGCGGGCCAGGAACACCATCGGCAACGACTGCTGACGGCGACGGGAGCCGACCAGGAGTTTTTCCGGAAGCAACGAGCCATGACGTGAAGGAGTAGTGGAATGACGGAGAATGTGGTGACGGAGAACGACGAGGTGCTGTTCGATCCGTTCGCGCCCGGATTCACCGACGACCCGTATCCGCAGTACCGGCAACTGCGCGAAGCCGGACCGGTATACCAGCATCCGCTGGGGTTCTGGCTGCTCACGCAGCACGCCGAAGTGTCGGACCTGCTGCGGTCAGGGCTTTCCGTCGAGGACCGCAACCTCGGCCCGAGTCCGATGCGGGACCTGCGCGAGCAGGCGGGCATCGACGTGGACCCGCGCGCAGGCGGACTGTCCATGCTGGACCGCGATCCGCCCGACCACACCCGGCTGCGGTCGCTGGTGTCGAAGGTGTTCACTCCGCGCTCGATCGCGGCACTGGAACCCGAGGTGACCGCCCTGGTCGACGAGGCACTGGACCGAATAGCGGAGGCCGGCAGCGTCGACCTCGTCGAGGAGCTGGCGTTCCCACTGCCGTTCGCGGTCATCTCCCGGATGCTGGGGATGCCGCCGGTGGACCACGTCCGGCTGCGGGAACTGACCGCACAGCTGGTGCGCTCCCTCGAACCCGTGAACGATCCGGCGACGCTCGCCGCGATCGCCGCAGCCGATGCCGAGCTGTCCGCCGTCATCGCCGATGTGATCGCGTGGAAGCGGGACAACGAGGCGGACGACCTGCTCACCGCGCTGATCGCGGCCGAACACGACGGCGACGTGCTCAGTGACGAGGAACTGGTGGCGCAGGTGGTGCTGCTCTACGTCGCGGGCCACGAGACGACCGTGAACCTCATCGCGGGCGGTGTGCTCGCGTTGCTGCGAGAGCCGGACCAGCTGGCACTGTTGCGTGAGCGGCCCGACCTCGCGGGCGCCGCGACCGAGGAGCTGCTGCGCTACGACAGCCCCGTGCAGCTCAGCAGACGAATCACCCTCGAACCGCACACGATTCTCGGGCACGTCATCCCGCCGGGGTCCTTCGTCATCGCAAGCCTCGCCTCGGCCAACCGGGACGAGCGGTTCTGGGGCCCGGACGCCGACCAGGTGCGCATCGACCGGCCGGACGCACGCAGACACGTCTCCTTCGGCGGCGGCCCGCACCACTGCCTCGGCGCGGCGCTGGCCCGGCTGGAGGCGCGGGTCGCGTTCGGCAGGCTCGTCGAACGCTTCGACACGCTCGCCCTCGACGGCGAGGTGGAGTGGAACGGTCGCATCAACCTCCGCGGTCCCGGCCGGTTGCCGGTGAGCGTGACGGCATAACGACGTCAGGGGCACCCTGCCGTGTGGCAAGGGTGCCCCTGACAGCTTCTGTCCTACTGGGTGTCGGTCGCGGTGAGGGTGATCGGGATTCCCGCACCAAGCCAGAGCTGGCTCAGCACGAAGCGGGTGCCGCTCGGCAAGGTCGCGGACTCGTCGGCAGCCGCGGAGGCGGCCGAACCGGTCGGCGAGCAGGATGCGTCATAGAAGTACAGATCCAGGTCGTACGGGGCCGTGCTGTCCCCGGTGACCATCACCTTGTGCGCACCGTCGCCGAAGCTCGCCGGGAGTTCGGTGACCCAGCCGTCGGCGCCCTGGGCGGGCGGGGGCGGCACAGTGCAGTTCGACGTCAGTGCAGCCGCGGTGACGCCGGTCGGCGCGGATCCGGTGGACGGGTTGCCCGCCGCGATCGTGCCGTTGTCGACCACCGGCTCGTCCGGCGGTGTCGGTGGCAACGGCTCGACACCCTTGACCTTGCCGGAGAACACCTGCAGCTCCGCCGCCTGCACCCGCGTCTTCGTCTCGCCAAGCGCGGAGTCCGTCCAGAAGCGCACGTAACGAGCATCCACCGGATTGTCCAATGTGAACGTCCGGTAGTGCAGATCCGGTGCGGTCGGGCGAGGTGTCTCGTAGCCGAAGGCGTCGGTCTCCACTCGTACCGTCTGCCAGTTGACCCCGTCCGTGGATGTCTGCAGCGCGAACCCGCGCAGGCCCTCGAAACGGGACGTGGTGAACGCACTCACCTGCACCGCGGAGATCGGCGCAGCCTTGGCCAGTTCGATCGTGGCGTTGCCGGTGCCCGGCGCCGCCGCCCAGCTGCTGGCCTCGGTGTCGTCGAGCAGTTTGTCCGCTCCTGCCGAGGTCGAGGAGACGACCTTGGCACCGTTGGCCGTCGAGGCCAGGTTGGGCTGCATCGAGAACTGCTTGGCGGTCGTCTTTCCCGCGCGAACCGAGACGTCGGTGAAGGTGTGTGCGCCGAAGCCGGGGGCGGAGATCGTCACCGGATAGCTGCCCGCACTGACCGGGGCGGAGAACGCACCGGTGGAGGAGGTCTTCCGCAACGGGCTCACCCTTGCTTCGAAGACTCCGAGCATCACCTTGGCCCCGGCGATGGGCTCACCGGTCGACGCGTTCACCACAGTGCCGGTGAACGTTCCGTTGTGTGCCGGGTTCACGTGCGCGAACGAGGGCACGGGATCGGTGTCCTCGCCCCCTTCGGTCGTCGCGGCGACACCGAGCCCGCGCTCGGCGAACGCACCGAAGACGAGATCGACGACCGTGGCGTAGTCGGTCCGGGAGTGGTACCGGTTGTCCAGCGCGGTACGCATTGCGTCCCGCATGTCGATAAAGGACGGATTAGGCGGCGAGAGCGGCATCGCGTCGGTGACGATGCGGGCGCTCATCTCCCCACCTGCCTTCTCGCCGAACTTCGCGACGAGCGCCTTCCGGACGTCCCACAGCGCGGTCGTCCAGATCTCACCGTCCGAGTGCACCTCCGCGCCGACGAGGTCGTAGCCGATGTCGCCGAACGTGGTCGGGTTCTCGTCGTAGTCCCAGTTGCGAATGCCCCGGTCCGCGTTGCCGGTGACGTACTCACCCACGACCGCACGGTCGGCAAGGCCGTTGCCGTAGAGGTAGTTCAGCGCATACCAGTCACCCCAGCCCTCGCCCATCGATCCGGACTGGTGGGTGCTCAGGGCGTTGTCCTCGCCACTGACGTACCGGTTGGACAGACCGTGCGCGTACTCGTGCTCGATCACCGTGGCATCGAAGTTGCCGTCGGTGTACGGCCCCTCGAACGCGTCGTTGATCGGCTCCCAGAGGAACATCCCGCTCCACGGCGGCAGACCGTCGGGAAGCGTGAGCATGTACGCGTTGTCCCTGCCGGTGTAGGTCGGCGCCCCGCCGGTGGCCGCACCGGCGTGCACGAGACCGAGGATGGGATCCCCGCCCTGGCCGCCCTTCCCGCTGTTGTTGACCTGGAAGTTGCCCGCCGACTCGGTGAAGCCGAGGGCGTAGAACTCGTCGTGAATGCGGTTGTGCTGCCAGAACAGGTTGGTGCTGGCCGGGTCGACGTCGAGGGCATAGCTCGGCGGGACCGTCTCCCCCTCGCTGCGTGCCCAGTTGCTCGCATAGGAGTAGTTGAACTGGGAGGTCGCGCTGACCGGTCGCGGACCCTGGTCGGCGGGAACGAGGAAGTTCGAGTAGTTGGCGTAGGTGTCGGCGTTGTTGCCCGCCGTGGTGGGGCCGGCCAGGCCGGCGATACCACTGGGGTCGACGTAGCCGGAGGGGGACTGCTCGGTCGGCCCGAAGGGTTTGATGACCGGCGCTCCGCCGCGTTCGGCACCGGGGTGGTTCTCATACACGGTGCCCTCGGCCTCGTGGTCGACGAGGCTCGCCCGGTAGAGCACCACGCCACTCACGGCGTCGATGACGGTGTCCCAGGCCTGATCGAGCGCCTTGACGAACAGCACGTGGTAGGCGGGCCGAGCTCCGTCCGCAGTGGGGAACGCAGCGCGACGCACGTAGGACTCGGCACCGAAGGGGCCCTTGGCGAACACCTGGAAACCGGCCCGCTCACCTGCCGCCTCTGGGGTGAAGTCGACATCCGGCGCCAACTCCGCCGCCGTGGCCCCAAGCGCCGCGGCCGGGGTCAGCTGGTGCTCCTCCAGCAAACCGCCGCTGCGGACCGGGTCGCCCGCGTAGGAGAGCACGCGACCGTCCTCGGTCACGGCGATGGTGAGATGCCCGCCACGGACCGCTCGGACGCCACCGAACGTCTGCACGAGGGTCACGACCGTGGTGCCGGTTCCGTTCAGCTCGTGCTCGCCGACAACGTCCAGCGCGGCGACATCCTGCTCGGTGAGGCCGAACAGCGCCTTGTTCACCTCCACAAAGGACCGAGCGACGGTCACCGGGTCACCCGATCGCGGTTCGGTCAGCCAGCCGCCGTCCTGCCTGATGGTGCGGGGGGTGCCGAATCGAGGATCCCAGGTGACCCTGGTGCCCGCGCCTGCCTGGCTCAGCAACGGCGAGACGGCGTCGATCTGTTCGGCAGTCGGTCGCACCTCTCCGGCGCGGCGCACGTCAATGACCGCGTCGGTATCGGCCTGGCGTACGGCTAACTCCGCCGGATCAACGGCGGCCGAAACGGCAGCGGGAGCCATCGCCATGGTGATGACGAAGGCCAACGCTGCCGCGACTAGCGGGCGGACACGCATGAACTGCTCCTCGGTGTCTGATTCGACTTCGCTCGGCTCTGAACTACGGGTAAGCGATCGTTCATAGATCGAGACGGCAGCCAAGGCGCAACGCAATGAGGACACATCGGACGGAAATGCGACCGAACGGTCCTGGGCCGATACGGCATTCGGCGCAGTGGCGGTCTCAGCCGGGTAACGGCGGAACGTTCAGCGTGGGAGCGGGAACGCCCGGTTGGACCGGCACCGCGGTGAGCGGCGCGGGGGGAGCCACCTCGCCGGTGTCCGGCGCGGGCACGACGTTCCGCTCCGGCGGGACCGTCGACCGCGCCGGGCCACGGGCGGGTGCGGCGGTCGATGGCACGGCCTCGGCCGGAACGGCGGGTGCAGACCGCTCGCCGGCCGACGGTGCCTCAACACGAGTTCGCGGAGCGGGGCGGCCGACCTCGACTGCGACGACCAGTACGCGCAACTGCTCGACCTCGGTACGCAGACGTTGTGCCACAGCAGGTTCGCGGACGTCGGTGAGCAGGACACTTGCCTCGTCGAGCAGACGGTCCGCCTCCGTACCGCGTCCTTGGTCCAACGCGGCCCTGGCCGCACCGAGCGTCTGTACAACCGCGTCGGCCGCGGTTCTCGACTCGGCACGGTCCGGGTACAGGACGCGGGTGACCGGCCACAGCGGACTGTCCGGTCCCGCGTTCGCCGCCGCGAGACTCGCACCGCCGAAGGCGACGACCGTGGCAGTGGCACCGGCCAGCACAGCGCGAGCCGCACGGCCACCGAACCGGCGGGAGCGCGGCACTTCGGGTGCGGACAGTACGGACAGGGGCTCACGGACATCCGCTTCCGTACCGTCAGGCAGGGCGCGACGCCATTGTGCGAGCAGGTCCGCCACCGCGCCGGAGTCGGTATCGGCCTGCTGCTCACCCCGGCCCAGTCGGTCCAGCAGCAGGTCATCGGCGGCCATGGTGACCTCGTCCACCTCGTCCACCGCGTCGTCCCGGCGCGGGCCGGTCGAGCCGAATGTGGTCACAGCGCCAGCACCTCCCCCACCGCGTCCCGGGTCCACTCCCGCAGACGGGCGAGCGCCCTCGATTGGGCCATCCGCACGGCCGAAGGGGTCATGCCGAGCACCGCGCCCACCTCGTCCGCGGACAGACCAGCGGCGACCCGGAGCGCGATGATCTCGCGCTGTGTCTCGGAAAGGTGTTGCAGCAGTCCGGTGACGCGGCGGAACATGTCCGCCGCGACGGCGTGCCGCTCCGGGCCGGGAGCCTCGTCAGCGGGCTCGGCGATGGTGTCTACCGGCCGCACGAGCGCGAATCTGGCAGCGGCACGGTGGGCATCGGCGACCTTGTTGGCCGCGATGCCGTACACGAACGCGGCGAAGGGCAGGCCCCGGTCCTGATAGCGGGGCAGGGCCTGGAAGACGGCGAGGCACACCTCCTGCGCGACGTCGTCTGGTGCGACATGAGTCGCGCCGAGCGGGCCGAGCCGGGCCCAGCAGTAGCGCAGCACCCCCGGCCGGATCGCTGTCAGCAGCTCCGCCGCGGCAGCACGGTCGCCACGAATGGCCCGCCACACGACGCCATCGTCGAGCTCCGCCATCGGGACAGCTTCCGCGCCGGCTCACCAAAAAACAAGACACGAACGACGTCAGTGCTTGTCTGAAAACTCGGGTCCGCGATCGAATCGCCAGGGCCCTGGCTCCCAGGAAGTGTCCGGTACTGCTGCTTGACGCCCTGCCGCCTCGATAGCGGGACTTCGTCGGCCGAGTTTCACGAATCACCGTGACCTCGGAGTCCGCCGTTTCCAGACGCAGGTCAGGGCCACCCCCGCCGTGACGGGGATGGCCCTGACCGTGTTGCGTTACCGGTGTGCGATCAGCCCTTGCGCGCGGCGATCGCCTCGGTGAGCTGCGGTGCGACGTTGAACAGGTCGCCCACGACACCGAAGTCGGCGATCTCGAAGATCGGGGCCTCCGGGTCCTTGTTCACCGCGACGATCGTCTTCGACGTCTGCATACCGGCCCTGTGCTGGATCGCGCCGGAGATGCCGAGCGCGACGTACAGCTGCGGCGAGACCGTCTTACCGGTCTGGCCGACCTGGAACTGCGCCGGGTAGTAGCCCGAGTCGACCGCGGCACGCGAGGCACCGACGGCGGCGCCGAGCGAGTCGGCCAGCTTCTCGATGACCTCGAACTTCTCCGCGGAACCGACACCACGACCACCGGAGACGACGATCGAGGCCTCGGTCAGTTCGGGGCGGTCGCCACCGACGACCGGCTCGATGCCGGTGATCTTGGCGGCCTTGGCCGGGTCCACCGCGGGAAGCTCCACGGTCTCCTCCGCGGCGGCGCCGTCGGCCTGCGTGGCCTCGACGCTGCCCGGACGCACCGAGATGACCGGGGTGCCCTTGGCAACCTTGGCCTTCACCGAGAACGCCCCACCGAAGATGGACTGCTCGGTCGTGCCGTCGGAGTTGACGTCCACGACGTCGTAGAGCAGACCGGAGCCGATCCGGATGGCGAGCCGCCCGGACACCTCCTTGCCCTCGGCGGACGCCGCGACCACGACCGCGGCAGGCGAGGCCTGCTCCACGAGCGCGGCCAGCGCGTCGACCTTCGGGGTCACCAGGTAGCTGCCGGCGTCGTCGGACTCGGCGACGTAGACCTTCGCCGCGCCGTAGGACGCCAGCGACTCCTTCACCTTGCCGGCCGTGCCGGGCGAGCCGACCACGACGGCCGACGGCTCACCGAGCTCGCGGGCCGCGGTCAGCAGCTCGTAGGTGACCTTCTTGACCTCACCGTCGACATGGTCGACGAGGACGAGTACTTCAGCCATTTGTTACTCCTCGAGGAAGACTGGAGATGTCAGACGGATCAGACGAGCTTCTGGCCGACGAGGTACTCGACGACCTTGGTGCCGCCGTCGCCCTCGTCCTCGACCCGCTGACCCGCCTCGCGCGGCGGCTTCGGGGAGGCCTCGAGCACGCTGGACCACGCGTTGTCCAGGCCCACCTCACCCGCGTCGACACCGAGGTCGGCGACCGTGAGCTTCTCCACCGGCTTCTTCTTCGCGGCCATGATGCCCTTGAACGACGGGTAGCGCGGCTCGTTGATCTTCTCGCCGACACTCACCACCGCGGGCAGGTTCGCCTCGAGGTGGGTGATGCCGTCGTCGGTCTCCCGGTCGACCTTCACCGTGGAGCCCTCGACGCTGACCGTGCGTGCGTGGGTCAGCTGCGGCACGCCGAGCACCTCGGCGAGCATGGCCGGAACGGCACCGCCGCGGCCGTCGGACGCCTCGTTGCCCGCGATGACGAGGTCGAAGCCTCCGGCCTTGTTGATCGCGGCGGCCAGCACCTTGACGGTGGCGACGATGTCGGAGCCGCGCAGGCCCTCGTCGGAGACGTGGATGGCCTTGTCGGCACCCATCGACAGCGCCTTGCGGATCGCGTCGGTCGCGCGGTCGGGGCCCATCGAGAGCACGGTGACCTCGCCCTCACCGGCTTCCTTGATCTTCAGGGCCTCTTCGACGGCCTTCTCGTTGATCTCGTCGAGAACGGCGTCGGCGGATTCGCGGTCAAGCGTGTGGTCACCGCTCGAGAGCTTGCGCTCCGAGTAGGTGTCCGGCACCTGCTTGACCAGAACGACGATGTTGGTCATGGGTCTACTTCGACCTCCCGATACTGGAGCGCTCGTGCACCCGGACAGGGCTCTACTGGCCGGTAGATTATGGGGTTTTCCGGCCGTTGGCCCGGCGAGGTGACCGCATTCACCTGGAATCCCGGTTTATTGGGACGATGGTCCCGGTAATTCTACGTCCGACGTCGCTTATGTTCACCTTGATCATTACTTCTCGTGGCCCCGGGCGTCCGTTCGGGTGCAAGGCACTACTTCGACTGGGTGCAAACGAGTTAACCTCCGGTCGTGCCCGTAGCAGTAATCACCGATTCGACAGCCTGCGTGCCGGACCAACTGGCCGCACAGTGGGGCATCAGCGTCGTCCAGGTCCAGATCCACGTCGACGAACGAACCGACGACGAAAACCGGTTCGACCGGGGCGAACTCATCAACCTCCTCCGGTCGGGAGCCGACATCTCCACGTCACCCCCCGACCAGGGCGCGTTCTTCTGGACCTACCAGCAGGCCGTCAGCCAGGGCGCCGACGCCATCGTCAGCCTGCACATCTCCGGGAAGCTCTCCGCGACCGTCGAGGCGGCGCGAGCGGCGGCCCAGCAGGTCCGCGTCCCGGTGCACGTGCTGGACAGCAGCACCACCGGGATGAGCCTGGGCTTCGCAGCACTGTCCGCCGCACGGGCCGCCGCGGCGGGTGGGCACCCGAGACGGGTGATCGAGGCCGCCGAGCGCAGGCTCTACGGCAGCTCCGAGTTCATCTACGTGGACACACTCGAGTTCCTGCGCAAGGGCGGGCGGATCGGGGCCGCGGCCGCGATGCTCGGCACAGCGCTTTCCCTGAAACCGCTGATCACCATCCGCGGTGGCGAGGTCGCGCCCCTGTCGCGAGTGCCGGGCACAAAACGAGCACTGACCAAACTCACCGACATCGCCGTCGAGTTCGCCGGCTCGCGGCCGGTGGACATCGCCATCGCCAGTGCGGCGCCGTCGGAACGGGAGATGGCGATGGTGCAGCAACTCAGGGAACGGCTGGTGGACCTGCGGGAGATCGTCCTGGTGCAGGGCAGTGCCGTGATCGGTGTGCACACCGGGCCCGGTGCGCTGGGCGTCACCGTGTCGCCCGCCTGACGGGCCGGAACTGACAGCGGCCCCCCGACGTTGGAGAATGGTCGAGACGGATTCACTGGCGCCGGAAGGACCGACATGGCATCGCTCTTCAGCAAGGTGGCCCGCTTGGCCAGCAGCCCACAGGGACGCCGCGCCATCGCGCAGGCGAAAGAGTTCGCCAGCGACCCCCGCAAGCGACAGCAGGCCAAGGACGCACTGAACAAGCTGCGTGATCGTGGCAAGGGCGGCGGCACCGGGGGCAGCGGGGGCAGCACCCCACCACCTCCCAGCCACTGACCGGCGGTGCAGCGGGAGCGTCTCGGCACTGCGGTTAGGGTCCCTACCTGTGAGTACTCCATCTGCCGAGGCGTCCGCCCGCGCCGACGCCCTGCACCTGACCGGCGAGCGCACCGTGCCGGGCATCCCGGAGGAGAACTACTGGTTCCGCCGACACGAGGCCGCGTACGTCGCGCTCCTGCCCTACTGCACGGGCGCGACGGTACTGGAGGCGGGCTGCGGTGAGGGTTACGGCGCGGGGCTGATCGCGCGGCGGGCGGAGCGGGTACTCGCGCTGGACTACGACCAGCCGACCACCGTGCACGTGGCCGCCCGCTACCCCGGCATTGCCGTCGCGCGGGGCAATCTGGCCTATCTCCCGGTCGCGACCGCGAGCATCGACGTCGTCGCGAACTTCCAGGTGATCGAGCACCTGTGGGACCAGGGCGGCTTCCTCGCCGAGTGCCGCAGGGTGCTGCGACCGGGCGGACGACTGATCGTCACCACGCCCAACAGGCTCACCTTCACCCCGGACAGCGATACGCCGCTCAATCCCTACCACACCAGGGAACTCGCACCGTCCGAACTGGACGAATTGCTGCGTGAGGCCGACTTCGACGTCGAACTGCTGCACGGCCTGCACCACGGCCCCGGTGTGCGCGCACTGGACGAGCGGTACGGCGGGTCGATCATCGACGCCCAGCTCGACGTCGTCATGGGACAACTACCCGGGCAGGCCGTCTGGCCCGAGCCGTTGCTCGGTGACATCGCCGCGATCCGCGCGGAGGACTTCGCGGTGCACGGCGACGATCTCGACGCGAGCCTGGACCTCGTGGCCGTGGCGGTGGCGCGATGAGCGGGTCGGAGGGCACGTTCTGCCTGGTACTGCACAGCCACCTGCCGTGGCTGGCCCATCACGGGAACTGGCCGGTCGGCGAGGAGTGGCTCTACCAGTCGTGGGCGCACTCGTATCTGCCGGTGGTCGACCTGCTGCGACGCTTCGCCGACGAGGGGCGCAGGGACGTGCTCACCCTCGGGGTGACTCCGGTGCTCGCCGCGCAACTCGACGATCCCTACAGCCTGCGGTCGTTCCACGAATGGCTCGGCACCTGGCGGCTGCGCACCGAACACGCCGCGGGCCTGTGGCGCGGGCAGGACGCGCTCAGCGCACTCGCCGCCGACGAGCACCGGACGGCGACGCGTGCACTGGAGGACTTCGAAACCCGGTGGCGGCACGGGTTCTCCCCCGTGTTGCGTTCCCTTGTGGACTCCGATGTGGTCGAACTGCTCGGTGGCCCGCTGGCGCACCCGTTCCAGCCGCTGCTGGAGCCGCGGGTGCGCGACTTCGCGCTGCGCGGCGGACTGGACGACACGCGGCTGCGGATCGGGCGCAGGCCCGAGGGGATCTGGGCGCCCGAGTGCGGCTATGCGCCCGGCATGGAGACCGGCTATGCCGAAGCCGGGGTGCGGCGGTTTCTGGTCGACGGTCCCTCGCTACGCGGCGACACCTCGGCGGCGCGCACGGTCGGGTCGTCGGACGTGGTGTGCTTCGGCCGGGATCTGGAGGTCACCTACCGGGTGTGGTCCCCGAAGGCGGGCTACCCAGGACACGCGAACTACCGCGACTTCCACACGTGGGCGCACGAGGTCGGGCTCAAGCCGTCGCGGGTGACCGGTAAGACGGTGGAACCGGCCGACAAGGCCCCGTACGAACCGGCGCTGGCCACGGAAACCCTTGGCGCGCATGTGAAGGACTTCGTGGACACCGTGGTCACCCGGCTGCGGTCGTTGCGCGAACAGCACGGACACGAGTCGCTGGTGGTCGCCGCGTACGACACCGAGTTGTTCGGGCACTGGTGGCACGAGGGGCCCGCGTGGCTGGAGGGCATTCTGCGGGCGCTACCCGAGGCCGGGGTGCGGGTGACGACCCTGCGCGGCGCGCTGGAGGCGGGACACCTGGGCGGGCCGGTGGACCTGCCCGCGTCCTCGTGGGGCTCGGGCAAGGACTGGCGGGTGTGGGACGGCGAGCAGGTCGCCGACATGGTGGCGGACAACACCGCGCTGCAGCACCGGCTGCTGGCGGCGCATGAGCGCACCGGGCTGCGCGACCCGGTGCGCGATCAGGCCCTGCGCGAGGCGATGCTGGCACTGTCGAGCGACTGGGCCTTCATGGTCACCAAGGATTCCGCGGCCGACTACGCCCGCCGCCGCGCCCAAACCCACACGGCAAGATCCGACGAGCTGCTGGCCCTCCTGGACACCGACCCCGCCCGTGCCCTGTCCCGCGCGTCCACCCTCCGAGCCGAGTCCCCCTTCGGCCACATGGACGCCCGCACCCTCTAGCCCGAGATTGCCATCTGCGTACACGAGATCGCTATCCACGCACACGCGTTCGCGTTTGCCGCACACGAGTTCGCCGTTCGGGTGTCAGTTCGGCCCGCCGAGGAACAGCCCCTGCTGGTTCCCGGGGCTGCGACTCATCGTGTCCGGATCGGTCCCGCTACGGACGGGCGGCGAGGTCCGCCAGGAAAGCGTCCCACCCGTGCCGATCGACGCTGAGCGCTCCGGCCGCACGGTCCTTCGTGTCCCGCACCCGTACTCCGGCCGGACCGCACGCCACCTCCACGCAATCACCATTGCCACCCGAGTAGCTGCTCTTACGCCAGACCAGTCCGCCCGGCTCGTGCGCTGTCGTCATGGTTGTCCCGATCCCCGTAGAGTTCGACCGCCAGGGTGGCGATCAGCTCCCGGGATTGTCCCTCATCCAGTGCGGTTTCCGCGAGGGCGCGCAACACCTGGCGATACGCCGCGATCTCCACCGGTTCTTCAAGAAACAGGGTGGATGTCTCGCTTTCCAGGTACACGACCGGCGGAAACGCGGTGAACTCCATCAGCTTGAAGTGCCCGGCCACTCCCGCGTGCGCGCCCATGCCGCTGGGGACGACGCGCAGCGAGATCGACGGACGCACGGACAGCTGCAGCAGGTGATGCAGCTGCTCGGACATGACCGAGCGGCCACCGACCGGAAGCCGCAGCACGAACTCGTGCACGAAGAACGTGAAGAGCGCCGGGCGCGGCCGGACAAGCACGTTTCTCCGGCGGAGCCTCGCCGCCACGCGACTCTGCACCTCGGCCCTCGGCACGTTCGCGGTCGCCGAGATCAGCGCATGTGCGTAGTCGGCCGTCTGCAGCAGTCCGGGGACCATCGCCAGTTGGAAGTCCCGAATGCAGACCGCCTTGTCCTCGTGGTCGATGAGCGTGCTCAGCTGGGTCGGCAGGCGGGAGCCGAACTGCTGCAACCACCCCGGTGTGTCCAGTTCGCCGCACAGCCGGAGCAACCGATCGCGGTCCGCTCCCTTCACCCGGCATACCGCGAGGAACGACGCGACGTCGAGCTGCGCTCCGCCGCGTTTTCCGCTCAGCAGGCGGGAAATCCGGCTCTCCGACCAGCCGAGTTCCCGTGCCGCCTCCTTGCCGGTCAGCCCCGCCCTGTTCATCGCCGCGCGCAGTTCCTCGCCGAGCTCCCTGCTGCGCACGGTCGTCTCCCGATCGCCCATGGGATCGAAACTAGAGGGCGCGAGGCGGTTGTCCGCAGGCCAATTCGATTGTCCACCGGAACGGTGCATACCGTGTCCGGGGCGCAATTTCCGGGGCTATCCCCCGATCGGTGGTGGGAGGTCCGCGGTCGTTGTACATGAACGGCGATCTCGAGTGCGGGAAAGGGGAACTCCTGTACACAGATGGCGATCTCAGGTGCAGGGAACGCAAAGTCAGGGGGTGGGGGTGCCGGCTTGGATGGCTGCCTTTGCGGCGGCTCTGGCGGCCTGCGGGTCCACTTTGGTCACTCGGCGGTCGTAGGTCAGGAGGCCGTTGACCTCGTTCTCGACGTCGGTGGTTTGGGTGTAGATCGCGCCGGAGAGGCCCCTTTCGGCGGCGATTCTTGCTAGGTCCCGGCTCACCTCGACGTAGCGACGGGTGAGGTCCTCCCGGGTGGACGTCATCTCGTAGACCATGGGCTCGCCGGGCCAGGCGTGGCCTTCGATCACGAGACCGAGGCCGCCGTACTCGCCGTCGAACGTGGCGCGGCCGTCCCGCACCTCCGGCGTGCCGGGGCCGACGTAGGTGTGGTCGTCGTAGACGTCGCCCGCGCCGGTGTCGGGATGGGAGTGGCAGCAGTTCACGCCGCTGTCGGCGATCACCAGCCTGTCCGGGTCCCGCGACTTCACCAGGTCGGCGATACGCCCGGTGTCGTACTCGCCCCAGCCTTCGTTGAACGGGACCCAGCCGATGATCGACGGCACGCTACCCAGCTGGTCGAGCAGCTCCATCAGCTGCGCCTCGAAGTTCCGCCGCGCCTCGGCCACGGGCGGCGCCTGGGGGCCCGGCGGGTTGTCCAGCACCACGGGCAGTGCAGGCATGTCCTGCCACACCAGCAACCCCAGCCGGTCGGCCCAGTGGTACCAGCGTGCGGGCTCCACCTTCGCGTGCTTGCGCACCGTGTTGAACCCCAGTTCCCTGGTGCGCTCCAGGTCGAACCGCAATGCGTCGTCCGTCGGCGCGGTGTACACGCCGTCCGGCCAGTAACCCTGGTCCAGCGGGCCGTGGGAGAACGTGATCCGCCCGTTGAGGGCGATCCGCGGCCGGTCGAGTTCGTCGGAGACCAGGGAGACCGTGCGCAGGCCGGTGTATCCGCGAACCTCGTCGACCAGTTCACCGTCGGCGGTCAGGAGCCGCACGGTGAGGTCGTAGAGGTGGGGGTCGTCCGGGCTCCACAAGCGCGGCGACGGCACATCCACCCGCAGCCGCCACTCGGCGCGCCCGGACACCCGCGCCGCCTCGGTCCCGTCCTGGTCGGTGGCCACCACCTCGACGCGGTGTTCCCCGCCGTGCGCGACACGGGCGACGAGATCGAACCCGGTGAGGTCAGGGCCGATGTCGAGCCGCGCGACATACGCGTCGGGCACCGGCTCCAGCCACACGGTCTGCCAGATGCCGGAGGCACCCGTGTAGAGAATCCCGCCCGGCTGCTCTGCCTGCTTGCCCACCGGGTGGGTCCCCCGGTTGCCGAGGTCCTCGGCGCGCACCACGATCTCCTGCTCGCCCTCGGGGCGCAGCGCGGCGGTGATGTCGGCGCTGAACGCGGTGTAGCCGCCCTCGTGCACCGTCACGCGCTGGTTGTTCACCCACACCGTCGCCACCTGGTCGACCGCGCCGAAGTGCAGCAGCACCCGCGACCCGCGCCAGTCCCGCGGGATCTCGACCGTCCGCCGGTACCACATGCGTTCGTCGCGGCGGCGCAGTCCGGACAGGGCCGACTCCGGCGGGTACGGGACGAGGATGTGACCGCGGAATCCGTCCGCGCCGGTGTACTCCCAGGTGCCGTTGAGGTTGTGCCAGCGATCGCGCACGAGTTGAGGACGCGGGTACTCGGGCAGGGCGTTTCCCGGCCCGGCCAGGTGCGTCCATGGCGTGCTCAGAAAGTCAACGCTATTCGACATGAATCAACACTAGCGATCATCGCGGGTAAACGTGAGGGATGCCATGGCAGCACCTGGACCAGCAGGTGCGAGGATCGACGGACCATGCGCGTATTGATGCTGTCCTGGGAGTACCCGCCAGTAGTCGTCGGCGGCCTGTCCCGGCACGTCCACGCACTGGCCCGCCATCTCGTCCGCGACGGCCACGAGGTGGTCGTGCTGTGCCGTCATGTCGCGGGGACCGACGCCGAGACGCACCCGACGACCGACAGGGTCGTCGAGGGAGTCCGGATCATCCGGGTCGCCGAGGACCCGATGCACGTGACCTTCGAGCGTGACCTCGTCGCCTGGACCCTCGCCATGGGCCACGCGATGGTCCGCGCGGGAACCGAGTTGCTCGGCGGCTGGCGACCGGAGGTCGTGCACGCGCACGACTGGCTGGTGACCCACCCGGCGATCGCGCTCGCCGAGGCCGCGCAGGTGCCGCTGGTCGGCACGATCCACGCGACCGAGGCAGGCAGGCACTCCGGTTGGCTGTCGCACCCACTGAACCAGCAGGTGCACTCGGTGGAGTGGTGGCTGGCCAACCGGGTCGACGCGCTCATCACGTGTTCGCAGGCGATGCGGATCGAGGTCTCCCACCTGTTCGAGGTCGACCCGGATGACATCACCGTCATCCACAACGGCATCGAGGAACGCGGCTGGCAGGTGGCCGACAACGAGATCGCCCGTGCCCGCGAGGCGCACAGCCCCGCAGGCGCTCCCCTGCTGCTCTACTTCGGCAGGCTGGAGTGGGAGAAGGGGGTGCAGGATCTGCTGGCGGCGATGCCCGCGATCCGCCGCGAGCACCCTGGCACCCGGCTCGTCATCGCGGGCAAGGGCCGCCACCTGGACGAACTCGTCGAACAGTCGAAGAAGCTGCGGCTGCGCCGGGCGGTGGACTTCGTGGGGCACCTGTCCGACCGGGACCTGCGTGCCGTCCTCGCCGCGGCGGATGCCGTCGTGCTGCCGAGCAGGTACGAGCCGTTCGGAATCGTGGCGCTCGAAGCCGCCGCGGCGAAAGCCCCGCTGATCGCGTCGACCGCGGGCGGACTGGGTGAGGTCGTGATCGACGGCGAGACCGGGATCGCCTTCACACCAGGGGACGTACAGGCGATCGGGACGGCCGTGGACCAGGTACTGGCCGACCCGGACGCCGCCGGAAGGCGGGCGCATGCCGCGCAGTCCCGCCTTGCCGCCGATTTCGACTGGGGACGGATCGCCGCGGAGACCGCAGCGGTTTACCGTCGCACCCGAATCGGCGAGCCGGCGATCCTGGGACGTCCCAAGATCGCCACCGGCAACGCCTTCGAGCCCTAAACCCGTATCAGAGCGGGCACCTCAGGCACTCCGCCACGGAAACCGAGCTGGACAGGTCGGCCTTCTCGGGACCAGTAGCGGCCAGTGCGGGGGTTGCGGCGCCGAACATCAGCGCAAGGGCGGCGAGCAGGGACAGAACAAAACGTGTCTTCATAGCCAGACTCCTCGAGAGGCAGGGAGAGGATCCGTAAGCGGAAGCATCGTTCGTCCGGCGCCGAGAAACAACCAGGGTTTCAGTAGGTATACGTACCCTATTCCAAAGTTGCTCCTCCTGAACTGATTCAGCCCCCCAGGTGGCCCAACCGGCTTACGGCCATCCGGCGGTGTCACCGACAGGAAAAGGTACTTTCTACACGAAAACACCCCCGTTGCGTGTGCACGTAGGTCACTTTCCCGGGAAAGTGCCGCGACCTGCCGCTCCACCCCCAGGTCACCTGCTTCTCAGCTCGCACTTTCCCGGGAAAGTGCGATACACCGCGCGGGGCACGTGGGTCACTTTCCCAGGAAAGGGACGTCGTTGCGTGTGCACGTAGGTCACTTTCCCGGGAAAGTGCGGGCGCGCAGCGGGGCCGGACGGGTGATCCCGTCCGGCCCCGAAGGCACGCTGTCCGACCAGCGTGACCGGTCTCCCCGTCAGGAGTGAGGGAGACCGGAGTCTCAACTCGCGGCTCCGGCGGGCTCGGTGAGGTAGCGGGCGTACGCGCCGGTGGTGAAGAAGCTCGGCAGCTTCTCCCCGAGCGCGGTCTCGGCGAAGATCTCCCGCGCGTCGGCGAGCCGGTTGTCCGAGCCGAGGTCCGCCCGCACCTCGGCGAATTCCTCGTCGAGCAGCCGGGTCGCGAACTCCGCCGTCACGGCCGTGCCCTCGGTGAGCTTGGTGCCGTTGCGGATCCACTGCCACACCTGACAGCGCGCGATCTCCGCGGTGGCCGCGTCCTCCATCAGCCCGGAGATCGCGGCGGCACCGGTGCCGCGCAGCCAGGCGTCGATGTAGCGCAGGCCGACGTTGATGTTGGCCCGCAGCCCCTGCTCGGTCACCTCGCCGCCACTGCTGGCGACGTCGAGCAGATCCTCCGCCGTCACCACGACGTCGTCACGCAGCTTGTCCACCTGGTTCGGGCGGTCGCCGAGCACGCCGTCGAACACCTCGCGGCACGTCTCGACCAGGCCGGGGTGGGCCACCCACGAGCCGTCGAAGCCGTCGTTCGCCTCACGTTCCTTGTCCTGGCGCACCTTGGTCAGGGCGGTGGCGTTGGCCTCGGGGTCCTTGCTGGGGATGAACGCGGCCATCCCGCCGATGGCGTGCGCGCCCCTACGGTGGCAGGTGCTCACCAACAGCTCGGTGTAGGCCCGCATGAACGGCACCGTCATGGTCACCTGTGCGCGGTCGGGCAGGACGAAGTCGGCGCCCTGCTCGCCGAAGTTCTTGATGACGCTGAAGATGTAGTCCCAGCGGCCCGCGTTCAGGCCTGCGGCGTGCTCGCGCAGCTCGTAGAGGATCTCGTCCATCTCGAAGGCCGCGGTGATCGTCTCGATCAGCACGGTCGCGCGGATGGTCCCCTGCGGGATGCCGAGTTCCTGCTGGGCGAGGCGGAACACGTCGTTCCACAGCCGCGCCTCGAGATGACTCTCCAGCTTCGGCAGGTAGAAGTACGGACCGCTGCCCCTGGCGAGCAACTGCCTCGCGTTGTGGAAGAAGTACAGCCCGAAGTCCACCAGGCTCGCCGAGACCGGCCGCCCGTCGATCCGGATGTGCTTCTCCACCAGGTGCCAGCCACGGGGCCGGGCGACGATCGTCGCCGGGGTGCCCCCGATGCGGTACTGCTTGCCCGCCTCGGTGGTGAAGTCGATGTTGCGGCGGATGGCGTCATACAGGTTGATCTGCCCGCCGATGACGTTCTGCCAGGTCGGCGAGGTGGCGTCCTCGAAGTCCGCCAGCCACACCTTCGCCCCGGAGTTGAGCGCGTTGACCGTCATCTTGCGGTCGGTGGGCCCGGTGATCTCGACCCTGCGGTCCTCCAGACCGGGCGCGGCGCCGGTGACCTGCCAGTCGCCGTCCTCCCGGACGGACCTGGTCTCGGCGAGGAAACCGAGCGTCTCCTCCCCCGCGGCCAGGCGCTCGCGGCGCAGCCTGCGCGCGTCGAGGAGCTCACGACGACGGCCGGCGAACTCGTTGTCCAGCCGCGCTACGAAGTCCAGCGCCGCCGGGGTGAGGATCTCGTCGAACCGCGCGTGCGTGCGGTCGCCGGTGACCTGGATCCGTCCGGCCTTGTCGAAAAAGCCGTTGAGTTTGTCAGCCATGTCGTCCTCCGGGGTTCATCACAAGTGAGGGGTGGCGGGGAATTCGTCGACGACTTCCTGGCGTCACGACGGGCCAGGTGCGGGTAAGCCGTCGACGAATTCCCCGCTCAGGGGAGGGTCAGAACTGGGCTTCCTCGGTGGAGCCCTTGAGCGCGGTGGTCGAGCTCTCCGGGTTCAGCGCGGTGCTGACCTGGTCGAACCAGCCGGTGCCGACCTCACGCTGGTGCTTGGTGGCGGTGTAGCCACGGTCCTCGGCGGCGAACTCGCGCTCCTGCAGGTCGACGTAGGCGGTCATGCCCTCGCGGGCATATCCGTGCGCCAGGTCGAACATGGAGTAGTTGAGCGAGTGGAAGCCGGCCAGCGTGATGAACTGGAACTTGTAGCCCATGTGGCCGAGCTCGCGCTGGAACTTCGCGATCGTCGCGTCGTCCAGGTGCTTACGCCAGTTGAACGACGGCGAGCAGTTGTAGGCGAGCATCTGGTTCGGGTACTTCGCCTTGATCGCCTCGGCGAAGTTCCTGGCGACCTCGAGGTCAGGCTCGGAGGTCTCCATCCAGAGCAGGTCGGCGTACTCGGCGTAGGCCAGACCGCGCTCGATGCAGGGCTCGATGCCGTTGCGCACCTCGTAGAAGCCCTCTGCGGTGCGGCCGCCGGTGAGGAACTTCTGGTCCCGCTCGTCGACGTCACTGGTGAGCAGCGACGCGGCCTGGGCGTCGGTGCGCGCGATGATCAGCGAGGGAACACCCGCCACGTCGGCCGCGAGCCGGGCCGCGTTCAGGGTGCGCTCGTGCTGCTTGGTCGGGATGAGCACCTTGCCACCGAGGTGACCACACTTCTTCTCGGACGCGAGCTGGTCCTCCCAGTGCACACCCGCGGCACCGGCGGCGATCATGCCCTTCATCAGCTCGAACGCGTTGAGCGGACCACCGAAGCCCGCCTCGGCGTCGGCGACGATCGGCGCGTACCAGTCGATGTCGGTGTTGCCCTCGGCCCAGTTGATCTGGTCGGCGCGGCCGAGCGCGTTGTTGATGCGGCGCACGACGGCGGGGACCGAGTTGGCCGGGTAGAGGCTCTGGTCCGGGTAGGTCTGCCCGGAGAGGTTGGCGTCGGCGGCGACCTGCCAGCCGGACAGGTAGATCGCCTTCAGGCCGGCGCGCACCTGCTGCACGGCCTGGTTGCCGGTGAGCGCACCGAGCGAGTGGACGTAGTCCTCGGTGTGCAGCAGGTTCCACAGCTTCTCGGCGCCACGGCGGGCGAGGGTGTTCTCCTCGACGACGCTGCCGCGCAGCTTGACCACGTCGGCCGCCGAGTAGGACCGCTTCACGCCCTCCCAGCGGGGGTCGGTCTCCCACTGCTTGGCAAGCTCTGCTGCCGCTTGCTCCAGGTTGGCCTTCGGGGTTGACGCTGCCATCGGTTCTCCAACGTTGCGAACTTTGCGATCACTCGCCTTCTGTTCGCAACCATGGCATGCGCTGGGGAAACAGGAACAGAGAGCTAATTTGCCAATTTATGCGAATATTCCGTAGCATCTTGTGAAGCTTGCGAATCAACAGATTCGCAGACCGGTCAAACTGCAGAACTTGATCGGTACGGACAGGAAAAGTTCCGGAATCAGGCGGTCAGAATGGACAAGACGTTCGCCGGCGCACGGCTGCGGCACCTGCGCGAGAACCGGTCGATGAGCCAGGCAGACCTCGCTCGTGTGCTCGAGATCTCACCCAGTTATCTCAACCAGATCGAGCACAACTCCCGCCCCCTGACGGTCCCGGTGCTGCTGCGGATCACCGAGGCATTCGGTGTGGACGCCGAGTTCTTCGCCAACAACGACACCGCCCGGCTGGTGGCCGACGTCCGGGAGGCGCTGCTGGACGAGTCGGTCGGCGCCGACGTCTCGACCAGCGAGATCAACGACCTCGCCACCAATCTCCCGACGATGGCGCAGGCGCTGGTCACGCTGCACCGGCGCTACCGCAACGCGGTGGAGAGCACCGCGGCCCTGGTCACCGAGAACGGCACCGGCCTGCACGGCAGCGCCGCCGCACCGCTGCCCCACGAGGAGGTCCGCGACTTCTTCTACGAGCGGGAGAACTACGTCGCCGAACTGGACGAGCGGGCCGAGCGGATGGCCGCGGACCTGGACCTGCGTCGCGGCGAGGTGCTGACCCGCCTGCGCCAGAAGCTCGAGGAGACCTACCGGGTCACGGTCACCAGCGAGGGCATCGACGAGGCGGCGGGCCAGCAGCACCGGTACGAGCCGGGGGCCAGGGTGCTGCGGCTGGCCCCCAGCCTGCGGATCGGGCAGCAGGCGTTCCGGATGGCCTCGCAGATCGCGCTGCTGGAGTACGACGACCTGATCACGGAACTGGCCGACTCCTGGGCGTTCTCCGGCCCGGCCGCGAGATCGCTCGCCCGGGTGGGCCTGGCGAACTACTTCGCGGGCGCGCTGATCCTGCCCTACCGGATCTTCCACGCCCGCGCCGAGGAGTTCCGCTACGACATCGAGCGGCTGTGCGACCACTTCGGCGTCGGGTTCGAGACGGTGTGCCACCGCCTTTCGACACTGCAGCGGCCGAAACTGCGCGGTGTCCCGTTCTCCTTCGTCCGCGTGGACAGGGCAGGCAACATGTCCAAGCGGCAGTCGGCCGCGGGCTTCCACTTCTCCAGGGTCGGCGGCGCCTGTCCACTGTGGAACATCTACGAGGCCTTCACCTCGCCCGGCAAGATCCTCACCCAGGTCGCGAGCATGCCCGACGGCAAGAGCTACTTCTGGATCGCCCGAACCGTCTCGCGCAACATCGGCGGCTACGGCAGTCCCGGCAAGATGTTCACCGTGGGTCTCGGCTGCGAGCTGCGGCACGCGCGCAGGTTGGTGTACTCGACCGGCCTCGACCTCGACGACACGGCCGCGGCCACCCCGATCGGGATGGGCTGCAAGGTGTGCGACCGGCCCGCGTGCTCGCAGCGCGCGTTCCCGACCATCGGCAAGCAGCTGACCGTGGACGAGAACACCAGCACCTTCGTCCCCTACCCCGCCGTGCCCAAGAGTTCCTGAAGCACGACAGGGCAACCGGGGGCTGCACAGACACGCCCTAGTGGTTTCGTGTTCGCCTCGCTACGTTAGGTTGGCCACTCGCCGACCGCCCTACCGATTGCGAGGAAGCGATGTCCGCCTCAACGTCCTCAGCCCCCAGTTCGGTCCCGGTCGGAGTCGACCCGAACAGGGCGAGCATCGCGCGGGTGTACGACGCGGCACTCGGAGGCAAGGACAACTACGCGATCGACCGCGGCGTGCTCGAGGAGATCGGCAAGGTCACGCCCGACATCCAGATCATGGCGTGGGCGAACCGGAACTGGTTGATTCGCGTCGCACGGTTCCTGACCGACCAGTGCGGGATACGACAGTTCATCGACTGCGGATCCGGCCTGCCGACCGCGGAGAACACCCACGAGGTCGTGCAGCGCATCGCGCCCGAGAGCACGACCGTCTACGTCGACAACGATCCGGTCGTGCTCGCACACGGCAACGCATTGCTCGCCGAGAACGACAGCACGCACATCGCGAGCGCCGACATCTACAAGCCAGCCGAAGTACTCGGCCACGACCTCGTCCGCACGCACATCGACTTCACCGAGCCCGTCGCGCTGATGCACGTGAGCACGATGCACCACTACATCGGCGACGACGGCGACCGGATCATGCGGGAGTACATCGACGCGCTGCCCAGTGGTTCCTACGTCGCCCTCAGCCATTTCTACGACCCTGCGGACCCCGCGGCGCCGGAGCACAGCGCACTTGCCCGGAAGATGGAGGACATCTTCGTCCACAGCGCGATGGGCAGTGGCGTCTTCCGAACCAGGGAACAGATCATGGCCCTCCTGCCCGGACTGGAGATCGTCCCGTCCGGCCCAGGCAAGGAGCCAGACCTGGAGCTGTGTGCGTACTGGTGGCCGGACGGCCCCACCCTGCGCCCGCTCAGCGGTGTCGAGTTCTGCATCGCCGGGGCCGTCGGCCGCAAGCCCTGACCTGTCCTAGCCCACCGCGCGAACGCCTTCCTGAAGCACGACACGTTCACCCGGCACGGGCAGGAGCAACCGGTCGAGGAGACCGGCGTCGGCGAACGCCTTCCGCAACACGAAGGCGCCTTCGCTGAAGTGCCGCCAACCCTCCATGTGCACGGGCACGATCCGGGCTTCGCCGAGGATGCCCGCCACCTCGACAGCGGCCGCGCTCGTCAGCGTGAGCGGTCGGCCTCCGGCGATCACGGGCGAGCGGGCCGCGCCGACGAAGAGCACGGCGTGGTCCGGAACGCCGAGGCGGCGGACGATCTCGGCGACGACCGAGGGTGCGGCGTTGTCACCGCTGACGTAGACGGTGGGCAGGTCCGGTGCGCTGAGCACGAAACCGGTCACCTCCGCGTGCATGCCCAGGTCGACGTCCTCGGGTCCGTGCTGTGCGGGCGTTCCGGTGACGCGCAGGGTGGTCCCGTCCGGGCGGGCGAGTTCCACGCTCTCCCACGGTTCGAGGCCGCGCACCGGAGCACCGAGGCGCGTGGCGCCACCGGGAGTCGTCAGCACCTGCGGCACCCGCCCGAGCAGCGCCCGCCCCGCGACATCCAGGTTGTCGAGGTGCTGGTCATGGGACAGGAGCACGACGTCGATCGGGTCCAACTCGGCCGGGGTCAGCACGGGACCGGCGAACTTGCTCAGCCGCTCATCGAGGTAGTGGCCGGGTGGGTCGAAGGTGGGGTCGGTGAGCAGTCGCAGGCCGCCCAGTTCGAGTAGCGCGGTCGGCCCGCCCACCACGGTGACACCCAGTTCGTTCTCACGTTTACCAGTTCTATTTTCCATGAGAACGAAGCTAGTGGCTCTAACGGAAACACACAAGGGTTACCATGAGAAGATGACGGCAGCTCCCGGCGAGGACCTCTCCCCAGCACTGGCCCTGGTGAACACCCGGCACAGGGACGGCGACGATCTGCCGTCGTGGCTGGCCGACCAGACACTGGCGGACAGTGAACACGACCGCTTTCAGCGGCTCCGAGAGGTTGTCCGGGAACTGTTCCTGGCCAGGACCGAGTCCCGGCAGCCCGCCCCATCCGCGCTGTCCGAACTGGACGATGTGTTGCGTGTGGCGCCGGGAACGCCCGCGCTGACGTGGGCGGAGCCCCCGCACCGGGAGTGGCGCTGGCTCGGTGGCACGAAGGCGGAGCGGACCGCCGCCGCGATCGCCGCGGACGCGATCGATGTACTGACAGCCAGGGGCGAGGCACTCGCACAGTGCCCCGCCCCTGGCTGTGTCAAACTGCTGCTGCGCACCCACCGGCGCAGACACTGGTGCAGCACCCGGTGTGGTGACCGCGTCCGGGCCGACCGGCACTACCACCGGCAGCGGCCCTGACGCCTGTCAGCGCATGACGCCCTCTCAGTTCTCCAGCACCTGGATCCGCTGCTCGTCGGACCGCGACCTCGCGTCGGCGCTGCCGATGTTCGGGCCGCGGGGCGGGATGGCGTCGTAGGCGGCGGGATCGAGCTGGTTCACCCTTCCGCTGGCGACGGCGGAGAGCATGCCGTCAAGTCCGATGTAGACCGAGCGGGTCAGCACGGCCCGGTACTTCTGGCCGAGTGTCTGGGTCTGGCCGCGCACCTCGAACAGCACGGTCCCGCTGCCGTTGAGCGCGAACGAGCCGAGCCCGGTGCCGGGCAGGTTGATGTCCTGCGGGTACAGGGTCACGTTGCCGAACAACGGACGGTTGTTGGCCGCGCCCTGCAACGCGTTGTACACCGCGACGTTGAGCCGCTTCGAGTAGTCCAGGTCGTAGTCGTCGGCGTACTTCTCGTAGCCGGGAGTGCCCGCGGGGTCGTCGACGAACTTGCCGGAGATCGACAGCGTGACGAACTCGTCCGGATCGTCCGGCATCACGTAGCAGGCGCCCTGGTGGTGCAGGTCGACGTAGGTGTCCACCTCGCCGAACTCCATGCTCAGCCCGCGGTACACGTCCCGCACGACCTTCGACTCGGGGGTGATGTACCAGCCCGTCTCGGCCGAACTGCCGGGAAAGTCCTCCGCCTTCGGGACGTAGGACAGGTCGGGGTTGTAGTCGCGGTTGGTGTCGAAGCCGGGCCGCTGGGAGTAGTCATCGCCCTGCAGCGAACGGGTGTAGTAGTTCCAGGCGGGCTCACTGCCCCGCAGTTGCGGGTAGCGCGCGACGACCTCCTGCCAGGACATGTCGTTGCCCCTGCGGTCGAGTTCGGCGCCGTCCGGGTTCATCTTGGGAATCGCGACGATGGTCAGGTTCTCCCGCCACCGCTTGGCTTTCGGCGACTCGCTCGTCCCGGCCCAGTGCAGCAGGTCCAGGATGGCGTCGGTGCCGGTCTTCTCGTTCCCGTGGATCTCGCTCGTCAGCAGCACCGCCTTGGGGCCGGTGCCGACCCGTGCGGACCAGATCTCGCGGCCACGGTTGCTGCGGCCCACCTGCTCGACGTCGACCCGGCCGTCGCTGACCCGCTCGATCCGGTCGAGCTCGATGCCGAGTTCGCGGTGATCGGTGAACTGGTGGATCGGCAGATCACGCGGCGCCTCGCTGCACTGTTGCGCCGCGGAGACGAACGCGTCGTCCTGCGGCTGTGCCCGATCGAGACTGGTGGAGTAGGCGGGCGCATCCGGGGAACCGGGCGCACCGAGCGCGGGGCTGCCGGTGACGAGCAGTGTCAGCGCGGCGGCACCTGCGACTCCGGCGAGCAGTGGACGGCTGTTTCTGGACACCAGCGATTCCTCCAACGCAGGGAGAACCCCAGCCCCCCGGGCCCGGGTTGCGGACGGAAGCGATGAGAACACCGGTGTGAAAGTTAGTTATACCAACGAACGGCCGTGTACGGGAAGCCCCATTCGGCGGCGGATCAGTCCCGCTCGCCCAGCGTCTTCTGCAGCGCCTTGCTGGCCTTGCGAGCCATGTCCTTGACGGCCTCGCGGCGCTCGGCGTCCGCCTCGTAGTCGGCCTTGCGGTCGCGCACCACGCGCGCGGGGGAACCGACGGCGATCGCGTAGTCCGGGATGTCGCCGCGCACGACGGCATGGGCACCGAGAACGCAACCCCGGCCCACCCTGGTCCCGCGCAGGACGGAGACCTTCGTGCCGATCCAGGTGTCCGGCCCGATTCGGACCGGCGATTTCACGATGCCCTGGTCCTTGATCGGCAGGTTGATGTCGGCGATGACGTGGTCGAAGTCGCAGACGTAAACCCAGTCCGCGACCAGGGTCGCGGCGCCGAGCTCGATGTCCAGGTAGCCGTTGATCACGTTCTGTCTGCCGAAGACCGCCTTGTCACCGATGCGCAGTGAGCCCTCGTGACAGCGGATGGCGTTGCCGTCCCCGATGTGCACCCAGCGGCCGATCTCCATCCGCCCGTACCCCGGCCTGCAGTGGATCTCCACGTTCTTGCCGAGGAAGACCATTCCCCGCAGGATGATGTGCGGGTTGGCGAGGCGGAACTTCAACAGGCGGTAGTACCGCACCAGGTACCACGGGGTGAAGGCCCGGTTGCGCAGCACCCAGCGCAGCGAGTCGACGGTGAGGAACCGCGCCTGCTGGGGGTCGCGGCGGGCACGGCGCCACCCCTGGACCCGGGACAACACGGGTGAACCCCACATGGACGTCATGCCCGTGACCGTAACCTGTGCATGGAGTGGCCACGAGACGAGGGAGCGGCATGGGGACCAGGCTCATCATCGACACCGACCCCGGAGTCGACGACGCCTTCGCTATCGCGCTGGCCGCGCTCAGCGAGGACGTGGACCTGCTCGGAGTCACCACCGTCTTCGGCAACGTCCCGCTCGCGGCCACCACCCGCAACGCCCAGCGCGTGCTGGCGCTGTGCGGGCGCTCCGACGTTCCGGTGGCCGCGGGGGCCGAGCGCCCGCTCGTGCACCCGCACCCACACCGCGCGCACTACGCGCACGGTGTCGACGGGCTGTCCGGCCGGTCCCAGGTCCTGCCCGAACCCGAACGCGAGCTCGAACGCGCCGACGCGGTGGAACTGCTGGTCTCGCTGCTGAACGCGGCGGACGAACCGGTGACGATCGCCCCGATCGGCCCCCTCACCAACATCGCCGCGCTGCTGGCCGCGCATCCCGGCGTGCGGGAGAAGATCGACCGCGTGGTGATCATGGGTGGTGCACTGGGCCACGGGAACACGACAGCGGCGGCCGAGTTCAACATCTGGAGCGACCCCGAGGCCGCCCGTCGGGTGCTGACCGGCGGCGAGGTGTCGTGTGTGCTCGTCCCGATGGATCTCACGTATCGCTGCGCCGTGGACGCCGAGTGGCTGGCCAAGCTGAATGGCTCGGGCCCGATCGGGACGGCGCTGTACGCACTGACCCCGGACTACCGGGAGCACTACAACCGGGCGCTTGGCTGGGACGGCATCGTCATGCACGACGCCGTCGCGGTCGCGGAGGCGATCAAACCAGGCATCCTGCGCACCGAGCGCTTTCCGATCGATGTCGACTGCACGCACGGCCCCTCCCGTGGGGCGACGCTGGTGGACCGGCGACGCGCGGAACTCCGGGACGACACCGAAGCCACGGACGAGGTGGCCGACGTGCGAGTCGGCACCGACACCGATCTCGACGGCCTGCGCGGGTTCGTCCTCGACCGGCTCGCCACCGTGACCGGCCGGTGATGCCGCGTGCGCGAATCGCCATATCCTGATCCCGTGCCTTCCGATGAGACGCCCGATGTCGACGCTGCCGACACTGCCGACGACACCCCGGCTCCTGCGGCTGGTGGCTCCCGCAGGCGCACGCTGATCATCGCGCTGGGCGCGGTCGTCCTCGTCCTCGCCGCATTCGTCGTCACCCAGCGACTCGGCCCGGACGGCGAGGCCACCACGCCCGCGGCCACCGCCTCGATTCCGCCGAGTTCCACCACACCGCCACCGGCACCGGAGACCAGCGCCCCGAAGAAGGCGGCGCAGGTGCCGCAGGACAGCGGCCCTCGGTTCCAGGAGTGGGTGGACGAGGTGGCCGGCTGGCTCGATATCCCGCAGGAGGCGATGCACGCCTACGCGGGCGCGACCGTCGCGCTCGGCAAGGAGCAGCCCGAGTGCCACCTTTCCTGGGTGACCCTGGCCGGGATCGGCAAGATCACCACCGATCACGGCAGGGTGAACGGCGGCTCGATCGCGAAGAACGGCATGGTGAGCGCCCCGATCGGCACGGTCGAGGTGAAGGACTTCTCCGGCGCCACGATTTCCGATCCCGGCGCCGCGGGCCCGATGCAGCTCGCTCCCGCGGTGTGGAGCAAGTGGAAACACAGCGCCGCCAGCGGGGCCACACCCAACGTGCAGAACATCAACGACGCAGCACTCACGGCTGGCCACGCACTGTGCGCGGGTGGACGCAACCTCGAAGACGGCGACAGCTGGCTGAAGGCGGTGTCCTCGCTGCAGGACGCACCGCTGTTCCTGCACCGAGTACTGGCCACCGCCAACGTCTACGGGACGGTGGGCCAGAATTCTTCGCCACCGAACCCGGCAGCGCTGAAAGCCGTCAGCTTCTCGATCGAAAAGATTGGGCTGCCCTACATCTGGGGCGGGAACGGCAAGGAGAAGGGCGACCTGGGCTTCGACTGCTCCGGGCTCACCACCGCCGCGTACGCCAGCGCCGGTATCGAACTGCTGCGCACCGCGCACTGGCAGTACGGGAGCGTGCCGATCATCCCGGCCGATGCGGAGCCACAGCTCGGCGACCTGATCTTCTACGGCGAACCGAGCACGAAGATCCACCATGTCGGCATCTACATCGGCAACCAGCAGATGATCGACGCGCCGACGTTCGGCCAGGCCGTGCAGGTGCACCCCTACCGCAAACCGGGCGACAGCTACGCGGGCGCGGGCCGGCCGGCAGCGTAGCGAACGAGGCTTCGGATCCACGCCGCCATCGACCGACTGTTGCGCGGCGAGATCGCACCTGCATAGAATTTGCGCAACGCCTGCGCGTGATACGACAGTCCGCCGTCCTTCCGGCCCCGCGACGCGCAGATCTCGCGACTCACAGCTGACTTCCGCGCACCAGCCATCGTGCGTCGGCCGCCCAGCGCGGGAAATCATCCGCCCCAACCACGGCGCAACGCGGTCATCCGCCCCTGTCGAAAACGGGGCACAAGCACACAGGCAGATCCATCCCCACGAACAGAATCGAGCCGACAATGACCTGGTCGATACCACGAATCACCACCGGCGCTGAACGCCGCTTGCTCGAGAGCACGCTCGACCGCAACCGGGCCGAGTTGATCAACACGGTGCATGGTCTGTCCGAAGTGGAGGCTCGGCGTCGCCTCGTTGCGTCGCCGACCACCCCGATCGGATTACTCAAGCACGCAGCGGTCGCCGAACGGATCTGGTTCCAGCACGTCCTGGGGGGCGTGCCCAAGAGCGAATGTGGTGGCGGCACGACAGCGGGCGACGCCAGTTTCATCGTCGACGACAACGAGACCCTGGCCGACGTGATCGCCGAATTCGAGCGCGCCAGCGAACGCTCGCGCATGATCGCCGCCGAATTCGACCTCGACGACACCAAGACACACCCCCACCTGGGCGACGTGAATCTGCGGTTCATCTACCTGCTCATCAGCGAGGACTTCGCGCGGCACGCCGGCCACGGCGACATCCTCCGCGAGCAGATCAAGGGATAACGCTTTGCGGTCGGATGACGGAGCATGAATACGCGCTTCGCCATGGGTCGTGGACAGGTGTGCTTCGACATCCGCCGATCACTGGTGCTTCCGGTCGTACATCGCCCGCGCGTCGTCGACCTCAGACATGTGAGCCTCTGCCCAATCCTTGAGGTGGCGAATCGTATCCAGGAGAGACCGGCCCAACGGCGTGAGCTCGTAGTCGACGCGAACGGGCACCGATGGAGTCACCGTACGAGTCAGCAGCCCGTCCCGCTCGAGACCTCGCAGAGTCTGGGTCAGCATCTTCTGACTCACCCCGGCGATCCGCGCGGAGAGCTCGGAATAGCGCATCCGCCCCTCCAGGCCCAGGGCCACGATCACGAGACTGACCCACTTGTCGCCGATCGTGTCGAGCAACCGTCGGCTGGGACAGGATGCGGTGAACGCATTGAATCTCACTGGCTGCCCATCTACAGGTGTCCTGCCCATATGGCTTACCTCCAGGTTCCTACACCACCATTAAGTACCTACTTCCCAAAAGAGAGTAAATCACCGATGGTTGTATTGCTCCACTAACGGAAGGAAAACCACGATGACGCTAGCTCTCGTATCCACGCCCGAGACTTCCGCGCCCACCCTTGAGCAGATAACGCTGCCCCCGCCGGGTCCCCATGATCTCCGGGTCCGCGTGACAGCGGCATCGGTCGATCCCGTCGACACCCTCTTCGTCAACGGGCCGGCCCGTTCGATCTTCGGCATCACCGGCGCGGCTGGCGTCGGCTGGTCCCTCACCGGTGTGGTCACCGATACCGGTGCCGCGGTCACCGGCTTCTCTGTCGGCGATTCCGTCGCCGCAGTCCACACCGACTTCACCGCCCCGGTCCGCGCACACGCCGAGGAAACCCTCGTGGCAGCCGCGGCAGCCGCCCCGCTGCCGGGCGGAATCGACCGGACCGACGCGGCCTCCCTCCCGCTCAACGCCCTGACGGCTGCACAGATGGTCAACCGGCTCGGCCCAGCCGACGGACGAACCCTGCTGGTGACCGGTGCCGCTGGCGCCGTGGGTGGATACGCCGTCGCGTTGGCCGCCCACGCCGGTTGGACCGTGGCAGGACTAGCACGCGAGTCCGACCGCGAATTCGTGCTCAGGGCCGGTGCCGATGAGCTCCTTACGGAAATGCCGGGGCCGTCGTTCGACGCCGTCGTCGACGGCGCCGTCCTGCATGCGGCGGCCCTCGTCGCGGTCCGCGACGGCGGGATGTTCGTCGGCGTGACCTCGTCATCTCCAGCCATGGCCGAACGGGGCATCGAGGTCGGCATCGTGAGTGTGCGGCCCGACGGTGCCCAGCTCGCCGAGCTGCTCACCCTCGCTGCCGCCGGCGCCCTGGAGCTGAGGGTAGCCGGCCGGGTGCCGCTGAGTGAGGCGGCGACGGCGTACGCCAAGGTCGCCGACGGCGGACAGCGCGGCCGATGGCTGCTGGTGCCGTGACCCGGTTGTCACGCCTCCGGCGACGTCTGCGGGATAACGCTTTGCGGTCCGATGACGGAGAGAAGCCGCAGTTTTCATGGCTACCCTCGTGTACATCCTCGAACCCGGCAGATAAGCGCACGACGAACGTGGCCGCTGACACCGCCGCCGCTGCTAAACTCGCTGTGACCGACTGACTGCTTGTTGCTACTCCCCAGTCGGCGTCGTTCTGCTCCCGGTCACACCGTCCGTCCCAGTCATGACGTGCGAGGAGACATGAGCTACGTACAGTACGTCGAGCCATCACGGTTCGGGCCGGATGGTCGTGCGGCCGCCGAGCGCAGCACAACCGAACGGACGCCGCTGGGCAAGGCGGCCCGCTGGGTCGCCGACAAATCGTTGAACACTTTCTTGGAATCGTTCTTGCGAACGTTTCTCACGGGCGAGTGGTACGTCCGCCTTGCCGGCGCGATACTCACCGGAGTCGCCGCGGGCTCAACGGTCTGGCTGATCTCCGGGACGATCCTTCCGGCGGCTCTTGGCGCTCCGGTCGCTGCCATGACGATCGGGCTCGGTGCCGTGGCCGGGGTTGTCATGGGCTACAGCGGCGGGCTGCTGGCGGGGGCCGGTGCGGGGTGGTTGCTTTCGATCATCGCCGAGTCGATCACCACTGAGCTCAGCAAGGATCCGCTCGGGCTCTACTTCGAGTCGTGGGCGCTCTGGTGTCTGTCGGTTCTCGTCGGTGGCATAGCGGGTTGGGCGACCGGCAGGGCCGCGAACTACGTTCAGCAACGCTCGACCGTTGCCGGGCCCGCACTTCGGGCACTCAGCTATCTGCTCCTTTTCGTCTCGACTGCTGTGGTTCTGCGCCGAACGGGGGCGTCTACCGCGCTCTGGAACAGTTTCGCCGACCTTGCCGTGGCCACCGGACCGCAATCGGATGCGCTTGCGGTCGGGGTCGGGCTGGGCTTCGTCTGCGCGTCCGTGGCAGGGTTCTACCTGCTCTGGCTGATACCGAAAAGTGGCAGGACATACCGGATCCATCTGCCGCTGGCCCAGGCCGTCGTGACAGCCATGCTCTGGACGCTGGCCATCATCGACTCCACCGCCGGCAGCACCGGTTCGGTGGCCGCAATTCTGAGCGTTGTCGTGTGGATCGTGCCGTGGGCACTGGCAGTGGTGTGCCGGGGAGCTGCCGAGGTATGGCTGCGGTGGGCACCGCGGCGTTGAGTCCTCAAGGCGCCGTGGCCTCCCACGTGAACCCGTCCGGGTCGGTGAACGGCCCGGCATCGCTGCCAAGCACAAGCCGGTGCGACCCACTGCCGTCCGGCGAGACACCGGCGACCTTGGCGAGATCGCGGTGCTTGTAGAGCGCCAGCTTGATGGGACTCGCCGGTTCGGCGAACTGCACGTACTTGCGGCCGTAGCTCTTGGCCACGGCGAAGCCGCGCTCGACGTAGAACCGCTTGCTGGCGGCCACATCCGCGACTCCCAACTGGAGCACGATCTCGTCGATCTCACGGGAGGCCGGACCCGTGTCCTTCTTCGTCGAGGACGCGACCGTGCAGATCGTCCCGTCCGGCGCTCGTACGGCACCGCCGTAGCCCCAGAGCGACTTCGCGGCCGGCTTCAGCGTCGTGGCACCAGCGTCAAGGGCAGCGTTGATGAAGCCGTTGACAGTGGCCGGCTGGGGTACGACGAGCGACAGTGTGAACCCACGGAAGCCGGTCGTCGGCGCCTCCGACAACCGCGGACGCACCTCGCTGTCCAACCCGAACACGGTCGAATAGAAACTTTCGGCGGCTGTGGGGTCCGCCGCCTCGACGGCGACGTGTTCGATGGATGCCATGGCCGTCACGCTAGGCCGACTCGGGAGTCCATGCTTCTCGATTCCTGATCGGCTGATCGCCGACGACGATGTGTCCGTAGCGGAATGCTCTCGGGTAAGCGCTTCGCGGTATGCGTCTGGACAGTCCATAACCGCGGAACCGGGTCCTCAGCGGAGTTCCTGGAGGCGGATCAGGTTGCCCGCGGGATCGCGGAACGCGCAGTCGCGAACACCGTACGGCTGCTCGGTCGGCTCTTGGACGACCTCGGCGCCGCGTGTCTGTAGTTCCCGGAAGACGCCGTCGAGGTCCTCGGTGGCCAGTTGGAGCCAGCCATAGGTGCCCTTGGCCATCATCTCCGTGATGACGTGGCGCTCGTCGTCGGTGATGCCGGGGTCGGCGGTCGGCGGCGCCAGGAGGATGGAGGTGCCTGGCTGGTCGGCCGGACCGACCACGATCCACCGCATCGTGCCGGATCCGACGTCGCTGCGGACCTCGAAGCCGAGGATGTCGCGCCAGAAACCCAGGGATTCCTCCGGGTCGACATGTGGCAGGACGGTCGTGTGGATGCTGATGTTCATAGCGGCCACGCTAACCCCGGCCTGATGACCGCGCTTCTCGATTTCTGATCGCTTCCGTTGTGTTCGGCGCAGGTGGCACAGTGAGCCCCATGCCGTCGGACGACCTGCCTGACTGGCTGCCGCACTGGTGTGTGGACCAGTTGGGGAACGAGCCGGTCAGCGTACTGTTCAAGCTGCGGCGGATGTCGGCTGTGTTCGGGCTGCAGTTGGCCGACGGACGCGATGTCGTGGTGAAGGCGCGGGAGGACGAAGGCCGGGCCGCGTCGTGCGTTGCCGCGCAGGCACGGCTGGCGGAGCGGGGATTTCCGTGCGCCCGGCCGCTCACGCCTGTGATCGGCGTGGACACACTGGCCGTGCACGCCGAGGAGTCACGGCCCAGCGGCGACCTCCTGTACGGGGACTCGCCGGACATTGCCGTGCGTTACGCGGTGGTGTTCGCCCGGCTGATGGCCGGACTGGCCGACGCGACCGTCGCGCCCCCGCTGCCAAATCCGCGCTGGGCGCGTTGGGACCACACGGATTCCGGGTTGTGGCCGACGATCCCGGAATTGGACTACCGGGATCAGCGCGCCGTACCGGCATACGTCGTCGACACGGCCACCCGGGCACGCAAGCGGCTGCTGGCCGCGGACCTGCCGTGCGTGCTGGGCCACGCCGACTTCGAAGCGCACAACCTGCGATGGCGCGGCCGAGAGGTGTGGGCAGTGCACGACTGGGACAGCTTGGCGTGGCAACCGGAGGCAGCGCTGGTGGGAGCGGCGAGTGGAGTGTTCCCCAAGACCGGGCCGGCCACACTGCCGCCGATCGAAAGTTCCGAGGCGTTCATGCTGACCTGTCAGGACCTTCGGGGGCGCCGGTTCACCGTGGAGGAGCAGGAAATCGCGTGGGCGGCCAGCTTGTGGCCCGCCGCGCACGACGTCCGATGGGAAGCACTACACGGTGACAAGGCAGTGTCCGACACCGCGCTCCGCGCACAAGCAGCCGAACGCCTCCGCCGAGCGAACGCCTGATCGCGAGGTGGGCACTTTCCCGGGAAAGTGCCGGCTCAGGGATGGTGCGTCTGCAAGTACCACCAAGCAAGATCACCGGCGCCGCAAACTACCCCCGACCGCACTTTCCCGGGAAAGTGCGGTGAGTGGTGGGTGCGGGTGCGCTGTCTGGGTGATCGGCCGGTGTCGAGGGCGCCTACACCACCATCGGCGCGGTTTCTGCGGGGCGCCCTCGGTCATGCTTGCCCTCCTTGGTCGCCTGTGGCGGCAAGCCATTGCTGCCAGGACTCGGCACGCCGCTGCGGATCGGCCAGTGCGCCGTAGTGGTGGTCGCTCACCGCGATCGGCAGACCGATCACGGAACGTTCGTGGAATCGGATGAGTTCGTCGGCTGTGCGCAGCCCGATGAACTTCTCGCTCAGGTAGTCCACCTCGCCGACGATCCGCGGTCCGCCCGGCAGGCTGACCTCGACCTGTCCGCCGAGCCGGACCGAGCCGAGCACCCGGCGCAGCCGCTCCCATCCGCCGACCGCGGGCGCCTCTGCCTCCACATAGGAAGCCGGACGACCATGGAAGTGGCGCAGGTACTGGGCGAGTGTGAACAGGTACATGTCCCAGCCGCTGCTGGTCATGCCCTCGTACTCGTCGCTCCAGTCGTCGCCGAGGACGCCACTGTGGACGAACCGGAGCACGCTCGTCCCGCCGGCTTTGCCCTCGATCAGGTATTCGAACGCGTTCGTGGAGCCGTCCTCCGCCTCCGGGGTGCGAATGGTCAGCTTGCGTGGCGGCTCCCACTCGTTGCCCCCGTCGCTTTCCGGGTCGATCTCCATCGGCATGAACCACGCCGCCAGACCCTGCTCGGTGGCTATTGCCGACCAGACCTCCTCCGGCGAGGCCGGCAGCTCGATCTCCTTGGACAGCTCGAACTCACGCCCCATCTCGCGCCTCCTCCTTTTGCCCCATCGAGGGGTGCAACGCCACGACGAGCCGGTGTGAGCGCCCTTCGGCGGCACCCTCGTCGTGGTACTGCGCCACCAGGCCCGCGACCGCATCGGAGAGATCCTGGGCGAACGCGGCTCGTTCCGCCGCTCCCGCGAAGCGGACCTCCCCGTCGATGGCGAATGTCGCCACCCGCTTGCGCGCCTTGGCTCCAGCGCCCATCAAGGCGCCGACGTCCTGCACCAGGCGGGAGGCCAGGGCCAGCAGCCACTGGGCGGAGAGCCGGTCCGGTGAGCGGGACGGATCCGGCGCGAGCGGACCAGCGGTCGAGGGCGAGATCACGTAGGCACCAGCGCTCGCGCACATCACGCGCTCGGTCATGTTGCCCTTGCGCCGCTCCTCGACGAGCTCGACGAGGCCGTGCTTCTCCAGGTCGCGCAGGTAGTAGTTGACCTTCTGCCTGCTCAGGCCGAGTTTGCCGGCGAGCGTTGACGCCGAGGCGGGTTCGGCGAGTTCGTGCAGCAGCCGCGCGCGCACTGGTTCCAGTGTCACCGCAGCCGCGGACGGCTCATTGATGATCGCGACATCCAACATGGCATCGAGCCTGACACTGTCAAAGATTCTTGTCAAGACAAGATTTCTTGTCGGTACCGGATCAGGCTCGCCCCGGTAGAACTTTTTCTGCGCGAGGTGTCGAATAGGACCGCTCCCGTTCGACGCCCTGATGACAGCACCCCAATCCGACCAAAAGGAGCACCAATGCGCACTCTCATCGCCACCGCCTTCGTCTCGCTCGACGGCGTCATCGAGGGGCCTGGCGGCGAGCCTGGCTACCGCAACTCGGGCTGGACCTTCAAGGACATCGCGTTCGACGAGGCCGCCTACGAAATGAAGGGACGTGAGCAGAGCGAGGCCACAGCGATGCTGCTGGGCCGGGTCAGCTACCAGGCGTTCTCACCGGTGTGGCCGGACATGACCGAGGAGTTCGCCGACTACAACGCGATGCCGAAGTACGTCGTGTCGACCACGCTGAAGGACGAGGACCTGGTGTCCAACTGGGGCGAGACCAGCATCCTCCGTTCGCTCGACGATGTCGCCGCACTCAAGGAAACCGAGGGTGGACCGATCAGCATCCACGGCAGCGCCACCTTGAACCGCAACCTGTCCGATGCCGGCCTGATCGACCGCTACCACCTGCTGGTCTTCCCGGTCCTGCTCGGCGCGGGCAAGCGGCTGTTCAGCGACACGGACAAGGACAAGCAGAACCTCGCCCTCACCGAGAGCGAGTCCTACGGCAACGGGATCCAGAAACTCGTCTACGACGTCGTCCGCTGACCGCGGAGGTCAGCAGCTGCCGGGCGCCACCAGACCGGATTCGTAGGCGAGCACGACGAGCTGGGCACGGTCGCGGGCGTGGAGCTTGGTCATGGCTCGGTTGATGTGGGTTTTCGCGGTCAGCGGGCTGATCACCATTCGGCTCGCGACCTGCTCGTTGGACATCCCCTGTGCGACCAGGGCCACGGCCTCGCGTTCGCGGTTGGTCAGTTCCTTCAGCCCCTCACCGGTAGTGGCGTTGAGCGGCTGACTGACGTAGCGATTGATCAGCTTGCGGGTGATCGACGGTGCGAGCAGGGCGTCGCCGCGCGCTGCGACGCGGACGGCGTGCAGGAAGTCTTCGGGCTGGATGTCCTTGACGAGGAACCCGGCCGCGCCCGCTCGCAGCGCGTTGAAGACGTATTCGTCCAAGCCGTAGTTGGTCAGGATGACGACGTGTACCGCGGCCAGGGCCGGGTCCGCCGCGATACGCCGGGTCGCTTCGATACCGTCGACGACCGGCATCTGGACGTCGATGAGTGCGATATCGGGCAGGTGCTCCCTGGCCAGGGCCACGGCTTCGCTGCCGTCGGCAGCCTCGGCCACGACCTCGATGTCGTCCTCGATGTCAAGGAGCGCACGGAAGCCACTGCGAATGAGCGGCTGGTCGTCCACCAGCAGGACACGGATCATGGCGTCGGAGCCACGGGCAGTTCGGCCTGGACGGTGAAGCCGCCCTCGCTGCGCGGTGCCGCGAGCAGCTGACCTCCGAGGGCAGCGACCCGTTCGCGCATTCCGAGCAGCCCGACGCCGGGCGTCGGCGCTGCGTGCGGCGTGGCCTTGCCGTCGTCGTCGACCCGGATGACCAGGGCGTCGGGACGGTAGTCGATCCGGACCGAAGCGGTAGCGGCGGCGGCGTGCCGGGTGATGTTGGTCAGCGACTCCTGAACGATCCGGTAGGCGGTCCGGCCCACCGCGGCAGGCACGTCGTTCCGGCTTCCTACGATCGTCAGTTTCGCGTCCAGGCCTGTGGTCCGGGTCCGCTGCACCAGATCCGGGACGTGATCGAGCCCGTGCGGCGGGTTCTTGTTGTCCTCCCGCAGCGCCTCAAGGGTCGCTCGCAGTTCGCGCGCCGCCTCTCGACCTGCCTCCCGGATGGCCAGCATGGTTTCCGGCACCTGCTCTCCCCGCTTGCCGGCCAGGTGGACGGCCGCTTCGGCCTGCACCTTGATGACGGAGATCTGGTGGGTCAGCGAATCGTGCAACTCCCTCGCGATGTGCAGCCGCTCCTCGTCGGCGCGGCGCAGCGCGGCCTCCTCACGGGTGCGCTCGGCCTCATCCGCCCGGCGCTCGGCCTGCCGCAGCGCTTCACCCGCCGCACCGGCGGCGATCAACCAGGCCAGTTGCAGGACGTCCCTGGACTGCGTGAACGCCTCTCCCATCAGCCAGTCATGGGGAGAGACCAGAATCGCGAGCGGCAGGACGGCCATCATGAGCACCGCACTGGCCACCGTGAGGATGCGATGTCCGGCCCGGACCGCGGAGTACACCGCGAACAGGTACGCGACGACAGGCACCTCGAAACCGACAGCCTGGTAGCCCAACGCGCACAGCGCCGTCACGGCCAGCACGGTGACCGGAGCCCGGCGACGCGCGGCCAGCACCAGACCGCCGGCTGACAACAACACGTAACCCAGCGGGTCGAGGCTCGTGGGAACGTGCTGCCCGGACAGCCCGGCGACCAGCAGCGCTCCCGCCACACCGACGGCTATCGCCCAGTCCCGGGCGGCCAACCGTCCCCTGCTCATGCGCGCAACCCTAGCCGGATGTCGGAGGGCGCAAGTCCTGCACACGGATGATCAGCCGACTACCGCACGCGCAGTACTTCCGCCGCTCCTGCGGCGTCGGCGGCAGCGTGGTTTGTCTGCGTCCGCTCGACGACGGGCAGTGCGTCCAGCAGACACAATCAGCGACGTTCAGCCGTAGGAGAAGAAGGAGTACCTCATGTCCGTCCGTCACCTGCTTGCCGCCGCCGATGTCTACGCCCTGAGCGCGGGGCGGATCTGGGCCTTCGTGGCCGCGTTCCTGGGCCTGACCGCTGTGGCGCTCGGCGGACTGGCTTTGCTCCGATTCAGCCGTACCGGAACCGGTTTCGGGCCGCGCGGAACAATCGTGGCCACGGTGGCCGGACTGCTCGGCATCGTCATTGGCGGACTCGTTGTGCTCACCGCCGACGGTGGCCTCGGCACCGGCAACGGTCTGGGCGGGGGCGTCGTGGCCAGCGTGCTGGGACTGACCGGCATCCTCCTCATCGGACTGGCGCTGGCTCGTTCCCGCCGAAACCGGCCGACCACAGCACATCGTCCTCAGAAGTAGTTGAACAACGGGGGAAATGCCAGGACAACGATCCAGGCCCACACGGCGAACACCGGTAGGTAGATGGTCTGCCAGTGTTCGAGCGCCGCGAACGGTGCGCGTCGGCGGACAAGACGCAGCACCAGCCAGGCCGACCAGGCGAGGTTTGCCAGCAGGATGATGTTCTCGCCGAGTGCCGCCGCCTTGTTCGGCGTGGCTCCGTACTCGCTGATGCGACCGGCGATCTCCAGCAGCACCAACACGTCGATGAGCAGCGCGCTGACCACGAGAGCGAGCTGCAGCTTGTCGAACAAAGCCGGCGGGGCCAACGGATCGCGGGCCGAGATCGAGTAGAGCAGCAGGCCAAGCACCACGACCAGCAGGAGGTCGAACAGGATCAGCGCTTCCCGCTCGACATCGATTCCGGCACTGGTCACACCAAGGGTGACGAGGAAGGCCAGCAGTGCCGCGGTGAACAGTGGCGTGAACAGTCGAGTGAGGACCGGGGCAATGTTCTCGACGACGCTCTGCTTGGCCTCGACGAGCCACCCGGCCACCACCACCGCCGCCGCGGCGCCACAGGGAAGGAGCCATTGCGCCAAGAAAGTGTCCGGGGATATCCCGATGGCCTCGAACGTCCCGAACATGAAGGCTGTCAGTACCCCGCCACCGAGTGCGATGAGGACAGAGTAGACAAACCATTCGCCGGTGAAGCGGATGAAATCCATGCGTCGGCGCGACGAGCGCACGTCGTCGGCCACATAGGCCAGACCCACCACGAACCACAGCGCGATGGGGAGATGGATGCTGGTCAGGACCACTGATTGGGAGTCGTCCGCGAGCGGATAGACGTTGGCCGCGACGGCACCGAGCGCGAACAACGCCAGCAGTACGCCGACCAGTGCTTTCGTGGCATGACGGCGCCAGGCCAGGAAAGCGGCCAGCCAGGGCAGCGCGAACAGTCCGGCATTCGGCCCGTAGAAGGCGCCATCCTCTTCGAAGCTCAGACCGAACAGTTCCGGAATCTTGACGGACACCGCGGCGCCCGCCGCGCAGGCGGCCATCGCCAGCAGGTCACGTCGCGACCGGGTGTTCGTCACCGAGCTGTCCGTGTCACCGGTCAGCACCAGCTGCTTCCACAGCCGTTCCGAATGCTCCCTGGCGAACTCGTGGGACAGGTCGTCCAGGCTCCCCATGCGTTTGACCGCGACCAGGAATGCCTCGTCGGGGCGGAGGCCGGCCGCGACGAGTTCGTCGACGGAACCGCGGAGGTGGTCTTCGAGTTCATCAGCGTCGGACTGCCGAAGCTCCCGGCGACGCTGCACGTAGTGCCGCCACTGGGTGAACTGTGCCTCCAGTTCGTCCTGCCGGTCTGTCATGCGGGGCCTCCGAACGGCATCGCGGTCATCGGACGGGAATCACCGTGGCCACGCCAGATCTCCTTGAGCGCGTCCACGACCGTCTCCCACTGACGGCGTTGTTCGGCAAGCTCAGCCAGGCCACTTTCGGTGATGCTGTAGTACTTTCGCCGCCGCTCCCCCGCGACCGACTGCCAGCTGGACTCCACATAGCCGAGGCGCTCGAGCCGGTGCAGCAACGGATAGAGCAGCCCTTCGGTCCAGTCCAGCTCACCCCCGGACAGCTCGTGGATCCGCCGGATGATCGCGTAGCCGTAGCTGTCCGCCTCGGCCAGGATGCCCAGCACCATCGGGGTCGCCGAAGCGGCCACGAGATCCTTGGTGACTTTCACGAGACCTCCGGTCACACTCGTACCCTAGAAGTACGATGCATAGTACTTCTAGGTATCAGATGGCCGCAAGGAACGGCAGTGCAATAGACATAACCCCCCGTAGGGTTATAGTTGGGGTTACATCCAATGCCCGCTGTCCTTGGGAGCGATATACATGCCGAAGATCAACGTGTACGTGTCAGACGAACTGGCGGAGAGCGTGAAGGCTACGGGCGTGCCGGTCTCGGCCATCTGCCAGCGGGCACTGGAACAGTCGGTGCGTCGAATGGCCGCGATCCGGGCGACCGTGCTGGGCGATCTCGAGTCCGATGACCCGACGACGGAGCTGTCCCAGTTCACCGAGCGAACGCGTGCCGTGATCAGGCTGGCGATCGAGAAGGCCAGGGCGGACGACGCGGCCAGCGTCGGCAGCGAGCATCTGTTGTACGGAATGCTCGCCGAGGGAGGCAATCTGGCGCTGCATGTGCTGCGCGCCGTGGATGCCGATCCCGCACAGGTGGAACGAGTGTTGACCAGAGCGGCAGCCGCTTCCGCCGATCGGCCCGAGAACGCCACGGCGACCCAGTTCAGCGGGCCTGCCGCCAGCGCACTCGAACTGACCGTCACCGAAGCCATCACACTGGGACACAACTACGTGGGCTGCGAGCACCTCCTGCTCGGCCTACTCGGTGAACCCGAAGGAACTGCGGGAAATGTCCTGCGCGAACTGGGCATCGAACTACGCTCTACCCGCCGTGCGGTCGTGGCCGCGCTCAGCGGCTACACCCACCTTCGCGCCCAGGCAGGCGCCGGCACTCCCGCGGACGCGGCGACCATGATCTCCACGATCGTCCGTCAGGAAATGGGGCCCGTACTCGCCCGAATCGAACGGCTGGAGCGGCAATCCGGGCCGGTCGCGGAATGACTGACGTTCTGCTCGTGACGACCGGCGACACGATCGCCTATCGCCAGTATTCCGGCCAGCCCACGATCGCGTCGGGCACCGAACTGCTCGCAGCCGCAGCCGTGGACACGGCACCGCTCCAGACGCGGGTGGAGGAGGTGCGGGCTGAGCCCAGTTGGGATACCTCTCCCGGCACCATGCTGGCCCTGGCGCGCAGAGTGCGTACGGCGCTGCTGGACGACGGATTCGAGGGAGTGGTCGTCACCCACGGCGTGGACACCCTCGAGGAGACGGCATTCCTTACCGACCTGATGGCGGGTTGTGCCGCCACACGGGGTGGGATCGTCTTCACCGGAGCCATCCGCTGTCTGGACGCGCCCGACACCGATGGTCCGGCAAATCTCTCGGCTGCCATCACCGCGGCGGCTGCCCCAGCCACCACCGGTCTCGGTGCTCTTGTCTGCTTCAACGGCGTTCTGCACTCCGCCCGCTGGGCGACCCTTGCCGACACCACGATCAGGTCGCCGTTCTCCTCGGCACCACATCCACCTCTGGGCCGTGTCACCGACGGCGAGGTCGTCGTTACCGGAATCCCACCAGCGCGCCCCCAGTACGTCGACGGAATCCCGGAATCGGACGTGGCGGTGATCAAGACCTATCCGGGAATCACCTCCGCCCTGCTGCACGCCGCTGTCGACGCCGGCGCGCGAGGCATCGTGCTCGAAGGCACCGGAACGGGAAACGTCCCCGTCGAACTGTTCTCCACCATCAACGAACTCACCGAATGGGATATCCCCGTCGTGCTCGCGTCACGTGCCCGCACTCACCGTGCGGCCGCCGACCAATCACGCGACGGCAGCGGGCTCGCCACGAAGGTCGGAGCGATCAGCGCCAGAGGTCTCACGTCCACACACGCACGCATCGCCCTCATGGTCGCCCTCGGGGCAGGAGGAGTAACCGCCGTACGGAACTGGTTCAGCCAGCTCTGACACCCCGCGTTGGCACCTCACGCGCCCGGTCGATGTCCGGACCTCGGTAGAGCCGCTCCGGGATCCGCGCGAGGGTGGACGGGTGCACCTGGGGACCCAGCCCGTAGAGCTTCTGGAAGCTCATGATCAGCGGCCGCCACGCGTCCGGATCGATACGGTCGTCCGTTCCCCGCAACCGAATCCGCTCGTGTACGTGCACCCGCTGGATGCGCACCTCGAAGGCCACCACAGCGCCCCGCTGCGCCGCGTCGGCATCGGCCACCGAATGCTCTGCCTCGACCACCGCTTCCATGACCACGGGGCACTCCGCCACCCGGGGCGGCGACACGGTCTCGGAGGCAATCGGGGTCAGGCCGGCCCGGTCGAACTTGTCCGGCTCGAACCGGTAGCCACGGTCGACCTTTCGCGGAGGCACGGGGTTCGCGCCTGTGGTCAACGCCAGCCGGTCGACGGCGGCAGCGAGCGAATCGGACGGCAGGTTCAGCACGCACTCACCGGTCCGTCGCATGTTCTGCGCCGTCTTGGAGCGGGTGCCCAGCCCCAGCATGGCGCGCCAGCCGAGCCAGAAGGCCGAGGACATCGGAGCCAGGTTGGCCGACCCGTCCTCATTGTCGGTGGAAAGCAGCACAACCGGCGTCCCGAAGTACAGGATGCCGGGTTCGATCCGGGTGTGTGCAGTGGTCGTTGCCGTCATGCGCCAAGTTTTGCCGCAGGGCGAGCCGCGGGGCTGGCGGCAATCGGACGTCTCGTTCACGCCAGGAAACGATGACGGGACCTGTCAAGGTATTGCCGGACAGTCGCCGTTATGACCAGTTGGCAAGAGTTCACCGAAGGCGCGCCGCGCACGGCCGAGATCTTCGTCCGCCGTCATACCGCGGCAGGCAATCTCTGTCTACTCGCGACGCTGCGCTCGGACGGCTCCCCACGGATCAGCCCGGTCGAACCACGAGTCTTCGAGGATCGGCTGTGGATCGTGGGAATGCCGAACACCACCAAGTTCCGCGACCTCGCCCGAGACCCGCGCTTCTGCCTGCACACCGCGACCGTCGATCCGGAGGTCAAGGAGGGAGACGCGAAGGTATGGGGAGTGGCCAACGACGTCAGGGACACAGCGCTGCATCAGCGGTTCGCCACCGCACTGTACGAGGAGACCGGCTTCGACCTGCGCGGGCAGGAGTTCGACCACTTCTACGAAGCCGTGCTGACCAGCGCTTCGGCCGTCCAGGTCGGCGAGGGTCATCTGGACGTCACGATCTGGAAGCCCGGCGAGACCGAACGGGTCATCCGGAAGCACTGATCTCTCCCCACAGGCCGGTACCGCGATCGGCGATCAGCCCGGTGATCCGGCTCAGGGCTTCCTCGGCGGGCAGGGGATGCGGCCTGCGTCCGTCACGCAGGCGCAGGGTTAGGTGCCCGCTGGCGACCTCCCTTGCGCCGATGACCGCCTGAAAGGGAACGAGCCTGAGAGCCCTTATCCGAGCGCCAAGAGTGCCGTGGTCCGGCTCGAGAATCTTCGCCCGCAGCCCGATGTCGACACATCGGTTCAGTAACCTCCTGGCTTCCGGCAGTTCGGCGCCGGTGACCGGAAGGACCGCGATCTGGGTGGGCGCGAGCCAGGCGGGAAACGCGCCACCGTTCGACTCGACGAGGTGCGCGACGGCTCGCTCGACGCTGCCGATGATGCTCCGGTGAACCATGACCGGCCGGTGCTTCGCGGAGTCGGGACCGACGTAGTGCAGGTTGAACTGCTCGGGCTGGTGGAAATCGATCTGGACGGTGGACAGGGTGGACTCACGGCCGGCGCTGTCGGCGACCTGCACGTCGATCTTGGGGCCGTAGAAGGCCGCCTCCCCTTCGACAGCGTGGTAGGGGAGGCCGGAACGGTCGAGCACGGTGGTCAGCAATGCCGCGGCACGCTGCCACATTCCGGAGTCCGCGACGTACTTGCCATCCGCCCCTGGCAGGGAGAGCCGATACCGGACGGCGTGGATACCGAGCGCCTCGTACGCCTCGCCGATCAGGTCCAGCGCGGCGCTCGCCTCATCGGCGACCTGGTCCGGAGTGCAAAAGACATGTGCGTCGTTGAGCTGGATCGCCCGTACCCGGGTCAGCCCGCCGAGCACGCCCGAGAGTTCTGCGCGATGCATGCCACCCAGCTCGGCCAGGCGCAGGGGGAGTTCGCGGTAGCTGTGGGCACGGGAGCGGTAGATCAGCGCGTGGTGCGGGCACAGGCTCGGCCGGAGCACGAACTGTTCGCCGCCGAGCTCCATCGGCGGGAACATGTCCTCGCTGTAGTGGGACCAGTGCCCCGATATCTCGTACAGCTCCCGTTTGCCCAGCACGGGCGAGTACACATGCTGGTAGCCCGCTCGGCGTTCGACGTCCCGGATGTACTCCTCCAGGGTGTGCCGGACAACCGCGCCGTCGGGCAGCCAGTACGGCAAACCGGCGCCGATCAACGGGTCGGTGTCGAACAGGCCCAGTTCGCGGCCGAGCTTGCGATGGTCGTGCATTGTGGTCTCCTCGCGGATGCTGAGACGAGTGACCACACGACGAAGCCCCGGGGCACTCGCCCCGGGGCTTCGGACTCAAGACAGCTGTCAGCGCGCCGGGACACTCTCCGGCGTCGTCGTCATTCCTGCGCGCTGCATGCCGTTCACGGTAGCAGACCTCCCGACCTCTCAGAACGCCGTGATGGTCTCCGGGGCGCGTTCGGCGCGGCTGAGGGCGCGCAGAACCGCGGTCTGGCCGTGCCTGCGCACCGCCAGCCGGGACAGGAGATCGATCACCTGCTCCACGGCACTCCGTGGAAGGGCCGGTGTATCAAGGCCGACGCTGACAGCCAGGTCGTCGGAGTGCACCGCGAGTTCCATCATCCGAGTGATCAACAGGTCGTCGAGCAGCAGCGACCACGGTCCCCAGAACGGCATGCGCACAGGCCTGTCCGGCTGCGTGGCCAGGGTTTCCGCCAGCTCGTTGATGGTGGAATCGAGCCGCGCGACCAGTTCCGGATGACCCTCGGCCGCGATTTGCTCACCACCCTCGCGGATCCGGACGTTGACGTCGTCGTCCAGTGCCGCGTCGATCCACTTCACCTGGGCGTAGTGTTCCAGCAGGGGAACGGTCCGCTCCTGCGGCAGCGGCCCGCTCAGGAGCTGTGGCACCGCGAGAACCTGTTGTGCCAGGTGACCTGCGAGGCCTGCGACAGTGAACTCCGGCAACGCACTCGGCTCACTCCACCCCGCGGCCACCGCGGGATCACGGAGCAGATCCGCAGCGGAACGGGCAGTGTGCAGGAAATCATCTCTGGTACCAGCCATTCCCGCACGCTACCCGTTCCCGATGCCTCGGCCTTACTCTTTTTCCATTGTGGAATCCAGCCTGGCGACCAGTTTCTCCATCAGTTCGAGCTGGCTGCGCAGCGACTTTCGCCCCTGCTTTGTCAGCTTGAGCCACGTACGAGGCCGCCGGTCCTCGAACGTCTTGCGAAGCTCGACCAGGCCCGCCTCCTCGAGGATCTTGAGGTGCCGGCTCAGATTCCCGTCCGTGAGTTCGAGCTGCTCGCGCAGCGCGGGAAACGTGCACTCGGCCGTTTCCGCCAACACCGCAAGGATACCGAGGCGGACTCGCTGATGTGTTGTCTCGTCAAGGGCAAGCGCGGGGTGGGACTCGGGGTCTGGTTTCATCGTGCGCCCCTGCGGTCTTTCCACCAGCCCAGTACCCCGAAAACGAGGAGCGGGAGCGCCGCCAGAATCAGCACCGGCCCCGGCAGATGCAACCCGAACAGGGTGAGTTGGCCATTGGGCAAGCCACCCATCGACATCGTGCAGTGCCAAGCCGCGATCAGTCCCAGCCACGCACCGCCGAAGGCCAGAGCCCGACTGCGCTCCACCACAGCGAGCGCGATCGCGGCCACAGCCACCACGAGCAACGGGGTCAGCACGCCTGCCTGCCCCGGAGCCCCAGGCGCACCGGTGGGGAGAACCGGCTGGCTCGGAACTGCCGCCACGATCGCCAGCAGGCCGAGCACCGCCAGCGTGATGCCCGCGTACCACTGCCACGCGACCGTCATCCCGAGTTTGCGGCCCCGCCATCGGTACCACGCTCCGGTAAGGATGACGACCAACGGCAGTCCAAGGAACCAGAAGAGATAGGCCCCGAGATAGCTGTGCGGCGTCGCGGGAAGCCCCATCCAGTAGGGATAGCGCCAGCCGTCCAACTCTGCGACTCTGAGCACCCCGTCGGCGCTGGCCACTGGTTCGGCAAAGGGGTACTTGTACAAAGCAATGCTGGCCAACACAAGGGCGCCGAGCAGCAGTGCGGGCAGCCAGGCGCCGCCATGCGTCAGTTTTTTGCTTCGCTCCCGGATTCGCTGGATGTCGGACAGGGTCTGTTCTGCTTGCTGGGCCTGACTGTTCACCGTTTCCCCGATCGTTGACTTTGCAACACAAAGTACATTCCCGAACAGAGCCCGTCCAGTCCCGCTCGTATTGATACTGATGTATCATCATAAGTGGTTACCGCCGCCGTCCCCGGGGGGAAGTCATGACCGAACGCAAGCCACCCGGCGTCACCTTCGAGTCGTGGGTGGACAAACAGATTCGCGAAGCCGGTGAGCGCGGCGAGCTGGACAACCTTCCAGGCACCGGAAAACCTCTGCCCGACCTGAACAAACCCCATGACGAGATGTGGTGGATCAGACAGAAGATGGAGCGCGAAGGACTGTCGGCGGAAGCGCTGCTGCCGACCCCGCTGCGGCTGCGCAAGGAAATCGAACGGTTGCCCGACGCGGTGCGCGGCCTGCCAACCGAGCAGGCGGTGCGCGACGTCGTGGCGGAGCTCAACGAGCAGATCGTGCGATGGTTGCGGGCACCGTCCGGCCCGCAGGTGCCACTGGGGCCGGTGAACGTTGACGACGTGCTACGGCAATGGCACGCGGACCGGGCCGAGGCCGGAGAGAAAAAGGCCACCACGCCGGAGGAGCCGAATCAGCGGACGACGTGGTGGCACAGATTTTCCGGCCGGCGCAAGGAATCCGGCTAACGTCTCACGGTCAGGCGCCCCTCGGCCGTGCCTCCGTCGAGACGAGCGCGACCGAGTCGCCCGGCCGAATCGTGCCGGGCTCGATGACCCAGCAGTTCAGACAGAGCTCGTTGCCGAACAGGGTGCGGATGCGCCGGGACACCGCGAGGTCCTGCTCCCCTGAATCGGGGTCGATGGAGGTGACGATGCACCGCTGCCGGACGGAGTGGATGCCGATGACCGCGTCGCCGACAGCCAGGGCCTGGCCCGGCCACTCCCGCTCGGCGTCCGGCGGCACGTCGCCGACCAGGATGTTCGGTCGCAGCCGCCGGATGTCGCCACCGAACCGGCGCACCGCACCGTCGGTGGCGACCAGCAGGTTGAGCACGTCGAACCGCTCCGGCCCCTGGTAGGCAACGAGATGTGCGTCCGCTCCCCCTCGCGCACGCACGGTGGCCGCGGCGGCGGGGGTGTCCCACGGGTGGCCGTTCACCCGTGGGACACCACGCGGCCCAGTGGTCACAGGCACCGTGAGCAGACCGCTGCGGGTACGGCCGGTCAGCAACCCGCGTTTGCCACGGACATGCACCACCCGGTCGCCGGTGATGCCGTTGTCGGTGAGTTCCGCCTCCTCCAGTGGTTCCCCGCCCATCGACTTCACCGGATACCGCCACAGTCCCGAGATGTGCATGCCTTCTCCCTGGATCGTCAGTTTCCGGGTCAGCGCAGGGGAATGACGTGCTCGCGCTCGTCATCGCCGCGGGGACCGAAGATACGACGCTGTTCGGCCGTGATCGGCACATCGTTGATGCTGGCTTCGCGGCTGCGCATGTAGCCGTCGGCGTCGAACTCCCAGTTCTCGTTGCCGTAGCTTCGCCACCACTGTCCTGCGTGGTCTCGCCACTCGTACTGGAACCGGACGGCGATGTGGTCCTCGGTGAACGCCCACAGACTCTTGCGCAGCGCGTAGTCGAGCTCTCGCTGCCACTTCTTGGTCAGGAATTCCACGATCTCCTCGCGTCCGGTCACGAAATCCGACCGGTTTCGCCATACGGAGTCCACTGTGTACGCCAGGGCCACGCGCTGCGGATCCCTGGTGTTCCAGGCATCCTCGGCGGCCTGCACCTTCTGCCTTGCACTGGCTTCATCGAAGGGGGGAACGGGTGGACGAGTCATCGGTACTCCTGTCGTACTTGTGGGTTCAGGCCCTGACGTGGGGAAAGTCGATCTCCACGGCGATCGCCTTGTTGAAGTAGTTGGTCAGCACGTTCAACGCGACCTGCCCGATCGTCTCGGCGATCTCCGCATCGTCGACGCCGGCCTCCCGCGCCGCGTCGAGCACCTCGCCCCGCACCGCACCACGGCCCTCGTTGACGGCTGCGGCCAGCGCGAGGATCGCTGCGGTCTTGGGGTCGGCTGCCTGCGCCTTGCGCGCTTCCGCGATGTCGTCCGCGTCGAGGTGGGCAACGTGCTCTGCCAGGTAGCTGTGGGCCGAGAGGCAGTACTCGCAGCCGTTGGCCTGGGCAACGGTCAGGGCGATACGTTCGCGGGTTTCCGGACTCAGAACGCCCTGGTTCAACGCACCCGACAACCCCAGGTACCCGTTCAGCAAGGCGGGACTGTTTGCCATCGCCCTGGTCATGTTCGGGACGACGCCGAGGTTGCGCCGCACGGCGTCAAGCAGATCGGCGGCCGGCTTCGAGGCGGTCGCGGGGTCGATCAGACGGAGCTGGCTCATGAGTAGTCCTTTGACCGGGAAGCAATTTCTAACGGTTGCTTCGAATTGTTGACGTTAGAAGCTAAGCAGATCTGCCTAACGGATGCAAGTGGGTGATACCGTTAGGTGATGGACAGCCTGAGTGAGCCGTTCGCGCTGCCGCTTCCGGAAGAGCCCGCTCCGGTGCGGTTGATGAGCACTATCTGGGCCGACCGCGGCGGAGTGCACGATTCGCTGCGGACCATCGGGGACCTGCGCGCGTGGCTGACAGCGGTACACGAGCCGGACGACGGCGACCCCGGCGGCTGGGAGCTGACCCGGAGGGATGTGGACCGGTTCCGGACCCTCCGGGACGCACTGCGCCGCCTTGCCGCGCTTCTGACCGAGGACTCCCGTCCGGCCGCGGAGTCCGCGACCACCGACCTCGGGCGCGCCGTCGCCGACGTCAACCACACGGTCACGCAGGCGACCACGTGGCCGCAGCTCGACCTCGACGAGGGGCGGTTACGGCGACGCACCACGGGCACCGCCACCCCGGCCACCCGTTCACTGGCCACCATTGCCACCGACGCCGTCGAACTCTTCACCGGCGAGGACCGGCTGCTCCTGCGTGCCTGTTACGCCCCCGGCTGCGTCCTGTACTTCGTCAAGGATCACCCGCGCCGGGAGTGGTGCTGCACCGCGTGCGGTAACCGCGCCCGAGCCGCGCGGCACTACCAGCGCCACCGCGGCTGACCGGCGCCACTCACAGCTCGGAGAACTGCGCTATGACGAGCACTCCGGCGGCGACGACCTCCACCCAGAAGTAGAACCAGACCGGGTAGAACGAGGTCGGACGATCCAGGAACCTGGAGACCAGCCTGCCGAAGGCCATTCCGGCCAGTGCCGCCGCGACCGTGACCACGACACCCGCCCGAATCCCCGCCACATCGAAGACCGCCAGCACGAGCACGACCGCGACGGCGATGCCGAATCCGCCGTACACAGCGCGGATTTCCGACCGGCTCTCCGGTTCCTCGACGACGATCCGGAAGGGGCGAGCCAGCGCCGCGGGGGCGGTCAGCGCATAGACACCCATGGCCAGAAAGAACACTCCGACTGCGATGATCACCACGTTGGCCACGTATCCTCCTCGGCACCGGCACTCAAGGGAGCCAGGATGAACCAGCAGTCCACGCGCCCGCTTCCAGAATCCTGCTGTCCGGCACTGTGGTTGTGGCCTGGCCAGGCCCTTTACCTGGGGCCGTCACTGGACCTCGGCCCACATTCGGGGTCGGTGTCGTGCCTCGCGGTCGGCGTGGACGCCCCGTTCACCGTCGACACGTCCGAGCACGGCGAACGTACCGTCCACAGTGCTCTGATCGCCGCACGCTCCACGCACCGGCTGATCGCACACGGACAGCGAATGGCGTTCTGCTACCTCGATCCGGCTTCCGGCAGGGAACTTGCCTGCCGTGCACGGATGACCCACGGTGACGATCGGGTCCGGCATGGACATTCCGCCGAAAACGCGCTGATCGATCTCGCGGCGCGGCTGACCGGATCGGCCACGCACGTCGAAGCCGGACACTGGCTCGATCTCGCCGGGCCCGAAACGCACGCCACGAGGGACGGTCGAATGGCCGAAGCCGCCCGCCGCCTGCTCGAACCGGAAGGCTCCACACTGTCCGCGGACGAACTCTCGCGGTCGGCAGGCCTGTCGACGTCGAGGTTCCTCCACCTGTTCCGTGAGCACACGGGCACAAGCTTCCGCCGGTACCGGCTGTGGGCCCGAATGCTGCGGGCAGGCGTGCTGCTGGCCGAGCGGCACGACCTCACCAGGGCGGCGACGGAGGCGGGTTTCGCCAGCCCCTCCCACTTCAGCGACAGCTTCCGGACGATGTTCGGACTCTCCCCGACCCGGCTGCTCGCGATCGAGACCGCGATTCGGGTCGTTCGACAGTGACAACGGTTGCATCGGCTGATTAGTTGCAAGCGCGCCATAAAGGCGCGAGCGTGTATAGTGCGAGTGTGGCGATGGCCTTGCCGCGCCGCTCATACGAGGAGGTTGCGATGGGGATCGCCGACGACGCCGTGGAGATCCGGGCCCACGGCTGGCGGACCCTGGCCGCGCTGTACGGGCTCATCGAGACCACACTCGAGAAGGCACTGCGCAGGCACGAGCTCTCGGTCGTTGAGTTCACGGTTCTCGATGCGCTGTCGCGGCAGGACGGGTGGCATATGCGCATGCAGCAACTTGCCCGCGCCGCCGCCCTTTCGGGCAGTGCGACCTCGCGGCTGGTGAACCGCCTCGAAGACCGCGACCTGCTGACCAGGGTCCTGTGCAAGGACGACCGGCGGGGGATCTACACCGAGCTCACCGAGCGCGGCTGGGCGTTGCTGGGCGAGGCCCGCCCTACTCACGACGCAGCACTCGAAAGCGCCCTGGCCGAGGCGAAGCAGACGCCCGAACTCGCTCCGCTGGCCGGAGCCCTGAACGATGTGCCGTCCTCGGACAGAAACTGACCGGGCGACCTCGAACGCGCGTCAGCGTTCGCCGAGAAACTCCACCAACGCCGCGGTGAGTTCGGCGGGTGCGTCTTCCTGCACCAGATGACCCGCTCCGGGGATACGCCGCAGTCGCGCTCCCGGGATGGCATCGGCGAGCTGCTCGCCCTTCGCGACGGGGATCCAGGTGTCGTCCTCGCCCCAGCACACGAGCACCGGGAGGTCGATCTCCGCATAGCGTGGCTCGATCTCGTCGGTGTAGCGCTGGTCGGCCTGCGCGATCTGCCGGTAGAACGCGGCCTGCCCCTCCCCCTCGAGCCAGGGCTGGACCAGTCTGCCGAGGGCGGCCGGATGCAGACCGGGACCGCTGGCGGAGTTCACGTACTCACGCACGAGCGCGGCATGCAGACCGGCCGGGAGCTGCCCGAACACGGTCGCGTTGTCGCGGACCAACCGGAAGAACGGCGAACCCCACGGCGCGAGCGCGACCGGGTCGACGAGGGCGAGCGCGCGGTAGCGCACACCACTGAGCAGATGGGCGCGCAAGGCGACGGCTCCGCCGAAGTCGTGCGCGATGACCGTGGGTTCGTCGAGCCCCCAGTGCTCCAGCAGTGACGCGAAGATGCCCTGTTGAGCGGCGAGGGAGACGTCCTGCCCCGCGCGCATCTCGGACTGGCCGTAGCCGAGCATGTCCCAGACGTAGACCTGATGCGTACGCGCGAGGGCCGCGGCGATATCCCGCCACACGGCCGAGGAGAACGGCGTGCCGTGCAGCAGCACCACCGGCTCGCCCTTCCCCATTCGCGCCCAGCGGACCACCCCGCCTGCCGTCGCGTGCCGCTCACCCAGTTCCCAACCTGCCGTACCTGCACTCATACCATCAAGTTACCATCAATCCGCTCTAGCCGGTAACACGCCGATATGCCTTTGCGTGCCTGCAAGTACACCCAAGCAAGATCATGGGCGCAGTTTTCCGTCGCCGAGCAGGGGTTCTGACACCTCTCACTACGGGTTAGCCATCCCGCTTCCGAGCTGCACTGGGATGCGGAAACAGCTAAGTGGATCTTGCTTGGGGGTACTTGCAGGCGCACCAACCTGGGCGCGTGGGTGCGGGGCGGCTCAGGCCGGGATGCGCTCCGCTCGGCAGAGGAACGCTCGGGGAGAGCGGCCGATCCGGGTCAGCACGACGCTGGCTTCGGACCTGCCGCTCGGCTTCAGACGTTTGCGCAACGCGTTCGGGTCGATGTCCAGCCCGCGGACGAGGATCTCCACCCGGCCGACGTCGAACCGGCGCAGGGTCGCCCGCAGGCTCTTCTCGCTGTACGGGCCGTCGTCGAGCACCCGGAAGGCCCGCACACCGGGCGGCGGGGCATCGCCGGTGAGGTAGGCGATCCGCTCGTCGAGCTGCCACAGGCCGTGCCGAGCTCCGTAGTGCCGGACCAGGCCCGCACGGACGACCGCACCGTCGGGATCGACGATCCACTCACCTGGCTCGCCGACACCGGTGTCATCCGGTTCCCGGTCCGTCACCGTCCACTGTGTTCCGTCCGAACGCAGGACGGTCGCCCTTCGCGCGGTTGTGGCCAGGCCCGGACCGAACAGGCAGGCTTCGCGCACCTGGCCGTCGAGCGACACCAGCTCCACCTCTCCCGCCCACGGGGCGACGGCCGGGTCGATGCCGGGTGCGCACTTCACCACCAGGTCCCGGCCCGGATAGGCGTCGGCCAGTTCGTCCAGTGGTGGGGCGAAATCGCCGGGACGCCAGGTCCGCCTGCCGGCGGAGTCGCGGCGCGCGGGATCGGCGACAACGACGGTGCCCCTCGACGTCGGGCGCAGGGCGTCCGCCAGCGTGAGCACGGGCGCGACCACCGCCTCAGCGCAGTTGTGCCTGGCCATCGACAGTCGCACCGGGTCCAGATCCGACCCGATGCACCGGTTGGCGACGGCGGCCAGCTCGACAAGATCTGCCCCGATCGAACAGGTGACGTCGTGCACATCCCGGCCGGCGAGCCGGCCTGCCCTGTGGGCGGCGACGGCGGTCGCACTCGCCTGCTGCAACGCCTCCCCGGTGAACAACCATGCCCCGGACGCCGCCAGCTTGGTCTCCGCCTTCCGGCGCAGCATCACCGTCTCCAGCACCGCGGCGGCATGCTCAGGGCCGCAGATCCGCCGTGCCGCCGCGACGTCGCCGATGCGGCTGTCCGCGGTCAGCGGCAGATCGGCGCACGCCGCAAGGGCGTCCTCGCCGCCGCTCGAGCGCAGAAAGGCGATGTCCGCCGCGGAGAAGGCATAGGCCAATTAGCTACAACTCCGTCGCCGCAGGCGGCTTCACACCGGTGATCATGACGTTGTAGAACAGCTGCCTCGGCACCACCTTCGACAGCAACTTCTTGTCCAAAGCAGACAGTTGCAGCCAGAGCTTGTACGCGAACAGGCGCCAGCGCAGGGTGAGTTTCTCCTGCGGCACCGCGGCCTCGAACGTCCGGATCGGCCAACCCGCCAGCGCCGCCGCGAACTCCTCGGTGACGGCACGGACATCGATGGCCCCCGCGCCGAGTGCCGTGCGCTCGAGGTCGGCCGGATCAAAGGTGTGCAGGTCGACCACGGCTTCCAGTGCCGCCGCCCTGGAGGACTCGTCCAGCTCCTCCTGCGGCCTGCGCCACGCGCTCAACGCGGGCAGCCTGGTCACCTTCGTGGTGAGCCACCAGGTCAGCTGCCCGAGCTTTCGCGCATAGGTGTCACCGATCTTGGTCGGCTCGCCGCAGAACACAAAGCGGCCGCCGGGCTTGAGCACGCGCAGCACCTCACGCAGCGCTGCCCGCACGTCCGGAATGTGGTGCAGCACGGCATGCCCGATAACCAGATCGAAGCTGTTGTCCGGGTACGGGATGCGCTCCGCGTCGGCCACCCTGCCGTCCACGTCGAGACCGAGCTTCTCGGCGTTGCGCAACGCCACCTGCACCATTCCCGGCGAGAGGTCGGTGACGGACCCGCGCTTGATCAGCCCGCCCTGCATGAGATTGAGCAGGAAGAATCCGGTGCCGCTGCCAAGTTCCATCGCCGTGGGGTAGGGCTGGTCCTGCTCCCCGGCCACCGCGGTGAAGACGTCCGTCGCGTAGGTGATGCAGCGCTCGTCGTACGAGATCGACCACTTCTCGTCGTACGTGCCCGCTTCCCAGTCGTGGTAGAGCACGTTGGCCAGCTTGGGATCGCCGAAGGCCGCCTGCACCTGCTCCGCGGTCGCGTGCGGGTTGGGGACCGGGTCCGTCACGTCCGTCATGCCCGTGTCACCTGCCTTCGAAAGTGGCCTTGCCGGGGCCGTTCTCGATGAACGACTGCATCCCGTTCCGCTGGTCCTCGGTTGCCCACAGTGCGACGAACAGGTTCGTCTCCAGCTTGAGACCGTTGCGCAGGTCCATGTCGAGCCCGCCGTCGATCGCCGCCTTGGCCGCCTTGAGAGCAACCGCGGGACCGCCCGCGAACTGCGCGGCCCACTTGTGCGCGGCGGCGTAGACGTCGTCCGGGGCCACTACCTCGTCGACAAGACCGATGGCGAGCGCCTCATCGGCCTTGACGAACCGTCCGGTGTAGACGAGGTCCTTCGCCTTGCTCGGACCGATCAGCCGGGCCAGTCGCTGCGTGCCGCCGGCCCCGGGGATGATGCCGAGCTGAATCTCCGGCTGGCCCACCTTGACGTTGTCGCCCACGACCCTGCGGTCCGCGGTGAGCGCGAGTTCGAGCCCGCCGCCCAGCGCGTAGCCGGTGATCGCGGCTACCGTCGGCTTCGGAATCTCGGCGAGCGCCGTGAGCGAGTTGGAGAGGTCGGCGCCGAACGAGGACATCTCGACGTAGGACCGCGCGGCCATCTCCTTGATGTCGGCGCCCCCCGCGAAGGTCTTCTCACCGCCGTAGAGGATCACGGCGCGCACGTCGTCACGCTCGCTCGCCTCCCGCGCGACAGCGGCGAGCTCGCGCTGCACCTGGTCGTTCAGGGCGTTGACCGGCGGACGCTCCAACCGGATCGTGCCCACACCGGCCTCGACCTCGAGACGTACGAACTCGCCCACGCCCATCCTCCTCATACTCGTGGTATCCGTGCAGGCTACCGGTCAGTAAATGCAGGCTACCGGCGCCGGGCGAAGAAGCGATCACCCGAGCGCTGCAACATCAGGTCCTGCCCGAAGGTTGCGGAGAGATTCTCGCTGGTCAGCACGTCGTCGATGAGTCCGGAGGCGACGGTGCGGCCGTCGCCGAGCAGCAGCGCGTGGGTGAAGCCGGGCGGAATCTCCTCCACGTGGTGGGTGACCAACACCATCGCGGGCGCGTCCGGGTCCATCGCGAACGTGGACAACCGGGCGACGAGGTCTTCCCTGCCGCCCAGGTCGAGCCCCGCGGCCGGCTCGTCGAGCAACAGCATCTCCGGGTCGGTCATCAACGACCTGGCGATCAGGGTGCGCTTGCGCTCGCCCTCGGACAGGGTGCCGAAGGTCCGGGTGGCCAGGTGCTTGATCCCAAGGGCGGCCAGCAACTCGTCGGCGCGCTCGGTGTCGAGCGACTCGTACGCCTCGCGCCACCGCCCGAGCACGGCGTAACCCGCGCTGATGACGACGTCCCGCACGGTCTCGTCACCCGGGACCCGATTCGCGAGTGCGGCGGATGTGAAGCCGATCCGCGGTCGCAACTCGAAGACGTCCACCCGCCCCAGCCGCTCGCCGAGGACATGCACCGTGCCCGACGTCGGATGCAGTTCCGCGGCCGCGAGCCGGAGCAGAGTGGTCTTGCCCGCGCCGTTGGGCCCGAGCACCACCCAGCGTTCGTCGAGCTCCACCGACCAGTCGAGGTCGGCGAGCAATGTGTTGCCCCCGCGTCGCACGCCGACGCCGGCCATCCGCACCACGAGGTCGTCAAGATCAGCAAGGTCACTGTGCTGGGTCGGCTCGCTCACGACCCCCATTGTCACCGACCCGGGCGACAGCCATCACGACGACCCCTCCCCCGCTTCCACCTGCTGGGAAACGTGGGGGCGGGGCGACCGTGGCCACCGCCTTCGGCGCCCCGCTGACGGCGCTGCTGCGCTTCGACCCCGCAGGCACGGCACCGGATCCCGCGGTGGGGTTCGGGATAGGCAGGGCCTGCTGATGGGTGGCATCGAGGAGCGCTCGTCACCGCCCGCGCGCGGCTGGTCAGGGCCACACCGGCGCAGGCCGCATGCTGCGGCAGGCAGGAGCGCTGCTGGTGGACATCCGGCCGGTCGCGAACCGGGTCGCGGAGGGCACGATCCCCGGCTCGGTCCCGGTCGAGCGCATCCATCCGGAGTGGCGCCTGGATCCGGCGTGCGAGCACCGCATTCCGCTGATCCGCGCGGACAACAAAGTGGTCATCTTCTGCAACGAGAGTTACTCGTCGAGCCTGGCCACCGCCATGCACGACGCGGCGCCGGGCTGCCGGTCAGTGGTGGTAAGCGTGCGCGACGGCGTGCCCGCGGCCCTTTCCGATCAACCACTTGTTGACTGGAACCGTCACGACGAACGCGACGAGGAAGGCGAAGGCCAACGCACCCCAGAACAACACGCTGGCCAGACCGGCGGACATCGCACCGGGAACGACGACCATCACGCCGTTGTCGACGATCTCCATGACCGTGATCGAGATCGTGTCCGCGGCGAGCGCCACCTTGAGGGCCTGCCTGAACCCGACGCCTGCCCGCATTACTCCGCGCATGCTCAGCGCATAGCCGAAGAAGAACGCGAGCGCGATCGCGAGCGCGATGGTGGCGACCGGATGCAGTCCGAGCCAGGTGCCGATGACCATGCCGAGCACTTCGCCGATCGCGCAGCCGGTGAGGCAGTGCAGGGTGGCCGAGGCGGCGCTTCCCCAGGTCGCGCTGTGCGCACCGCCGTGCTCGGCGTGTCCCGAGGCACGGTGCTCGTGCTGTCCATCGTGGTGGTCGTGATGCTCGTGCTGGTGCTGCACAGACACAGTCGTGCGCCTTTCTGCCGAACTCGGTTGATTCCGCTGCCGCGCGGGGGCCTTCGCGTCAGAACATTATACGGGTAGGGGGTATATGACAAGCACGCTGATCACCCCGCGGATCGCGGGGCGGCCCGCGCGACCCAGTACATTGAAACCTCGCGAGGAGGTGACCGCCGTGCGGCTTGGTGCACTGGAAGCTTCGGTGATGGACGTGCTGTGGCGTGCCGCCGAACCACTGCGGGTGCGGCAGGTGCTCGAGGAGCTGAACCAGCGGCGCAATCTCGCCTACACCACCATCCTGACCGTTCTGGACAACCTGCATCGCAAGGAGCTGGTGGTCCGTGAGCTGGACGGACGCGCCTACGCCTACCGCGCCGCCAGCAGTCGCGAAGAGGCGGCGGCGCTCGCCCTGCGCGAGGTGCTCGACTCGACGGGCGACCCCGAGTCGGTCCTGCTGCATTTCGCCAGGTCGGTTTCCGCCGAGGAGTCGGAAGTCCTGCGCAAGGCGTTGCGCGGCCGGCCGGGAAGGCGATGATCCTCGCAACCGCACTGCTGCTGGGCGGGGTCGTGATCGGCTGGTGGGGGCCCAGAGCCCTGCACAGCCTCAGCGGTGTGGTCGATCCGGCGATCGTCATCGTGTGCTGGCTCGCGGCGATGGTGGGCACCGGCGTCACCGTGCTGGCCGGCGGCCTGCTGCTCGTGCTGCCGGGACACGGTCCCGCGGGCACGATCACGCAGGCCATGCACCACTGCTGGGCGGCACTGGGCCACAGCCACCTGCCCCAACTCGACCCGGCGGTCGCCGCGCTCAGCCTCGCTGTCGCGGCGGTGGTGCTGGTGCGCATGGCCGCGTCCACGGCCAGAACCGCCCGCAGGCAGGACGCGGTTCGCCGACCCCATCTGGAGGCACTGCGCATCCTGCGGCCGTCGCGCGACGGTGTCGCCCCGATGCTCTGGATCGAGCACGACAGACCGATGGCCTACAGCCTCGGTGGTCGCGACGCCCTCATCGTGGCCACTCGCAGCCTCGCTGACCGGCTGTCCCCCGACGAACTGCGGGCCGTCCTCGCCCACGAACACGCGCACCTGCACGGGCGCCATCACCAAGTGATCGCGATCGCCGAAACCGTGGCGAAGGCCCTGGGATTCGTCCCCCTGATGCGGCTGGCGCCGGGCGTGCTCCGACTACAGGTCGAGCTGGCCGCCGATCGTGCGGCGGTTCGGGAGTGCGGGCGGGGCGCCGTGCGCTCCGCCCTGCTCACCCTGACCGCGCAGTCCACTCTCCCCGGCGCACTCGCCATGGCTGGTGGAGAGACCGCTGCCCGACTACGCCATCTCGAGAGAACCGACACATGGCCCCGAGCCGTACGTCACTTCGTCACCGGTGTCGCCGCCGTGCTGGCCGTCGCCCTGCCGACGCTGACGGCATTCGCACTGCTGGGCGCGCTCAGCGTCCTCGTCTGCCCCCTGTTGCCGAGCGCCGGGTAGGGCCCCTGGGGGTCAGGCCCTACCCGGCATTCGACACGAAGGCCGGAGCCGAGGGGGGAGGCGGCTCACGGACTTCGGCAGCAGCGGTGCGAACCGTGGGCTCGCGTCACTACTAGGGTCGATAGTACAAGATTCTACCTTCGTGGCGGAGAACCGCCGCGCGAAAGTTCCCGCGACCCTCCTCATGGGAGGATCACCTTGCCGAGTTCCGCCGGACTGGCCAGCAGATCGTGTCGGGGCAGGACCCGCACCGTGTAACCGAGGGCACCGGCGTGCGGCAGGCGCAGCGTGGTGCTGAACTCGCCGATTCCGGTGTGGGACATCGGCACGGTCACCGGATGCAACAGGTCGTCGGTGTCCCCGACCTTGCCCACCACCGCCTGGACGTGCACATCGGCCGGGTCGAGGCCGGCGAGATCCACATTCGCCCGCACCCTGATCTCCTTCCCCACGACGAACGCCGCATGGTCCTCCGCGACCTCCGTCTGCAGTTCGGTGTCGAGGATCCGCACCCGCCCCCACGACATCCCCAGCCTTGCCCGATATCCGGCGAGCGAACGGGCACCCGCGTAGTCACCGCCGATCGCGGCGGCGGCCATGGTCGCGGCCGGGCGGTAGTAGGACTCGACGTACTCCCGCACCATCCGCGAGGCCTGCACCCTCGGCCCCAGCGTGCGCAGCGTGTGCCACACCATCGACAACCAGCCCGCAGGCACCCCCGCCGCGTCCCGGTCGTAGAACAGCGGCGCGATCTGCTGGCCCAGCAGTTCGTACAGCGCGGCCGCTTCGAGGTCGTCCCGCCGCAGCGGATCGGTGACCCCGTCCGCCGTCGGAATGGCCCAGCCGTTGCTGCCGTCGTAGCACTCGTCCCACCAGCCGTCGCGGATGGAGAGGTTCAGTCCGCCGTTGAGCGCCGACTTCATCCCGGACGTGCCGCAGGCCTCCAGCGGCCGGGTCGGATTGTTGAGCCAGACGTCACAGCCACGGTAGAGGTATCGGGCCATCGACATGTCGTAGTCGGGCAGAAAGACGATGCGGTGGCGCACAGCGGGATCGTCGACGAAACGGACGATCTGCTGGATCAGGGCCTTCCCGCCCTCGTCGGCGGGATGCGACTTCCCGGCGACGACCACCTGGATGGGGCGCTGCTCGTCCAGCAGCAGCGCCCGCAGCCGCTCGGGGTCGCGCAGCATCAGTGTGAGCCGCTTGTACGTCGGCACGCGCCGGGCGAAGCCGACCGTGAGCACGTCCGGGTCGAACACCGAGTCGGTCCAGCCGAGTTCCAGCGCGGAGGCGCCCCGCTGCAGCCACGAGGCCCGCAACCGCCTGCGTACCTCGGCCACCAGCTTACCGCGCAGATCCCGGCGCAGGTCCCACAACTGCTCGTCGCTGACCGCGCTGGCCGTGCCGGAATCGCCGTCGTGCCCCCATTCCTCGTCATTGCCACCCAGCAGCGCCGTCATCTCGCGCGCGACCCAGGTCGGCCCGTGCACCCCGTTGGTAACCGACGAGATCGGCACCTCGTTCTCGTCGAAGCCCGTCCACAGCCGCGCGAACATCCGCCGCGACACCCTGCCGTGCAGGGCCGAGACCCCGTTCGCGCGCTGGGCAAGGCGCAACCCCATATGTGCCATGTTGAACATCCCGGGGTTGTCCTCCGCGCCGAGGGCGAGCACCCGCCGCACCTCGATGCCCGGCAGCAACCTGCCCTCACCGAAGTAGTGCTGCACCAGGTCGACGGGAAACCGGTCGATACCGGCGGGCACGGGTGTGTGCGTGGTGAACACGGTCCCCGCTCGCACGGCCGACAACGCCTCCTCGAATTCGAGACGTTCACCGCCGAGGATCTCACGCGCCCGCTCGAGCCCGAGGAAGCCCGCGTGGCCCTCGTTGGTGTGAAAGACCTCCGGCTGCGGATGCCCGGTCAGCTCACAGTAGCGGCGGACCGCCCGCACCCCGCCGATGCCGGCCAGGATCTCCTGCCGGATGCGGTGGTCGGCGTCCCCGCCGTACAACCGGTCGGTGACCCTGCGCAGGTCCTCGTCGTTGGCTTCGACATCGGTGTCGAGCAGCAGCAACGGGATCCGGCCGACCCTGGCCATCCAGATCTGCGCCCGCAGGTCCCGCCCGCCGGGCATCTCCACCTGGACCAGCACGGGCTCCCCGCTGGGCTCGGCGAGCAGTTCCAGCGGCAACCCACTGGGATCGATCACCGGGTAGTGCTCCACCTGCCAGCCGTCCAGCGAGAGTGCCTGGCGAAAGTATCCCGCCCGGTAGAGCGGGCCGACACCGATCAGCGGGGCGCCGAGATCGGAGGCGGCCTTCAGGTGGTCCGCCGCGAGTACCCCCAGCCCGCCGGAGTAGTTCGGCAACGCCTCGGTGACCCCGAACTCCATCGAGAAGTAGGCGACGGCAGCAGGAAGCCTGCTGCCGTCGCCGTCGACCGCGGAGGCGCGACGCTGGTACCAGCGCGGCTCGGTGAGATAACGCTGCAGGTCCTCGGTCGCGGCCCTGGTGCGCTGCAGGAAGTCCGCGTCATCCGCGAGCTCCTCGAGCCGGGCGGGGTCGACGGTGGTCAGCATCCGCAACGGGTCCTTGAGGCTGCGGAACAGGTCGTCGTCGATGGAGGCGAACAGGTCCCGGGTCGGCGGATGCCACGTCCAGCGTAGGTTGGTGGCCAGCGCGCCCAGTCCCGACAACGACTCCGGCAGACTGGGATGCACGGTGAACCGGCGAACTGCTCTCATGGTCGCGACCCTAGCCCGCACGGCAACCCACTGCGGTCGGCCCCGCACCCACAGTGTGAGCCGGGCACGCGGACACCGTGGCGCCCCTCGCGCAGAATGGGACCGTGACACACCGCGCGGCAATAAGGCTGGTACCGGTGCTCGCCCTGCTTGCCCTGCTGGGCAACGGGTGCGCCGCTGTCGGCGGCACGGCTCACCCCAGCTCGACGATTGTCGCCGACACGGTCGAGCGGAACACGGCCTCCCTTGTGGACCCGGGGTTCGTGCGGGGCAGCGATGGCGGGGAGATCGACCGGCTGGCGGCGACGGTGCTCACCGACGTGCAGGACTACTGGCGTCAGCGGTATCCCGAGATCTTCGGCGATCAGTGGCAGGAACTGGACGGCGGCTTCCACTCGTCCGATACCGCCGATGCCGGTGCGACGGCTCCACCCTGCACCGAGGACGCGGCGGTCATCGCGGGCAACGCCTACTACTGCCCCAGTGAGGACGTCATCGTGTGGGACAGGGCGGCGCTGCTGCCGGTACTGACCGAACGCTACGGCGCGGGCGCGGTCATGCTGGTGCTGGCGCACGAGATCGGCCACGCCGTCCAGCAGCGGGCGGGCATCGCCCGGGGCCAGGCGGACACGGGCGGGCTCTACCCGACGATCGTCACCGAGGCAATGGCCGACTGCTACGCGGGCGCCTTCCTCCGCTGGGTCGTCGACGGCGAGGCCACGCACCTCCGGCTCGAGCCACGCGACCTCGACCCCGCGCTGCGCGCGCTGATCACCTTCCGCGACCCGGTGGGGACCGGCACGCACGAGCAGGGAGCACACGGCGATGCCTTCGACCGGGTCTCGGCGTTTCAAGACGGCTACGCCGAAGGAGCACAACCGTGCTCGGAGATGACGGCACGCAACCGGGAGTTCACGCAGCGGGAGTTCACCAGCATGGCGGATCTGGAGCGCGGCGGGAACCTGCCGCTGCCGGACCTGGTGAACGCGATGTCCGCGGATCTCGGCCCCTACTTCACCGGACTCGTCGAAGGGGCGGGCGGTCAGTGGACGCCACCGCCCCTGGACACGGTCGACAGCGAGCCCAGCTGTTCCGGCGCGGCGCAGGGAGCCGCCGCCTACTGCCCCGACGCGCGGGCGGTGCGGGTGTGGGCGGACGCCACGGTGCGCGAGGTGCACACCTCGATCGGCGACTACGGCACCGGAACCCTGCTCGCCTCCAGGTACGCGCTGGCCGCACTCCATGCCACAGGGCGGCCGGTCGAGGGAGCGAAGGCCCAGCGGGCGGTGCTGTGTCTCACCGGCGCATACACCGGCTCGTTGCTGCGCCCGGAGCGGGATTTCACCGTGTCGCCGGGAGATCTCGACGAGGCCGTGCAGGTGCTGCTCGGCTACGAATATCCGGCCAGGGACGTCGCGGGCGCGGCCATCGGCTCCGGCTACGAACGCGTGGCGGCGTTCCGCGATGGCGTCACCGACGGCCCCGGTAGCTGCGGCCTCGGGTGATCCGGGGACGGCACGTCATCCCCCTGGGTAAGGTGCCTGCGACCGGGGTGGCGCGAACAGGACGGGGAACGGGCGAGCATGAACTATCGACGGCGGCACGGGGGACGGACGGCGTTGATCGCGATGCTGGCCGTCGCCGCGCTCGGCGGCACCGCCGCATGCGACAGTGCGGAGAGGGCCGGGCAACCGCGCACCGTCGGGGACGTGGCCGGCCTGCCGGTCACCCATTTCGAAAGCGGACTCAAACCCGACGCCCCAGATCCGGGCCTCGACGTCCGGGGGGTCACGAAGTCCGAAGAGGACACGATCGCGACCGCGGCGATCGCCGATGTCAGCGCCTACTGGTCCGAGCACCTTCCCTCGGTGTTCGGGCAGCAGTTCGAACCGGTGAAGTCACTGCTGTCCTACGACCCCGACGGCAAGGCCGTCGAGGTGTGCGGGGCATCGACCCGCGACGCGATGATGAACGCCTTCTACTGTCCGCCCGAGGACCTGGTGGCCTGGGACAGGGGGCAGTTGCTGCCGCTGCTGCGCGAACGCTTCGGCCCGATGGCCATCGTGACGGTGCTCGGCCACGAGTACGGCCACGCCGTCCAGTACCGGCTCGGGGACAAGGCCGGAATCGACAAGCGGACCACGACGATCGTGAAGGAGCAGCAGGCGGACTGCTTCACCGGCGGCTACTTCCGCTGGATGGCCGAGGACCGCAGCCAGTACTTCAGCGTGTCCACTTCCGAGGGGCTCAACCAGGTTCTCGCCTCGATGTTCTTCATCCGCGACCAGGCCGGGCAGTCGGCGCGGGATCCGGGCGCGCACGGTACCGCGTTCGACCGTACGTTCGCGTTCCAGCTCGGCTTCGAGGACGGGCCCGCGGCCTGCGCGAAGATCGACCAGGCGGACGTGGACTCGCGGATCACCGAACTGCCGTTCCACTCCGGGGACAAGGGTGAGGGTGACACCCGGATCGACGCGAAAGCGATCGGCCATCTGCAGCAGAGCCTGGACCAGGCCTTCTCGGAGGCGGGGGTGCAGGCGCCGAAGATCGCCGATGACGGCGGCAGCTGCCCGAACGGGCCGAGCACACCACCGGCGTCGTACTGCGCGGACAGCAACACGGTGAGCATCGACCTTGCCGCACTGGCCGAACTCGGGCAGCCGGTGGACCGCGAGGCGGAGTTCCGCGGCAGGGAGACGACCGGCATCGGCGACTTCGCGGCATTCGCCGAGATCGCCTCGCGGTACGCGCAGGGCATCCAGCACGGGGTCGGCGCGGAGCTGGACAACGTCAACGCGGGCCTGCGTACCGCCTGTCTGGTCGGAGCCTGGGCCGGAGCGACGAACACCGAAGGCAACATGCTCCGGCTCTCGCCGGGCGACCTCGACGAGGCGATCGCCGAACTGCTGCAGCCCAAGAGCCTCATCGCGGCGGATGTCAACGGCATCCCGGTCGCGAGCGGGTTCGCCCGCGTCGCGGCACTGCGTACCGGCTACCTGGAGGGTTCCGGCCCCTGCAGCACGAACTACGCCTGAGAGAGCGTCTGAGAACCGGAAGTTGCGTGGTCACGGTGATCCGTGGAACTCGGCCGACGAAGTCCCGCTATCGAGGCGGCAGGGCGCCAACCAGCAGAACCGGACAGTCCCTGGGACTCAGCGCCCTGGCGACTCGATCGCGGCCCCGAGTTCACAGACAGGTCCTGAAGTCAGTGCCCTGGCACCGTACAGGTGCCAGGGCACTGGTCAGTTCGTACTCAGAACAGCGCGCTGGCGAGGTCCCTGCGGGCCTTCAGCACACGCTCGTCGGCGGGGTCGAACAGGTCGAAGAGGCCGACCAGGTGCTCGCGCACACGGTTGCGGTCCTCTCCCGACGTCCGGCGCACCGCGGCGATCAGCCGGGCGAAGGCGTCCTCGACCCGCTGCTGCGCGACCTCGACGTCGGCGGCGGCGAGCTGCGCGTCCAGGTCGTCCGGCGCCGCCTCCGCGCGGGGGACGGCCGAAGGATCCACCTTGCTGGCCCGTGCGGCGAACTTGACCTGCACCAGCGCGGCCTTGGCCTGCTCGTTGGCCGGTTCGGCGTCCAGGATGCGCTCGTAGGCGGCCTCGGCCGCGGCGAAGTCCCCGCGCTCCAGCGCGTCCTCCGCCTCGGTGAACCGAGGGTCCTCCTGCTCCTCGCCCGCATCCGCCACGCCGGCCTGTTCCGCGGCACTGATGCCGGGCAGCTTGTCGCGCAGCGCGTCGAGCAGGGAGTTGAGCCACTGCCGGATCTGCGGCTCCGGCAGTGCGCCGGAGAACGCGTCCACCGGCTGCCCACCCGCGATCGCCACGATCGTCGGGATGGACTGGACACCGAACAGCTGCGAGATGCGCGGGTTCGCGTCGACGTCGATCTTCGCGAGCACCCAGGCACCGTTCGCCTCGCCTGCGAGCTTCTCCAGCAACGGGCTGAGCTGCTTACACGGCCCGCACCACTCGGCCCACAGATCGACGACGACGAGTGTCTCCATCGACCGCTCGACGACCTCCGCCTGGAAGGTGGCCTCGCTGACGTCGATCACCGCGGCGCCGCCGCCCGAAGCCGGGGCGCCGGAGCCCGCGGGGGCGCCCGCCGGTTGCTGCCGGGCCGCGTCCGCGCGGGCCTTGAGACCGGACAGATCGACCGCGCCGGACAGCGCGGCGGACATGGCTGCTGACTGTGCTGATCCGCGTGGGTGTGTCACGACTCCATCCTGGCACGAGTCGGTCGCGGCTTCACCGCAGGTCGGGACATACCCGTGTGCTGTTCAAAAGTCGGGTTGTTCACCCCCGGCAGTCAGCCGAGGCGCTTCTCGACCCGTTCGACCTTGGCTTCGAGTTGTCCCTCGTCATAGCCGGGACGAATGTCGGCCTTGAGCACCAGCCCGACCCGCGACGCTCCCTCGCCCGCGGCCTCGACCGCCCGCTTCACGACGTCCATCACCTCGTCCCAGGAGCCCTCGACGTTGGTGAACATCGCGTTGGTCGAGTTGGGCAACCCGGACTCGCGGACCACGCGCACCGCCCGCGAAACGGCCTCACTGACTCCGCCGTCCGGTTCCCCGCCGGACGGGCTGACGCTGAATGCGACGATCATGGGCGATTCCTCCGATCAGCTGCTGCTGTCCTTCACCACGAACCTCCGCCCGCTCCTGCGGGAGCCGTCTGCTTTCCCTCCTCCAGCGCGTTCAGCGCGCGGATGAAACCGTCGAGCAGGTCGCGCAGCACCACCAGCAGATCCAGCGCGCTGAACAGCGCCTTGCCGAGGGACTTGAGCAGCAGACCCACCTTGGTCACCACGCGGGCGATCGCCGAGGTCGCCTGCGCCACCACCAACGGGGCCGCCGTTCCCAGCGAGGCCAACAGCTCGATGGTCCAGCTGATCAGGGACCCGGCGATGCTCGCGATCAGGTCGCGCACCGCCGTGCGGACACCGTTGACGACCTCGGCCATGCTGGTCGTCAGGGAGGCGATGCCGTGGGCCACGCCCGCGGTGCCGCCGTAGAGTCCCGCCAGCGCCTCGGCCTTCTTGCGGTAGGCGTCGCCTGCCTCGCCCGTCCAGGTCACGGTCCCGCGCGGCGCCTCGGCCTGCAGCTCCGACCCGACGGCCGTCATCTCCTCCTCGATGTTGGTCCAGGACTGCGCGTACGCCTTGACCATGTCGGGGTTGCCGGCCAGCTCGTTGAGCGCCTCCCGTGCGGGCTCGATGTGCTCGAGCATCCAGGAGATCACCTGGCCCGCGACGTAGCCGAGCGGATCGGTCACGGCTCCCGCGACGTCGAGGCCGCCCGCGACGAGGCCGCTGACCGCGACCATCCAGTTCCCGCTGTCGATGCCGTCGGCGATCGCCCAGCCTGCCTCGAACGCGGTGACCCCGGTCATGAACCCGGTGCCGGACTCCGGGTCGGGAGCGCCCATGTTCGTGAACGGGTCGCCGTCCTCGCGGTCCTCGGCGTAGTAGTTGTCGGGGTCGGTGTTCGGCTCGACCAGCGGCTCGTCGGTTCCGGCGGTCATCAGGCCTCCACCGTCGGCACGCAGGCGCCCGCATCGGTGACCGAGCGCTCCAGCTGCACCATCAGCTCCTCGATCCGTTCTTCGAGCTGCTCGTAGGCATCAGCCGCCGCGGTGAGGCCCTCAGCGAGGCTTCCGGTGACGTCAGCGGTCTTGGTCAACGCTTCCGTGCCACGGCTCTGGGGCTCGTTGAGCATCGCGCCGAAAGGCTGGCAGAGCACGCCGTACGCGTCGTCGAGACCACTCAGGTGGGTACCTGCGGCGGCTGCCTTCGCCGCCCTGTCCTGGAAACCCCGTACCGTTTCCGCGTGTGCGCGGACCCGCTCCGGTTCGACCTCGTATCCCTCGCTCACCGTCAGAACTCCCCTCGACGCAGGATCGACTGGCCACCCCAGTCGTCGTCATCGTCAGAACGTGGACGCGAGGCGGGACGCTGTGGTTCCGACCGCGGGGACTCCGGCGGCTGCTGCTGGTCGGGGCGCCGCGATTCGCGGTTCTCCACTTCGAGGTTGCCGATCGCCATCTCCGTCGGCCCCTCGTCGGCTCCCGGCTCCTGCTGGTCCGGGAAGCGTTCCGCGTACTGACCGATGATGTTGTTGCCCGGCCCGTCGTCGCCCACGGTCTCGTGCACGAGACCGCTGACCTCCTCGCGCAGCTTGGCCTGCGCACGCCGCATGGTCGCCATGACCTGGGCCGCCACCGCGGGCGGGTCCATCCCCCGCGTCCGCTCCCCGAGGCTGAGCGCGGTGGGCACCCCGTTCGCGTCGACGGTGATCGTCACCTCGCCGCCCTTCGAGGTCTCCGTCACGCTCGTGGCGTTGAGCCGCTCGTGCAACTGGGTGTAGCGCTGCGCCTTTCGCTGCAGGCCCTCGGCCCACTGCTCGAGTTTCTCGCCTGCCTCCGCTGGGTTCGGACTCACCATGACCGCTGCTACCTCCGGGTGTGCGCCGCGTTTCAGGGCACCCTAGCGAGCCGGCCCTCCCCGCCACGCCGCAATCCGCCGATTCAGCAGGTCGGCGAACAGGCCCGCGTCGGCAATGGGGAGCATGCACTCCCCCGCGTCTGTACTCAGGATCACCGCCGGTCCCGGCGAGGTGTACATCGTGGACCCGTCGGAGAGCCGTAACCACGGGATGTGCTGTGTCGCGGGTGGCAGCGCCGACACCCGGACCGCCCGCACGTGCTCGAAGGTGAACTGCCCCTCCGCGGTCGGGCCGCCACGGCCCTTGTGCCGCCGTGCCGACCACTCGACCCGATCCCGTGCCACGCGCGCCGAGCCGGAGAGCAGGCCGTCGCCGATGTTCGGCAGGCGGGCCCGGAAGGCCACGGTGAACGGCGTCGCGGCGAGTTCCGGGCAGACCGGGACGAGCAACACCCTGCTCGCCCGGTAGGCGAAAACACAACCGAGAACGAGCAGGGCCCACTGCGCGAGGAAGGCGACCGTAGCGGCCGCGGAGGCGCCGCCCGACCCGGCGTTCACGGCCATCCCGACCGCCGGGATACCGCCGATGAGCAGTTGGCAACCCGCGGTGAGGAACGCGGCCTTGAGCCAGCGGTGCGGTTCGAGTGTCAACGTGGACAACCGGGCCGCCAGCACCAGCGCGGGCAGCGCCGACCCTAACAGGGGCAGCACCAACCACCAGGCGAACTCGTGGGCCGCGGCCACGGCGACCAGCAGCGCACTGGACAGCAGGATCAGCAGCGGGACACCGGCCAGCGCCACCAACAGGTACGAACGCGCCCGCGCCCACCTCGGTTGCAGGACGTGCAGGATATGGCGGTCGACGACGCCGGGAATCAGGGAAGGAACACGCGCCGCCACGAGCGTCGACGTTAGCAGTGCGAGCGCGGCCCAACCGTACTTTTCCGCGAAAGTGCGCTGCTTCGGATGACCGTCGGGGACCGCGGAATCGACGCCCTTGCCCAGCTCAGGGGTACCCGCTGGTAACTTCGATTCCCATGAACCGTCCGCTGCCGTTCGACCCGATCGCCCGCGCGGCACAGCTGTGGGAAGACCGTATCGGCCCCTCCGACACCATGGCCGCGGTCACCGGGCTGATGCGCGTCCAGCAGATCATCCAGTCCGCAGTGGACAACGCGCTGAAGCCGCATGGGCTGACGTTCGCCCGCTACGAGGCGCTGGTGCTGCTCACCTTCGCGCGCAGCGCCAGCCTGCCGATGCGGGTGATGGGCGAGCGACTGCAGTTGCATCCCACGAGCGTCACCAACATCGTCGACCGGCTGGAGAAGGACGGGCTGGTCAAGCGCGTGCCGCATCCGACGGACCGGCGGACGACGCTGGTCGAGATCACCGACGACGGCCGGGCGCGCAGGGAAGCGGCGACGTCGGCCGTCACCGAGATCGACTTCGGCATGCGGGGTCTCACGTCGAAGCAGACAGCTCAGCTGATCGACCTGTTGACCCGGATCCGCAAGGCCACCGGCGACTTCGGCGAGTAGCCAGGCTCGCACTTTCCCGGGAAAGTGCGGTACTTGCGCGTGCACGTATCGCACTTTCCCGGGAAAGTGCGAGTAACCGGGAGTCGCGCTCAGACGCCGGCGGGTTCCGCGGACTTCGACACGAACAGGCCGGTGCCGCCGTACACGCTGCGCTGGGGGCCGTCGAGCCTGCCCGAGCGCAGGGCCCACTTCTCGAAGGCCCAGGTGACCAGCGGCGGAATGCTGGCGAGCAGCGCGAGCACCAGCGTCCTGGGACGCCAGGCCAGCGGCTTGAACACCGCGAGAGTCACCACGACGTAGAGCACGAAGACGATGCCGTGCACCATGCCGAGCACGGGCACCCCACCTTCGCCCTGCTCCAGGACGTACTTGAAGAACATCCCGATCAGCAGCCCTGCCCAGGAGAAGGCCTCGGCGACGGCGACGACCCGGAACAGAACTGCGGCCTTGGTGGACACACATCCTCCTCTGTACTTGCGCACAAAAATCGTCCGACCACGTGCTTTCGCCGATGGCGACCGTCTCGGACCACCATCGACGTCAACCACACTGTCGGACGTTGCGATTCCAGTGTGCAGCGTGATCGCCCTCACGGGAACATCGGGGCGCTGTGAGAGTTGGCACTTGCTACGACGCAGATCACGCCTGGCCCACGTCCCAGCCACCGTCCAACGCGGACTTCTCCGCAGGTGACTCCTGACAACCTTGTCGAAGCGGTTCGGCGAGCCCGACATTGTCTACACCAGAACGCGATGCGTCCAGCGCCTGACAAAATCCTGTCCGGTCGCAAACGAAGCTGATCTTGTTGGGCCATAACAGAACGGGCTCGATTCCGGTCGAGCGCGGTGTGACGCCATTGACATTTCACCCGATCGTGGTGTGCACTCTACCGCATTATGACAACGTTGTCGTCGCGTGGGCGGGGCGGATCCCGCCGAGCCACCATGAGTGATGTCGCCCGGCTGGCCGGGGTGAGCATCAAGACGGTCTCCCGTGTGGTCAACGATGAGCCCGCAGTGCACCCGGAGACCGCTGATCGTGTGATCGCGGCCATCGAGCAGCTCGGGTTCCGGCGCAACCTCGGGGCGCGCAATCTCCGCAGGGGCTCCAGTTCGGGGACCCTCGGACTGATCGTCGAGGACGTCGGCAACCCGTTCTACTCGGAGCTGAACCGGGCGGTGGAACGAGTGGCGACGTCCTACGGCAGGCAGGTGCTGACCGGATCGTCGGACGAGAACCGCGACCGTGAGCGTGAACTGGCACTGGAGTTCTGCGCTCGCAGGGTCGACGGGATGCTGATCGTGCCTGCCGGAATGCAGCACGGGTACCTCGTGCCCGAGATGCGCGCCGGTACCCCTGTGGTGTTCCTCGACCGGCCGGCGGGCGACATCGTGGCCGACACGGTGCTGGTCGACAACATCGGCGGCACCGTCGAGGCGGTAACCCACCTCGCCGCTCACGGCCACCGACGAGTCGCCTTCCTGGCCGACAGCCCGGACATCTTCACCGCCGCCGAGCGACTCCGTGGCTTCCGGGAAGGGTGCGCCCGCGCCGGGATCCCCTATGACGAGCGGCTGGTGATCATGCGGACGCCGACGGAGGAGAACGTCGGGGAGGCCGTCCGTCACCTGTTGGCCGGCCCTGCGGCGGCGACGGCCGTTGTCGCGGGCAACAACCGGGTGACGGTGCACCTGCTGCGCGCGCTGGCTCACGCCGGGACCCGCCCCGCGCTGGTGGGCTTCGACGACTTCGAACTGGCGGACCTACTGGATCCGCCGGTCACCGTCATCGCCCACAACGTGAGCGCACTCGGCGAAGCGGCGGCAGAACTGCTCTTCGCGCGTTTGCACGGCGACCAGTCCACCCCGAGAAAGGTAGTTCTTCCTGTGCGACTCGTCCCCCGCGGATCCGGCGAGGTGCCCCCGGCATGAACCATCCGCTCGAGCCGGTCCGGCTTCCGGCGAACCAGCCGCCGCAGTTCTATCGAGGTGGCGGCGCGATCGCCGCACTGCGCGGCGCCGACGGCAGTAATGGCGAGTTCGGCCCCGAGGACTGGGTCGCCTCCACGACCACCATGTTCGGCAGCCCGCAGACCGGGCTCAGCACGCTGCCGGACGGACAGTGGCTGCGTGACGTGGTGCGCGACGACCCGCAGGGCTGGCTCGGAGCGGCACACGTGTCCGCCTTCTCTTCCTCGACGGGGCTGCTGGTCAAGCTGCTGGACGCGGGACAGCGGCTGCCCGTGCATTTCCATCCCTCGGACTCGTTCGCGCGCAGGCATTTCGACTCCCATTTCGGCAAGACCGAAGCGTGGATCGTGGTCGGCACCTCCGGCGAGGCGCCGACCGTCCACGCCGGTTTCCGGGAGACGACCAGCGCGCAGGTCGTGGACCAGTGGGTCAGGGAGCAGGACGCTCCCGCGATGCTCGACGCACTGAACAGCCTGCGGGTGCGCCCCGGCGACACCGTCTACATTCCGGCCGGACTGCCGCACGCGATCGGCGCCGGTGTGTTCGTCGTCGAACTGCAGCAACCGACGGACTTCTCCCTGACGATGGAATGGCGGGACTTTCTCGCCTCGCCGGACAAGGGGCACCTCGGGCTCGGTTTCGACACAGCTTTGCGAGCGCTGGACACCTCGGGGTGGGACGCCGAGCGGCTGGCCTCCATCGTCCGCCGGACCGGGACCGACCGAAGATCCACTGTGGATCTGCTCGCACCGCAGTCGGCGGAGTTCTTCCGGGCCGATCAGCTTCGGCCCGACCCCGTACTGACCCTGCGCCCGTCGTTCGCCGTACTCGTCGTGCTCGAAGGTAGCGGAACCCTGCGCTGGGACCACGGTGGCGAGGCCGCGGTCGCCAAGGGTGACACGCTCGTCGTTCCGTACGGGGCCGGTGAACTCGAACTGGCGGGTGCGCTGACCGCGATTCGTTGCAGGCCGCCGGAACCAGAGAAGAGGTCGAGGTCATGACCCAGAGCGACCCCTCGGTGCTGCTCGAGGCCGAGAACCTGGTGAAGCACTACGGCTCGGTCGAGGCCCTTCGCGGCGCTTCCTTCCAGGCTCGCGCCGGTGAGGTCACCGCGCTGATCGGGGACAACGGCGCCGGAAAGTCCACATTGATCAAATGCCTTTCCGGTGCGGAGCAGGCCGACAGCGGCCAGATCCTGCTGGACGGCAGCCCGGTCTCACTCGACACGCCGACCTCCGCCCGCGCACTCGGTATCGAGACCGTCTACCAGGACCTCGCCGTGGCACCCGAGCTCGACCCGGCGGCCAACCTGTTTCTCGGCAGGGAACTCCATCGCCCTGGCCTGCTGGGGAAGCTGGGAATGCTGGACAAGGCGGAGATGCGGCGCAGGGCGGTGCAGGAGTTCGAGCGGCTGGGAGTGACGCTGCAGAGCACCGACGTGCCGATCGGGTCGTTGTCCGGCGGCCAGCGCCAGAGCGTCGCCGTGGCCCGCTCGGTGGTCTGGGCGAGCAAGGTCGTCTTCATGGACGAGCCGACGGCCGCACTTGGCGTGCGGCAGCGGGAGCGCGTGCTCGATGTCATTCGCAGGGTCAGAGACGAGGGCATCGCCGTCGTACTGATCAGTCACAACATGCCGGAGGTGTTGTCCGTGGCCGACCGTGTCGAGGTACTCCGGCTCGGCAGGCGAATCGCCCGCTTCACCGCGGCCGAAGCCACGCTCGAGGACCTGGTCGGCGCGATGACCGGCGCCCTGCAGCAGGAAGGAGCCGAGCAGTGAGCCACACCCTCACACCGGTGGACGATCTGTCCGGCCTCGGAAAACGCACCCTGAGCGAGCGGCTCCGCACGAGCAACACCTTCTGGATCTTCTTGGTGCTGCTGGTGCTGCTCACCATGTTCAGCCTGCTGCGCCCCGAAACCTTCCCGACCTTCCAGAACGCGCAGTTGCTGCTGATCGAGACCTCCGTCCTGCTGGTGCTGGCGGTGGGGATGACGTTCGTGATCACCACGTCCGGTATCGACCTTTCGGTCGGCTCGGTGCTGATCTTCTCCGGAATGGTGGCCGCGAAGACGATGGAAGGGTTGAGCCCCGGTGGCGACGCGTCCGCGGCAGGCTGGGGAGTGATCACCGTCGGCCTTGTCGCAGGGGTACTCGCGGGCGCGGTGTGGGGCCTCGTCAACGGCCTCCTGGTGGCGATCGCCAAGATTCCCCCACTGATCGTCACGCTCGGCACCATGGGCGCGGCGCTCGGCGCCGCCAACCTGCTCAACAATGGTTCCGACATCAACACCGTGCCCACCGAACTGAATCAGACGCTGGGCTACGGCACCTCGCTCGGAATCGTGCCGAACATCGTGCTGGTCGCCGTGGTGATCACCGCGCTGGGCGCGTGGTTGCTGCACACCACGAGGTTCGGCCGCTACACGTACGCCATCGGCTCGAACCGGGAGGCGGCACGGCGCTCGGGCATCGGGGTCACCCGGCACCTCCTGCTGGTGTACCTGTTGACCGGATTCCTCGCCGGGATCGCGGGATTCATGTCGCTGGCCTACTACAACTCCACGACCATCGCGGCGCACACAATGGACAATCTCGACGCGATCTCCGCCGTGGTACTCGGCGGTACCAGCCTGTTCGGCGGGGTCGGTTCGATGATCGGCACCGTCATCGGCGTCTTCATTCCCGCCGTGCTGACCAAGGGCTTCAACATCGTCGGAATCCAGGACTTCTGGCAGCAGATCGCGCTGGGCGCCGTCCTGATCGCCGCGGTCTGGTTCGACCAGCAGCGCAGGCGGTCCCGCAACAGCCGCTGAGCCTTCATTTCTTCTTGGACAACGACGTCGACGAGAGATGGGAAATCATGAAGAGAACACTCACCATCACCGGTTCGATCCTGGCCGCGGCCGCGCTGCTCGCGGCCTGCGGTGGCCAGGTCGGCGACAGCGGCGGAGAACCGGTGGACCAGGCGGGCAACAAGGACCTCACCCTGATCACCGGCACACAGAACGAGCCGTTCTACATCTCGCTCCGGTGTGGTGCGGAAGCAGCGGCCAAGGAGGCCGGGTACGAACTGACCACGCAGGAGCCGGCGAAGTTCGACGCGACCCTGCAGACGGAGAAGGTCAACGCACTGGTGTCCGACCCACCCGCCGCACTGATCATCGCTCCGACCGACGACAAGGCGATGAAGGCACCGATCCAGCAGGTGCAGAACAAGGGCTCGAAGATCGTGGAGGTGGACACCGCACTGGCGGACGAGTCGGTGGCCGCGTCCTCCATCTCCTCGAACAACGCCGACGGCGGGAAGCTGGCGGCGCAGACGATGGCCGAACTCGCAGGCGGGAAGTCCGGCTCGGTGCTGGTGCTGGACACCATCGCCGGTACCTCGACCACGAACGAGCGGGCGCAGGGATTCGAGGAAGAGCTGAAGAACCACCCGAACCTGAAGTCGATCGGGGTGCAGTTCACGCAGAACGAGCCCGCCGAGGCGAGTTCGAAGGTGACGGCCGCTCTCGCCGCGAACCCGGACCTGATCGGCATCTTCGCGACGAACCTGAACACCGGCGAAGGCGCGGCCACCGGGCTGCGCAACACCGGCAAGATCGGCGAGATCAACCTGGTGGGCTTCGACGCGAGCCCGTCCGAGGTCGATGGTCTGCGCAAGGGCGAGTTTCAGGCCCTGATCGCACAGGACCCCGCTGCGATCGGCAGACAGGGCGTCGAGCAGGCGGTCGCGGCGATCGAGGGCGAGCCCGTCGAACGCAAGATCCTGGCCGAACTCCACGCGATAACCCAGGACAACATGGACGCGAACGAGCAGTACTTCTACAAGCAGCAGTGCTGATCGGCTGACGGACGGCTCCAGATCCCGTGGCGCCTGCTTGTCGATCGAGACAGGCGCCACGGGATCCACAATGGAGTAATCAACCAAGCACCGCCTCCGGCATGCCACACTCGGCGGCGTGGGTACCCGAGTGCCTGCGCAGGAAGTGCCCCGAGGCGAAGCCCTTCGTGCCAGCGGCATCACCGCTGAACCATCGCACGTCACCGGATACCGCGGTGCCCTTCTGCCAGCACTCGACGGTGAATGGCTTGCCCTCGCCGAGCTTGCCCACCCTCACGCAGCCGAGATCCGGGCAGGCGCGCAGGTTCAGGCCCGCGCCGCCGGTCCCCTCGACCCGGTACTGCGATGTCGGTGGCGCACCGGCCAGCTTCGAGTTGATCGGCGGTGGACCGAAATCGCGTTCTTCGGTGGCACGAGGCGCGACCGCGGTACTCAGCAGCACCGCGAGCACTCCCGCGACCACCGCGACCACCACCAGGACCCGAACGAACAATCCCGCTCGCAACGACACGAACATTGGCTGAACCTCCTCCGCTCGACGAGCCAAGACGAGTCCCTCCGACGTTCGTGCTCGATGGTCTCCCTCCGGTGGACGTGGTGGGCACTCAGGTGACAGGGCTGGGACTGCAGCTCCAGTATCCCGTACTGCATGCCCGTGCTGCAATTCCCAAAATCCTATTCCCACGGCGTGTTCGCCTGATCGGCCTAGCGGCTACAACGGCCCCACCCACCGGCCCAACCGCTTACTTCGAAGAACGTGCAGGTAGATGACCTTTTTGACATAGGCGGGTCCCAAATAACGCCGTCGTCACGATCTGGGGCTACAATCCCCGGATTGGGAATCCCAGGAAGAGATCCCAGTGCGAAATATCCAGTTGCTTCCCTCTAGCGAGGTGCGATGGCAGTCCAGGGCCCGGTGATACCCCGGCGCCGTATCGGCGACACGCTGCGTAGGCTGCGCGCCGAGTCCGGCCGCACCCTCGAGGACGTCGCGACGGAGCTGATGATCTCCACCTCCAAGCTCTCCCGGCTCGAGAACGGCCAGGGCAGTCCGCAGCCACGTGACGTGCGGGACCTGATCCGGCTGTACAAGATCGAGGGAACCCAGATCGCCGAGCGGCTCAACCGCTGGGTACGGGCCTCGCACCGGCAGGGCTGGTGGGAGGACCACAGCCGAGCGATTCCCGAGGAACTGGGCACCCACCTGGCCTACGAGGCCGAGGCGCATATCGCGCGGGTCTACACGATCCCGGTGTTGCCCGTCCTGCTCCAGACGGCCGACTACGCCAGGGAGTTCTATCGCAGTGCCGAGACCTGGTGGTCCGCCGACGAGGTGGAGCAGTTGGTGGAGATCCGACAGAAGCGCCAGGCCATGCTCGATCAGCGGGAAGGGCAACCCCCGCTCGAACTGATCGCCGTGACCCACGAGTCGAGCATCCGGCAGTTGGTCGGCTCACCCGAGATCATGCGAGCGCAACTCGATCACCTCATCGAGCGTTCGACGAACGCTAATGTCGAGCTTCGGGTGTTCCCGTTCTCGGCCACTCCGCGGTTCACCAGCACCTGCATGTACGCCTACCTCGAATTCACCGACGAGCTCGACCGCGACGTCGTGCAGATAGAAACGCACGCCGGCTTCCGGAACCTTGAGGTTCCGGGCCAGGTCAAGAAATATCGTGGCTATCACGAAGCGCTCCGGCAGCACTCGCTGCCCCCCGAGGACACCCGCGCGCTCATCCGCTCCGTCCGCGATGAGCAGTTCTCCTAGACGCCGTTCCGTGGCGTCCCCCTACTCCATTGACCGTATTGGACCCCCATGAATCCCGAAACTGCGACCCTTACCAGGAAGCAGATCGAGACCGAGGGCTTTGCCGTCGTCAGCGACGACGAACTCGGCTTCTCGCCCGAATCCCGTGCTCACCTGCATCGCGAGTTCTTCCGGCCGGGCATCCTCCGGTCCTATCCGGACGATCTGCCCGTCGACCGGGAACGGGCACGTGACGTCGTCCGGTACGACTGGAACGACGACCAGTTGACGCTCACCGAGTACGAGAGCATCGTCATCGAGAATCGCGGGGAACGCCCGGAACCCCGCGAGTACGCACGCGTGGAAGTACTGACCGACCCCTGCTTCGAGGAATGGATTCGACTCGCCCTCGGCCTGGTTCCCGGCTCGACCCGGGACACGAAGGGCACCTTCGGCGTCAATCTGTTCCGCACCTACACCAATGTGGTCACCAGACCACATCAGGACGGCGAGAAGTTCGTCTTCATCTATGTGCTGGACAAGGTCGGCCAGGGTGCGCAGACGTGGCTGTACGGCCCGGAGGAGAACGACCCGGTGCTTTTCCAGGACACCCTCGGACCAGGCGACCTGCTGGTGTTCGAGGACGCGCGATTCCGGCACAGCGTCACTCCACTGGAGAATCCGCCCGGGGGCACCGCCCGGCGCGATGTCCTCGTCTGCACGGTCAACTACGACCACACCTACCCACTCGACTGAACGCCGAGTGCCGGACTGCACGGTCAGTAGGGCGGGGTGCCCCCGGCCAGCTCACGCAGTGCACCGGACAGCCACGATCGGCCGGCGCGCCAGAGTCCGGCCCCGAGCGAGATCCGGGCCACCCCGCAGCTCGCCAACCCCACCAGGTCCGGCCCTGAGGGCAGGTACGCGGTGTTGACGGCTGCCGGAGCGACGGCCTCGGTGAACGAGCGCAGCACCGGGGCCGAGGTGATGTGGATCGGATAGACGCAGTCCACGCCCGCGGCGAGATACCGCCTCGCCCTTTCGATCGCGTCCGGTAGCACGGCGTTCTCCGCGCCCGCGCTTCCCGCGCTGAGGAAGCAGTCGACCCTGGCGTTGATCACCAGCCCGTCCCCGGCTGCCTGCCGGACGGCGGCGAGGAAGTCCGCCTGCTCTCCCGGCGCGCGCAGCCCGCCTGCCCGGAGATCGGAGTCCTCCAGGTTGCAGCCGACAGCACCGGTCTCCCCGAGCCTGGCCACCAGTTCGGCGGGAGCCAGCCCGTACCCGGCCTCGGCGTCCACGGTCACCGGGACCTCGACCACCCGGACGATCCGGGCCGCGGCCGCGAACATCTCGCCGGCAGGCGCCTGCTCGCCGTCGTCATGGCCGAGCACGGCGGCGATCGCCGCGGAACTGGTCGCCACCACGGGAAACCCGGCCTCGACGACGAGCCGCGCACTGTCGGCGTCCCAGGCGTTGGGCAGCACGAGTGGGCTGCCGGGAACGTGCAGTTCGCGCAGGGCCGCAGCGGTCACGAAACCTGCTCCGGCAGTGGCTTGTGACTGGGGACGCCGAACCTGTTCAACATGTTGATGACGCCGATCGTCCACATCACCGCGACGTACTGCTCTTCGGTGAAGACCTGCGTCGCCTCCTCGTAGAGCGCGTCCGGCACGTCTCGCGTCTCCGACAGCCGGGTGACCTCCTCGGTCAGTGCGAGTGCGACTCGTTCGGCCTCGGTGAACAGTCCGCTCTCCCGCCACGCGGGCAGCAGGAGCAGCCTGCGCTGGGACTCACCGAGTTTCAGCGCGTCCCGGCTGTGCGTGTCGATGCAGTAGGAGCAGCCGTTGATCTGCGACGCCCTGATCCTGACCAGCTCGAGCAGGGTCGGAGCGAGACCGGCGTCGGCTGCCGCCTGCTGGACGACCTTGTGCAGGGACGCCACGGACTTGTATGCCTCGGGCAGGACTGAGGTGATCTGGATTCGCTTGGTCACGACAATGACGTTACCCACGACTGGCTTACGCGTATGGTCCAGTTCTATGCAGGTTTCGTGGTCCAGTTCGACGGACCTCCACTTGGACTGGGATCCCGCCTCCGGTCGGGAGGGACTCGCCGGCGCGCTGCGATCGACCCTGCGCGCCGGCCGGTTGCCGCAGGGGTCCGTGTTGCCGTCCACCAGGGCGCTCGCACTCGATCTCGGCGTGGCAAGGGGCACGGTCACCCGGGTGTACGCGGATCTCGCGGCCGAGGGCTATCTCCAGACCCGGCAGGGCGCGCCGACCACGGTGGCCACCGCGGGCACTCCGGCGAGTTCACCTCCTCCCCCCGGCACGAGGCCTTCGACGCCCCGGTGGAACCTGCTCCCCGGTAGGCCGGACGTCTCCTCCTTCCCGCGAACACTGTGGACCTCCGCCACCCGTCGGGTACTCCGCGACGTCCCCGCTGGTTCGTTCGGCTACGCGCACGAGCTCGGGATGCCGGAACTGCGCGCCGCGCTCGCCCGCTACCTCGCCCGGAGCCGTGGTGTCCTCGCGGATCCCGACCGGATCGTCGTCTGCGGCGGACACGCACACGCGATCCACCTGCTGGCGACTGCCCTTCGCGATTCCGGCACCTCGGAGATCGCGTTCGAAGACCCCTCATTGCCTCACTTCCGCGAAGTCGCGGCCGCCGCGGGCGCCTCCGTCGTCGGTGTCCCCGTCGACGACGACGGAGTCGTTGTGTCCGAGTTAGACAGCCCGGTTGTGGTGGTCACCCCGGCACACCAGTACCCACTGGGTGTCACCCTGGCCGCCGACCGACGAGCCACGCTGACCCGATGGGCGGATTCGTCGGGCGCACTGGTCGTCGAGGACGACTACGACGGCGAGTTCCGGTTCGACCGGCAGCCGGTCGGCGCCGTGCAGGCCCTGGCGCCGGAGCGGGTGGTCTATGCGGGCACCGCGAGCAAGGCATTGGCGCCCGCACTGCGGTTGTCGTGGCTGGTACTGCCCAGGTCGCTGGTCGGGCCCGTGCGGGCGGCGTTACTCGCCACGGGCTGGCGCACCCCCGGCCTGGAGCAGCTGATCTTCGCGGATCTGCTCAACTCCGGCGCCTATGACCGGCACGTCCGCCGTCGCAGACTCGCCTACCGCACCCGCCGGGACCGCCTGCTGGCAGCGGTGCCCGACGGCCTGCGCCCCCTGGGTATCTCCGCTGGGCTGCACCTGGTGCTGATGCTGCCGGACTCCGGCCCCACCGAGGACGACGTGCTGACGGCGGCGGCTCGGCGGCGGCTGGACCTACATGCGCTCGGCAGCCACCGGATGCGCGCGGGGCAACATCCACAAGGGATCATCGTCGGCTATGCGGCCCCTGCCGAGCACGCGTTCACCCCGACGGTCGACGCCCTGCTGGCCACGCTGGCCGACGTCGGCCTTGGCCAGGCATCGCACTTTCCCGGGAAAGTGCGATAGTTGCACGCGCGGGGTATAGCACTTTCCCGGGAAAGTGCGGGTTTGGGGTGCGAGGTCAGGAACGCAGGCCCTCGATCAGCTGATCGGCGGCGGAGAACGGGTCCACGACCCGGTCAACCACACCCTCCGCCAGTTCCGCGAGCCTGCGCCCGCCCCGCAGGTCCACCAACTCGGCGTGCAGGGACTGCAGCGCGATGGCCTCGACCTCGCCTGCCGCACGGCCGGCACGGCGCCTGCGCAACTCGTCGTTGGCCTCCAGCCAGGTGTGGTGCTCGGTCAGGGCCTCGACCACCTGGGCGGCGCCCTCGCCCTTCACCGCGACGGTGCGCACGATGGGCTGACGCCAGGAGTGCCCGCGTACTTCCCTGCGTGCCAAGGAAATCATCTGCTTGAGTTCGCGAACCGTGGTGTCGGCTCCGTCGCGATCCGCCTTGTTCACCACGAACACGTCGGCGATCTCCAGCACGCCTGCCTTGGCGGCCTGGATTCCGTCGCCCATGCCGGGAGCCAGCAGCACGACAGTGGTGTCGGCGAGCCGCACAACATCTACTTCAGACTGTCCTACCCCGACTGTCTCGACAAGCACGACGTCGAACCCGGCCGCGTCGAGGACACGCAGCGCCTGAGGGGTGGCCCAGGCCAGACCGCCGAGATGACCCCGCGTGGCCATCGAGCGAATGAACACACCGGGATCCACGGCGTGCTCGGTCATCCGGATGCGGTCACCGAGCAGGGCGCCCCCGGAGAACGGTGACGACGGGTCGATCGCCAGCACACCGACCCGCTTGCCCTCGGCTCGCAGGGCGGAGATCAACATCGAGGTCGATGTCGACTTGCCGACTCCGGGAGGCCCGGTCAGCCCGACGACCGTGGCGTTGCCGGTGTGCGGCGTCAGTGCCGCCGCCACCTCGCGCAACTGTGGATGCGCATCCTCGACCAGCGAGATCAACCGCGCGACAGCGCGCTGCTGGCCGCCGCGCGCCCGCTCCACCAGCTCGGCGACGTCGACCGCGACCGCCACCCGGTCAGCTCTTCGGCACGGTGATCAACAGCGCGTCACCCTGGCCACCACCACCACAGAGTGCGGCCGCACCGACGCCCCCGCCACGCCTGCGCAGCTCGTAGGCCAGGTGCACGGCCAGCCGGGCGCCGGAAGCGCCGATCGGGTGGCCGAGCGCGATGGCTCCGCCGTTGACGTTCACCTTTTCCGGGTCGATGCCCAGCTGCCTGGTGGAGACGAGGCCGACGGCCGCGAACGCCTCGTTGATCTCAACGAGGTCCAGTGCGCCGACGTCCAGCTTCGCCTTCGCCAGCGCCGCCTTGATGGCGTTCGCGGGCTGCTCGTGCAGACTGGCGTCCGGACCGGCCACCACCCCGTGCGCACCGATCTCGGCGAGCGGGGTGATGCCGAGCTCCTCGGCCTTCTCCCTGCTGGCGACCACGACCGCCGCCGCGCCGTCGGAGATCTGTGAGGCCGAACCCGCGGTGATCGTGCCGTCTGCGGCGAAGGCGGGACGCAGCTTGCCGAGCCCGTCCACGGTGGTGTCCGCGCGCACCCCCTCATCGGTGCTGAAGACGATCGGGTCCTTCTTGCGCTGCGGGATCTCCACGTCGACGATCTCGTCGGCGAAGTGACCGGCCTCGATCGCCGCCGCCGCACGCTGGTGCGACCGTGCGGAGAACTCGTCCTGCTCGGCCCTGGTCAGTTCGTAGCGCGCGTTGTGCTTCTCGGTGGAGGCACCCATGGCGACCTGGTCGAACGCGCAGAACAGACCGTCGTGGGCCATGTGGTCGACGAGTGTGGTGTCGCCGTACTTGAACCCGGAGCGCGACTTCGGCAGCAGGTGTGGGGCCTGGGTCATCGACTCCTGCCCGCCCGCGACCACGAGGTCGAACTCACCGGCGCGGATGAGCTGGTCGGCGAGTGCGATGGCGTCGAGCCCGGAAAGGCAGACCTTGTTGATGGTCAGCGCGGGGACGTCCATCGGGATGCCCGCGGCGACAGCGGCCTGCCGTGCCGGGATCTGGCCCGCGCCCGCGGTGAGGACCTGCCCCATGATCGTGTACTGCACCGCGTCCGGGGAGACTCCCGCCCGTTCCAGTGCCGCCTTGATGGCGAAGCCACCGAGCTGGGCCCCGGAGAAGTCCTTCAGGGAGCCGAGCAATCGACCGATCGGGGTACGGGCAGCACCCAGGATCACAGAACCGGACACGGCAGCCTCCAAGCCTCGTCGCAGGACCAACCTGAAAAACGATACCGGTCGGGGACGGTTGCTGAATCGCTCACTGTGTCCGATCCAATACTCGGGTTCTTCACCGCCGACGGGACACCCATGCACGGACGTCACCCGCAGTCGGCAGCCACGACCGCCCCTCCCCGACTTGTGAAAAACCCTCACTGTGAGCGGACGCACGGCAGAGACGGCGGATCAGCGCATATCCTCCCACCCATGAATGACGCGCTGAAGCCGTTCGTCACCACGATCGACCACGTCGGCATCGCCGTCGCCGACCTCGACACCGCGATCGCGTTCTACGCGGACAACTTCGGCATGCAGGCGACGCACACCGAGGTCAACGAGGAGCAGGGCGTGCGGGAGGCCATGTTGCACGCGCCAGGGGACGAGACTGGCCCCGCCGTGCAGCTGCTCGCCCCGCTGCGGCCGGACTCCACGATCGGCAAGTTCCTCGACACGAAGGGGCCCGGCCTGCAGCAGCTGGCCTACCGGGTGACCGACGTGGACGCGGCGGCCGAGGCGTTGCGTGCGAAGGGCCTGCGCCTGCTCTACCCGGAGGCAAGGCGCGGCACCGCGGGCAGCAGGGTGAACTTCGTGCACCCCAAGGACGCGGGCGGGGTCCTGGTCGAACTCGTCGAGCCGGCCTCGGCTCACTGACCGGGTTTCAGCGCACCGCCGAGTTCGTCACCAGTGCCCGCACCGCGCTCGCTCGCACGCGCCGTGAGGGCACTGGCGATGAACTCGAGTTCGCGTTCCATCTCGTCGGGCCCCTCGTCCACCGCGTGCCGCGCCACCGAATGCCGGTAGCTCACGGCCAGGGCCAGCAGACCCGATGCGCTGTCGATATCGGCGACCGCGAGGCCGCCCACTCCCGCGGCCAGAATCACCGCTCGCACCTGGGCCACCAGCTGCTGGTACCGGTCCTGCAACGCGTCGCGAACTCCGGTGTGGGTGTCCGCCTCGCGCCACAACAGGTGCGAGAGCATCACCGATGAGGACAAACGCCGGTCGAGTTCGGCGACCAGCCTGCGCAGACTCTGCGCGATGTCACCCGGCACGACCACCTTCGCGGTTTCGATCCGCTCGTCCGGCAGCCGTTCGACCAGAGCGGTCAGCAGGTCCGCCTTGCGGCGGAAGTAGTAGTGCACCAGCCCCTTGGGCACGTCAGCCCGCTCGGCGATGCGGGAGGTCGGTGTCGCGTCGAACCCACCCGCCGCGAAGAGTTCCTCCGCGGCGACGAGGATTCGCTCCCGCGCCGATCCGTCGGCAGGCCGCGCTCGTGCCACCGATTGGTCCTTTCGCGTACGTGGGCCCACGCCGGCGGTTGCGCCGTCGTGGGCCCGTTACCCGGAGAATTGTCCTGTCAGTGCTGGCCTACCGTACGACTGTGCGCGGCGTTGGCCACGGGCAGCGCGGCGGCACCCACGATGATCGTCAGGGCACCGACGACCCAGGACATCCAGGCCGCACCTGTCAGTTCGGTGTAACCGATCACCCATGGCGACAGTACGAGCAGGGCACCGAGAACGATCTGGATGGCCTCGCCGTAGACCATGCCGGGCATCGCCAGCGAAGCGAGCCCGTCCAGTGCGACCAGGGCACCCATCACGATCAGCGTCCACATCGCCGCCGTGCTCGTTTCCAGCACCAATGGTGACAACACCGCCACGACACCGAGGACAACCTCGGCCCAGTCGTGCGGCCTCGTCCAAGGACGTACCGAAGTCTCGCGCATCCTGATCACCTCCGAAAGGTCCATCGATCTCCGTCAACTACTTCACGGCTTCCACCTGCAAGTTTCCTCCTTGGTTGGCCAGCCGGTCAAGATGTCCGGCCACACTTTCGCGTACCTCGGAAAATGCCGACGTGCGCCTGCTCTCGTACAGTTGTGCCGGTACGTTACCCGCCAGTAGTTTCATCCGGCGAGCCCGAAACCACTTCACCGGAGGCCCCGATGTCGCACAACGCGCTCAGTGAGATCACGCAGGCTGTCCTCAGCGACAACTTGGACGCGATCTCCGCACTGCCGGTCCCGGAGACCTACCAGGGCGTCACGGTGCATGCCGACGAGGCCGAGATGTTCGCCGGACTGGCCAGCAGAGACAAGGACCCGCGCAAGTCGCTGCATCTGGACGACGTCCCGGTGCCAGAACTCGGCCCCGGTGAGGCACTGGTCGCGGTCATGGCCTCGGCGATCAACTACAACACGGTGTGGACCTCGATCTTCGAGCCGCTGTCGACGTTCAAGTTCCTGCAGCGCTACGGCCGGATCTCACCGCTGACCAAGCGCCACGACCTGCCCTACCACGTGGTGGGCTCCGACCTGTCCGGCGTGGTCCTGCGCACGGGCCCCGGTGTGCACCGCTGGCAACCTGGCCAGGAAGTCGTCGCCCACTGCCTCAACGTGGAGCTCGAAGGGCCGGACGGGCACAACGACACGATGCTCGACACCGAGCAGCGGATCTGGGGCTTCGAGACCAACTTCGGCGGGCTCGCGCAGGTCGCACTGGTCAAGGCCAACCAGCTGATGCCGAAGCCGCAGCACCTCACCTGGGAGGAAGCGGCCTGCCCCGGGCTGGTCAACTCCACTGCCTACCGGCAGCTGGTTTCGCGCAACGGCGCGGACATGAAGCAGGGCGACATCGTGCTCATCTGGGGCGCGTCCGGCGGCCTCGGTTCGTATGCGACGCAGTTCGCGCTCAACGGCGGCGCCATTCCGGTGTGCGTGGTGTCCAGCCCGGAGAAGGCCGAGATCTGCCGCAAGATGGGCGCGGAACTGGTGATCGACCGCAATGCCGAGGGCTACAGGTTCTGGAAGGACGAGAACACCCAGGACCCGAAGGAGTGGCAGCGCTTCGGCGCGAAGATCAGGGAGCTGACCGGCGGCGAGGATCCGGACATCGTGTTCGAGCACCCAGGCAGGGAAACCTTCGGCGCCTCGGTCTACGCGGCCCGCAAGGGCGGCACGATCGTCACCTGCGCCTCCACCTCGGGCTACCTGCACCAGTTCGACAACCGCTACCTCTGGATGAACCTGAAGCGGATCATCGGTTCGCACTTCGCCAACTACCGCGAATCCTGGGAAGCCAACCGGCTGATCGCGAAGGGGCTGATCCACCCGACGCTGTCGAAGACGTACCCGCTGGCCGAGACCGGTCAGGCAGCCTTGGACGTGCACCGAAACGCCCATCAGGGCAAGGTCGGCGTGCTCTGCCTCGCCCCCGAGGAAGGACTGGGTGTGCGCGACCACGAGCTGCGCGAACGCCACCTCGACGCGATCAACGTGTTTCGCGGTGCATGAGCGCCAGCGAATACTCCGCGGAAGCAACAACTCAAGTCGCGGTGCCTGAACGCACAGGCGCGCGGGCCCGGCGTTGCCCGGCCACCTCGGAGCACCTCCCGATAGGGTGGGTGCCATGAGCCTTGGCGATGAACGGGAGCTCGTACCGCTGGGGGCCGGCTTCGATCTTGAGAAGCGCGGCTACGACCGGGTACAGGTGGACGAGCATTTGGAGCGGCTGGACGCCGACCTGAAGATGCTCACGTCGGACCGCGATGCCGCGATCTCGCAGGCGGGCGATCTCGCCAGGCAACTGGAGATAGCCCGCGGCGAGATCGACGACCTGCGTGGGCAGGTTGAGCGACTGGCCCAGCCCCCGACGACGCTCGAGGGCCTGTCCGAGCGGCTGCAGCGAATGCTGCGGCTCGCGCAGGACGAGGCGGCCGACACCCGGGCGCGCGCCGAAGCCGAGGCCGGGCACATCCGCGCCAAGGCCGAGAGCGACGCCAGCGCGATGCGGGCGCGGTACGAGGAACTGCTCACCGAACTCTCCGAGCGGCGCAAGGAGATGGAAGCCGAGCACCGGTCGGTGCTGGAGACCGCCCGCGCCGAGGCCGAGAAGATCGTCTCCGACGCCGCTGCCGAACGCGATCGGCTGGATTCCGAAGCCGAGCAGCGCCGGGTCCAGGTCGAGGAAGACTTCGAGATCGCGATGGCCGGACGTCGCACGGAAGCGATGCGGGTGCTGGCCGAGCAGGAGGCCGCCAGCAAGGCCGAGGCCGAACGGCGGGTCCGGGAAGCCACCGAAGAGGCGGCTGCCATCAGGACCAAGGTCGCCGAAGAGGAAGCCGAGGCGAAGGCCGACATCGAGCGGCGGCAGCGCGAGTCCGTCGCGGAGGTGAACCAGCGCAGGCAGAACTCGGTCAGCGAGGCGAACGCGCGGGTGGCCGAGGCGTCCGACGAGGCGCGACGCCGGGTTCGCGAAGCCACCGAGCAGGCGAACCGGCGGATCGCGCATGCCGCCGAACGGGTGCAGGCGCTGCGCTCCCTGCGCGCGACGATCGCGGAGCAGGTACGTGCCGCTCGTGCCATGCTCGCGGAGGCCGACACGGCATTGACCAGCGCGGCCGCCCAGGCACTTTCGGCCGAGGACGACTACCCCACGGTGCAGACAGCACCCTCGCCGGGCCCGAAACCGACGCCGAAGGGCGACGTCGGCGCAGGGCAGGCCAAAGGGGGAAACAATCGGACGGTACAGAAACCAACTCGCGAGTAGGTCAGGGCTGCGCTGGGCCGCCAGGGCCGCTATGGTCTGCGTCTACACCAAGAGGGTTATTCACCCGACCTCGGACAACACCGACTGTAGCTCGACCTACTGCCGAGTACGCCGACCTTTCGTGGAGGACTTCGATGGCCGCCTATCAGACCGTGGTGGTAGGGACCGACGGTTCGGAATCGTCGTTTGCCGCAGTCGACCGAGCGGCCAGTGTGGCCGCCGACTCCGGCGCCCAGCTGGTCGTCGTCTGCGCCTACTACCCGGCGAGCAAGCACGACGTGGAGAAGGCTCAGGACGTACTCGGCGACGAGGCGTACCAGGTCGTCGGGTCGGCTCCCGCCGAGGACACGCTGATCAGCGCCAGGGACAGGGCGACCAAGGCAGGTGCCCGCAACGTGGAGACCGTCCCGGTGGTCGGCGAGCCGGTCGAGGCACTGCGCAAGACCGTCTCAGACCGTTCGGCCGACCTGCTGGTGGTCGGAAACCGCGGGCTCAACACGCTCGCCGGGCGCATTCTCGGGTCCGTGCCGTCCGAGGTCGCCCGCAAGTCCGGGGTTGATGTCCTCATCGTGCACACCACCTGAGCCGCGGATGACCGAGGAGCACCGGTCGCGCGGCCAGCCGGCGAGTGAGGCCAGAAGAACTCGCCCCGTCGACTCCCTCGCCACCGGTGAGCTGCAGCAACGGCTGGAACGAATCCTGCTCGGCGGTCGGCGCAAGTACACGCGGCTGCAGGTGGCGGCCAAGACCGGGATTCCCGAGGAGCGAACCCGCAGGCTCTGGCGAGCTCTCGGATTCGCCACGGTGAACGACGACGAGGTCGTGTTCACCGACGCCGACGTCGAGGCGGTGCGCATCGCCGACGGACTCGTCCAGGCCGGCCTCGTGGATCCGTCGCTGGAGACCTCGGTGACCAGAGCGCTGGGACAGCACCTTTCCCGGTTGGCGGAGTGGCAGGTCCACCTGCTGTGGACATTGATCACCGAGAACCAGGAGCTCGGCCAGAACGAGCGGCAGGTCGCCCGGCTGGTCGACCAGGTGCTGCCCGAACTGGAGAAGGTGCAGAGCTTCGTCTGGCGCCGCCATCTCGCGGCGTATGCGGGCAGGGCACTGGCCAGCCCGGACGAGGACCTGCAGGCCCGCACTGAGGCCGTCGGGTTCGTGGACATGGTCGGTTACACGCGACTGACCCGGCGAATCGACGAGTCCGAGCTGAACGAGGTGCTGGAGCGCTTCGAGGCGATCGCGAGCGAGGTGATCGCCGAACACCGTGGGCGAGTGGTCAAGATGATCGGTGACGAGGTGCTCTTCGTCGCCGACTCCCCCTACGACGGCGCCGAGATCGCGCTGACCCTCACCGAGCGCACACGGGCCGATGACGGCCTGCCTGCCGTGCGGGCCGGGCTGGCCAGCGGCCGGGTGCTGAACCGCTTCGGGGACGTCTACGGCTCGGTGGTGAACCTCGCCGCCCGGCTGACGTCACTGGCCCGGCCGGACACGATCCTGGTGGACAAGGAGATGGCGAACGCGCTCGCCGACGAACCCGGCTACGAACTGCGCACCCGGCGACCGGTGTCGGTCCGTGGCTACCACCGACTGCGGCCTTCGGCCCTGCGCAGGGCGAAGCAGCAGCCTGACTCCAGTGGGTTGTTCGAGAGCGGGCAGCAGTTGGCGGCGGAACTGCTCGGTCTCACCCCGACGACGTCGGAACCACCAAAGGCGAAGCCGGAGCCGGAGGTTCGGGACGAGAAGAGTGATGCCGAGGCGGAAGACGGCGAGTCAGCGCCTCGCACCAAGGGCCGTCGAAAGCGCCGCTGACGGAGTACGAACTGCTGCCCCGCGCCCAGTTCAACGCTCGGCGGGCAGCACCGCGTACTGGCGGACGTAGAGGTCGGTGTAGGTGACCGGGCCGCGCGGGCCGGGGACGCGGTCCAGGTTGATCCCCGTCTCCGGGACGCCGAGCAGCTTGAACCCGTCGAGCAGGCGGGTCGGCGCGTTCCAGAACACGCCGGTGCCCTGGTAGGCGTCGAAGAAGGTTTCGGCCGTCGCCGCGTCCTCGGTGGCGATTCCCGCCGCGAGACCTGACGTCTGCTCGTTGGCGATGGTGACGGCCTCGGTGAGGTCGGCGACCCTGGCCACGGTCACGGTCGCCTCGTGTTCGGAGTCCAGAGCCCACTCGTAGCCGATGGCGTGCTCGTGCGGCGGCAGGGAGGGACGCACCGAGCGCTCGTCGAGTGCGCCGGAGATCGTCGGCCACAGCTGGTCGTACACCGCGGTGTGGATCAGCAGCAGGTTCAGCCGGTTGCAGACCCCGAGCCGGTCCAGACTGCCCGCGACCAGCGCACGCACCGTTTCCGCGTCCGCCGCCTCGTCCACGTAGAGCACTCCGCCGCCATCGGCGTGTGCCAGCGTGCGCACACCGTGCGTCGCGGCCTCGGTGGCCAGTGACCGGGTGCTCTCCCCGCTTCCGCGGAGGATCACCAGCGGGACCAGGCCGGGCAGGCTGACCAGCGCCGCAGCGGCCTCGCGCTCGGCCCGCGGAACCAGCTGGATGACCTCGGGGGCGATTCCGGCCGCGCTCAGCGCCGGGGCGATCACCTCGTCGAGAAGCCGCTGCGCCGAACCGAGCGCCGCCGAACCCGTACGCAGCACTCCTCCGTTGCGGGATTTGACCAGCTGTGAGGCGACGTCGACCGTGACGTTCGGCCTGGCCTCGTAGTTCGCGCCGATCACACCGACAGGGCGCCTGCGCTCCACAAGTCGAAGACCGTCGTCCAACGAGGAGATCGGCACACTGCGCTCCTGGTGCGGCGCGGCGGCCAGCAGACGAAGTTGCTCGGCCATGCCGGTGAGCCGGTCCTCGGTGATGGTGAGGCGATCCAGCAGTCCCGCGCTCATCCCGTCCGCGCGCGCCTTCTCCAGGTCCGCGTGATTGGCCTCGAGCACCGAGTCCTTGGACGTCAGCAACCGGTCGGCCATCGCGCCGAGTGCGGTGTCGATGGCCTCGTTGCTCGCCGTGGCGAGAGATGGCGCCGCCTGCTTCGCCGCACGCGCGCACTCTTCGACCGTTTTGGCCACCTCGTCTGTCACCGCTGTGCCTTTCGTGCCTGCTGCCGGGTCTGTCACCAGATGTCTTATTCACAAGTCGGGTTATTCACCCTGGAACCGATGGTTGATCACGATCCTCACCTGCAGTGAGCCGTCGCGACCCGCCCCTACTGCGGCACAAAAAGCCTGCCACAGCGGGACCTGTCCGGGCGGGCCCCGCCAACTCACTTGTGAACAACCCTCCGGGGCACCAGTGTGCCGCACAGCCCGAACCTCAGCGGAGAGCGGGTTCGAGCAGCAGTGCGCCACCGAGCACGAGACAGGTCAGGGCGATCACCGCGAGCACCAGCACCCAGAGCAACGCGGGCAGGCCGGTGAGCCGGGCCAACTGGTCGGCGTCGGAGTCCCGCGCCGCTCCTCTGCGCCGTTTGCGCTGCAGTTCGAACACCGGCCGCAGGCCGCCGAGCACCAGGAACCAGGTCATCAGGTAGACGAACGCGGCCTGGATCTCCGACGGCGCAAGTAGAGCGACCGCAGCGAGCACCCCCGCCGAGGCCACCACCGCGAAGACTCCGTACGCGTTGCGCACCATCACGAGCACGCCCAGCAGGAGCACCGCGACGATGGCGAGCACAGCGGCCATCCGGTCACCGGAAAGAAGTCCCGCGAATGCCAGTCCGAGCAGCGCCGGAGCCGGATATCCGGCGAGGGTCGTGAGCACCATCCCCGGCCCACTCGGCTTCCCTCGCGAGACGGTGACCCCCGAGGTGTCGGAGTGCAGCTGAATGCCGCGTAGCCGCCGTCCGACCAGGACCGCGACGAGCGCGTGCCCTGCCTCGTGCACGATGGTGACGATGTTGCGCGCGAGCCGCCACGGAGTCCCGGACAGGACCAGCACGAGCGCCGCCGCCCCGGTGATCAGGACCACCGCTTCCGGAGGGGGCGGCTGGGTCTCGAAGATCCGCCAGAACCCGATCCCTTCGCTCAATTCCACCCGGACAGCTCACCACAACGCCTCCTGCGGTCCGCGTGAGCCCCGCGCCTCGCTCCTGGACGCACGCGGCCCCGCTCGCTCGCCGGGGGCACGCTGCTCCCTCGACAACCGGAACAGCAGGGCCACCCAGCTGCGAAACGGGTGCCAGGCCTCGGCGATCCGCTCCAGTGACGAGACGTCATCGGGATCCGCGCCGTAGGCAAGAGCCATTTCCTCGAGTACCCCGAGCTCGCCCCGGGGAAAGACATCCGGATGACCAGCGCCTCTGACGAGTACGAGTTCCGCCGAGAACGGCCCGATCCCGGGAAGCCGCCGCAGGAACCGCATCCCGGCCTCTGGTTCCATCGCCCGCAACGCCGAGGCGGTGAGCTCGCCGTCGTGCGCGATCTCCGCGACCGCCCGCAGTCGCGCGATCTTTCGTTCCGGCAGCCGGAGCGAACCACTACGGGCGTGCAGTTCCGCCGGAGCGGGGAAGGACGAGAGGACCGTGTCACCGACGACGATCCTCCTGCCGTGTTCCTCTGCCATGTTCCGCATGATCGAGGTGGCCTGCCTGCTCCCTATTCGGTTGCCGATGACCGCCCAGCAGGCGGCTTCATAGGGCGAATGGAACAGCACGGGACGCACTCCCCTGAACCAGGACTGCAACTGCCCGACCACTGGATCGGCTCGGCCGATCGCGGTGAAACCTCGGGCATCGGTGTCGAGCGAAAGGATCCTGCGAGCCTGCGCTGTCGCCGCGGCCGTGACCGTGGGTGGCGCCTCGGTCTGGATCCGGACGGTTCGTTTCGCGAGCGGGCGCACCAGCACCCCCGCCGTCTGCCAGTCACCCTCGACCGCGAACGCCATCGGCAGGACCGCTCGCGCGGCCCGCGCCTCGGGTCTGGACGTCGGGATGAACTCCCGGGCACAAGCCGGTACCGCGGCCAGGTCGAGTGGGCCACCGACGTGCAGATCGGTGATGTCGGGCGTGCACAGGGTCGTGATCGGTGCCGGTGTCGGAGACATACCTGCTCCCCCTCAGTCGTGGGCACTGCTTCGGGTCGTTGGTCGCCGGAGCGGCGGCAACTTCGACGCTATGAGGACTGGCCAGACGTTTCACCGGGTTCTTGGCACGACTGGACCGTTCGCTCCCCATACGGGATCGAACGGTCCAGTCGTGAACATCCGAGGAGAAATTGACTTGCGGACAGTGCTACGTTCCGAGGCATGGGATCCATGTACGCCTTCTGCGCCGTGTTCGCGCGTTTGCGCTCCGCCTGAGCGCAGCGACCACGGAACCACACTGAAACGAGCCCTCGTCCCGGCGAGGGTGGTAAGCGGCGTCGCCCTTCATCCATGAGGGACAGTCCGACGCGCACGCGAAGCGTGTGCTCGTCCGCTTTGGCCGTGGCCCGTTCCCGGTAACGGCACATCCCATTCTGTTGGTGGCCATGGTCGCTGCGTCATGACGTCCTGGCGCGCGTTTTCGCGCGCTCACCTCGTACATGACGTGGAGATCACCCATGCCCAGACCCGGGCACAGCCATGCGCGTAACGTCCGTTCTCAGCCCAATCCTTCCGGCGTTCACTTCCTCACCGCCACTTCAGTCGTCGACCGCCTGATCCGGGAGTGCTCCGTGGGTCCCGGCGAAGTGGTGCTGGATTTCGGCGCGGGCAAAGGAGCCGTCACGGCCCGGCTTGCCAGAACCGGCGCCACCGTGATCGCGATCGAGCGCGATCCCGAGTTCGTGCGGCAATTGCGACGGCGGCTCTCCTGCCACGACAACGTGCGGGTCGTCCCCGCCGACGCCCGTACCATCTCGCTGCCCCGACGCGGCTTCTCCGTGGTGTCGAGCATTCCCTACGGCATCTCGACAACCCTGTTGCGGCGCCTGCTGACACCACAGTGGACAAGTCTGCGCCGGGGTGCGCTCGTCGTCGAATGGGGCTTCGCCAGGCGAGTCACGGCAGCGGCTCCCCGCGATCGTGAGGTGGCGTGGTGGGCCGCACGTTTCGAACTGGAGCTCGTCACCCGCGTCCCGGCCGCCTCGTTCCGGCCGGAGCCTGCTGTGGATTCCGCCCACCTGTCCGTTCGCCGTGTTCCCGGGATGACTCCGCGAGTCGAGACCGCACTGTGGACGCTGCTCGACATCGCCTACGCCGCGGGGAACGCCACTGCGCACAAAGCCCTCGCGGGCACGATCGGCGGACGGCTCACCCGCGGCGCCTTGTCGGCCTGCGACGTCGACCCGTCCCTTCCGGTCCGCTCGGTTCCCGCCCGCGCCTGGTCGGAAATCGCGCGTCGGCTGGTGCGGGAACGCAGTCTGCACTGGCCTCGGCTGCCCGCCACACTCGTCAAGGACGATCGGGCACGGTCGGCGAAACCACGCAAGCCGCGAAGGCGATAGCGTGTCATTTGCGACAGGCTCGGCGAAGTGGATGTTGTGGGGAGTACACGGTGGCGATCAACGCACAGGCACGGTCCCGGCTTCTGGAACTGCTCACCGAACCGCCCTCGGGTCCGGACGGCCACGACGACCCGGTGGTGGACCTGCTCGGCGGCGCGGACCAGGCCGGGCCGCCCACCGGACTGGCGCAACGGCTCATGCGCACGACCGCGGTGCCGATGATCTACGAGCGGTACTGGCGGCCGGCGCTGGGCAGGATCGCCAAGGGGCCATTCGGGCCGAGCATGGACGGCGAACTCAGCATGACGATGGACCTGCTGCGCCTGCGGCCCGGCCACACGGTGCTCGACGTCGCGTGCGGGACAGGACGGTTCACCAGGGCGTTCGGCCGCGCCGTGGCACCGGGCGGGCTGGCCATCGGCCTGGACGGAGCCCGCCAGATGCTCGCCAAGGCGGTGGCCGCCGAGTCGCAGCCGGACACCGTCGCCTACCTGCGCGCCGATGCCGTCTCGCTGCCCTTCCCGCCGGCCAGTGTGGACGCGCTCTGCTGCTTCGCCGCCCTGCACATGTTCGCCGATCCCGACGCCGCGCTCGAATCGTTCGCCGCGACGATCACCCCCGGAGGGCGGCTTGCGCTGCTCACCAGCGCACGTCGCGGGTGGCAACCGGCGCGGCTCGCGGAGACCGCGCTCGGCGCCGCCAGCGGGCAGCGCATGTTCGACCGCGGTGAGATCACGGCGAAACTGCGCGCACTCGGCTTCTCCGAGATCACCGAGAAGTACGCGGGCGTGACGCAGATCGTGGCCGCCACCCGGTGAAGCACGAGCGCGAACGGGCTGCCGTCACCGGAGACCGAGTTCCCGTGCGATCAGCATGCGCTGGACCTCGCTGGTGCCCTCGCCGATCTCCAGGATCTTCGCGTCACGGTAGAAGCGACCCACCGGGAACTCGTTCATGAACCCGTAGCCGCCGAAGATCTGAGTGGCCTCACGGGAGTTGTCCATCGCCGCGTTGGACGCCGTGAGCTTCGCGATCGCCGCCTCCTTCTTGAACGGCTCACCTCGCAGCATCTTCGAGGCGGCGGCGTAGTAAGCCAGCCGGGCCGTGTGCGTACGCATCTCCATGTCGGCGATCTTGAACTGGATCGCCTGGTAGGCCCCGATCTTGTGACCGAAGGCCTCTCGCTCGCCGACGTACCGCAGGCATTCGTCCACACACCCCTGCGCGAGACCGACACTCAGCGCGGCGATGGCAACCCTGCCCTCGTCCAGAATGGACAGGAACTGGGCGTACCCACGACCGCGTTCCCCGAGCAGGTTCTCCTCGGGAACCCTGCAGTCGGAGAACGACAGCTCGTGCGTGTCGGAGGCGTTCCAGCCGACCTTCGAGTACTTCGGCGCGACCGCGAAACCGTCGGTGCCGGACGGGAGGATGATCGCGGAGATCTCTTTGCGGCCATCCGGCTTCTGGCCGGTGACCGCGGTGACGGTGACGAGCCGGGTGATGTCGGTGCCGGAGTTCGTGATGAAGGACTTGCTGCCGTTGATCACCCACTCACCGTCCACCAGCTTCGCGGTCGTGCGGGTGGCACCCGCGTCCGAACCGCCACCCGGCTCGGTCAGGCCGAACGCCCCGAGCGCCTCGCCGGAGCACAGCGCGGGCAGCCACCGGCGCTTCTGCTCCTCGGTCCCGAACCGGTAGATCGGCATGGCGCCGAGCGAGACCCCTGCCTCCAGGGTGATCGCGACGGACGAGTCCACCCTGGCGAGTTCCTCCAGCGCGAGGCAGAGCGCGAAGTAGTCGCCGCCCATCCCGCCGAACTCCTCGGCGAACGGCAGGCCGAACAGCCCCATCTCGCCCATCTTCGCCACCAGGGCGTAGGGGAACTCCTCGCGCTCGTAGAAGCCGCCGATGACCGGGGCCACCTCGTTCTGCGCGAAGTCCTGGACGGTCTTGCGCAGCGCGTCGTACTCGTCATCCAGTCGGAAGTCGATCATTCGGTTTGCTCCTCGGGGGTTACCACGGCAAGCGGTTCGTCCAGCGCGACCTGTTGGCCTGTCTGGACACGGAGTTCACTGACAACGCCGGCGACCGGGGCCGTGATGGTGTGCTCCATCTTCATCGCCTCGACCACCAGCAACGGCGTACCTGCGGCGACCACGTCACCTTCGGCCGCCTTGACCACCAGCACGGTGCCCGGCATGGGACTGGTCACCGGCCCGGCCTCGGCCGAGTCGGCGTGCGTCGCCAGCAGATTCGGGCGCTCGCCGACGGCAAGACAACGCCCGGCACGCGCGAGCCACACGTCACCGTCCGGAGCCTCGGCACGCCGGTAACGCAGCAGCTCGCCGCCATAGCGCAGTTCGACCCCGCCCGGCTCACCGTCGACGCGCCGTGCGGAGACTGCCTCGGGTTCGGCGCCGTCGACGCTCACCACGGCGTCAGCGGGCGTGCCTTCGACCCGCACGACGGACTCGGCACCCCCGGCCCGCAGCCGGAACGTCACGCCGCCCCGCGCACCGAGGCGCCAGCCGTCCGGCACGTCCCACGGGTCCACGACAGGACCGGCCGGTTGCAGTCCGAGCAGCCGGTCGAGCGCGGCGGCGACGAAGAAGTCCGTGGGCACCGTGCTCTCGGTCAGCGAGGCCAGCCTGCGGTCGACGAGTTCGGTGTCCAGGCGCCCCGCCCGGACTTCCTCGTCGGCCAGCAGCGCACGCAGGAACGCGACGTTGCTGGTGACACCGAGAACCGCGGTGTCCGCGAGTGCCCGGTCCAGCCGGTGCAGGGCCGCCACCCGGTCCGGCCCCCACGCGATGACCTTCGCCAACATCGGATCGTAGTGCGAGCCGATGACGGCGCCGCGGCGCATCCAGGAATCCACCCGGACGCCGGGACCTTCCGGCTCGGTGACCGCGAGGACGGTTCCGCCGGTGGGCACGAACCCCCTGGACGGTTCCTCGGCGTAGACCCGCGCCTCGATGGCGTGCCCTTCGAGGCGCACATCCTCCTGCGGCAACGTCAGCGGCTCTCCTGCGGCGATCCTGACCTGCCATTCGACCAGATCGAGCCCGGTCACCAACTCGGTCACCGGGTGCTCGACCTGCAGCCTGGTGTTCATCTCCATGAAGAAGAACTCGCCGGGGTCCTTCGACGACACGATGAACTCGACCGTTCCCGCGCCGACATAGCCGACCGCGCGGGCGGCTTCCACCGCGGCGGAACCCATCCTGGCCCTGGTCTGCTCGTCGAGCAGCACCGAGGGGGCCTCCTCGATGATCTTCTGGTGCCGCCGCTGGAGGCTGCACTCGCGCTCACCGAGATGGATCACGTGGCCGTGTGCGTCGGCGAGCACCTGGATCTCGATGTGCCTGGGGGTCGTGACGAAGCGTTCCAGCAGCAGGGTGTCGTCACCGAAGGCCGCCCTGGCCTCCCTGCGTGCGGACTCCACGGCGTCGGCCAGTCCTTCGGGCGACTCGACCAGCCGCATCCCCTTGCCGCCACCGCCCGCCGACGGCTTGAGCAGCACCGGGTAGCCGACCTCGGCGGCGGCCTCGGCGATGTCGGCGTCGGCGAGGCCGCCACCAGAGGTGCCGGGAACGACGGGAACGCCCGCCGAGGACACGGTGGCCTTGGCGCGGATCTTGTCGCCCATGGCGTCGATGGCCCCGGCCGGCGGCCCGATGAACGCGACTCCGGCCGCCGCGCATGCCCTGGCGAACTCGACGTTCTCCGAGAGGAAGCCGTACCCGGGATGTACCGCCTGCGCCCCGGTCCGCCGCACGGCGTCCAGGATCGCGGGAATCGACAGATAGCTGTGCGTGGCGTCCGCAGGTCCGATGTGGACAGCTGTGTCGGCCTCGTGCACGTGTGCAGCGTCGACGTCCGCGTCGCTGTACACCGCGACGGAGCGAATTCCCATACCGCGCAGGGTGCGGATGACCCGCACGGCGATCTCGCCGCGATTGGCGACAAGGACGGTGTCGAACATCTGGTCGCTCATGTCACATCCTGAAGACGCCGTAGGAGACCGGGTCCAGCGGCGCGTTGGCCGCCGCCGAGAGTGCGAGGCCGACCACGGTGCGGGTGTCCGCCGGGTCGATCACGCCGTCGTCCCAGAGTCGGGCCGTCGAGTAGTAGGGACTGCCCTGCTGCTCGTACTGCTCCCGGATCGGGTCCTTGAAGGACTCCTCCGCCTCGGCGGACCATTCCTCGCCCCGAGCCTCGATCGAGTCGCGGCGCACCGTGGAGAGCACCGACGCCGCCTGTTCCCCGCCCATCACCGAGATCCGCGCGTTGGGCCACATCCAGAGGAACCGGGGCGAGTACGCCCTGCCGCACATCGAGTAGTTGCCCGCGCCGAACGAACCACCGATGATGACGGTCAGTTTGGGTACCCGGGCACAGGCAACAGCGGTCACCATCTTGGCTCCGTGCTTGGCGATACCGCCCGCCTCGTAGTCCCTGCCGACCATGAAGCCGCTGATGTTCTGCAGGAAGAGCAGCGGAATCGAGCGCTTGTCGCACAGTTCGATGAAGTGCGCGCCCTTCATCGCCGACTCGGCGAACAGCACCCCGTTGTTGGCGATGATCCCGACGGGGTGACCGTGGATCCTGGCGAACCCGGTGACCAGGGTGGCGCCGTACTCCTTCTTGAACTCCGCGAACCTGCTGCCGTCCGTGATCCGCGCGATCACCTCGCGCACGTCGTACGGCGTCCGCGAGTCGGTGGGTACGACCCCGTAGAGCTGCTCCGGGTCGACCGCGGGCTGCTCGGTCGGCAGCACGTCCCAGGGACGGGGCGCGCGCGGTCCGAGTGTCGCGACGATGGAGCGGACGATGCGCAACGCGTGCGCGTCGTCGGTGGCGAGATGGTCGGTGACGCCGGACGAGCGGGCGTGGACATCGCCGCCGCCGAGCTCCTCCGCGGTCACCACCTCGCCGGTCGCGGCCTTCACCAGCGGTGGGCCGCCAAGAAAGATCGTGCCCTGGTTCCGCACGATCACGGCTTCGTCGCTCATCGCGGGGACGTAGGCGCCGCCCGCGGTGCAGGAGCCGAGCACGGCGGCGATCTGCGGGATCCCGCGTGCGGACATGGTGGCCTGGTTGTAGAAGATCCGCCCGAAGTGCTCGCGGTCGGGAAAGACCTCGTCCTGTCGCGGCAGAAAAGCGCCACCGGAGTCCACCAGGTAGATGCACGGCAGGTTGTTGTGCAGCGCCACCTCCTGCGCACGGAGGTGCTTCTTCACGGTGAGCGGGTAGTACGTCCCGCCCTTCACCGTTGCGTCGTTGGCGACGACGACACACTCGCGCCCGGACACCCTGCCGATGCCGGTGATGATCCCCGCCGAGGGCGCCTCGTCGTCGTACAGGCCGTTCGCGGCGAGCGGGGAGAGTTCGAGAAACGGCGAACCGGGGTCGAGCAACGCGTCGACGCGGTCCCGGGGCAGCAGCTTCCCGCGTTCCACGTGGCGGATGCGCGCCTTCTCCGAACCGCCCTGCCGGGCGACCGACAGTCGTTTACGCAGGTCCTCGACCAGTTCAGCGTGCGCGATGGCGCTTCGCGTGTAAGTCTCGTCCCGTGGGTCCGCGGTACTGGTGAGCACCGGGATATCGGACGTGGCTCCGGGTGACAACCCACGGCCTCCCTCGTCGTCGGCACAGCATGGAACATGCATGAACAGCTAGGTTAGCAGGCGTTAACTCTCCATGGGAGGTTATCGACCGCTAACCTAACTGTCCAGGGCCGGACGAGGGGACGGACGTCAGTCGGTGACGGCGTTCAGGGCGGGCAGGTAACCAAGCGCCTGCCCCTCCTTGGTGGGGTGATAAGACTCGATGATCGGCCAGACAAGACTGTGCAGCCAGCGATCACCCGAGCAGATCTCGTGCCCGGTGAACGGCCCCCGCATGTCGACGAAGGTGAGCCCGGCATCGGCGGCACGCTTGGCGGTGACCTCGGCGAGCGTGTCGGATCCCGAGTTGATCGCGGCACGCTTGGTCTCACTCAGGCCCACGGAGCAGGAACCGTTCAGCTTGTAGAACTTCGGGTATCCCAGGACGATGATCTCAGCGTTTGGAGCGCGGTCGCGCATCTCCGAGTAGACGTTGTCCAGCAGTCCGGGCAGGGTGTTGCGCGCGTAGTCCTTGGCGACCTCCACTCGGTCGACGCAGGACTGGTCCGACCCGAGGGTGCAGTCGGTCATCACGTCGGCGAAGCCCGCGTCGTTTCCGCCGACCGAGATCGTCGCCACGGTCGTGCTGGCGCTCAGCGCGCTGACCTGCTTGCTCAGTACGTCACCCGTCCGGGCACCGGAACAGGCGACGAAACTGAAGCTGGACACGCCGTGCGAGTTCGCCCAGAGCTGGGGATAGGAGTTGGCGCTGCGTCTGCAGTCGCCCGAACTGCCGTAGTCACCGGCACCGACCCCGGAGGAGTAGGAGTCGCCGAGCGCGACGTAGTTCGGCCCGGCCGCACTCGCCGGGATCGTCAACCCCAGCATCGCCAGTGCGGTGAGCAAGAAGAAAGTCAGGAATCGGGTTGCAGGGAGGGCGGTCTTCTTCGCGAAAGACACGTTTCCGATCCTTTCGTCAGTCATTGACCACGAAAAGGCATACCAGGTGCCCTGCTCACTCACGAAGAACTCACACGAGAGGCAACCCGCATGGATTACGCGAGAAGTCGCACGAGAGGGTTGTGCACGATGTGGCCGACGGGGTCGGCCACATCGTGCGGAGTAAGACGCGCCGCACAGAAGCACGAACGGTTAGTGCTCGCTAACTCGGCCGACTAGACTGCGGGGATGCCCTCCACTCCCACTCCGCTGGTGAACGGCGAGAAGGCCAGCCGTCGTGAGCAGATTCTGGCCGCTGCCGCCGAGCTGTTCGCCCGGCACGGCTTCCACGGGGTCGGGATCGACGACATCGGCGCGGCGGTGGGGATCTCCGGCCCCGCGCTCTACCGGCACTTCCGCAGCAAGGACGCGATGCTCGGCGAGATGCTGAGTTCGATCAGCCAGTTCCTGCTCGACGGAGGCACGGAACTGGCCGAGGCGGCAACCGACCCACAGGAGGTACTGGCCGAACTGGTCCGGTTCCACGTCGACTTCGCGCTCCAGCACCCCGCACTCATCACCGTGCAGGAACGCAATCTCGCCAACCTGACCGACGCGGATCGCCGACAGGTACGGGCACTGCAGCGGCGCTATGTGGAGGTGTGGGTAACCGCGATTCGCGCCGCTGTCCCCCAGGTGGGCGAGAGCCACGCCCGTTCGTCCGCACACGCCGTGTTCGGTTTGATCAATTCGACGCCGCACAACCGCTACCTGCCTGACAAGGAACTCGCCGAACTGCTCGGCCACCTCGCGCTGGGTGCACTGCACGCCGCACGGTGACCACGCCAAGGATTCCGCTGGACCCTCCGTCACAACACACTTCGCGGCGCCCTGGTGTTTGATAGGCACGTGCAGCACCCCAGGAACGAGGACGAGCCCGAGCTCGTCGAGAAGGCGCAGCGCGCCCTCGTCGCCATACATCTAGGCCAGGACGAGGAAGCGCTGGACCAGGTGGCGCCCACGGCCACCCCACAGGCCGACGGCGCCGATCAGACGCTCGCGTTGATGCTGCTCCTGTTCAGCGAGTGCAGTGCGATGGTCTCCACCCTCGGCGACGGCGGCAACGCGCCGGTGAAGGTCCAGGTGTTCGACGAGGCAGGCGAGGAGGTCTCGATCGACCAGGCCGATCCGCCCGTGCGGACCGCGGTCCGCACGTTGCTGGCCGAGGTGCACGGCAACACCGAGGCCGCGCAGGAGCAGGTGGAGATCGCACTGGCCAATGCCGCGCCGAAAGAGGTGGACAGTCTCGTGCTGCAGGCGCTGCGATGGACAGCGCGACTGTCCACCGAATGCCTCGAACGCGGCCTTCCGGTGGCGGACTGGATCGCGGAGGCCCTTTCGGACTGATCACCCGGTGGGTTGCTGGTCCCGTTGTTGCAGCGCGAAGTGGTTGCCCTCCGTGTCGGCGAACATCGCCCACCATCCCCACGGCTGATGTGTCGGAGTCGAGGGGAACTCGACACCCTTTGCGGACAGTTCGGCGTGGGTGGCGACCACGTCGTCGGCGTAGAAGAAGAAGTTGGCGGTGGGGACTCCGTCGCGCACCGGAAAACGCATCTGGTCATCGGGGTCCGGGCTCAGCACCAGCACCGTCCGACCGTCGGCCGAGGTCAGTTCGACCCAGCGGTCCGAGTCGCCGTAGGGCATGTCGGTGGTAACCGCGAAGCCGATGGTCTCCGCCCAGAACCGCCGCGCCCGCTCCTGGTCCCGCACTCCGATCACCACTTTGCTGACGCCACGGATCGGCATGGCCACTCCCTCCCGTTCGCATATATCCATCATGGATACAACGAAGTCGGAGTGTATGCTCCCGTCATGGCGGACGGCAATCCTCCACCGCTGACCCCGGCAGCGTTCCAGGTGCTGCTCGCGCTCGCACGCGGCAGGACACACGGCTACGGCATCATGGGGTTCATCGGTGAGGTCACCGACGGCTCCGTCCAATTGGGACCGGGCACCCTGTACCGCACACTCGCCCGGCTCGTGGCGGACGGACTCGTCGAGGAGACGCGGGAGAGCCACGAGGGCGAGCCACACGACGCCCGCCGCAGGTACTACCGGCTCACTCGGCTGGGCTGGGAGATGGCTCAGCGCGAGGCGAGACTGCTCGAGCGGCTCACCTCCGCAGCAGTCGACGCCGGGCTGCTGGGCGATCTCCGGAGGGCCGACGCCTCATGAGCGACCGGCACCGGCCCAGCCGCGCACTCGGCCTCGTACCGCACGTTTTCGTGAAGGACGTGGACTCCGCGCTGACCTTCTACCGCACCGCGTTCGGCGCCGCCGAACTGTTCCGCAACCTGCTGCCCGATGGCACGGTGCTGTTTGTCGAACTCGCGATCGGCGAGGCACGCCTGTTGGTGAGCGAGGAGATCCCGCGACTAGGCGCGCTGGCCCCGACGACGCTGGGCGGGACGCCGATGCTGCTGGTACTCGAGACGGCGGACCCGGACGATCTGCTCCGGCGGGCGGTGTTCGCCGGAGCGACAGTGGAAGCACCGGTGTCCGAGATGTTCTTCGGCGAACGCTACGGCAGGGTGGTGGATCCCCACGGCCACCGATGGGCACTGACGACGAAGCGGGAGCAGTTCACCCCGGACGAGATCGACGCCCGCACCCCGGACGTGTGACCGCATGGGCTCCGTACGCGCGGTGGTCGACCGGGTCGGTCCGACCCTGCTGCACGTGGTGCACCTGCCGGACAGTTGCCCTGTCGTCGCGGACGTCGTGATCGCGGAGCCGGGGGCACCCGGCCAGTTCTCCGCGGGCGACCTGGTTCTCGCGGTGGCGATGAATGAGACCAGGGAGGCCACGGCGCTCATTCGGCACAGCGCGGACAACGGTGCTGCCGCAGTGCTGGTCAAGCCACCGCTTGCCGAGCGGCCCGCGGTCCGACGAGCGGCGAGGACCGCGGGAATCGGTCTGATCGAGGTGCGGGCCGCCGCATCCTGGGCGCAGCTGGTGTGGCTGCTGCGGACCGTCCTGGACGCGATCTCGGACGAATCGGAAACGCTGGAGAACGGTGGCGAGCCGGGAGCGGCCGACCTGTTCCGCCTTGCCGACGCGGTGGCGTCCGTGGTGGACGCCCCCGTGACGATCGAGGACACGAACTCCCGGGTTCTCGCCTACTCGGCCCGTCAGGACCTCACCGACCCCGCACGTGTGTCGACGATCATGGGCAGGCGGATCCCGGACGACGTGCTCGCGCGCTTCCGTTCCAGAGGAGTGTTCCGGGAGCTGTCGCGGGGCAGGCAGACGATCTTCGTTCCGGCACAGCGCGACGGGACCCTGCCACGCCTGATCGTGCCCATCCGGATGGGCGGCGAACTGCTCGGCTCCATGTGGGCGGTGGTCGATGGGCCGGTGTCCGAGGAGCGGGCCGCCGCGTTCGCCGACTCGGCCCCGGTGGTCGCGCTGCACCTGTTGCGCAGGCGCGCGCACGACGATGCGCAGCGCAGGGCCTCTGCCGAACTGCTCAGAGCCGTACTCCAGGGCACGGCGAGCCCGCGAGCGGCGATCGCCGAACTGGGCCTCTCCGAAGGCCCACACCGCGTGGTGGTGATCGACACCAGCAGCGATGGCAACCCGGACGCGGAAGGACTACGCCTGGCACTGCTGGAGCGCATCTCACAGGGCATCGGCAAGCGTCCTTCCGCGACGGAACTCGGCGGACTGCTCTACACCGTCGTACCGGACACGGCCGACCCCGGCGCATGGACCGAACTGCGGGCCGCACTGGACACCGCGGGCGGGGACGGCGATCTGCGGGTGGCCGCGGGAAGCGCCGCACCGATCCACGACCTTGCCCGCTCGCGGGCCGAAGCCGAAGAGACACTCGGACTACTGCGAGCCGGACTCGTCCCGCAGCGGGTGGTCGGATTCGATGAGGTCTGGACCGCACTGGCCCTGCACCGCGCCGCGACGGCGTCCGGCAGCAGCGGACTCACCACGCTCGGCCCACTGCACAAGGTCCGCACCCACGACGAGACCAACGGAACCGACTACGCGAACACGCTCTACCAATGGCTGCGCCATCCCGGCGATCCTCGCGCAGCGGCTCAGACACTGCGAATCCATCCCAACACCTTGCGCTACCGAATGCGCAAGCTGCTGGATTTGGTTGAGTTGGACCTGGACGACCCGCAGGTGCGGCTCGCACTGACGATTCAGCTCGTGGTGCTGCGCTGGTCCTGAGGTGTATTTGCACTTCCGGGGCGGGTGTTTGCGGTTTGTGCGCGTTTGTTTGCGGTTTGTGCGCGAGTGTTTGCGGTTTGTGCGCGGGTGTTTGCGGTTTGTGCGCGTTTTCGGGGGACACGTGGTGGGGTTTCGGGCTCGCCTTCGGCGTGCCCTGCGCAATTGTCGCTCCACGCATCACCCTTTCGAGGTGGCCGGTAGCGACAATTACCCAGGGAACGGGACCGCTGCGCCGGTTTTGTCGGACCCCCTCCATACAATTGTGGGGTGACCAGTTCAGGGGGAAACGTGGTGGTGCCGGGACTGTCCCGGCGAAGATCGGTCCTCGTCGCGCGGTTGCAGTCGATGGAGCGGACACGGTCCACATTGGAGGCGCGGCAACTGTGTGACATCGCCGAGCTGGTGTCATCGTCACCGGAGATTGCTCGGGATGTCGCTCAGGAGGTCGCGTTGGCGTTGTCGATCACTCCGCGTGCGGCGGAGCGGATGGTGTCGTTGGCGGTGGCGTTGACGACCCGACTGCCGCACACCCTGGCCGCAATGCGGGCCGGGGTAGTGGACGGGTACAAGGCCTCCAAGACCGCCGACGTCACCGGATGCCTGTCCGATGACCTCGTCCGCCTCGCCGATGAGCGGTTGTCGCAGTGGTTGGCGGGCAAAGACCCGACGCGGTTGCGGCGGGCGGAACGGTCCGTGCAGTTGGTGCCGCAGGGCGAGGGCATGGCCACCCTGATCGCCGACCTGCCCGCCGAAACAGCCACCTCGATCTAC